>NZ_LMAK01000001.1 GCF_001439665.1 Formosa algae
ACGTTGTAGCCAATTAAAACCCAACCTAAATTGAAAATAGCATCAGCACAGATTAAATCAACAATTGGAGAGATTAATCAGAACTTAGAAACTCATTACAAAATGATTGATTTAGCTTCTAAAAATGGAGTTAATTTAATTATTTTCCCTGAAATGTCTATAACTGGATATTGTAGAGAAAAAGCGAGAGAACTTTCAATGACTGAATTTGATAAAAAGTTAAACACTTTGAAAAAAAATGCAGTCGAAAAGAATATAACAATCGTTGTAGGAGCACCTATAAAAATTGACAACAAAATGCACATTGGCTCTTTTATTTTCCTGCCAAATAATTTGATTAAAATTTACACAAAACAATATCTTCACGACGGAGAGGAACGATATTTTGAACCTTCTTTTGAAAATAATCCAATTATAGAAATTAATGAAGAAAGATTTTCTTTTGCAATTTGTGCAGATATAGAAAATGAACTACATCCGAAAAAATCTTGTGAACTTAATAATACATTTTATTTACCGAGTATCTTTTACTCTAAAAATGGAATTGACAACGGAATAGAAAAATTAAGAAACTACGCTAAAAAGTATTCGTTAAATATTTTAATGTCAAATTTTAACGGAGAACACTGGAACATAGAAGCTGGAGGAAAAAGTTGTTTTATAAATAACAAGGGAGAACTAAAATCTAAATTGACAACTAATGAAGACGGATTATTAATCATCCATAGGAAAAATAATAATTGGGAAAGCGAAATAATAACAATCAAATAACTGGCTACAACA
>NZ_LMAK01000002.1 GCF_001439665.1 Formosa algae
CTTCTCCTGCTCTTGGGATAGTATAATTTATTAAATATGCAGCAAAAACCGCCATGATACTATTAGGCAATTTTACATGATATCCCATAGGTTCTAACATAAATAACCAGCGATATGCCCGCGATAAATGACTTAGCAAACCTAGTATGGCTCCAAGTAAAATCCACCAATAATTGGCGTTTTTAAAATACACGAGAAGTTCGTCTATGGATACCTTAGACAAAGAATAGGCTATTAAAAAAACTCCCAATAAAATTGGGAGTGTGACTTTTAGTATTTTAGATAGTTTTGGATTCAATAATTTAGATCAACTTATTAGTAGCCTCGTCTGGAAATACCAAAGAAGGCTTAAATGTTTTAGCATCTTCCAAGTCCATAATACCATATGTAATTAATATTAACACATCGCCTGGCGCCACACGTCTAGCAGCTGCACCATTTAATGTAATTTCCCCACTATTACGTGGTCCTGGAATAGCGTAAGTTTCTAATCGTTCACCATTGTTATTATTTACTATCTGAACTTTTTCACCTTGAATAATGTTAGCAGCATCCATTAAATCTTCATCAATAGTTATACTACCAATGTAATTTAAATCTGCTCCTGTACATTTAACTCTGTGAATTTTCGATTTTACTACGTGAATTTGCATGTGGCAAAGTTAATTAATTTAGTGCTATATTGTCTATTAATCTTATATCGTCTGCATAAACAGCTACAAAAGCACGATATAAGGTGTTTTCTTTTTTATGTGCTATGGTTTCTAGAGTTTCAATATCTGCAATTACAAAATATTCTAACTCTAATAAAGGATGGCTTTTAAACTGACTCTCAACCCATTCTATTACTATATTAGCACGTTCTGTGCCAAACTTCTCTTTGGCGGTTTTCAATGTTTGGTATATAAAAGGTGCAGCGTCTGCATATTCAGGTTTTAAACGCACATTTCTAGAGCTCATGGCTAAGCCATTTTCTTCGCGTAAAATCTCGCAAGGCACTATATTTACAGGCACATTATGCTTGTCTACCATTTTTTTGATAATGGCTAATTGCTGAAAATCTTTTTCGCCAAAATAGGCATGATTAGGTGTAATTATTTCAAACAATCTTTTCACAATTGTTCCTACGCCGTCAAAATGTCCTGGTCTAAATTGCCCTTCCATTTTATGCTCTAAGCCATCAAAATCGTATGCGACAGCGGTAACATCTTCACCATAAATGTCTGCAACTTCGGGAGCGTACACTAAAATATCATTAGAAACGGTTTGCAATAAAGCTACATCGGTTTCTAATGTTCTTGGATATTTCACCAAATCGTCCGGATTATTAAACTGTGTAGGATTTACAAAAATGCTAACAACAAGAGCATCATTTTCATCTAAAGCACGCTTTACAAGAGACAGATGTCCAGCATGTAAAGCCCCCATAGTTGGAACCAATCCCAAAGTCCTACCTTGAGATTTTAAACGTTCTATTTCCTTTTTTAATTCCGATTGTTCTGTAATTATCTTCACTCCTCATAAAAAATTAACGGAGGCAAAGTTATTATTTTACTAGCAATCTGCATAAATTTTTGTAATTTTGCTTGTTATTTATTTTGAATTCTCAAAAGCCCAGTAATTTATGAAAGATAAGAGGATATTATATGTATCATCTGAAGTAGTTCCTTATTTACCTGAAACAGAAATCTCATCTATGTCGTTTGAAACGCCTAGAATGGTAAATCAACAAGGTGGTCAAATTAGGATTTTTATGCCTAGATATGGAAACATTAACGAGAGAAGACATCAACTACACGAAGTTATTAGATTATCTGGTATAAACCTAGTAATTAACGACTTAGACATGCCACTAATTATTAAAGTAGCATCGATCCCTAAAGAACGTATTCAAGTCTATTTTATTGATAACGACGAATATTTTAAAAGAAAAGCAACCCTAACAGACGAGAATGGCGCCTTATTTTCAGACAACGACGAGCGTGCTATTTTCTTTGCAAAAGGGGTTATAGAAACGGTAAAAAAACTAAACTGGTCTCCAGATATTATACATGTTCATGGTTGGTTAGCATCTTTACTTCCTTTGTATTTAAAAGAATATTTTGCTGAAGAACCCTTATTTAACGATAGTAAAGTAGTAACTTCTATATATAATCAAGGTTACGAGGGTACATTAAATAAAGATATGGGTGCCAAAGTAAAATTTGACAATATTAACGACGATGTTGTAAATACGTTAAGCGACCCGACTTACAATAACTTAATGAAAGTGGCTATAGATTATTCTGATGCTGTAATTATTGGTTCTGAAGATATTCCTCAGGAAATAGTAACACATATAGATAACTCTAAAAAACCAGTATTAGAATACAAAAACAAAGAAGAATTTGGCGAAGCGTATTCAAACTTTTACATGACAGAAGTTTTAAAATAATACGTTTTTATTGCTGAAAACATATGAAATAAAGGTTAAGAGCCATTACAATACTTTACATTCTACTGTTCTTTTTAACTCTTTTTATTGCTGTCAATACAAATTATTTTGATTGCAACCTAAAAACAACAGTAAGTATCGTTTTGCAAATGGTTCCAAGGACCAATTCTCCTCCCTTAGGTGAAACTTGTAAAACAGAATCTAACACTTTAAAATCACTGTATACTTCTGCAAATACAATTGCAGCTGTCACAATATCAGATTCTTATTTTAAACTATTGCAAAAAACACTTTTTTTAACACAAGCAACTAGGTTTTAAGTGTTATCAACCCTAATTATTTTAATATAGCACCTCTAAGCGTGCTAATTAATAGACGAAATAATTATAAAAGAAGACAAACAGTACATTTAAAAAATTTTCTAATAAAAGATTCTACTAATTCAAAAAATGACTTAGTTTTATCAACACAGGAAAATAATTTACTGCAGAATATCTCGTTCGAGAACTGTTTTAAATTATTTATCTAATGCATTAGATATTTATTATTTATAAACAAAAAAACTAAAATATATGTGCGGCATTGTAGGATATATAGGCTACAGAGAAGCTTACCCAATTGTAATTAACGGACTTAAACGCTTAGAATATCGTGGATATGACAGCGCAGGAATTGCCATCTACGACGGAGACGATTTAAAAGTTTGCAAAACAAAAGGTAAGGTTTCTGACCTAGAAGCGCGTGTTGAAAAAGAAATTTTAACCAAAGGTAGTGTTGCCATTGGGCACACACGTTGGGCAACACATGGTGTGCCTAACGATGTTAACTCGCATCCTCATTACTCTAATTCTGGTGATTTAGTAATTATTCACAACGGAATTATAGAAAATTACGAATCTTTAAAAAAAGAACTGATAACAAGAGGTTATACATTTAAATCAGACACAGACACGGAAGTGTTAATTAATCTGATTGAAGATGTTATGAAAAAAGAAGAAAACCTAAAACTAGGAAAAGCGGTACAAATTGCTTTAAACCAAGTGGTAGGTGCTTACGCTATTGCTGTATTCGATAAAAAGAAACCAGACGAAGTTATTGCGGCCAGACTAGGAAGCCCGTTAGCTATTGGGGTAGGTAAGAACGAATTCTTTATTGCTAGTGATGCGTCTCCGTTCTTAGAATACACTAAAAACGCGATTTATTTAGAAGATGAAGAAATGGCTATTATTCGTTTAGGAAAACAAATAAAAGTTAGAAAAATAAAAGACGATTCTATGGTCGACCCTTATGTTCAGGAACTTCAATTAAACCTTGAACAAATAGAAAAAGGAGGCTACGAACATTTTATGCTGAAAGAAATTTACGAGCAACCAAGCGCTATTCAAGATACTTTTAGAGGACGTTTATTAGCAAACGAAGCCATTATAAAAATGGCAGGTATTGAGGATAATATGAAAAAATTCTTAAACGCAGACCGTATTATTGTTGTGGCTTGCGGAACATCTTGGCATGCTGGATTGGTTTCAGAATATATTTTTGAAGACTTAGCTCGTATTCCTGTTGAAGTAGAATACGCTTCAGAATTTAGATATAGAAATCCAATAATTACTGAAAAAGATATTGTTATTGCCATTTCTCAATCTGGAGAAACTGCAGATACTTTGGCTGCTATTAAGTTAGCAAAATCTAAAGGCGCATTTGTTTTTGGTGTTTGTAACGTCGTAGGATCATCAATCGCTAGAGAATCTGATGCAGGAGCTTACACCCACGCCGGACCAGAAATTGGAGTTGCATCAACAAAAGCATTTACAACTCAAATTACAGTGTTAACCTTAATGGCGTTAAGATTAGCACGTGCTAAAGGCACCATTTCAAGTTCAGACTTCCGTCATCATTTAATAGAATTAGAATTAATCCCAGAAAAAGTTAAAAAAGCTTTAGAATCTGACGCTTACGTGAAAACCATAGCAGAAATCTATAAAGATGCTAAAAACTGTTTATACCTAGGACGTGGTTTTAATTTCCCTGTTGCTTTAGAAGGTGCTTTAAAATTAAAAGAAATCTCTTACATACATGCTGAAGGATATCCTGCTGCAGAAATGAAACATGGTCCAATTGCTTTAATTGATGAGCAAATGCCAGTTATTGTTATCGCTACTAAAAAAGGGCATTACGAGAAGGTAGTAAGTAACATTCAGGAAATAAAATCTAGAAAAGGTAAAATTATAGGAATTGTTACAGAAGGAGACGAAAGTGTAAAAGGTCTTGCAGACCATGTTATCGAAGTTCCAGAATCATCAGAATTCTTAACACCGCTTTTAACGACTATCCCGTTACAGTTATTATCATATCATATTGCTGTAAAACTAGGTAAAAATGTAGATCAGCCACGTAACTTAGCAAAATCTGTTACAGTGGAATAAAGAGTATTTATACTCGGTATAAAAAAGGCATTTAAAACTTAAGTTTTAAATGCCTTTTTTATTGTTTTAACGTTATCAAAAAATTTAAAATTCTGGCTTTATAAAGCCAGAATTTTATAAAATAGAATACTAAATCGGCTAACGTCCTGCTTTCTAGTTAGAGAGCACGTTCAAAAATAAATTAGATATATATTTAAAATCAAAAATCTCAGCTAAGAAAGTGTTCTTCTTACTCTGAATACAATTTACACACTAAAAAAACGAAATATCTTCAATTTAAAGGGGTTAGTTTTACGTAAAAAAGAGAAAAACATATTTCTTTTTAAATATAAACCATTATATTTGCAGCGCGAAAAAATAGTTATTTTTCAAGAAAATTAAGCAAAAATCTATAAACATTTAAGTAATGTCAAAAGTTACAGGTAAAGTTGCACAAATCGTTGGTCCAGTTATCGATGTTGTATTCGACTCAGAAGGAGCTCTTCCAAAAATTTACGATTCATTAGAAATTACAAGACCTGATGGTACACTTCTAGTACTAGAAGTACAATCTCACATTGGTGAGGATACTGTTCGTACCATCGCGATGGACTCTTCAGATGGATTAAGTAGAGGTACTGAAGTAGTAGCCACTGGATCTCCAATACAAATGCCAATTGGAGGTGATGTATATGGTAGACTTTTCAATGTAATTGGAGATGCTATTGATGGTTTAGGAAACTTGCCAAAAGCAGGTGACTCAGGATTACCAATCCACAGACAAGCACCAAAATTCGAAGATTTATCAACGTCTACAGAAGTTTTATTCACAGGTATTAAAGTAATCGACTTAATTGAGCCTTACGCAAAAGGAGGTAAAATTGGTTTATTCGGTGGTGCTGGTGTTGGTAAAACGGTATTAATTCAGGAGTTGATTAACAATATTGCAAAAGGTCACGGTGGACTTTCAGTATTTGCTGGAGTTGGAGAGAGAACTCGTGAAGGAAATGACCTTTTAAGAGAGATGTTAGAGTCTGGTATTATTAAATACGGAGACGACTTTATGCACTCTATGGAAGATGGAGGATGGGATTTATCTAAAGTAGATAAAAACATCATGAAAGAATCTAAAGCAACTTTCGTATTCGGACAAATGAACGAACCACCTGGAGCACGTGCGCGTGTAGCATTATCTGGTTTATCTATCGCAGAATATTTCCGTGATGGAGCTGGTGATGGTCAAGGGAAAGACGTTCTTTTCTTCGTAGATAACATTTTCCGTTTTACTCAAGCGGGTTCAGAGGTATCTGCATTATTAGGTCGTATGCCTTCTGCCGTAGGTTACCAACCAACATTAGCTACAGAAATGGGTGCGATGCAAGAACGTATTACATCAACAAAAACAGGATCTATTACATCTGTACAAGCGGTTTACGTACCTGCAGATGATTTAACTGACCCTGCTCCTGCTACAACCTTTGCTCACTTAGATGCAACAACCGTATTATCTCGTAAAATTGCTGAGCTTGGAATTTATCCAGCGGTGGATCCGTTAGATTCTACATCTAGAATTTTAACAGCAGATATTTTAGGGAAAGAACATTACGAATGTGCACAAAACGTAAAAGAGTTATTACAACGCTATAAAGAATTACAAGATATTATTGCTATTCTTGGTATGGAAGAATTATCTGAAGAAGATAAATTAGCTGTAGGTAGAGCAAGACGTGTACAACGTTTCTTATCTCAACCATTCCACGTGGCAGAACAATTTACTGGTATTCCAGGAGTTTTAGTAGATATTAAAGAAACAATTAAAGGATTTAATATGATTATGTCTGGTGAATTAGATCACTTACCAGAAGCAGCATTTAACCTTAAAGGTTCTATTGAAGAAGCTATTGAAACAGGAGATAAAATGTTAGCAGAAGCATAATTAGTTAATTGTTTTTAGTTGTTGGTTTTTAATTGAACCATCGGCCACAGACAAATAACAAACAACTATATATAATATGTATTTAGAAATTGTATCGCCAGAAGCCACTTTATTTAGTTCGGAAGTAGATGCCGTTACTGTACCAGGTGTCGATGGTGAGTTTGAAATGCTTAATCATCACGCGGCTATAGTATCACTTTTAACAGCTGGAACTGTAAAAATTAAAGTACATACACAGTCTCATTTAGATTATGATGAATTACATCCTGAAATAGAACCACACATGTCTGACAATAAGTTACTAACTGTTAAGATTAAGTCTGGTACTTTAGAATCTAAAGACAATAAAATTATAATCTTAGCCGATTAACAATTTTATTACTCATATAAAAAAGGCCTCAAAATTTAAATTTTGAGGCCTTTTTAGTTATATCAAGATTAGGTTTATTCTTTAATCAAAGTCGTGATCATCAGAATCATTATTGTTCTTATTTTATATATTAAAACACCCATTACAAGAATTGTAAAAATCAAGGATAAATAATCCTTCATATTACACTCTTTTAATCACATTAGTAACGATACCCCAAATTACAAAATCGTTGGCTTCTGTAACTAATATAGGCTCGTAATTAGGGTTTTCTGGTAGCAACCAAATTTCCCCACCATCTACTTTTAATCGTTTTACTGTAAACTCTCCATCTAAAAAACAGACTGCAATCTTATTATGTGTTGCAGATAAACTTCTGTCTATAACCAACAAATCATTATCATCTAAACCTGCACCAATCATAGATTGTCCGCTTACACGAGCAAAAAACGTAGCTTCTTTATTTCGTACCAACTCCGCATCTAAAGACAAACGTTCTTCTTTAAAATCGTCTGCTGGAGATGGAAATCCTGCAGAAATTCCTGAATCCACAAAAACAGCACCAGAATCTGGCATAATCTCTGGAGTAAAAAAGGTTAAATTTTGAGTTTTATGTAACATCATTTTACAATAATAATATCGTTAATATTGGTTGTATATTTTGGAGATAAACGCTCTTGTTTCATTTTCCAAGTACGCTGTAAATCCTGATTACCTAATTTTATAGTATGTCCTTTATACTTATTATTTAAAGCATCTATAACCTGCATTAAAGGTTTATGTTTGGGGTGTTCTGATGCAAATAAGTTTAATTGAAACGCATCATTAGGAACTAAACCTGTTACTACAATACCAGCACGTTTATATTTTACACCAGATTTAAACATCTGTTTTGCTGCAGCAATAGCATGCGTACTGATAATTAGAGACGAATCTGTAGGATATGGTAAGGTAATCATTTTACTGCCATATTCGCGTGCTTCATCCTTTTTATGCTTATCGCTACTTAAATGTACAACAATCATATGGCAACTGCTTTTTTGTTTCCGTAATTTTTCGGCACAACTTGTAGCAAAGGTAGATACTCGTTCTATAATGTTATCTAAATCAGAGATAGTTCCCTCAAAACTACGCGTTGTAGCAATGGCTTTTTTAGGAGATGGCATGTCTAAACTCAAGGTTGGTTTTCCTAACAGATCTTGTTTCAGTCGCCATTCAACAATAGAAAATTCTTTTCTAATAAATGCATCAGAAAGTTGAGTAAAATCGTATGCCGTATGACAATTAATAAATTTTAAACGTTTTGCTAAGCGTCTGCCTATTCCCCAAACATCTTCAATTTTAAACCATTTTAAAGCTTTAATTCTAGAGGCTTCAGAATCTATTAAAAATACACCTTTAGTATGATCGGGAAATTTACGGGCAATTTTATTTGCCACTTTAGACAATGCTTTTGTTGGCGCAATACCTACACAAGTTGGAATGCCTGTCCATTTTAAAATACGCATTCGCATATCGTGTCCGCAATTAACAAAATCGAAGTTTTCAAAGCCTTTAAACTCTAAGAACGCTTCATCTATACTATACACCTCAACATCTGGAGTAAATTGTTCTAAAATACGCATAACACGCGAACTCATATCTCCATACAAAGGATAGTTAGAAGAAAACACTTGAACTTGATTTGCTTTAAAGAAGGACTCGTATTTAAATGCAGGTGCGCCCATAGGCAACTGTAATGCTTTTGCTTCGTCACTACGCGCAATAACACACCCATCGTTATTAGATAAAATAGCAATAGGTTTTCCGCGTAAATTCGGATTAAAAACGCGTTCGCAAGAGGCATAAAAATTATTACAATCAACTAAAGCATACATGCGATAAAGGTACATTTTTTTCATATACCTTTATCGCTTGCAGCCTTTGCAAGGGTGTTAAAATTTAATAAGAAATGGAACTATTTGCACTTAAAAAATGTAAAATCGTCAATAGAATTTTATGCTTTTTTCAAACCAATTTTATGTCCGTAAACAGCGAAAAATAATATAAAAGCATAACATGGAATTAAAATCCAATATCCAGATGTTGCTGCGGTTGCTGTTGCAGTAGCTTGCTCCATGCCTTGTGCGATTAATACTTCCTTTTTAGAATCTACCAAAGCACCGTATAACGGCGGAATAATCGCTCCACCAGAAATAGCCATAATAAGTAATGCAGAAGCTGTTTTAGTAAATTTCCCCATTCCATTTAATGCCAAAGGCCAAATAGCTGGCCAAACTAAGGCATTAGAAATACCGAGTGCTGCTACAAATAAAACAGAAGTAAAGCCGGTAGTTGATAATACACAAATAGCGAATACTATACCTAGAATAGCACTAACTTTTAAAGCCGTTACCTGACTCACGTATTTAGGTATTAAAAACACCCCTAAAAGATAGGTTCCAACCATTGCAAAAAGTGTCATTAAAGTAAACGACTTCGCTTCTTCTCCTGGCATACCAAGGGATAAACCGTAAGAAATAATGGTATCTCCAGCAATAACTTCTACCCCAACATATAAGAACAAGGCTAATACACCCAACCATAAATGAGGGAACTGAAATATACTGGTCTTTTTAACAACAATAACACCATCTGTATCATCCTCTTCAACCTCTTCGGCTTCAACATGTGGCAATGGTGCTTTTGTAATTAGTACGGCCAAAATAAACAATACAACAGCCATAATAATATAAGGCATTACTACACTATCTGCCATTTCGTTTAAAAGGGTTGTTTTTTCTTCTAGAGACACTAAGGTTAACTGTTCTTTAATTTCGTCTATACCCGATAATAAAATAGCTCCAAAAATTAAAGACCCTAAGGCGCCTGCAACCTTATTGGCAATACCCATAATTGCAATACGTTTTGCTGCACTTTCCATAGGTCCTAAAATGGTGATGTATGGATTAGATGCTGTTTGCAATAAAGTCATTCCTAAACCTTGAATAAAAATTCCTGTTAAAAACAGCGTATATGTACGAGCTTCTGCTGCAGGAATAAACACTAAAGCACCAATTCCCATAAGCGCCAAGCCGAAAGACATTCCTTTTTTATACCCTACTTTTTCAATAATATAAGACGCTGGCAAAGCCATAACAACAAATGAAATATAAGATGCAGAAGCGACTAAATAAGACTGCGCATCTGTTAATTCATTTATAGTTTTCATAAACGGGATTAACGCCCCATTAATCCAAGTAACAAATCCGAAAATAAAAAATAATCCAGCAATAATGAATATAGGCACTAAAGAATTATTCTTCTGTGACTCTTGATTTTCTAAGGTTTTAGACATGATGATTTAGTAAGTGATTTTAAATTAATATATGATTATTTAGTTCTGAGAATCGTCACTATTAAAAATACGTTCGCGGGCTACTTTAACGTAATTTCTTCCTATTGGTATTTTTCGGTTGGCAATCTCTATAGTATTACCCTCAATAGATTTTATTTTATTTATGGAAATGGTATACGAGCGATGTACCCGTAAAAAATTAGATTTTGGTAGTTCTTCTGAAATGGCAACTAATGATTTATGAACCACATAATCTCCAAGAGGCGTAATCACTTTAATGTAATCTTTAAGACTCTCTATATACAGAATATCGTTTAAATTTACCTTAACTAATTTCTTACTTACCTTTAAAAAAATATGAGGCTCTTGCTGAATATTAGATTCTGAAGACGCATTATTTAAATAGACTTGCTGATAGACTTTATTGATTGTTTTTAAAAAGCGATTAAACGGAATAGGTTTTACCAAATAATCTAAAACATCAAGTTCAAAACTCTTAACAGCATATTCGCGATAGGCCGTAGTAAACACAATTAATGGCTTATAACTTAGGTTTTCTATAAACGCAAACCCATTAAGTTGTGGCATATTAATATCTAAAAAGATAACATCTATTTTTTCACTCTCAATTATAGGATACGCTTTTAACGGATTATTAAAAGTAGCAACAATCTCTATATGATCGAAGTTTTTTAAATGATCCTCTATAACTTTAATCGCTAAAGATTCGTCGTCTATTATTAAGCATTTAATTTTCATCGAATAGGAATTTTTAAGAACAGATTATACGTATCATCTTTAATAGTAGTTTCTAAAATGTAATTGCTACCAAACAATAAATTTAATCTGCGTTTGGTATTGGCAATGCCTATACCCTGTTCGTGTGTAATATCGGGATTAGATTTAAAACTATTCACTAAATTAAACTCTAAATGTTCTTTACCTACAACATTAAAGCTCATTTTAACGGTAACGGTGTCGCTATTTTTTAAACCGTGTTTAAAACAATTTTCTATAAATGTTAAAAACAATAAAGGCGGCACTTCTACATCTTCTATATCTCCTGTGATATCAGTTTCAAAATCAATACTTTCATTAAAGCGTAAACGTGCAATGTCTATAAAATTATTAATGTGATTTATTTCTTCAAACAAATCGGCTTTAGAGCTTTTAACTTCGTACAACACATATTGCATCATATCTGATATTTTAATTACCAGTTGCGGTGCATTATCAGACTTTGTTAATGTTAACGCATACAAATTGTTTAAAGTATTAAAAAAGAAATGTGGCTGAATTTGAGTACGTAAATATTTAAGTTCTGTACTTAATTGCAGCTTAGCCAACTCCTCATTACGTTGTTTTTCTATACTCCAGTCTATCAATAATTTTATGGCAGTAACAAATCCTATCACATACAACTCGCCTAAAACCACAGCAACTATATGATTTAATTCTAAAAATCGACCTGAATTTTCGGCTTCTGGCCAAATACTTTTAGTTACAAGCACATAATTTAACCCGGTTCTTACCAGATAAACCATGGCCAACATAAAGAGTATTGAAAACAAATAATGCCAATAGCGTTTACGTAAAATTAACTTTGGAATTAAATAGTACACATTAATATATACCACTATAATATGTATTGGAAACTCTATTAAGTTGGATTTCAATGAGTACCAATAATCGTTAAAATAACTGCCCCAACGTACAACGTTAAACATAAAGTAACCCAGCCAAAAAAGGATGTGGTATTTAACAGAAATGGATTGCTTTACTTCTAGTGTAAACAAAGGCATGATTTTTAAGATTCTACAGCGTTTCGTCGAAAACACGAACAATAATTAAGCAATTTTAATAATATAATAGTTAATTCACAATTAAATTAACCTTTCTTTATTTTTCAAAAAACGCTTATCCATAGCTTAATGTTATTTATATGTTAAATCATGTCGTTTAGATATTTTATTTTAAAACAAATGTAAAAAGGGATAAACTTGAATCAAATAACCGAGACTAAACAATCAAATTATGAAACAATTTTTAAGAATGACTTTCTTGTTTTCTTTTCTATTCTTAGGGATACAACATGTATCTGCTCAAGAAAAAGAGATTACTGGAACTGTAACCTCTCTTGGAGACGGCATGCCTGTTGCAGGAGCAAATGTACTTATAGTAGGTACAACCAATGGAACACTTACAGATTTTGATGGTAACTACACAATTACCGCAAACCTTGGCGACGTTATAAGATTCTCGTACTTAGGGATGACTACTAAAGAAGTAACCATAGCAGCGTCTAACACCTACAATGTAGAATTAAGCGAAGACAGCGAACAATTAAATGAAGTTGTAGTTACCGCTTTAGGAATTAAGAAAGAGAAAAAAGCATTAACCTACTCGGCACAAGAAGTTGGTGGAGACGAACTAACTCGTGTAAAACAAACCAACCCTATTAATAGTTTATCTGGTAAGTCGGCAGGTTTAACCATTACTAGAAGTTCTTCTGGTTTAGGTGGAGCAACTAAAGTAGTGTTAAGAGGAAATACCTCTACCACAAACAACGACCCATTATATGTTATAGACGGTATTCCAATGCTTAACAGCGGAAACGGATCTAACGGAAGTGAAGCAGGAACCGATATTTTTGGTAGCCAAACGGGTAACCGTGATGGTGGTGATGCAATGTCTTTAATTAATCCTGACGATATTGAAAGTATGACTGTTTTAAAAGGAGCATCTGCTTCTGCACTTTATGGAAGTCAGGGTGCAAATGGTGTTATTTTAATCACAACTAAAAAAGGTAAAGACGGTGCTTTAGCTGTAAACTTCAACTCTAGTTTTACGGTAGACAACGTTACATCTTTACCGGAATTACAATCGGAATATCAAAGTTTGTCTGTAGGACAAGCCATTGCAGAAAATGGTCGTGTTGCCGATGCCCAATCTTGGGGAGCGCAAACAGATGGTTTATCTAATGATGCTAAAGACTTTTTTCAAACAGGATTTACATCTATTAATGCCTTATCATTAACAGCAGGAAACCAAAAAGCTCAAACCTATTTCTCTTATGCAAATACTATTGGTGAAGGTGTTATTCCAGAAAACCGCTTAACGCGTAACAATATTACATTAAGAGAAACGGCTAAGTTTTTAGACGAAAAAATTGATGTATCAGCAAGTATAAACCTATCAGACCAACGTATTTGGAACAGACCTACAAATGGTTTATACTCTAATCCGTTAACTGGTGTGTATTTACATCCTGTTGGAATTAGCAGAGATTTATACAAAGACAAGTACGAGTATTTTAATACTGAATTAAACCAAATGGACCAGTATGCAACATCTTTCGATGAAAACATTCAGCAAAATCCATATTGGTTAATTAATCGTAATCCAAGTAAAGATATTGCACAACGTGTTTTAGCAAACGTATCTGTAAAATATCAAATTACAGATGCCTTCTCTTTACAGTCTAGAGGAAGTTTTGACAAATCTTTTTATACATTCGATAAAAGACAATATGCTGGAACAGATCCTGTAAACTCTGGAGATAACGGACGTTACATTTTAGAAAAAACGGAGAATTCTCAACAATACATCGACTTAATTGCTAATTACAATACAGATTTTAGTGAAGACTTTACATTTTCTGGACTTTTAGGAACAAGCTTAACAAAATACAAAATCGGAGATCAGGTGTATTTAGATTCTGGTCGTGATGGCGATGGTTTAATCTACCCAAACGTATTTACAATTGCGAATTTTGCTTCAACAAACAACATCAGACAATCTGTTTCTAACAGAGAAGTGCAATCTGTATTTGGATCGGCAAACTTTGGCTATAAAGACATGTTATTTTTAGATGTTACAGGACGTTCAGACTGGTCGTCTACTTTAGTGAATACAGATTCTAATTCATTCTTTTACCCTTCTGTTGGTTTAACTACAGTTCTAACCGAAATGATTGATATGCCTGATTTTATATCTTTCGCTAAAGTTAGAGGATCTTATGCCGAAGTTGGTAAAGATATTCCTGTATATGCTACAGTGCCTTTAAACGCTATTAACAATACAAATACCGGAATTGGAACAGCAACATTTGCCCCATTAGAAGGTGAAACGTTAGAACCAGAAAGACAAAAAGGTTTTGAAATTGGTACAGAATGGAGATTCTTAGGAAACAGATTAAGCTTAGATTTCACTTACTACAACTCGAATACATTTAACCAAATTTTCTATATCCAAGCAGAACCTAATCCTAACGGATATTCTCAAAACATTGTAAATGCTGGAGAAATTTCTAGTGATGGTATCGAATTAGTGGTATCTGGAAAACCTGTTGTAACAGACAAATTTACATGGAACACTACAGTAAACTTTGCACAAAACTCTAATAAAGTAGTTGCTGTACACCCTTCACTACAAGACGGCGAAGCTATTATTACAGCTAGAGGTGTAAATGGTTACGAGTATTCTTTAATAGAAGGTGAAGACTTTGGTAGTATTAAAGCAAGATCTTTAATTAGAGACGAAAATGGCACTCCAGTTATTAACTCTTCAGGAACCTTAATGTCTACAGATTTTGAAACTGTAGCGCATGCACAACCAGACTTTACTTTAGGGTGGAACAACAGTTTCGAGATTGGAAATTTTAATGTAAACTTCCTTATCGACGGTAAATTTGGTGGAGATGTAATGAGTGTAACAGAAGCCGTAAACGATAAATACGGTGTATCTCAAGCCTCTGCAAATACAAGAAATACTAATGACGGTATGGTTAACGTAGTTGATGAAAGCGGAGCTGCTTCTCAAATTAGTGCTCAAGAATATTACAATGCTATTGGAGGTAGAGATGGTATGTTAGGAGAATATGTTTACGACGCTACTAATGTTAGCTTAAGAGAACTGTCTGTAGGGTACAGATTACAATTAGAAAACACCAGTTTAGTAGATAATATCAACTTCTCTTTAATAGCAAATAATCTTTTCTTTTTCTATAAAGACGCACCATTCGACCCGAACATTGCTGCTAGTACAGGAATGGGATTACAAGGAGTAGACATTTATAACCAGCCTTCTACAAGAAGTATCGGGTTAAACATTAACGTAAATTTCTAAGAAACATGAAAAACATATATAAATACACACTAGCTACAGTTGTTGCTATGAGTTTAACAAACTGTACTGGAGATTTCGAAGATATCAATACCGATCCTTATGGAATTTCTCAAGAAAGCCTAACACAACAAAACAACCATATTGGCTCAAGATTTTCACCATTATTTTCAAATGTAATTCGTGCAGAACCTGCTTGGAACTACCAATTACAACAGAATCTTAATGCCGATGTCTTTTCGGGCTATATGACTGCGCCAACACCGTTTGCAGGTAATATTAACAATCAGACCTACGCCTTAGTTAATGGATGGAATGGTTTTATTTGGAGTGATGCTTACGATGCTAACGACGGTAACGGAGTAATGCCATACGCTAGGGAAATAACACAACAAGTTGAACTTTCAGGAGATGAAAGCGGTGTTAAATTCGTGTACTTAGCAAATATCATTAAAGTAATGGCCATGCACCGTATCTCAGATATATTCGGACCAATTCGTTATTCCAAATACAACGACTACGATACTACTGGAGAATACGACTCTCAAGAAGCAGCGTATACAGCATTCTTTTCAGATTTAGACGAAGCTATTACAGGATTAGAAGCTTTTGAAGGCGATTCACAATTTGTAGCCTTCGATCAATCTTCACTAGGCGGCGATATTGCAAAATGGAGGACTTTTGCAAACACTTTACGTTTACGTTTAGCAATTCGTGTATCTAAAGTAGATCCTACCCTAGCACAAACAGAAGGCGAAAAAGCCTTAAGCAGTCCAGTTGGATTATTAGATACTGAAAATATGTTAGTAGACATGGGCGGATTTGTTCACCCAGTACTTACTATTAGTAAAGTGTGGGGCGATATTTTAATGAGTGCAGAAATGGAATCTATTTTAACTGGTTTCAACGATAATAGAATTGAAAAATACTTTGATGCTCCTGCAGACGCTAGTTTAGGAAGTTACAAAGGTATCCGTCAAGGGATAGAAATTCAAGCTAAAACAGAGTATGGAAGCCACTCTACTGTTGGTGATGCTGTAGCAGGAACCGATAAAATTTGGATGACAGCTGCAGAAACATATTTCTTAAAAGCTGAAGCTGCCTTAAGAGGTTGGGCTGGCGCTGGAGATGCAAAAACAAATTACGAAGCTGGCGTACGTGCTTCATTTGCTCAATTTGGTGCAAGTGGCGTAGAAGATTACTTAGCAGACACCACTAGTTCTCCAGCAGATTATATAGATGTTAAGAATGCAGCAAATAACTACACTTACCCAAGTGATGTTAAAATAGCATACGATGAGTCTGGATCTAATGAAGAGCAATTGGAACAAATTATAACTCAAAAATGGATTGCGATGTTCCCTGACGGACAAGAAGCGTGGAGTGAGTTTAGACGTACCGGTTACCCAAGAGTATTCCCTGTGGTTGTAAACAACAGTGGCGGTGATATTGATACAGATATTCAAATTCGTAGAATCAATTTTGTAGATACCGAAAAGAATACAAACGGAGAAAATGTAGATGCTGCCGTGGGTATGTTAAAAGGTCCAGACACTGGAGGCACAAGACTTTGGTGGGATACAGGTTTATCTAATTTTTAATTCATAGACTACATTAATAAGTGTTGAATGAGTTCACAAAGCAAACGGGAGTGCCATCTCGTTTGCTTTAACAAAAAAAATATTAAAATGAAAGTAGATAGTACTGATTTAAAAAGTATAGCCTACACCGAGGCTGGAAAATTTGAAGATACACGGTTTGAAAAAATACACAATGTCATTTTCAACTCTTCAAATGAAGCATCAATTATTGTTGCAGAAGAAATAGCGGCATTAATCAAAGAAAAAGAAGCACAAAATCAACCTTGTGTTTTAGGTTTAGCCACAGGCTCTTCTCCTATAAAAGTATATGAAGAATTAGTTAGAATGCACAACGAAGAAGGCTTAAGTTTTTCTAATGTAGTTACATTTAACTTAGACGAATATTACCCCATGGGAAAAGACAATATTCAGAGTTATTTTCACTTCATGCATGAGCACCTTTTTAATCATGTAGATATTCTTCCAGAACACATAAACATTCCAAACGGAATGGTAAAAGCAGACGATTTATATCAGTATTGTATAGATTATGAATTGAAGATAAAATCGTACGGCGGATTAGATTTTCAACTTTTAGGAATAGGACGTACTGGACATATTGGTTTCAACGAACCTGGTTCGCATTTAAACTCTGGAACTAGAAGTATTACTCTAGATCATGTTACACGCGCAGACGCCGCACCTGCATTTTTAGGCATAGATAATGTACCAAGAAAAGCCATTACTATGGGTATTGGCACCGTAAAAAGCGCCAAACGCATTGTATTATTAGGTTGGGGATTAAACAAAGCCAAAATTCTTAAAAAAACTATTGAAGGCGAAGAAACCTCTAGCGTACCCGCAACTTATTTACAAGATCACGATAACACCACCTTTGTTATTGATAGCGAAGCCTCTTCTGAATTAACACGCGTAAAAACACCTTGGCTAGTAACCTCTTGTCATTGGACAGATACCTTAAAATTAAAAGCCGTAGTCTGGTTAAGCGAGTTATTAACCAAACCAATTTTAAAACTAACAGACAAGGATTACAACGACAATGGGATGTCTGGACTGTTAACCGAAGAAGGCACTGCTTACGATTTAAACATTAAAATGTTTAACAAACTGCAACATACCATTACAGGTTGGCCTGGAGGAAAACCTAATGCAGATGACACATATAGACCAGAGCGTGCAAACCCAGCTAAAAAACGTGTTATTATTTTTAGTCCGCATCCAGATGACGATGTTATTTCTATGGGTGGAACTTTCGATAGGCTAGTCGAACAAGGTCACGAAGTACACATTGCATACCAAACCTCAGGAAACATTGCTGTTTCAGATGAAGAAGCTTTAAAATTTGCCGAAATCATTTGCAAATTAAACCCAGATAATAGCGAAGCTCAGGATATCATCGCCTTTCTAAAAGAAAAAACAGACAAGGATATAGACTCTAAAGCATTAAGGCAATTAAAAGGCTTAATTAGACAAAGCGAATCGTTAGCGGCAACACGCTATTTAGGCGTAAACGATGCAAATGTTCATTTTTTAAATCTTCCGTTTTATGAAACTGGAACTATTAAAAAAGGAAATTTAACGGCAGATGACATTAATATCATGGCTTCTTTAATTGAAGCTGTAGAACCGCATCAAATCTATGCTGCTGGCGATTTAGCAGATCCGCATGGCACGCACAAAGTCTGCTTAGATGCTCTATTTGAAGCTATCGATATTTTAAAACCAAAACCGTTTATGGACGCGTGTTGGGTTTGGCTATATCGTGGTGCTTGGCACGAATGGGAATCTTACGAAATTGAAATGGCTGTACCCATGAGTCCTGACCAGGTGCTTAAAAAACGACATGCCATATTTTACCATCAATCACAAAAAGATGGTGTTATGTTTCAGGGTGACGATTCTAGAGAATTTTGGGTTCGTGCAGAAGACAGAAATCGCCTAACAGCAAAAAAATACAATGATTTAGGCTTAGCAGATTATGCTGCTATAGAAGCCTTTAAACGTTATCATTTCTAAGCAATGACAAAAATTTTCATATTCATTTTTGGTTTAATAACATGTAGTTGTTGGTCTCAATCCTCAGAGACCTTCAACGTAATGCCTTGGCCCAAAAGCATACAAGAAAACAAGCAATCGCTAACCATAACAGCAGATTTAACCATCTCTATAGACGGTCCGTCTCCAGAACGCGTTCAGTATAATGCGACACAATTTTTAAGACGATTATCCGGACGAACAGGTATATTTATAAATACAGGTTTCCCAACTTCGGCAAAAGAGAATAGCAATGCGACTATTAAAATCAGCTATAAAACCAAAGGTGAATTAAGTGTAGATAACGATGAATCGTACCAATTAAATGTAACCAACACCGGAGCAACTATAACCGCAAATACAGATATTGGCGCTTTAAGAGGTATTGAAACGTTATTACAATTAACGAGCAACAATGCTACACAATTCTACTTTAAAGGTGTTTCAATTTCTGATGCTCCACGATTTGTATGGCGTGGTTTAATGATAGATGTGTCTAGGCATTTCCATCCTGTGGCTGTTTTAAAACGGAATTTAGATGCTATGGCTTCGGTTAAAATGAATGTGTTTCACTGGCATTTAATAGACGATCAAGGCATTCGAATACAATCTAAAGTATATCCGCAGTTAACCGAATTAGCTTCAGATGGATTATTTTACACCCAAGAGCAAATTAAAGACGTTGTGGCTTACGCTTCAAAGTTAGGAATACGCGTCGTTCCAGAAATCGATGTTCCTGGACATGCAACTGCTATATTAACAGCCTTTCCTGAATTAGGAAGTCAACCTGGAGTAACATATAATGTAGAACGTTTTTCTGGGGTTTTCGATCCCACTTTAGATCCTACAAACGACCAAACTTATGTCTTTTTAGAAAACCTTTTTACTGAAATCGCACCATTATTCCCGGATCCTTATTTCCATATTGGAGGCGATGAAAACGAAGGGAAACATTGGGACGCTAATGAAACGATTCAGAAATTTAAAAAAGAACATCACTTAAAAACTAATCATGACTTACAGACTCATTTCAATATTAAATTAGAAAAAATACTAAATAAATTAGGAAAAAATCTTGTGGGTTGGGATGAGATTATGACACCAACCATGCCAACTACAGCAGTAATTCATTCTTGGAGATCGGAAAACGAAGGACTGCCAAAAGGAGGTTCTTTAATTGAAGCCGCAAAACAAGGCTACAATACTATTTTATCTAACGGATTTTATATAGACCGCATGGAGTCTGTTGTAAAACATTACCAAAATGAACCTATTGGCGACATTACATTAACAGCAGAAGAAGAAGCGCGAATACTTGGTGGAGAAGCCACCATGTGGAGCGAACTTGCCACTTGTGAAACTATAGATTCTAGAATTTGGCCAAGAACTGCAGCAATTGCAGAACGTTTATGGTCACCTAAAGATATCAACGATGTGGATCATATGTTAAAACGTTTAGAAGTGGTTAATTTTAGACTAGAAGAATTAGGGTTAACACACATAAAAAACAAAGCTGTTATTCTAAGAAACCTATCCAATAATCAAGATATTTCTTCTTTAGAAACCTTAATGGATATTTGTGAACCGCTTAAAATCTATTCAAGAAATGAAGGCGGAACGGAATATAAAACCTTCTCCCCGTTTCGGTTATTTGCAGATGCTTGTACCGTAGATGCTAAAGATGCGGTAAAATTTAATAGGTTAGTAAAAGACTATTTAACTTCACCTACAGAGACTACAAAATCAGAAATTAAAGAGTATTTAAGCCTATGGTCCAAAAACTACGAAGCCTTTTCTAAACTCAATAAAACACCACTTTTAAACGATTTAGAACCTCTATCTAAAAACTTGTCGGAGGTCTCAAAAATTATACTTGATAATTTCGACAACAAAACAATTAGCACGACTGATAAATCCAAATTAGAAAACAGTTTATCTGTTTTAAAACAAGATCATGTAGATGTCGAGATTGTCATTGTAACGGCTTTAGAGACTCTTTTAAAAAATAAATAGCACTTCATTTTAGTTTGTTTGACGGCCCCGACACTTTAGAAAGTTCGGGGTTTGTTTTGTTTTAACATGTCTTACATCTTCAGAAATACACTAAAATAATGTATCATAAATTTGCTTTAATGTAGACACCACCGCTTCTATTTCTTCTTCATTTAAATGGCCAAATCCAAAACGTATAGCACACGTATTTTTATCTTGATATAAAATGGTTTTAGGAATAAAGACATTCTGTTTTTCGGCTTCTTCAGCCAGTTTCAACAATGAAATTTCTGGTTTAAATTGTAACCAAATCGCTAATCCGCCAGAGGGTAATTCCCAATGAATCTTATCCCCAAAATGGGTATTTAAACTATCGCATAAAACATCGCGACGTTGTTTGTAAATAATAATATTCTTCTTCACTAAGCGGTTAATCTCACCTTCATAAATCAATTCAGAAAGCATTTGTTCCTGAATTAAATCGCCTTGCTGATCTAATAATTGCAAGTAATTTTTTGCCTCGGAAATTAAATTACCGGGTGCCACAACAAATCCTGTTTGAAAACTAGGAAACAAAGACTGCCCGAGTTTTCCTAAATAAATTACGAGTCCGTTAGCATCTGAACTCGCTAAAGGCAACATAGCGGAGCCTTCAAACTGAAAATCGTAATCAAAATCGTCTTCAATAATCGCAAATTTATACTGCTTTGCTAATTGCAGTAATTTTAATCGGCGTTCTGCACTTAATGTAATGGTAGTAGGATAATCTCTGTGCGCGCAAATGTAAACACACCTAATTCTCCCTTTTTGAAAATGTGTTTTAATATAATCTACATCTAATCCATCTGCATCAACAGGAATTGTTTTAATGGTGGCTCCAACTTGTTGAAAAATCATATTCGCTGCATAATGACTTAAATTCCCCACCAAAACAATATCGTTTCGTTTAATTAGTAATTGCGATACGATATACAAACTCATTTCTGTACTTCGCGTACTTATTAAATTATTGGGTTTAATATGGAATCCGCGAGTGGCATTTAAATAATTACATAACTGATTTTCAAATTCAGAATACGCTCCATCTCCTGCCCGATTCCATTTTTTAATTAAAGGTTTTCGTTTCATCGCACTACTATACCATCTTGAAAACTGAACGGTTGGATGTAAACGTAAATCTGGTTTTCCATCGTTAATAACATATTCCGCTTTAGTGGTTTGCTGTGTAGATGCTAAATGCAAAGCATTTTGAAACGGAAATCCCGTAGTTTCTGAATACGCATACGCCTGATTAAACTGCTGAACAGTGGCTTTAATTTTAGCCGTCTTTTGTTCAGGAAACAACACAAAAGTACCCTTATTAGCTAAAATTTCTACCCAGCCTTGAGCCGCCAACTCATCGTAAATGGCAACAGCTGTATTACGGTGAATTTTTAATAACTGACTTAAAACTCGTGTTCCTGGTAAAAGCGTTCCTTTTAGTAAATACCCACGTTGTATTAAATTCACAATTTGCTCTGAAACCTGAATATAGAGTGGTTTTGATTTCGTTTTATCAAAATCAATTAATTTTATAAAAAGAGCTTCAACCGGACTATTCATTGTTTTAAAACTGGACTATTTTAATAGTCCGTAAAGTTACGACATTTGTAGCGTTTTAATTTCAACACATGACAGTAACTAAAATTTTATCAGCCCTAACTATTCTTTCATCTACTTTTGCATTTGCACAAGAAGCTATGCCCGAAGAAGCACTAGATGAAGTTATTATAACTTCTAGTCGAATAGAATTACCATTCTCTAAAAACTCAAGATCCATAAATATTATTACAGCTGAAGATATTAAAGCATCTGCAGCAACAAATGTAGCCGATTTATTACAGCAAGTTGCTGGGGTAGATATTAGACGTCGTGGTACGGCAGGTATGCAAGCCGATTTATATATTCGAGGCGGTAGTTTTGACCAAACTTTACTACTTATAGATGGTATTAAAGTAGAAGATTCTCAAACTGGCCACCATACATTAAATATGGCTTTACCTATTGATGTTATAGAACGTATTGAAATTATTTCTGGTCCAGCAGCAAGAGTATTTGGCCAAAATGCATTTACGGGAGCTGTAAATATTGTTACTAAAAGACAAACCGCAGATTTACTTTCTGTAGAAACTCAAGCAGGTTCTTTTCACACTTTAAATGGCGCGATTACTGGCGGTGTAAATTTAAAAGATTCTAACCATTTGGTTCATGTCTCTAGAAATACGTCTGAAGGTTATAGACATAATACAGATTACGACAATCAGAATTATTTTCTTAAAAGTACATTCAATAAAAGTAAACTTCCTATAAATGTTATAGCCAGCATGTCTGAACGTAAATTTGGAGCCAATGGGTTTTACGCTACTCCAAGCGCTACAGAACAATACGAAGAAACACAAACTAGTTTAATAGGTGTCTCTACAAAAATTAAAAAAGACAGTTGGATTTTTAAACCTCAAGTATATTGGAGACGCAATCAAGACATGTATTTATATACTAGAGACCAACCTACAGGCTACAGAAATTTACATATTACCAATAAAGTAGGCACAGAATTAAACGGTTCTTATACTTCGGATTTAGGAATTACTGGTTTTGGTGTAGACTTATCTAAAACCTATATTGTTAGTAATAATTTGGGGGATCACAATCGTTTTATGTCTTCTATGTTTTTAGAGCATCAATTTAAACTACTAAATGATAAACTCGATATTACTCCAGGCGTTGCTGTCACTTATTTTTCAGATTTTAAATGGCATGCATTTCCAGGAGTAGATTTAGGTTACGAGATTAATTCTAATTTTAAAGTATACGGAAACATTGGCTACACTTACAGAATTCCTACATATACAGATTTATACTATAGCGATCCGACAACGCTTGGAAATGAAAATTTAGATCCAGAAGAAGCCATTGCAGAAGAACTTGGTATTAAATATAATCATCAGAATTTTTCAGCATCACTTGCTCTTTTTAACAGAGATTCTAAAAATTTAATTGATTATACTAAAACCAATGAAGACGATTTATGGGAAGCGTCGAACATTAGAGAATTAAACACTAAAGGTTTAGATGCTTACTTAAATTACGACTTTGAAATAGGCGCAAACCCTCAAACTATTAATGTGTCTTATACTTATATAAATGATGAAGTTCAAGATGTAAATGCAGACTATTCAAGATATTCTATAAACTCTTTAAAGCATCATATTGTAGGGAGATATAGTTCAGAATTTATAAAAAACGTATCCCAATCTATAATTTACAAATATGCCGAACGTACTGCTGGAGATAGCTATACAGTAGTAGATGCAAGTGTTAATTACACTTTAAAAACACTAGAGTTTTCGGTCATTGCAAACAATATTTTTAATGAAGAATACACCGAAGCGAATTTAGTACCCATGCCTAAAGGCAATCTGATATTTGGTCTAAAATACACCTTCAGATAAAATAATAAGCTAACATTTTATTACCTTGCAGGTTTAATTATTTTTCACTTTTGACTTTAAATCTGCAAGACATACCTCGCGTAAAAACAATTACTAAAGAGGAGTTTATAACCCACTATTTTAAGCCACAAAAACCTGTGGTAATTGAGCATTTTATAGATGATTGGCCAGCCTATTCTAAATGGAATTTAGAATATATTAAATCTGTTGCAGGCGATAAAACGGTTCCGCTTTACGATGATAGACCTGTAAACCACAAAGATGGATTTAACGAGCCACATTCTAAAATGAAAATGGCAGATTATATTGATTTGCTAAAACGTGAACCCACAAAGTATAGAATTTTTCTTTGGAACATTTTAAAGGAAGTCCCGCAGCTTCAAAACGATTTTACATTTCCTGATTTTGGCATTCGCCTGATGAAAAAATTACCGATGCTGTTTTTTGGCGGAACAGACTCGTATACCTTTATGCATTATGATATTGATTTGGCTAATATTTTTCATTTTCATTTTGAAGGAAAAAAAGAGATTATATTATTCGACCAAAAACAAAATAAATTCTTGTACAAAGTCCCTTATGCTTTAATTACACGAGAGGATATCGATTTTCAAAATCCCGATTTTAAACAATGGCCTGCATTAAAAAAAGCTAACGGTTATAAAACAATATTAAACCATGGTGAAGTACTCTATATGCCAGAAGGCTATTGGCATTATATGCGGTATATTACACCTGGTTTTTCCATGAGTCTTCGTGCTATAGCAAGACATCCTAAAAACTTAAGTCGTGCGATTTACAATGTATTTATCATGCGAAATATTGATAATGTGATGCGAAAAATAAAAGGACAAAAATGGATTGATTGGAAAAATAAAAACGCAATAACGAGAACTTCTAAATATAATTCCTAAATTTCAGTATAAAACCTATATTTGACCAAAATTTAAATCCTATGAAAAATCTACTATTAATCGCATGTTTATGCGTGGTTTCATTCGCAAATGCACAAGCTTTTAGAGGCAAAGGTGATCAGAAATTTCAAATTGGCGCAAGCTTTCAAGACAACGGCACAGGAATTAACGGTACTTACGATTTTGGTGTCGGAGAAAATATCTCGTTCGGAGTATCTTCAACATATGTTCTTGGTGTAAATGATAATTTAGATGCAGACTTTGGTGATCGTTTTGATATTAAAGCCCGTTTTAATGCTAATTTATCTTCTGTTATTGGTATGGACGAATTAGATGTGTATCCTGGTTTAAGTTTTAGTACCAAAAATTTTGGTGGTCACGTTGGTGCAAGATATTTCTTTACTGATGGTTTTGGAGTGTACTCTGAAATGAGTTTTCCAATTGCAAAATATGAAAGTGGAAGTTTAAGTTCTGAAGAAAAATTAAACAATCAGTTTGTATTTAATATTGGGGCATCTTTTAACCTATAAGTCACAACATAATAATTTAAAAAAGAGCTTCAATAGTATTGAAGCTCTTTTTTTATGGAATTAACTCTTTAATTTTATCGTAAACCATAGGCGATTCCCAACCACGATACAGTAAATAATCTGCTAATTTTTTTCGTTTTTTGTAGGTATTAGACTCTTTAATCGCTTCACATCTGCGAGCCGCTAAAGCATCAAAAGTGCCATAGTAATCTAAGGCGTCTAATTCTTTTAAACCGATTTGTATATTAAACCGACTTATTTGACGTCGTTTTAATTCTAGTGTCAAACGGTTTCTTCCCCAGTGTTTAAATTTAAATTTTCCACGTACATAAGCCTTAGCAAAACGTTCTTCGTTTAAAAAATTATGGTCTAATAAATGTACAATTACAGCATCAATGGCATCCGGAATCATGCGCATGCCTCTTAGTTTATCTTGTACTTCTTTATGGCACCGCTCTTGGTAAGCACAATAACGCTCTAAAGCGCGCTTGGCTTCTTCAACCGTATATGTTTTATGTGTATCTATATTCAATTCAAAAAAATATCTAAAATTAATCTACTAAATAATAATGAAAATTTATGATTTTATTAAAAAAAACAGATATAACATATCATATTAACTTCATTTATCACTAAAAATTATCACAAAAAATGATTTTATTATAATTTTTTATGTAATTTGTAAATACCAATTTAACATGTATCTCACAAAAGATACCATAAAAGTAACCTATTTCCTCCCATATGAAAAAAAACTACTACTTAACCTTAGTGCTAATTTGTTGTACCATAACTTTTGGTTTTGCACAAATATTTGATAATACCTGTACCAATTTTACTACTCCTGGATGGTCATTTTACAGTGTAGGACAACGTAATGGTGAAGAATTTTGGCGTTTAAATAACAATAACGACTATGTTATAAGTGAAACCTTTGGAGCTTATGAGAACCTAGTATTAACATCTAATTTGAGATATGCTGGGACAAATGGTGAATGTACAATAGAAATTTCTAATGATGGCGGAACCACCTGGAATGCTGGCTCTTACACAGCAAGTAATATATATAATACATATGTTAATTACATTTACAACATTGGAACTCTTACAGGTACCAATAACAAAATAAGATGGAAGAGAAACTCTAGTGGAACACAACCGCTTAGAATAAATCGTGTAACCTTAACAGGCGACACAATCACTACTAGTGGAGATTGTGCTAGCGAATCTTTTGTTGACGTAAATAATGACTCTAGCAATAGTTATTCTACAAAAAATTGGACTGGAGACAATGGTATCGATTGGACCGCTACAGACGCTAGGTCTGATGTTGACCTAGATGGAGATGAAGCCATTATGTTGAAAACAGGCTCACTAACTAATGATAGCTCTTTCCCTGGAGGTTGCGGTGTAATCTCTTTTAATTATGCCCAAATCTATAGCAACACCTCAACTTTAAAAGTTTTCATTAACGGCACTCAATATGGAGGTGACATTTCAGTATCTAGCACATCTAGTAGCACATTTACTACAACAATAAATGTTACGGGTTCAATAAATGTCGAGTTACGTAACAGCGGAAATAGAACTTTAATTTCAAATCTAAGTTGGACTTGTTATACAGGAACCCCTAATCCAGAACTACAATTAGTAGACAACACATCTACAAATCAAAATTGTGGTTACACCATAGATTATGGAAGTCAAGCAATTTCTACAAATACAGATCTTACTTTCGATATAGAAAATAATGGTAGTGCAGATTTAGATGTAAGTTCATTAAATATTACAGGAAATTATACAATAGTTTCTCCAGCAACACCATTTAGTATAGCTTCAGGCAATACACAAACTGTAACTGTAAGGTTTACACCAACAGTTACTGGTACTAGTACAGGGAGCATCACCATAAATAATAACGATTTAGACGAAGTAACTTGTACCGTAAATTTAACCGGAGAAGGATACTCACCAACTCCAGAGATAGATATTGAACGTAATACAGGTGCTTCCATACCAAATGGATCGACACCAAGCGTAGGTTATAACACTATTTTTGCAGCTACTGTCATGGGTAATTCTACAGCCCCAAAAACATACTATGTGAGTAGTGAAGGAACTGCAGGTTTAGACCTTACAAGTATCACCTCATCTAATCCTACAGAATTTACAATTATCACAAATCCAGGAACAACATCAATCACACCTGGTAATGAAGAAGGCTTCGAAATTACATTTTCACCAAGTAGTGTCGGGACAAGAACGGCAACCATTACAGTTATTAGTAATGATGCAGATGAAGACCCGTATACTTTCGAAGTTCAAGGAACTGGCGATTGCGCTGCCGGTACACTAACATTATCTCCTGCCACAGGTCCAATTGGGACTGTAGTCAATATAAATTCGACCACGAGTAATTTTGGAGCATCTACCACAGCTACTGTTAATGGTGTTTCTGCAACTTTAACTGTTATCTCATCATCAGAAGTAGAGGTTACAATTCCTGCTGGTGCAACGACCGGAAGTATAGAAATCACAGACGATTTAGGTTGCTTAAGTTCTAAATTATTTACCGTTATAGAGCAACAAATTTCTAGTTGCGAAGGGAGTTCTGGTATAACACCTTCAGATTTATTTATTAGTGAAGTTACAGATCACAGTACAGGCTCACACTCTTACGTAGAAATTTATAACGGTACTGGCGCTAGTATAAACCTTACAAACTACGAAATTCAAATTTTTAATAATGGAGGATCAAGTCCTACTAGTACCACAACATTAACAGGTACCATTGCTAATAATGATGTATTTGTCTTTGCTTTCGGAGGCTCGGATGCCACAACAAACTATGCAACGCATGGTTACGACCAATCTAGTAATATAAGTGGTGTTAATGAAGATGATAACATAAGATTGTATAGCACTGTAACAGGTAACTGGATCGATCTTTGGGGAGACACCACAGGGACCTCTTTTACTGTTGCAACTAAGGATTATACATACAGAAGAAAAAACTCTGGAATTACCGTTCCAAGCACCACATGGAATGCTAGTGATTGGGACAGCTTTACACCTGTAGATTATGACGATATAGGAACCTATGATTTTTCATCGGGATCAGCTCCAATCATTAACGGTATTACAAGTACAGCAACAGCCTGTAACGAAGTCACTATAAGCGTTTCTGCAAGCGAAGGTTTTAGTGGTGGTAATGCATTACAATATGTATGGTATGTATACAAACCAGAAGAGTCGGGTTTAGGATGGCAAACTATTTCTAATGGTGGTATTTACACCACATCTAGCGCTTCTCCCGATTTGATTATTTCTGATGCGAGTAGTGTTTTAGACTATCAGTACTATTGCGAAGTTAGAGAAGATGATGCTTCGTGCTATCAATCCTCTACAGCCACACAAGTTGATATAAGCGGCGCAGTCTGGAATGGCACAAATTGGACTTGGGACGATGGCACAGCAACAAACACAGTACCAACAATTGGAACAAATGTTATTATAGACGGAAATTACAACACCTCTACAGGCGGCGCAGAAACAAGTTTTGAAGCCTGTAAATGTACTGTAAATGCATCAAGTACTTTAATTATAGAAGACAACACTTATGTGGTTGTCGGAAACGATCTTACAGTAAATGGTAACATTATTGTTAAAACAGATGGGGCATTCGTCCAGATTGATGATGATGCTGTTGTAAGTGGAGCTGTGCTAACCGATAAAACTAAAATTCAAGTAGAAAAAGAAACGTCTAATTTAGGTTCTTCTTATGAGTACACGTATTGGAGCACTCCTGTAATTGGAGAAACGATTAGCGACGGCTTAAGCGATGCAAATAGTAATAGAATTTTCTCCTACAGCGGACAAAATTATTTAGATGCAACACAAGAAACGAATAATGACAATAGCGCATTGGCAGGCCAAGATGATATAGATGATAATGGAGATGATTGGCAATATACTTCAGGAAGTACCATAATGATACCCGGAGTAGGATATGCAGCAACACATAATCGATCTAGCTCTTTCCCCGGACAGTTTACATATGTATTTGAAGGACCATTTAATACGGGAGAATACAATATCCCTATTTACAGAAACGACTCTGAATTAAATGATAATAATTGGAATCTTATTGGTAATCCTTATCCTTCCGCCATAGATGCCGATCTGTTTTTATCTGCCAATAGTACAATCAGTCAAAATATAGGAGCTACTAATGGGGCAATTTATTTATGGTCTCAGATCACAGCTGCTTCAAATACCACTAATGGAAACGAAGGCAATAATTTTGCTCAAAGCGACTATGCAATTATTAACGGAACAGGACAAACTAGTGGCGGTGATGGTATTATGCCTACAAGACACATTCCTTCTGGACAAAGTTTCTTTATATCTATGGACAATGCAGCAACTTCTACAGTATTTTCTGGCGATATCAAAACCACCAATGTTGTTTTTAATAACAGCATGCGAGTAACTGGTAATAATACTCAGTTTTTTAGAACTACTGCAAATGAAGCTAATAAACTTTGGGTTAATTTAACCACAGACAATGGGGTCACTAATCAAACACTTATAGCATATCTGGATGGTGCAACAGATGACGATGATGGCACTTTTTATGATGCACAACGTAGTGTTACGGAAGACATTAATGCTGTAATATTCACGTATATACCAACACGTCCAGATAGCAGATACGTTATTCAAGCGAAGCAATCTAGCAGCTTATCTTTAGATGAAACAATTCCACTTGGATTTAAAACAACTATTGAAGACCCTACAATTTACAGTTTGTCTATACCCCAGACAGAAGGTTCGTTTATGACGGATAACATCATCTATTTACACGATAAACTCTTAAACACTGTACATGAGCTATCCAACAGTAACTATACATTTACGTCTGAAATAGGGCTGTTTGATGAGCGTTTCGAAATTATATTTTCACAACAAAAACTCTCTATAGACGACAGCGTATTAAATGCGAACAGCATAAGTATTATAGAATTAAGTGATGGAAAAGTAAAAATCACCTCTAGTAGCAATGTGACGATTACTCATGTTGATATTTTTGATTTATTAGGAAGACGCATTTACAATTTAGAAGGTACAAGTGCCTCAGAAATTTATGATTTATCTAGACTTAGTAATGCGGCTTATATTGCCAAAGTTTCGCTATCTAACGGACAAATAATTAATAAAAAAGCAATGAAGCAACAGTAGTATTACTCTAGCAAAACATAAAAAAAGCCTCATAAAATTATGAGGCTTTTTTAGTTTATAATGTATATTTTAATGCTAATATAAGATTCCTTCCTGGCGCAGAAATTCCCGAAGAATACGGGCGATAGCGCTGATCTGTAATATTTTCTAAACTCGCAGTTACTAATAATTCAGAGTTAAACTTATATTGAGTCCTTAAGTTTAATGTGCACCACGATGGCGAATACGGATTACCATCTGCATCACTTGCATAAATATAATCTTTACTTTGTTCGGAAGGTGCTAAATCCAAATAAGACATTTCAGCATTATACATTGCAAAAGCATCAATTGTAATTTTGTTATGTTGCCAAGACAGATGTGTATTTCCAAAATTAGGTGCTGCATGTCGTAACGGAGACTGCTCCCCTTCTTCTAATTCGTAACCTCCAATAACATTATATTGCGAAGTTAACTTTAAAGCCTCTGTAAAAGAAATTTGTATACCTGCTTCAAAACCATAAATACGAGCTTCTGCTGCATTCTGCATAGCCTGCACTCGGCTGTCTTCTCCATTATATTCTATATAAGATGCTCCATTCAATTCAAAATCTCTGCGTACTAAAGCATCATCTAAAAAGGTATAATAAGTTGCAGCATCTATTATTATTTTATCTTCAAAATTAAGACGCACACTTAAATCTCCTGTATAAGCATATTCTGGATTAAGATCATCGTTAGGCACTACAACAGCTCCTGGCTCAGAATCGAAAACCTTTCCAATATCGTCAATATTTGGCGCTCTAAAAGCTGTTGAAAAATTCAATTTCCATTGAATAATATCCGCAGGAATCCAACTTACACCCGCAGTTCCGGTTAAAGCACCAGTATTAATATCGGCAGTATCAAACGGAAGATTTAAAAATACATTGTTTTCTTCAAAACTCGCATTTGCTATAACATGATTATATCGCAATCCCGTTTGTAAAACAAACTGAGAACTTGGTTTATATTTTAAGTTGGTATAAGCAGACATAGACGACCAATCTGAGCCATTTGGATATCTTGAAATCGCAGGAATTATAATATTGCTTTCTATATCTTCTTCTCTTCCGTAAGAATGCACTTTATTATACACGTACTCTAAACCATAAAAGAATTCTGTTTTTAAGCTTAACTGCTTTTCAAAATCTAAATTGGCTGAAATTGCATCTACATGTTCTTCGGTTGAGTTTCTTGTGGTAGATTGATAATCTCTATCGATTCTACTTTCTTGAAAATTCTGATAGGCAACATTGGCTTGAATTTTATCGTAAAATGCGGAACGACTACTCAATTTTGTAAATTGAAAGTTAGACATAAACCAGCGTTGTGGGCCATAATTCCATTCTGCAGAACGCAAATGATCGTCCTTATAACGTATCAACCTATCATATCTTGAGTATTCTGAAGTTGTAGAATAATACAGGCCCAAATCGTAAGTTACATTATCTTTTGGTGCAAGTCTTATCTTCTGCATCAGGTTGATTTGATCGTAACCTGTAGGATTCTGAATTTTAGGATTTTTATTTTCAACAATATTATCTACACCATTTTCAGTTACTACATATTCTGTTCGCAAATAATCATCTGGACCATGACTTCCCATTCTTAAATCGTCAAAATCAGTATAACTCACACTACTTAAAAACGCCCATTTTTTTAAGCCAATATTAAAATCCAAATGCCCCGTCTTTTCATTATTAGCTGTAGCATAACGCAACACTGAGTTTGCAGCAAAAGACGCATCTTTAGAATAAGACAATTCTGGTTTTTTAGTATAAAAACTCATGACTCCACCAATAGCATCACTCCCATACACCACAGATCCAGCACCTATAATGACTTCTGTATGTTGTATAGAAAAAGGATCTATAGAAATCACATTCTGTACATTTCCATCTCTAAAAATGGCATTATTCATACGTACACCATCTACCGTAATTAATAATCTGTTGGTAGACAATCCACGAATCATAGGGCTTCCTCCTCCCAATTGACTTTTTTGAATGTAAACATTACCTGTGTTTTCTAAAAGATCTGCGCTTGTTTGAGGATTATCGAACATAATTTCCTCTAAAGATAGCGACACCACTTTTTGAGGAATATCGCGTTTAACTTGTCCAAATTTAGATGCTGAAATTAGCACTTCGTCTAAGCCTTCTGTAGACGGATCTAAATACACAACAACAGCTTTTACTAACCTAGATTTCGTTGCAGAAAATTCTTGAAACGACAAATGCTTAAAGAACACAACATCTTCATTTTTAAATGTATTAAGCGACACTTCTCCTTCTAAATTAGAAATTTCACTTTGTGTTTTATCTATATTAAAAACCGCTACTCCAGCAATAGGTTCCTTATTCTGGCTATTTAAAATGGTAATATTTTGAGCATGTATAGAAAGGGAAATAAGTAATAGAAATACTAAAAGTAATTTTTTATTCATACAGAATATTAGGTCGATTGTTAATTAAATACTTGACTAAAAATGGCTAATGATTTTGGCTTCCTAAACTGCCCAAGATGCAATTCGTAGTACAACAGTAACATATCTAAGAACGATTGTCGTTGCTTAGAATTCATTTTCATTGTTCCTAAGTCATCAAAAATTATGCCTAATGAAGACTTTAAATATTTTAAATTATCTCCAGATATGGAATATATTCCGGTAGCGTATTTTTCGAACTGTCCGGTAGACAAATTAAAATAATTATAGTCGCTATTTGTAGTGTCTGGTGCGCAGCCTAAATATTTGGTTAAATGCACTAAAAACACCAGATGAAAGTTTGCAGACTCTGAGGTTTCGTCTAAAACCATAAATGCATTTTCTAAGAATTCAAACAATTCTGCATCGCCTTCTTCTTCTTTTAAAACCATTGCTAAAACATCTGCTAAAAACATAACAATAGCACTCTTTACAACCTGAGTGTGCAAGGTAGAATACAACACATTAAGCTTGACATCTTTTAAGGTTTGTAACGATCTGTTTTTTTTGAAATCTGCTTCAATCTGAATTTGAGACAACAGCTGAAAATATGCTACGCGGGCTTTCCCTTTTCTACTTTTAAAAACACCACGCAATAAAAAACTCACGACACCAAAATCTTTGGTATAACAACTTACAATAAGATCGTTATCGCGATACTTTAGCTTGGATAATACAATGGCACTTGAAGAATTAAACATTACCGAATAATCATTAATTTAAGCACTTTAGTTTGAAATGTTTCGGTATCTGAGAGCATGATAATATACACCCCGGAATGCACGACGTTATTTGCTAAGTTTCTGCCATTCCAAAACGCAGTTCCTCCATCAATCTCTAAATTATAACCACTATATCTTGAATTAATATTTGATTGTGCTTCTGCAACCAAATTTCCTTCAATATCTGTAATTTTAATATTTACATGATCTGTTAAACCTTTAATTTTCACTAAATCTTCTGTAATATTAAAGGTTGGTCTGACCGGATTTGGATACACATAGGCATCTTCGTAAGAATCTTCTGTTGAAGAACTCCCAGAGTTATATGCGACTAATCCGCTTTCTGTAGCAATATACACCTTACCGTTACTGCTATCTATACTAATATCTGTAACATTATTTGATGGTAAAGGTGAATTGTCTTTTGTGAAATGAAAGATCGTTTCTTGCCCGTCTGATGAAAAATAAAATACACCTGAACCAATAGTTCCAATCCATTTATTATTAGAACCGTCGACTTCTATACTTGTAATAAATTCTAACGATAATAATTCGCTGGCTACACCATCATCTAAAACAACAATTTCACTGGCTTCAACAGTACTTGCAGTAAAAAAACTAGACGTATTATAAAGCACACGTAAGCCTCTAATGGTACCAATCCATAACTGATTGCTGTTATCTATAGCAACAGCCGTAACTACAGTACTAGGCATATTTTCAGACTCTTCGCTTAAGCTTCTAATTTGAGAAGTTCCTGCGCTATAATCGTAACCAACTACACCATTAACATAACCTCCGGTCCATACAACTCCAGAATTATCGATAGCAATATCTGAAAACCCCCATTCTCCATTTAATCCATCAGAATATAAGCCTTCAAAACTGTACGATTTCCATTGATTTGTATCTGGATCGTAAGATTTTAGAGGACTCGATATACGTCCGCTTAAACTCCATAACAATCCGTCACTATCAAAAGTTGAAGGATTTACACGAATATCTGTAGATCCTGAAATCTCTATAGGCTCTAAACCACTGTTAGTTTCGTCATGTAAAGTCGTTACTACATCTGCTTCGACTTCTAAAATACCATCGTAAAACGAACTTATAAAGACCTGATTAATCTTATTAGGGTTGATGGAAATGTTGGTTAAATTTCGAGCTCCTAAAATACTATCTGTAGAAATGTTTTTCCAGACATCACTTTTTAAATGACTAATACCACGTGTTCTAAGCGGAAAAGGATTATAAGACACTGTATAATCGCCATAAGTCACCCAAACATTGTTATACTCTGCCTCTACAGAATAAGGTATATTCATTAATGGCCCATCCGGACGAATCTCTTCAAAATTAGTAGTGCTTCCTATTGCCGTTTTTAGAACACCGGAACTATCTGTCCCTATATAAAAATGGTCTATGGTAGTTATTGCCGATGTATAATTAGTATCATTAGCACCAACTTCTTCCAATAAACTAAACGAACTTGAATATAAATACACATGATCTGCTGTGGTAATAATCAACTCGTCGTTTGCCGACTTAACATCTACTGGTGCACTTGAAAAGACTCTTAAACTACTAAGACTAGTTCCATTAACACTTAATATAGCACGACTTGAATTCACGGTATACACAACACCACCTACAGCTTCTACAGCAGTAAAATTACCTGAAGAAATTGTGGTCCATTGGTTATAATCTATTAAATTACTATTATCTATTTCGGCACGTTTTAAACCTGTACCATCCATGCAAGACGCATAAATGTAGCCATTAGCAATAGTAGTTTGTGTAACTATAGTTTGTACACCTGCATTACCTATAAAATAAGTATCACCAAATTCTAAGCGACTTAAATCGTATACAGACACGCCATAATTTGTAGAAATATATAGCAAACCTTCATATTCATTAAAATGATTAATTTGCTTATTTACTGTTGGAATAGTAGACTTATCAACAATATCGACAACGGTTAAAACTTCTGAGGTTTCTTCTAAAACAACTTCCATTAACCCACTCTCGTAGCCTATAACCAAAGCACCATAATCTGGACTATAATGAAGTGTTGAAATATTTTCTCCAGACAAACCTTGTATAGTAGAAAGCGTATTGATTTCTTGAGTTAAAATATCGTAAGTAAAGACTGCATTTTCTGCTACGGCATAAATTTTATTCTCGCTAGCAGTAACATCTATAATATTATAATATGAAAAATACCCATCCCATGTTTCAGAATAATCTTGAGCCATTGAAATGAATGGACACAATACCAAAAAAAGGATAAATACACGTTTAAACATAAAAGCTTTTTAATGTTTCAAATATATTTATAAGTAACGAGTTTTATAGCAAAATAATATATTAAAGAAAAAAAGCTTCCTAAAATAGGAAGCTTTTAAATATTTTAGCCTTCAAACTCCATCTCGTCTCCGCCACCGCCTTCGTTATCTCTGCGGTCTTGACGACTTTTCTGTTGATTGAATCTATATGTAAATGCCAAATTGAATGAGCGTTGTCTGAATTGAAATTCGCTATCGCTAATATACGTTTCTGTAGTAGAAAGCATAGATCTTTTCATAGAATTAAACACATCGCTTACATTAAAAGTAATAGATGCATTTTTATTAAACACTTCTTTACTAAACGCTAAACTACAATAAAACATACCGTCTGTTTTATTTTGTGCATCTTCTTCTGGGCCACGATACATTAATCGAGTTTGCCAATCTATTTCTCCAGGTAGAGTTACTTTGTTATTTAAACGAATAAACCAGCTTAAGTTATCTGCATCAAAATTAACCCCATTATAATCCCCTCTTGTAATAGAATTATAGAAATTGAAATTCGCATTTACGTTCCATTTTTTAGTTGGACTATAAGTTGTTGTAAACTCAAATCCGTAACGGTCGTTTGTTGCCAAGTTAATTGGCGAACGCTTAATTACTGGAATATCTGTACCACCAACCACAACAGTTTCTCCTGTTGCTTCTGTTATAAAAGTAAATACATCTGTAGCATGTTGGTAATAAATAGATGAGTTTAAAGTAACATCTCCAAACTTGTATAAATATCCTAAATCTACAGAAGACGAATAACTAGGATCTAAATCTGGATTTCCTTGAAATAAATTCGTCGTACTACTTCGGGATGGGAACGGATTTATATAACGTGATCGTGGTCTTCTAATACGTCTGTTATACCCTAACATGATGCTTTGATCTTCAGAAAATTCGTATCCTAAATTTACTGTAGGAAACAATCCTAAGTAATCTTTATCTTCATAATCGTCGCTAGTGACTTGGTCTATAACAATTCCCGTAGCCTCCATTCTCAGTCCTAATAAATAAGAAAATTTATCTTTTATCTTGTTTCCGTATTGCGTATACACCGCATTAATACGCTCTTTATAAACTAAGTTATTACTAACATCTGTATCGGTAACAAATTCATCATCTATATAATAAGCCAACGTATAATCTGTGTCTAACGTATTGAAATTACCACGGTATCCAAATTCAAACTGACTATCTTCTCCCAACGGAAGTACGTAATCTGTTTGTAATAATACACGATCTTGTTCTTCTAAAGTTCTTACTTGCTCAGAATCAAAGCCATTTTCTGTAATAAGAGAATTTTCATCTTCTGAAGTATTTTCATATTGAAAATCGAAAGTTAATTTATGGCCTGGCTTATCTGAAAATTGCTTATCGAAATTTAAAGCGTATTGTATGGTTTTATCATCTTCTAATTCCGGATCGAAACGATAGGTTTCATTAATAAGATTTCCGTCACTATCAACCTCTAAAATATCATTAGTGGTATTTGAACTGTTATCATTGTTTTTATAAAACACAGATCCCGTTACCGATGTATTATCTGTAATATACCACTCTACACCAAAATTGGTATTTAATCCTTTTCTTATTCTATCGTAATCACGATATTCATTTAAATAAGTATTCTCAAGATCGTCTATAACATTACCATCATCATCGTACTCATAATTAAAGTATTCTGTTTCTGTAGTAGATTCTCCAGGAGATTCTCGGTATGAATACCCTGTAGTATTAAAAAAATTAAAATTCCCTGTACGGTAGTTAATATTCCCAGAAATACCCGCAGCGTTTGGATACCCTCCATTTGCTGTGATAGAACCGTTTAAACCTTGTAATTTACTACGTCTTAAAATGATATTTAAGATTCCTCCTGTTCCTTCTGCATCATATCTTGCTGATGGAGATGTTATAACCTCTACACGCTCTATAGCATCTGCAGGTAATTGATTTAGAGCTTCATTAGAGCTTAACCCCACTAAACCAGAAGGTTTCCCATTAATAAGAATGGTAACATTATCATTTCCCCTTAAAGCAATATTCCCCTCAACATCTACAGAAACTGAAGGTACATTATCTAACACATCGCTTACCGTACCACCACTTACAGTTAAATCTTGACCAACATTATAAATCTTTTTGTCAAGTTTAATATCTACTGTTGTTTTTTCTGCAATAATCTCTACTTCGGCTAAAGATTCTGTATCTAATGCTAAGCTAATATTACCTAAATCTATGTTTTTAGATAAATTTCTATTTTGAAGTGTTTGTTTTTTGAATGAAATATATTCAAAAGAGATATTGTAAGTTCCAACGGGCACAGAAATACTAAATTTACCTTGATCGTCTGTAATACCACCGGTAACCACACTATTATCAGTACTATTTCTAAAGGCTACTGTTGCATATTCTAGAGGCAGACTTGTTTCTCGTTCAATAACGTGTCCTGTTATTGTAATCTCTTTACCTGATTGCGCTTGCACATTAAGGCAAAATATAAAAAGCAGCAGACTACATACTACTTGTTTTATTAAATTCATTGAGTTGTTGTTTTAATTAAATAAGACCGCAAGAAACGAAATTGGTTTAGTTGATCTTAGTTAAAAGATTGTTAAAAGAAAAAAGCCCCTAAATTTTTAATTGAATTAGAGGCTTTACTATTTATATGATGCTTGTAATATCTTGTGGTGGCCTGCCTATTACAGCACGCTCTCCATTTACAACAATCGGGCGTTCAATAAGTTTTGGATACTCAATCATAGCATCGATAATTGCTTCATCTGTTAGATTAACATCTCTAAAATTTTCTTTCCAAACTGATTCGTTTTTCCGCACCAAATCGATGGGCATAATATCTAACAATTCGATAATACGTGTTAGTTCTGCTTTTGTTGGAACATCTTCCAAGTATTTTACAACAGTAAATTCTTTTCCTGAAGCTTCAAGAATATCTAATGCTTCGCGCGATTTACTACATCTGTTATTGTGATAAATTGTAATCATATTTTAATTGTGATTATAAGTTATTAGTATCTTCTGTTTTTTGTCCCATCATCATTAAATAGGCTTTTAAAAAGGCATCTATATTTCCGTCCATAACAGCATCTACATTTCCAGTTTCGTGTGCTGTTCTAACATCTTTTACTAGTTTATATGGATGCATTACATAGTTTCGAATCTGACTTCCCCACTCTATTTTCATCTTTCCTGCTTCTATATCTTCGCGTTGTGCTAATTGTTTCTGCAATTCTATTTCGTACAACTGAGATTTTAACATTTGAAGGGCTCAAGATCTGTTATCGTGTTGCGATCTTGTTTCTGAACATGAAATTTGAATACCTGTTGGTTTATGTGTTAACTGCACTTTAGTTTCTACCTTGTTCACATTTTGACCGCCCGCTCCGCTTGAACGTGCCGTAGTAATTTCAATATCTGCAGGATTAATATCTATCTCTATCGTATCATCAACCAAAGGATAAACATACACTGAAGCAAAACTTGTGTGTCGTTTCGCATTACTATCAAACGGAGAAATTCGTACTAAACGATGCACACCATTTTCTCCTTTTAACCAACCAAAAGCAAAATCGCCTTCTATCTCTAAGGTTACTGTTTTTATTCCGGCTACATCGCCTGCTTGATAGTTTAATTCTTTGATTTTAAATCCGCTTTTTTCGGCATACATTAAGTACATGCGCATAAGCATATTTGCCCAATCGCAACTTTCTGTTCCTCCAGCCCCTGCTGTAATTTGCAATACCGCGCTTAAACCATCGCCTTCTTCAGACAACATATTTTTAAACTCGATATCTTCTAAAAGGGTTTGTGCTTTTTCGAATTGTTGGGTAACTTCTTCTATAGACGTATCGCCTTCTTTGTAGAACTCGTACAAGACTTCTAAATCTCCTACGAGTGTTGTTGCAGTATTAAAATCTTCTACCCATTTCTTTTTAACACGAAGTGATTTCATAATCACTTCAGCTGCTTTTGAATCGTTCCAAAAATTAGGATCGAAGGTTTGCTCCTCCTCGTTTTGTATTTCTATGAGTTTGACATCTATGTCAAAGATATTGCCTTAACGACGTAAGGCGGTGTGAAAGATCTTTAATTTGATCTGCTGTTATCATATGCATTAAATTTTACTCAAAAGTACTATACTTTTTTTCAAAAAATAAATCTCATGGCATATTATTGTTCATAGTTTACCTCTACAGCAAATTTAGATTCTTGCTCGCCATAAGCGTACATAATTTGTTTTAATGGCGGACAATCCTTATAATCTCTACCATGGGCTACTTTTATATGATTGTGATCTGCAAGAATATTATTTCCCGGATCAAAACCTATCCAACCTAAATTAGGGATATAAACTTCTGCCCAAGCATACATTTCTGAATCTCCAAAAAAGCCATCGCCCTGATGTAAATATCCTGAAACATAACGTGCTGGCACTTTATTTACTCGCGCTATAGCACAAAACAAATGCACAAAATCTGAACTCACACCTTCTTTTTTTTCTAAAACGGTTTCCAGAAGCATGTCTTCTGTAGTTTCTCCAGCTTTAAAAGTAATCAAGTCGTAAACCCAAGTGTTTAATTGTTTTACATTATCTAAAATATGTTTTGATGTTTCAAATTCAAAAAGTTTCACAGCGACTTTAGGTAAAGCCGTAAGCTCTGTAGCATTTAGAAACGCTTCAAAATCTACTTTAAAATCAAGAACCTCAATGGCTTTATAATCGTCTTCTACAGTAAACTCAGGATTTGGTTCAATTGGACTAATTTCACTTTTATTTAATTTAAAAATAGCTTCAAAGGTTAAATTATTGAAAGGCTTCTTGGTATGAATTCTAGTCGTTTCAAAATTATATCCATTTATAGATTTTTCAATAGAGTTATCATCTGAAACGGAATAACTACTTGAAATTAAATCTTGACTTGAATTAGTTTCTGGTGTAACCATAAACTGCCAATACGATTCAAAAACAGGGTTTTCGTAAGTGTTTTCTGTCGTATATTTTATTGTATAATTGAACATATTTTAAACTAGATTTAAAATTCAAATTAAAACATTTTATCAATACCTTTTTCTTTTAATGATAAAAATATTCATCTTCAAGTTTTTCACTTAATTTAATTAAGCTAGAAAACGTATGTGCGATAAATTCTTTCACATTGTCTTCAATATCTTCAACCGTCTTGTATTTATACTCGCACATCATTTTTCCTATTAAAAACAAAGCCGTATTTTTTTCGTGCGCTTTTAATGGATCTAACATGGTTATATGCTCTTTAATCTGAGACAAACAATATAAAACTGTTCTAGGACTATTCGGATTAAGCATTAAAAATTCTATAACCGTACTTTGAGTTGGCGGCTTTCTATAAACTCTTCGGTTAATATCGAAAGAATCTACACATTTTAAAAGTGTAGTCCACTCGTAACTCTTTTTTAAATGCTTTGGTTTGCTTGAAGTCACTTGTTCTGCAGCATCGTATTTTATTTGTAAGATTCGTGTAACCTGTGTAGCACGTTCTATGTTTATACCTAATTTAATTAATGCATATACTTCGTCATGTAACATTGTACCTCTAATCTTACCTTTTAAAATGGTAGATTGATGCATAATGTGACTTGTAAAATCATGAAGTCCGCGAGTTACAAAATAGTCTTTAGAGTAATTCATCACCGAATGATAAAACTTATTTATCGTTTCATAACAGTCGTTAGAAATTAAATCTCTAGAACTATTTGCATTTTCACGCGCATAACATATACACTTTAAAATGGAATAGTGTTTATCTGGATTAAGCGCTACATTATAAAGCACATCTTGCTCTATCAATACCTCATCCTTTTCATCTTCTTCTCCCACCATTTCGTATATAGATTGTAGTACAAATTGGCGATCTCTAGATAATTTATTGGGTGCATCTAAAGACGAAAAGTAATTTACGTTTGTAAAGCGCGCTGTATGTTCTGCACGTTCTATATAACGTCCCATCCAAAATAAGTTATTGGCTATTCTTGCTAACATATATTATTTATTTTTTTAAAACCCAAGTATCTTTTGAACCTCCTCCTTGAGACGAGTTCACTATTAAATTTCCTTTCTTTAAGGCGACACGTGTCAGACCTCCTTTTAATACAAACTCTTTATCTTGACCTAACAATGTAAAGGTTCTTAAATCGACATGGCGTTGCTCGAAAGATTGGCAATCTTCGATATACGTTGCATGCACAGAAAGCGACATAATAGGTTGTGCAATATATTTTCTTGGATTTTGAAGAATCACTTTTTTAACATCTGCAATTTCAGCTTTAGTTAATCTGTTACCTATTGAAATACCATAACCTCCTGCTTCATCTACTGGCTTAACAACTAAATTATGAATATTTTCTAGAACAAACTTTAAGTCTGTTGGTCGACTACAATGGTAGGTATGCACATTATTTAAAATAGGTTTTTCGCCTAAATAAAATTTAATAATTTCTGGCATGTAGGTATAAATCGCTTTATCATCGGCCACTCCTGTTCCAGGTGCATTTACTAAGGTTACATTTCCGTTTTTATAGGCCGAAAATAATCCAGGCACACCGATAGCAGAATCTTTTTTAAACTCTAAAGGATCTAAGAAACCATCATCAATTCGTCTATAAACAACATCTACTTTTTTAAGTCCGCTAATGGTTTTCATGTACAGAAAATCGTTTTCTACAACCAAATCACGACCTTCAACTAATTCTATACCCATAGTTTTTGCCAAGTAGGAATGTTCAAAGTATGCAGAATTGAATACTCCTGGCGTAATTACTACACAAGTAGGAACATCGACACCTTTTGGCTTAACAGATTCCATAATCTCTAATAAATTCTCTGAATAGTCTGTAACCGTATGAATATCATAATGATTAAAAACCCCAAATAACGAGCGCTTTAGTGCATTACGATTATAGATTACATAACTCACACCAGACGGACACCTAATATTATCTTCTAAGACATAATATTTACCGTCGGAGTGTTTAATAAGATCTGTACCAGAGATGTGGTTATAGATACCTCCTACAGGATCCAAATTATCCATTTGTCTCAGGTAGTTGGCAGAAGAGCTTATTAATTCCATAGGAACCAAACCAGCTTTTATAATATTCTTATCGTGATATATATCCCAAATAAATGCATTTAAAGCCTTACACCTCTGAATGACACCCTTTTCAATAGTAGCCCATTCTTCGCCGTCTATAATCCTAGGAAACAAATCGAAAGGAAATATTTTTTCCTGTGCTTTCTCATCATTATAAACTTGAAATGTAATTCCTTGATTAAAAAATGACGTTTTAGCTTTATTATTTAAATTGATAAAATCTTCAATGGATTGATCATTATATATATCAAAAAGTTTCTGATATACTTTTCTAACATTTTGTTTTTTATCGAAAATTTCATCAAACAAATTTTCATTACCATCATATGAAGAAAAAAGATGCTTAAAATTAGTTGGCTTCATGCATTTTACGTTTTTTCTAAATTACTTATTATTTCTTATCTAGTCTATAAAATATGTTTATTAATTTCACATTATTAACTATATTTTAATAAAAATAACAAGTTGTTAATAAAAAATTCATAATTATAACACATCCAAATAAAATTTAATGATTTAAAAAGATATTAAGAGAGAATCTGTTAACTTTCTTCATTAATTATTTTTTAAATATAGATTCATGATTATTGATTTAAGAAGTGACACGGTAACTAAACCAACTTCAGAAATGCTGGACGCCATGATGTCTGCAAAAGTTGGTGACGATGTTTATAAAGAAGACGATACTATAAACAAATTAGAAAAACGCATTGCTGAAATGTTTGGCAAATCGCACGCCATGTTTTTCCCAAGCGGTACAATGGCTAACCAAACAGCCATTAAAATACACACACAACCTGGAGAACAAGTGATTTGCGATAAATATGCACACATATATAATTATGAAGGCGGAGGCGCATCTTTTAATAGCGGGGTGTCTTGCAAACTTATTAACGGCAATCGCGGCATGTTTACAGCTGAAGATGTGACAGCAGCCATTAATCCACCAGATTTTTATCACAGTCCGTTATCATCACTAGTCGAAGTTGAAAACACTACAAATAAAGGAGGCGGCGCATGTTGGGATCTTAACGAGCTTGAAAAAATAAAAACCATCTGTAAAACCCATAATTTAGGCTATCATTTAGATGGTGCACGTTTATGGAATGCATTAGTTGCTAAAAATGAAACTGCTACTCAATACGGAGCATTATTCGATACAATTTCTGTTTGCCTTAGCAAAGGATTAGGATGCCCAATAGGATCTATATTAACAGGTGATGAAGCATTTATGAATAAAGCTCTACGTGTACGAAAAATACTTGGTGGCGGTATGCGCCAGGGAGGATTTTTAGCAGCAGCTGGTCTGTACGCTCTAGACCATAATATAACACGTTTAGCAGAAGACCATAAAAGAGCGAAAGAATTAGGCCAACAATTAAGTACATGCTCTAGCATAAAATCTGTCGAACCCTCTGAAACAAATATTGTGATTTTTGAACTCCATGATGATGTTGATAGTAATCAATTCATCTTAAAACTAAAAGCTCATAATATATTAATAAGTGATATGGGACAAGGTAAATTAAGATTAGTAACCCATCTTGATTATACAGACAGCATGCATAATAAGGTATTAGAGATTTTGCATACATTATAATAGTAAAGAAAAAAAAGCCATCAAAAACATATTTCTGATGGCTTTTAAATGTATTGAAATCTATACGCTATACAACACCTTGCGCTAACATCGCGTCTGCGACCTTAACAAACCCGGCAATATTTGCCCCTTTTACATAATCTACATATCCGTCTTCTTCTGTACCATAGGCCACACAAGATGCATGAATATCGTTCATGATTTGATGTAATTTAGAATCTACTTCTTCTCTTGTCCAATTTAAACGTAATGAATTTTGACTCATCTCTAAACCAGAAGTAGCTACGCCACCTGCATTTGATGCTTTACCTGGAGAAAATAATAATTTAGCACCTTGAATAATGGCAATTGCTTCTGGAGTTGTTGGCATATTAGCACCTTCTGCAACAGCAATTACATGATTAGCGACTAACGCTTCCGCATCAACTGCATTTAATTCATTTTGTGTTGCACATGGCATGGCCACATCGCAATTTACAGACCAAGGTCTTTCTCCTGCAACAAATTTAGCCGATGGATACGCTTCAACATATTCGTTAATACGACCGCGTTTAACATTTTTAAGCTCTTTAATAAAGGCTAGTTTTTCTTCATCTATACCCTCTTCATCAAAAATATATCCTGAAGAATCTGAAAGTGTCACAACTTTAGCTCCAAATTCTGTAGCTTTTTCACAAGCAAATTGAGCCACGTTTCCAGAACCAGAAATCACGATTGTTTTCCCTTCAAAAGATTCGTTACGTGTTTCCAACATGTTTTTTGCAAAATACACTGCACCATAACCTGTAGCTTCTGGTCTAATTAAAGATCCGCCATATTCCATACCTTTACCTGTTAATACACCGGTAAACTCATTACGTAATCTTTTGTATTGACCAAACAGGTATCCTATTTCTCTTCCTCCTACACCAATATCTCCCGCAGGAATATCTGTATTCGGACCAATATGACGACTTAATTCAGACATGAATGATTGACAAAAGCGCATCACCTCATTATCACTTTTTCCTTTAGGATCGAAATCACTTCCACCTTTTCCACCACCCATTGGTAATGTTGTTAAGGAGTTTTTAAATGTTTGTTCGAAACCTAAAAACTTTAGAATACTTAAATTCACTGAAGGGTGGAAACGTAAGCCTCCTTTATAAGGTCCAATTGCCGAATTAAATTCTATTCTAAAACCTCTATTCACTTGAGTCGCTCCTTTATCATCTATCCAAGGCACCCTAAATATTATAGTACGTTCCGGTTCAACCATACGTTCTAATAACATTTTACCCTTGTATTTTGGATTGTTTTCGATAAACGGAATTACAGTTTCTGCAACTTCGTGAACAGCTTGAAGGAACTCTGGTTCATGACCATCTCTCTGTTTTACAAGCTCTATAAAAGCATCTATTTGTTTTTTCATTTTAAAAAAATTATGATACCGCTAAGTAATCATTCGTTTTGAAGTACAAATATACATTATCTCTAATTATTAAACTCTTTCTGTCTCAAATTCGTAATTATTTTCGTGTTAAATAATTCTTAACACATAAAATAAGTTTTATTTGATTGATAAAAATCATTTTATATATTTGTATCTGCTATTAATGCTACTAACAGCATATATTTAACTCAAATACAATGCTTGATAAACAAAAGCTACTTTTAATCTTAATTTTATTTAGTTCATTAAACTTTTCTTATGCTCAAACAGGGTATGAGATTGGCTTATTAGTTGGTCCCGCTCAGATGCGTTCGGATTTCGGATTAAGAGAAGACAAAGATACAAACTCAGGAAACATTGGATTTGGAGCAGGTTTAATGTTTGACATTAACCCTATGGATTGGGGGTCTAGACGTGATTATGTTTACGATCATTTCAAATTGCGTTTCGACCTGTCTTACAACAAAACAAATTTACAACACTACGGTCAATATGTAGACCCAGATCAAACTGGTGAAAATGCAGAAAGATTAAGAAACCAACGTGGTGAAGCTAAAAATTTTAGCGGAGGTATTGCTTTAGAATATTACCCTTTAAGTTTAAGAAACTTTTTTTATAACTTTTTCGACTTTTCTCCTTATCTTATTTTAGGAGCTCAAATGACATATGCTAATCCAGATTCTAACGTTACTGATGCTAGCCAAATATATGCTCCTTGGGGATTAAGCGCTGTAAATACAGAATCGTTCTACACCACTGCCTTAAATACAGGTGTTGGGATACGATATAAAGTGAGTGGTTACTCAGATTTTTTATTAGAAGCAAAGTGGCAATTCTTTAATAGCGACTGGGTAGACGGATTAAATCATGATTTAAGTTACAACAAAAACAACGACTCATTAATTTGGGTTAGTGTAGGTTATGTTTACTATCTTAATTAAGATTTTCTCACATAATTTAGTATCCTTAAGCATACTATAAAAATTTAGATTTCTCTTCAAATATCAAACTTCAATATGTACCTTTATTTTTAAATAATAAAGCTATATCATGTGCCCTAAATCACACTCATTTTTCATCATTTTCTGTCTTTTTGTATTGGCTTCGTGTACCGAAAAAAAAGAAATTACATTTTCTGAACAAAATATTACCACACCAAACAACACTATTGTCGACATTAATATTCCTAAAGCAGAAGGAGGAGATAATGTTTCTGTACTTATAAACGAAAGTTTAAATCAGTTTGTAGAGACCGCTTTACAGTACAATCAGGAGGAACCATCTCAAGGTTCTATTTCTGAAAACATTGATAATTTCAATACAGAATACATCAATTTTAAAAATCAATTCCCTGAAAGTGTCCAAGAATGGGAAGCTCAAATAGACGGAGAAGTTATGTTTAAATCTCCAGACATTATCAGTATTTCTCTATCATCCTACACAAATACAGGAGGAGCCCATGGTGTTTTAGTGATTACCTTCTTAAATTTTAATGCACATACAGGCGAACTTATTACTACCGATAAACTCTTTAAAAACACTGAAGAATTCATCTCGTTTGCAAACCCATATTTTAACGAAGAGATCTCAGAGAAAGAAGATATGTATATGGATCCAGAAAATTTTATCTTGCCTCAAAATATAGGGTACAGCCCAGATGGATTAATATTATTATATAATACTTACGAAATAGCACCTTATGCTGCAGGAATAACAGAGTTTGTTATACCGTTTAGTGAAGCAAATTCCTATTTAAATATTAATGGCATTTAAAAAATAAATACGATTATGAACAAGATATATTATTTGAAAACATGTAATACATGTATGCGTATTATTAAGGAATTAAACTTACCAAGCGAAGTAATTCTTCAAGATATTAAAGAAACACCTATAACGGTTGCTCAGCTTGAAGACATGCATAAATTATCGCATAGTTATGAAGCCCTTTTTAGTAAACGCGCTAAATTATATAAAGAAATGGATTTAAAAAATCAATCTTTAGAGGAGCTAGATTACAAAAATTACATATTAGAACACTATACGTTTTTAAGCCGTCCAGTACTTATTTACAATAACGAAATCTTTATAGGAAACAGCAAGAAAAACGTTGCAGCAGCCAAAGCAGCTTTACATGAATAAACGCATATTAGCTTTAATTGCTCTATTTTTAGTTCAGCTCTTTTATGGTTTAAACTACTCTTTTGCAAACGATGTTATTGACGGCGGATATATTAAACCTTTCGGGTTTATACTCCTACGTTTATTGGGAGCAACTACCCTATTCTGGATTGTTGGTTTGTTTACGCCAAAACAAAAAATAGATAAAGAAGATTACTTAACATTTATTATCGCCGCATTTTTTGGCATGTGTTTAAATATGCTCTCCTTTTTTAAAGGATTAGAATTTACCACACCCATTCATGCTTCAGTAATATCTACCATTACACCTATTGTAGTTATTGTATTGTCTTCTATTTATCTGAAGGAAAGAATAACGCCATTAAAAATACTCGGCATTATTCTAGGTTTTACAGGTGCTGTAATTTTAAGCGCTTACGGAAAACCCATTCACCCTGCAGATAATATTATTTTAGGAAACTGTTTAATTATTCTCAATGCCACAGCATTTAGTGTATACCTTATTATTGCAAAAAGGCTGACTGGAAAATATCATCCGTTAACCATTATTAAATGGCTCTTTTTACTCGGTTTAATAATGACAACACCCTTTGGCTTACAAGAATTTAACGCCGTACAGTGGCATACATTTTCGCCTTATATTGCATTTTCTGCATTCTTTGTCGTTGTTTTTGCAACCTTTGGAGCTTACCTACTAAACATCCTTGGTCTCACCCAATTAAAAGCATCAACAGCTGGTACATTTGTATATATACAACCTGTTATAGCTGCTATTTTTGCTTTAATTATAGGGAGCGACACCATTAACATAGTAAAAATAATAACCGCTATTTTAATTTTTATGGGTGTCTATTTAGTGACCAAAAAAACAGAGTAATCTTACTTTTTTAAAGGTTTTGGTACTTTATTAAATACCCGTGTATCGGCTTTAGTAAGCACTTTAAAATCTTCTGTTTTAGGGAAAGCATTCGCCATATCCATTAACACTTCTGGTAACGATGTCAGTTTTCTTTCTTTTAAATCGATCCATCCACCTAACATTTCGCAGTGTGCAAGATTTTCGCCTTTATCATTATAAAAATTGTGCTCAAATTTAAAGAATCTTCCATCCTCGCTAATTCCAGAAACTTCAAGTCCAACGGTAATTGGCTGACCTAAAAATGCTTCCTTAAAATAATACATATGCTCGTAAAACACCACTGGACCAATGTTGTGCTTAGCCATATCTTTAGACGAAAACCCACTTTCTAATAAAAATGCCATTCGCGTATGACTCATAAAATTAGTATAAGCAGAATTTGCTAAATGCCGATTCGCATCAATATCACTCCATCTAATTTCAAATTGTTTAGTATACATGCCTTAAAATTTATTTCAAAAATAAAAAATAATAGTCTGTATACATTCAGTTTTAGAATTTTCTATACGCTTAACTTTAACTACCTTTGCATAACTTTTTAATTATAGTTTATGATATATTCAATGACGGGTTACGGTAAATCTGTAATACAATTACCAACCAAAAAAATTTCTATAGAAATAAAATCACTTAATAGTAAGAATCTGGATTTAAACACGCGAATGCCGTCTTTCTATAGAGAAAAAGAATTGAATTTACGTAAACTTATAGCCGACAAGTTAGAACGTGGGAAAATTGACTTTTCCATTTTTGTTGAAATTACTGGTGAAGAAACCTCTACACAAATTAATAAACCCGTTGTAAAAGAGTATTTAAAGCAACTTCGCGAGATTGTTGATGGTGATGAAACCGAATTGCTTAAAATGGCTGTACGTTTTCCTGATGCCTTGAGTACAGAGCGCCAAGATATGGACGAAAACGAGTGGGCTACTATTCTAAAAGAAATTCACGAAGCTTTAAACCATATTAGCGAATACAGACTTGACGAAGGTAAAGTTTTAGAAGCCGATTTTAAAAAACGAATAGTAACTATAGAGTCGCTATTAGAACAAGTAATTACTATAGATCCAGAACGTATTGAAGGTGTTAGAGAACGCTTACGTAAAGGTGTTGAAGAATTGAAAGAGAAAGTTGACGAGAACAGATTCGAACAAGAATTGGTGTACTACATTGAAAAATACGATATCACTGAAGAAAAAGTCCGCTTAAAAAATCATTTAGAATACTTTATGACCTCTTTAAATTCTAAAGATTCTAACGGAAAAAAACTAGGATTTATCGGACAAGAATTAGGTCGAGAGATAAACACTATTGGTTCGAAAAGTAACTATGCACCTATGCAAAAATTAGTTGTGCAAATGAAAGACGAATTAGAAAAAATTAAAGAACAACTTTTAAACGTTTTATAACATGTCTAAAGGAAAACTTATCGTGTTTTCTGCACCATCTGGTTCTGGAAAAACAACCATAGTAAGACATTTACTTGGTCTTGAAAATTTAAATTTAGAATTCTCAATTTCAGCAACTTCACGCGAAAAACGCGGTACAGAAGAACACGCTAAAGATTATTATTTCTTATCGCTAGAAGAATTTAAAAACAATATAAAAACCGATGCCTTTTTAGAATGGGAAGAAGTCTATCGCGATAACTTTTACGGTACTTTAAAAACTGAAGTTGAGCGTATTTGGGCCCAAGGTAAACACGTTATTTTTGATATTGATGTCTCTGGCGGATTGCGTATAAAACGTAAATTTCCAGAAGAAACCCTTTCTATTTTTGTAAAACCACCAAGTATAGACGAATTAAAAATTCGTTTAAAAAAGCGTAAAACAGAGTCTGAAGACAAAATAAATATGCGTGTCGCAAAAGCATCTGCCGAACTTGCAACAGCACCACTTTTTGATTGTATTATTGAAAACGACACTTTAGAACATGCGCTTGTAGAAGCAGAGAAAGTGGTTTCAGAATTCATAAATAAAGATTAATAATTTATGAAAATCGGGCTTTACTTTGGCACCTTTAACCCTATACATACGGGACATTTAATTATTGCAAACCACATGGCAGAATATAGCGACCTAGAACAAGTCTGGATGGTTGTAACGCCACATAATCCGTTTAAAAAGAAAAATACACTATTAGACAATCATCATAGATTTGAAATGGTATATCAGGCTACCAAAGATTATGACAAACTAAGTGTAAGCGATATTGAGTTTAATTTACCACAGCCAAGTTATACGATTAACACGCTGACTTATCTTTTTGAAAAACATCCAAATCATGAGTTTTCATTAATCATGGGCGAGGATAATTTAAAAGGGTTCCATAAGTGGAAAAACAACGATATTATTCTAAAAAATCACGATTTATATGTGTATCCGAGAATTTCTGAAGGCAAAACAGAAGCCCAACTGAAAAATCACCCGAAGATACACCGTATAGATGCTCCTGTTGTAGAAATATCTTCAACATTTATAAGACAAGCCATACGTGACGGCAAGAATTGTAAACCTCTACTTTCTGAGCCTGTAGCGCATTATATAGACATTATGAATTTTTATAAATAAAAAAAGGCGAGATTTAAATCTCGCCTTTTTTGTTTGTCTTTTTCAATACATCTTTTAATATTCCCAACGCACAAAAGCTTCCATAGCGGCATAATG
>NZ_LMAK01000003.1 GCF_001439665.1 Formosa algae
CCCGCCATAATATCTGGTCTAGACACATCGATAGCCGTTACATTGGCTGTTTTCATAAAGGCTGCGAAAAGTGCCAAAGCAGTTAAAGCTGCAGAAGCAATTGCAAATCCTTTTCCTACAGCAGCAGTTGTATTACCAACAGCATCTAATTTATCTGTACGATCACGTACTTCACTAGGTAGTTCTGCCATTTCTGCAATACCTCCGGCATTATCACAAATTGGTCCGTAAGCATCAACAGCTAACTGAATTCCTGTATTTGCTAACATTCCAACAGCTGCAATGGCAATACCATATAATCCTGCATAATAATGAGAAATCATAATTGCTGCGGCGATTAATAAAATAGGAATCATTGTAGACATCATCCCTACACCTAAACCAGCAATAATGTTTGTAGCTGCACCAGTATCTGATTGCTTAACAATAGACATTACGGGTTTTTTACCTGTAGCTGTATAATATTCAGTGATTTTACCTACACCTAAACCAGCGATTAAACCAGCAACAGTTGCCATAAAAACACCCCAAGAACCGAAAGGTAAACCTGCAACAGTTTCAGGAATTAATGTTTTAATTATAAAATAAGAAGCTATAACCATTAATCCGGCTGAACCAAATTCTCCGATATTTAATGCTGTTTGCGGATTTCCTCCATCTTTAACTTTAACAAAGAACGTTCCTAATATAGACATTACAATTCCAACAGCTCCTAAAACTAAAGGTAAGTACACGGCTCCTAAACCATCAAATTCTGGTGTAAGAATAAAAGCACCCAATACCATAGTACCAATAATAGAACCTACATACGATTCAAATAAATCTGCTCCCATACCAGCTACATCTCCAACATTATCTCCAACGTTATCTGCAATAGTTGCTGGGTTTAAAGGGTGATCTTCTGGAATACCAGCCTCAACTTTACCTACTAAATCTGCACCTACATCGGCTGCCTTAGTATAAATACCTCCACCAACACGAGCAAATAATGCTATAGATGATGCTCCTAAAGAAAACCCTGAAAGCACGTTTAATACCATCGCTAAGTTATCTGCACCTGGCCATATATTTTGATATATCATGAATAAACTACTTAATCCTAATATACCTAAACCTACAACACCTAAGCCCATAACAGCTCCACCAGCAAAAGCAACTTCTAATGCTTTCCCTAAAGAGGTTCTTGCTGCTTGAGTTGTTCTCACATTTGCTTTAGTTGCAACTTTCATTCCAATAAATCCTGCTAATGCAGAACAAATGGCTCCAACAATAAATGAAATTGCTACAATCCCACTGGATCCAACTTCAGATACGCCTTTAAAGTATAATAAGGTAGCTACAGCAGCTACAAAAATGGCTAAAACTTTGTATTCAGCCTTTAAGAAAGCCATGGCTCCAGTGGCTATATTTTTGGCGATACGCGACATTTTTTCGTCGCCTACGTCTTGTTTAGAAACCCATCCGCTTTTAAGAAAAACGAAAATTAGTGCGAGCACACCAAAAAGCGGTAAAAATTTTATTAGATATTCCATACTTAAACTATAATTAAAAAGGTTATTAATTTACATAGTCATAAAAATACCACAATACCAGATACTAAAAAACCACATTTGTCAGTTTAAATGTGGTTTTTTTATTTTTTTACTAAAAAATTAGATTTTAAAGTCTCCTTTTTCTTTGTGCTCGCTATTATTATAACGTTCTACACATTCATGGTAGACTTGTATCGCTGTTTCTGCATTACTCCAACCTCCAGTATCTACTTTCTTTTTCTCTAAATCTTTGTAAACTTGGAAAAAGTGTTCGATCTCTTTTAAACGGTGTGGATTTAAATCTGCGATGTCTGATTTATTATTCCAAATTGGATCTGAAACTGGTACACAAATAATTTTTTCATCAGGTCCTTTTTCATCTGTCATATGGAACACTCCAATTGGTCTAACTTCCATTACAGTCATTGGATATGTTGGCTGATGTCCTAATACAAGCACATCTAATGGATCTTTATCTAACGCTAAAGTCTCAGGTATAAAACCATAATCTCCAGGGTACATCATTGAAGAAAATAGCATTCTGTCGAATCTGATTTTATGTAGTTTAAAATCGTATTCGTATTTATTTCTACTTCCCTTAGGAATTTCGATTAAAACATCGAAAGTTTCTTGCTTTTTTTGACTCATATTTACTGTGTTTATTATGGTAAATGTACTGAAGACTATAATTATAGGCAACCAAAAAAGGAATTGATTTCAGAAATAATAATTATAACGATGTAAATTGATTATAATTGAAAAAATAGAGCACAAAACTAAAAATAAAAACCAAAACTACCCGTAACTCCAAAACTTCGTGCATCTGGATTATCTAGATAATTTCCTCTAAAGTTGAAATCTATTCTGAATACTTTAAAAATATTTCCTATACCAAAACTATATTCATAATACACTTTATCTGTTGGTGCATTATACGCTACATTTGATGCATTTAATGCAATATTTTCATCTGAAATTTCTCCCCAAACACCGCGTAAACCTACAATTTCTCTTAAGTTTAATTTTCTTAGAAAAGGAATTCTAGAAAACAAACGACCATTAAAATTGTGTTCTAAATGTGCAGAGGCATATGTATCTGTAATAAACTCGTAATAATTTAATTGCGAGAAGGTATTATAGATTGAAAAATACGCTTGGTTACCTGGCACTACACTTAATAATCCTAACGGAACTTCTCCAAATGTTTTCCCTGTTTCAATCGTAGTTAATAATCTTCCAAACCCACCAATTTGCCATGGTTGTGTGTAAGAGAATTGCATTTTAGTATAATCAAAATCACTATTAAACACATTCTTTTCTCCACGACTAACTTGCGCAAATAAGGTTGCAAAATTATCATTTGCTCGAGAGCGTTCAACACCATAACCAGTCATCCTTCTATTTGGGAAATACGTTACAGATAAAGCGGTTTCAAATTGTTTAAGTTCAGACGCTATTTCGGTATAACTATCATCTGTATAATAATCTAAATTAAACGCATCAGACGCAGAACCTAATGTTCTATAATCTGCTCCTAATCGAAACACCACATTCTTTATAGGTTCTAGTTCAAAAGCTAAACTGGTAAGTTCAATATTCGTTAATTTATCGTTGGTGCCTTTTGCAAATAAAGCTGATGATGCCAAACTTCGACCCAAAACATCTGTAGATGTAGTTAAACTTGCCCCGATTTGCTCGATATCTTTACGATGACCTCCAGAAACAATAAAACGATTTTCTTTATCGATTAACCATTTACCTGAAATTCCGTATTTAATTTTATTATCTCTAAAACCATAAGCTCCAAAGCCTTCAATTCGCCAGGGGTCATTAGCTCCAAAATAGGTTCGTCCACCACCACGAATACGCAATCCTTCTACTTCGTTATATCCAAAGCTAGAAAAAATGGGACCGTAATCCATATTAAGTTCATCCAACTCTACATATCCGGATGCCAAAATAGTTCCGGCACTATACAAGCGTTTAAACTTCTTAACCGTTTGTAGTGTATCTAACATTTTATACACCCCTTTTTCGTCTTTACTTAGGGTTTCTAATCTATTGGCGTCCCAAAATTCATCATCTCGGTTATAAGTGTCCTCATTATACTCAAAAACTTGTTCGCTATAAAAGTTATCGGCTTTAGGTTTATCGAATACATAATTATCGTAAAGTGTGGTACGTTTTCCGTAGACACCTCTAGCTTTTTCTTTTTTCTTAAAGGCAAAATCCGACATAAAGTAGTCGCGTTTTATAAGAAATATAGAATCGTTTAATACATCAAATTCTTGCTCTATGTAAATCTCTTTTACCCAGTTTATATTGGCACTTCTAGAAGCTTGCATGTTTATTTTCTTGATGGCAAACGTAGAATCGTTCACCCAAAAATCACCTTTAAATGTCAGCTCATTTTTACGTCTCGGATAGTAAATAATATTATAGCACCATTTATTATCTATAAACGAACTATCTGCCAAAACATAATTGTAGGTATTTATCCCTGTTTTAGACAAGGGACTTACAAAACTTTTATCGAAAAATTTCAGGTAATTATCGTACACATCGTATTGAGAATACAAATCTTTTATAAAATCTAAAATGAATTGATTATTACTAAATCCAGACATTTTATTTCCTTTCAGGACTTCACGCTCATTCGTAGAAACGTTATCTCCGTATACTTTACTTGCAGATTCATTCACAAAAATAGGCAAGTACGTTTTTCCTGTCACGTTAGATGTATCTACAGATTCAAAAATAAATTCCATGCCTTTAAAAATCTTACTTTTTACTAAAGCGCTATCTATGGTATTTAAGTCGAATTCTATTTTTTCGTATTTGTCGTATTCATATTGATCGAATTTACGAAGTCCATTACGGCGTTTATGTTCCCATATTTTTCTCAAAATATCGATCGCGGGATTATTCTTTTTAGGTTGTTTCCCTGCAACAATAACAACTTGGTCTAGTTGTGCAGTTTCTTCTTCTAACACAGCCTTTAAATTGTAATTAATTTTATTAGGTAGCGGAAGATTTTGAGTTATATACCCAATAAATGAGATGGAAAGTGTATCCCAGTCGGAATCTGATTCCATATAAAATCGTCCTTCTTCGTTAGTAATAGTACCTTGAGAAGAACCTTTAAAAATAACGTTAGCATAAGCTACGGGTTCGTTATTTTCATCAAAGACATAACCGCTAACTTTTGTTTGAGCTAGAACAGATAGGAATCCGAAAAGTAATAATAGGAGGCTAAGTCTTAATTTCATAGTTAAAAAAAAACTTCATCAGCAATAAATCATGTTGATGAAGTTTTAAATATGTGATAAATGCAGTTTACTTATACATTACCTTTTTAACAGCTTTTACAACGTCGTTGCTGTTAGGTAACCATTCTGCCAATAATTCTGGAGAATAAGGAGCAGGAGTATCTGCAGTATTAATTTTTACTATTGGAGCATCTAAATAATCAAAAGCTTGAGCTTGTACTTGGTACGTAATCTCTGTAGATACGTTTCCAAATGGCCATGCTTCTTCTAAAATAACCAATCTATTTGTTTTCTTTACCGAATCTAATACGGCATTTATATCTAATGGACGAACAGTACGTAAGTCGATAATCTCACAAGAGATACCTTCCTTTTGTAACTCGTCTGCAGCTTTGTAAGCTTCTTTAATAATTTTACCAAAAGAAACGATTGTTACATCTGTACCTTCACGCTTGATATCGGCAACACCAATTGGTAGAACATATTCTCCATCTGGCACTTCACCTTTATCACCGTACATTTGCTCACTTTCCATAAAAATAACTGGATCGTCGTCGCGAATGGCAGCTTTTAAAAGACCTTTAGCGTCATATACATTTGAAGGAACAATTACTTTTAAACCAGGTGTATTTGCAAACCAGCTTTCGAATGCTTGAGAGTGCGTAGCACCTAATTGTCCAGCAGAACCAGTAGGTCCTCTAAATACGATTGGACATTTAAACTGCCCACCAGACATTTGTCTAATTTTTGCAGCGTTATTTATAATTTGATCAATTCCTACTAACGAAAAGTTGAAGGTCATATACTCTACAATTGGCCTGTTTCCAGTCATTGTTGAACCTACAGCTATACCTGCAAAACCTAATTCTGCAATTGGAGTATCGATAACACGTTTTGCACCAAACTCGTCTAACATTCCTTTTGATGCTTTGTATGCACCGTTGTATTCAGCAACTTCTTCACCCATTAAGTATATGCTCTCATCTCTGCGCATTTCCTCACTCATGGCTTCACAAATCGCTTCTCTGAATTGAATTGTTCTCATGTATCATTTTTTATAAGACCACAAAAATAACAATAAATAGAAAACTTTCAATAAAAGAATTATTATTAATTCATTAAATTGAAAATAAAAATGAAAAAGGCCACAGATGTGACAGAATTATCAGAAAAAGCAAAAACCCCACGTTACAGTAGTTATATCTATTCTAATGATAAATCTATTCAAGAATTAATATCTGTACAAGAAACAGCTATAGACGTGAAATTTATTAGTCATCCCGAATCACTAGGGCAATTCCAAGAAACCACAAGCATAAGTTTAAAACCTCATAAACTAATAACATATAAAGATTACACCAACGATGTGTATCGGTTAGAAGCTTCTCGAAAAAACAGAGATTTAATTACGGAACATACCAGTATTAAAGACCATAATCTTACTTTTAATTGGACACTACATGATGAAACAAAAATTATATTAGGTTACACGTGTAAAAAAGCGACAACAGAAAAAATTCTTTTTGGCAGAAAAACCCATACTACAGCATGGTACACAGAAGAGATCCCTTTTAATGATGGTCCTGGATATTTTAATGGATTACCTGGTTTAATATTAGAACTTAAAAACAATGAAAGTGTACTCGTTAAATTTGAAGAAATAGAAGTCTTCAATGATAAAAACACTGTTCTAGAAGCTCCAAAAAACAAAAACAACTTTATAAGTATTAATGAATTTCAAAGAAGCCGTTAATACAATTACAGAAGTCATGACATGCTTTAATTTATAGTATACATTATAGTACTCTGTATAATTAGAATTTTAATTCATACAAAAACGTTTCTGAATATAATTAGTGTTCTTATTCCTTTAACACTTCCTTAGCAATCTTTTTTCCTTACAGCCCTCTAAATTCCACATTTAGCAATTTTTAACTCTTTTTTTGATTATTTTACTATGCATGCATAGTAAAATTTAAATAAAATTCAATAACTTCGTATCCAAATAGAACCATACTTATTTAAAACAAACAAATATTATGAAAATTTTAGTGTGTATTAGTCACGTTCCAGATACGACTTCAAAAATAAATTTTTCAGAAGGAGATACTAAATTTGATACCAATGGTGTACAATTTATAATTAATCCTAACGACGAATATGGTTTAACACGTGCCATGTGGTTTAAGGAAAAACAAGGCGCTACAGTAGATGTTGTAAATGTTGGAGGACCAGAAACCGAACCAACCTTACGTAAAGCATTGGCACTTGGTGCAGATGGCGCAATACGTGTTAACACACCGGCTTTAGACGGCTTTGCCGTAGCAGAACAATTAGCAAAAGTTGTAAAAGACGGCGCTTACGATTTAGTAATCGCAGGTCGTGAATCTATAGATTACAACGGAGGCATGGTACCAGGTATGCTTGCAGGATTAACAGATGCAAACTTTGTAAACACCTGTATTAGTTTAGAAATAGATGGCACAAATGCGAAAGCTATTCGTGAAATTGATGGCGGAAAAGAAACCGTTACTACAGCGCTCCCTTTAGTTATAGGTGCACAAAAAGGACTAGTTGAAGAAAGTGATTTACGTATTCCAAATATGCGAGGAATCATGATGGCTCGTAAAAAACCTCTAACGGTTTTAGAACCTATTGAAGCTTCAACAGAAACCGTTTCTGTAAAATTTGAAAAACCAACGCCTAAAGGAGCCGTAACACTTGTGTCTCCAGACAATTTAGACGAGTTAGTACAATTACTTCACACAGAAGCCAAAGTCATTTAATCACATTTCAAGACCAAATATTAATTTGTATTGAAATTAAAAACTTAAAAACATTATGTCAGTTTTAGTATATACAGAATCAGAACAAGGAACATATAAAAAAGTAGCTTTCGAAGTAGCGTCTTATGCTAGAGCTATTGCCGATCAATTAGGTACTTCTGTTACAGCAATATCAATTAACGCAAAGGATCCTTCTATTTTAGGAACCTACGGCGTGACAAAAATATTAAATGTTCAGGATAGCAAATTAGATGCTTTTAACGCCAAATCTTATGCAAATGTAATTAATCAAGCCGCTGCAGAAGAAGGCTCGGAAGTTGTTATTGTAAGCTCAAGTGCAGATAGTAAATATTTAGCACCATTATTAGCTATAGAGTTAAAAGCAGGTTACGCTTCTAATGTTGTTGCCTTGCCTACAAACTTATCCCCTTTTACCGTTAAACGTACAGCATTTACAAATAAAGCATTTAACGAAACAAGTATTAGTACATCAATTAAATTAGTTGGATTATCTAATAATTCTTTCGGAATAAAAGAACATGCTACAGAAGCAGAAGTTACACATTATTCACCATCTATTCCAGATAACGGCGTACATGTAGAATCTGTAGATAAGGTTACAGATAAAGTCACTATAGCAGATGCAGACATCGTAGTCTCTGGTGGTCGTGGTTTAAAAGGTCCAGAAAATTGGGGAATGATTGAAGATTTAGCCGATGTTTTAGGAGGTGCTACAGCCTGCTCTAAACCTGTTTCAGATTTAGGATGGAGACCTCACGGCGAGCACGTAGGTCAAACCGGAAAACCCGTTGCAGCAAACTTATATATTGCGATAGGTATCTCTGGGGCTATTCAACATTTAGCAGGAATTAATGCTTCTAAAGTTAAATTAGTGATTAACACAGACCCTGAAGCACCATTCTTTAAAGCTGCAGATTACGGTGTTGTTGGAGATGCATTTGAAGTTGTACCTCAGCTAATCGAAAAATTAAAAGCTTTTAAAGCGCAAAACGCTTAATTTTTTTTAAATTGTATTAATAAAAAGACTGTTTAAAAGACTCCTACCCTTCAAATTTTTAATAAAATTTAAAGGAGTTCGCCTATTTTTACCCATTGTTTAAAACAAAAAATGTAGAATAGGTTTGGTAAAGTCCTAATTTAAACAGTCTTTTGTGTTTTTAAATTTATGAGTTTAGTTAGACTAAATATAAAAGGTATTTCCTATAGCCAAACGCAAAATGGCGCTTATGCTTTAATACTCAATGAGGTAGATGGTGATCGCAAATTACCTATCGTTATTGGTGCATTCGAGGCACAATCAATTGCCATAGCTCTTGAAAAAGAAATTAGGCCACCACGCCCATTAACGCACGATTTATTTAAGAATTTTTCTGACAGATTTAATATTACCGTTAAACAAGTCATTATTCATAAATTAGTAGATGGTGTATTCTATTCAAGCTTAATTTGCGAACGCGAAAACGTTGAGGAAATTATTGATGCAAGAACTAGTGATGCTATTGCATTAGCACTAAGATTCCAAGCACCTATATTTACTTATAAAAACATTTTAGACAAAGCAGGAATTTATTTAAAAGTAAATCCTGAAAAAGAACACGACAGTTCTCATTCTGATGATGTACTTACCGATGATTTGATTTCTGAAGACCTTGAAACGCCTGCTCCAAAAGACAGCTATCAATCAAAAACTTTAGAGGAATTAAATCAATTACTGGCACACGCAGTAATGAATGAAGACTACGAAAAAGCAGCCAAAATTCGAGATGAAATCTCGAAACGATAAAGCCCTATTAAAAGTATGAAACACCTTTTATTTGCCCTTGCTCTTATTTTTTTCGGATTATTTAACAGTGCACACGCGCAAAGCATAGAAAAACTATGGCAATTAGAACAGTCTGAACCCCAAATAGAAGATTCTACACAAACGGCAAATACAACTTTTGAAACTTTAAAGTTTGAAAATGGAGAATTTAAAGCTTCTGGCGAAAATACAACTACAGCTACAGGAGACTATATGCTTCAAAATAATTTGTTAGTTTTCTATTACAGTACACCTACAGATGATATTGAACACTATAAAATTTCTGAATTAACAGACTCTACTTTAGTCTTTAATAAAAACGCAAACACTTATTCATTTAAAACTTCAATAGCTGTTTCTCCTAGCGCCATAGCGACTTCAGAGAAAGATGCGATTATTCCTAGTCAAGGATTCTCAACAAATAGTTTATTACGCGGTTTATTAGGTATGATTGTTTTGTTAGTGATTTGTTACTTACTAAGTAGTAACAGAAAGGCAATTAACTGGAAAACTATTGGAGCTGGATTAAGCGCACAAGCCTTACTTGCTATAGCTGTATTAAAAATTGAATTTGCTCAAAACGCATTCGAATTTGTTGGAAAAATATTCGTGAAAATATTAGAATTTACCCAAGCAGGAAGTGAGTTTCTATTAGGAAGCATGATGGATGTTAGCAGTTTTGGATTTATTTTTATATTTCAAATTTTACCTACTATTATATTCTTTTCAGCATTAACATCGGTGTTATTTTATTTAGGTGTTATACAAATAGTTGTAAAAGGAATGGCATGGGTATTAACTAAATTACTTGGTATTTCTGGAGCAGAAAGTTTAAGTGTGGCAGGTAATATTTTCTTAGGACAAACAGAAGCGCCTTTAATGATAAAAGCTTACCTAGAACGTATGACAAGATCAGAAATTCTGCTTGTTATGGTTGGAGGAATGGCCACAGTAGCCGGAGGAGTTCTTGCCGCTTACATCGGATTTTTAGGAGGAGAAGATCAAGCTTTAAAAATATTTTACGCCAAGCATTTACTAACAGCATCTGTAATGGCTGCACCTGGTGCTATTGTAATTTCTAAAATGTTGTATCCGCAACAGGAAAAAATTAGTTCAGAGATGGAAGTATCTCAAGAAAACATAGGTTCTAACATCTTAGACGCTATTGCTAACGGAACTACAGAAGGACTTAAACTAGCAGCTAATGTTGGTGCTATGTTATTAGTTTTTGTGGCTTTTATAGCCATGATTAATTACGGTTTTGGAAAAATAGGTCTAATTGGAGGCTTTAACTCTTGGATTGCTGAAAACACGCCATATAAAATGTTTTCTTTAGAATTTATTCTTGGTTATTTGTTTTCTCCGTTAATGTGGATTATTGGTGTTGCCAAACAAGACATGGCACTCATGGGACAATTATTAGGAATTAAACTTGCAGCGAGTGAATTTATAGGCTATATGCAATTAGCAGAATTAAAAGATGTCACTAAACCCATACATTTTCATTACGAAAAATCTATAATCATGGCCACATATATGTTATGTGGTTTTGCAAATTTTGCATCTATTGGAATCCAAATTGGAGGTATAGGATCTTTAGCTCCAGGTAAAAGAAAAACACTTTCAGAGTTCGGAATTCGTGCACTTATTGGTGGGACTATAGCTTCGTTATTATCTGCTACTATTGCAGGTATGATTATTGGCTAACATTTACTACACACGCTTGCCGTTTTTAGCACGTATTTTTATACTTTTGTCACATTCAGAATTAGATTAAAATGAAACAATATTTAGACCTCGTTAAGCATGTTTTAGAAACTGGAAACGAGAAGGGAGATCGCACAGGAACAGGAACAAAAAGTGTATTTGGACATCAAATGCGCTTCGATTTAAGTGAAGGCTTCCCTATGGTTACCACTAAAAAATTGCATTTAAAATCTATTATTTATGAATTGCTATGGTTTTTAAACGGCGATACTAACATAAATTATTTAACTGAAAATGGCGTAAAAATCTGGAATGCTTGGGCAGATAAACAAGGTGATTTAGGTCCTGTGTATGGACACCAATGGCGTAATTGGAATAGTGATGACATTGACCAGATTTCAGAAATTGTAGAAACCTTAAAAACGAATCCTAACAGCAGACGCATGCTTGTTTCTGCATGGAATCCATCAGTATTACCAGACACGTCTAAATCCTTTAGCGACAACGTAGCTAATGGAAAAGCAGCATTACCACCGTGTCATGCCTTTTTTCAATTTTATGTAGCAAACGGAAAATTATCATGCCAATTATACCAACGTAGTGCAGATATCTTTTTAGGTGTGCCTTTTAATATTGCATCTTATGCATTATTAACCATGATGATGGCTCAAGTCTGCGGTTACGAAGCTGGAGAGTTTATACACACTTTCGGAGACGCACATATTTATAGCAACCATTTTGAGCAAGTTAAACTACAATTAAGTAGAGACCCAAAACCGTTACCAAAAATGATTATAAATCCAGATGTAAAAAACATCTTCGATTTTAAATTCGAAGATTTTACTTTAGTAGATTATAATCCGCATCCGCATATAAAAGGTGTAGTATCAGTATAAATAAAAAGGCATTTCTAAGTTTAGAAATGCCTTTTTATTTACTATATTTTTAACACACTATTTTCTGCGTCAGCAAAATCATTCCAAACTTGTTCGTCTGCATCAATTTCATTTACAAACTCACCATCTACTAAGTATCTAAACTCATAGCTAGTATCTGTATCCAAACTAACAACGCCTTTAAACGTTCCGTTTTTCAACTTTTTTAATGGAGTAGCTTTGTGATCCCAATCATTGAAACTCCCAACTACAGCCACTGTTTCTGCAGTTTCTGCAGGTACTGTAAAAGTAACTTTACAAACAGGCTTCGTTTTTAAATATTGTTTTGAAATTGCCATAAATTCTATTTTTAATTAATATAAAAGTAAGAAACTATTAGCCATTATCAAACGAATAATCCCCTAGCTAACAAATAATTATGTTTTTCTTAAAAAAGAATTAAATTAAACTTAATGTTCTAAATTAAAATGTTACTTTTTCAAATTATTATTAAACTTTTTACTTCTATTTAATATCATTTTTACAAAAATTTCAAATATTGATGTAGAAATAGTATTTTTACTCTACAAACACTTAATAACCTATGTTCGGTACTAAAAAGAAAACACCTCAGATTGACAAAGAGCAATTGGAGCTTATAAAAAATGCACAAAAACGTATTAAGCAAAAAAAGAGCTTATACACACATTTTATTCTGTTTTTAATTGGATCTGTGGCATTAATTATTGCCAATTTAGGACTTCACATAGGTGAAACATATAAACCATTAGGCAAGGATTGGTTTATATTTATTGTAGGATTTTGGTTGTTAATTTTAATATACCATGCATTTAATGTGTTTGTGATTAACAGGTTTATGGGTCCTACTTGGCAACAACACCAATTAGATAAATTGGTTGCAAAACAAAAAGAAGGGATCGAAAAATTAAAAACAAAACTACCAGATAACGAGCCTGCAATAGTTCCTGCGATTGAAAAAAAAAAATTGAGTAAAAAACAGAACCTGACTCTAATCGTTGCTGCTTCAGAAAACAATGCTATTGGTAAAGACAACCAATTAATCTGGCACTTGCGTGACGATTTACAACGCTTTAAATCGTTAACGTCTGGACATTGTATTATTATGGGACGTAAAACATTTGAGAGTTTTCCAAAACCACTACCTAATCGTACTCATATTGTTGTTACCAATCAGCAAAACTACAAAGTTCCTCATGGAGTTATTGTGGTACACAACATGGAAGACGCTTTAGATGCCGCTTTAGAAGACAAACACCCATACGTTATTGGTGGTGGCGAAATTTATAAGCAAGCACTCCCATTTGCAGATAAAATTGAATTAACACGAGTGCATGAAGCTTTTGAAGCCGACACACATTTCCCTGAGCTAAACCTTAACGAATGGAGAGAAATCCAGAATATTTATCATCCTAAAGACGAACAAAACGATTATGCCTTTTCATTTTTAACCTACGAACGCATATAAAAACTATTCTTTATAAGTTCGAAAATCAAAATATGATATTGTAAACTTTACAAGTTCATTATCTGCAAATTTCTGTAAATTTGCAACATGATAAAAGAAATCCAGCTTCGTGTATCTCTTGTAGAAGAATCTAAACAGCAAAATACCCTATTGTGGAAATCTGCTAAATTGTTAGATATCCCAAAAGAAAAAATTACAGGCATAAAAGTGCTTCGAAAATCTATCGATGCTAGAAAACCTGCAATAGTTTTCAACTATAAAGTTGCGGTTTATATTAACGAACCACTTCCAGAAAGCTCTTCTTACACATTCAAATACAAAGATGTTTCTAAAGCAAAACCTATCCATATTATTGGTTTTGGTCCTGCTGGAATGTATGCCGCTTTACGTTGCATAGAATTAGGATTTAAACCTATTGTTTTAGAACGTGGTAAAAACGTACAAGATAGACGTCGTGATTTAAAAGCCATAAATCAAGATCATCATGTAAATGAAGACTCTAATTATTGTTTTGGTGAAGGTGGTGCTGGTACGTATTCAGACGGAAAATTATATACCCGTAGTTTAAAGCGTGGCGATGTGCGTCGTATATTTGAGAATCTAGTCTATCACGGCGCTACAGATCAAATCTTGGTCGATGCGCATCCGCATATCGGAACTAATAAACTGCCTAAAGTGGTTCAGAATATTCGAGAAACCATTTTAAAATACGGTGGAGAAGTTCATTTTGAAACGCGTGTCACAAATTTTACGATTACCAATAATAAAATTAAAGCCATTCAATTAATTAATGGAGAAGAATTAGCTGTAGAGCGCGTAATTTTAGCAACAGGACATTCTGCACGAGATATTTTCTATTTATTAGATAAAAAGAAGGTGGCTATTGAAGCCAAATCGTTTGCCATGGGCGTACGTGTAGAGCATCCGCAACATATTATAGATTCAATACAATACCATTGTAGTGGAGAACGAAGCGAATTATTACCCGCCGCTGCTTACAGTTTGGTTCAACAAGTAAACGGACGTGGCGTCTATTCGTTTTGCATGTGTCCTGGCGGATTTATTGTACCTGCTGCAACAGCAAATGGCGAAGTTGTGGTGAATGGTATGTCGCCTTCAAAACGAAATAACGAATTCGCTAACTCTGGAATTGTTGTTGAAATTAATGCTGATAAGGATTTATATAAATACGAACAATTTGGAGCGCTTAAAGCTTTAGAATATCAAAAAGACTTAGAAAAATTAGCCTTTACATCTGGGGGTAGAAGTCAAGTTGCACCTGCACAACGTCTAACCGATTTTGTAGAAGGCAGATTATCTTCAGATTTAAATCCGACATCTTATCAACCTGGCATAAAAAGTGTGCCTTTACATTCGTTATTACCAAAATTAATTGGAAAGAGTTTACGAAAAGGGTTTGAATCTTTCGGACAAAAAATGAAAGGCTATTATACCGAAGAAGCCAATATTATTGGTGTAGAATCTAGAACCTCTTCACCCGTAAGTATTCCTAGAACAGAGAAACTGGAACACCCGCAAATTGAAGGACTTTATCCTTGCGGTGAAGGTGGTGGTTACGCTGGTGGTATCATATCGGCAGCTATGGATGGAGAACGTTGCGCAGAAGCTGCTGTAATAGGATTATAACACAACACGAATACATTAGGTTAATTATAAAACACGATGATGTAACAGGTGACTATAATCTGATAGCATAGCTAAACACACAAAAAATTATAATCTAAATATTATTCTTATTTTTACATTTTTAAAATTAAAACTATGAACGCATATATATTTCCTGGTCAAGGTGCCCAATTTTCAGGAATGGGACTTGATCTATACGAAAACTCTAAAGACGCACAAGAATTATTTGAACAAGCAAATTCAATTTTAGGATTTCCTATTACAGATGTTATGTTTGAAGGTAGTGCAGAAGATCTTAAACAAACTAAAGTGACGCAACCTGCTATATTTTTACACTCAGTAATCTTAGCAAAAGGATTAGGAGATAGCTTTAAACCAGATGTAGTTGCAGGGCATTCTTTAGGAGAGTTTTCAGCTTTAGTTGCAGCTGGCGCTTTAACCTTTAAAGATGGTTTAAAATTAGTGTCTCAACGTGCTCAAGCCATGCAAAAAGCATGTGAATTAGCACCAAGTACTATGGCTGCTGTATTAGGTTTAGAAGACAAAATTGTGGAAGATGTATGCGCATCTATAGATGGTGTTGTAGTAGCTGCAAATTACAACTGCCCAGGACAATTAGTTATTTCTGGAGAAACAACAGCTGTAGAAGCAGCTTGTGAAGCCTTAAAAGCTGCTGGAGCAAGACGTGCATTAATATTGCCTGTTGGAGGTGCTTTTCATTCTCCTATGATGGAACCTGCTCGTGAAGAATTAGCTGCTGCAATAGAAAACACAACATTTAGCAAACCTAATTGCCCAATTTATCAGAATGTTACGGCAACTGCTATAACAGATGAGAATGAAATAAAAGCTAATTTAATTTCTCAACTTACAGCTCCCGTACGTTGGACACAATCTGTACAACAAATGATTGCTGATGGAGCAACACATTTTACTGAAGTTGGCCCTGGAAAAGTACTACAAGGATTAGTTAAAAAAATTGATAGATCTGCTGAAACTGCTTCTGCAACTTTTGAAACGTCTGCAAATTAATGAAGCTTTCTAGAACTCAATTCATTGTAGGATTAATAGCTATAAATATTGCACTCGATCAGATTTCTAAATTCCTGGTCAGAGCTTATGTAGCACCTTACGAAACCACAGAATTACTTGGAAATTTATTTATTTTAACCAATGTAGAGAATTCAGGTGCTTTTTTAAGTTTAGGAAGCGATTTAAATCCGACGTTAAAAAGTATTTTTTTACTCATATTACCTATAGCTGTTTTAGGGTACGTAACCTATTACATTTTAACCAATAAGGCTTTAGATAAATATTCTGTATTTGGATTTGCATGTATTATTGGTGGCGGAATTGCTAATGTGTATGACCGAATTTTGTATGGTTCTGTTACCGACTTTTTCCATATTGATTTAGGAGGTGTATTTAAAACCGGAGTGTTTAATGTTGCAGACATGTCTGTAATGTTGGGCATGGGGCTTTTACTCTACTCCAATTTTATAACGACTAAAAACGCAAAACAAAACGCATAAAAAAAGCCTCAAGATAAATTCTTGAGGCTTTTTTATTTTATTATGCTTTTAGGAGACAATCTTCACAATCTTTAATTTCTCCGTAATACGTTTCTCTGTATTTATGCAGTGTTTTAAAAGGCATATTTAAAAACAACATTTTAATATAAGTCACCTTGGTTTGCAACACACCCATTTTAGGTGTAAATCGTGCTTCATTTTTGGTTTCTCGTTTTACCGTAATCAATTTCATAATATCATATTTCATTATAAGTCAAAGATAATGAAACGCATACAAAAAAACTAGATTACTAATCATTACCCTATCATTTAACTATAGAATTACATTATATTCAACGATTTTCGAATCCCTTTAAAAATACTCTATCAAAATTCGGTAAAAAACATAAGTAAAATCTTACTTCTAAACATGAAAAAACCTTCTTTACTGCAAATAGCAAAGAAGGTCTTTATTAAATTAACACTAATTAATTTACTTATTTCTTATTTTTTTCTCCCATTTCCAAGCCGATCTCATAGCATCATCTAAGGTTAATTCAGACGTCCAACCTAACTCTGTATTGGCTTTTTCTGTATCTGCAAATGCCGCAACAACATCGCCTTCGCGACGTGGAGCAATTTTGTAATTTAAGTGTTCTCCAGACACCTTTTCAAAAGACTTAATAGCCTCTAAAACGGTACTTCCCGTGCCTGTACCTAGATTAAACACTTCAAAATTAGTAGTATTTTTACCATCTAACAAGCGTTTTAATGCTATTACATGCGCTTTAGCTAAATCTACAACATGAATATAATCACGCACACATGTTCCGTCTGTAGTTGGATAATCGTCTCCAAATACAGACAATTGTTCGCGTAAACCTACCGCAGTTTGAGTAATAAAAGGAACTAAATTTAAAGGGACTCCAATTGGTAGCTCTCCAATAAGTGCCGATTCGTGAGCACCAATAGGGTTAAAATAGCGTAAAGCAATCGCTTTTAAATTCGGACTTACTTTACAACTGTCTTTTATAATTTCTTCACCAATTTGCTTCGTATTTCCATATGGAGACTCGGCTGGTTTTACAGGTGCATTTTCAGTAATGGGTAATTCGTCTGCTTGACCATAAACCGTACAAGACGAACTGAAAATAAAATTAGCAGCTTGTAGTTTATTTAACTCTTGTAAAACGTAGACTAATGTATTTAGATTATTTTCATAATACAAAAGCGGATTTCCAACACTTTCACCAACAGCTTTACTTGCAGCGAAATGAATTACACCATCAACATCATTATGCGTTCTAAAAAAGTCTTGAACACTTTGTTTATCTTTCAAATCTAACTCTACAAAAAGGGGTTCCTTTCCAGTAATTCCGGTGATTCCTTTTAACACATCTCGAGATGAGTTTGAAAGATTATCAATAATAACCACCTCATAGCCTTCATGCTGAAGTTCTACAACGGTATGAGATCCTATAAATCCAAGGCCTCCAGTAACTAATATTTTACGCATTGATAAATGATTTTACTTTTGTAGTAATATATTCAATCTGGTCGTCGTCTAATTCTGTATGCATAGGTAAAGAAATAACTTCTTTTACCAACTGATTAGTAACTTTAAAATCTGCTTCGTTATAACGGTCGTCTAAATAGGCCTTTTGGTTATGTAAAGGAATTGGATAATACACACCACATGGAATATCGTTTTCATTTAAAAACTTAGCCAAAGCATCACGATCTACGCCTGTTACTTTTAAAGTATATTGGTGAAATACGTGATTGTCTTCTGCTCCACTTCTAAACGGTGTTGTAATATGTTTTTCATCTTTAAAAGCAGCATCGTATTTATTTGCAGCTTCTATTCTCGCTTTATTATAAGTGTCTAAGTTTGGTAATTTAGCACCTAAAACAGCAGCTTGAATGGCATCTAATCTAGAATTTACACCTACCACATCGTGATGATAACGTTCGTACATCCCATGATTAACAATTCCACGAATGGTATGAGCTAATTCATCATTATTTGTAAAAATGGCTCCACCATCTCCATAACAACCTAAGTTTTTAGAAGGGAAAAAAGAAGTTGCAGCAACATCTCCAATAGTACCAGCTTTTACTTTAGTTCCGTTTTTAAAGGTGTAATTTGCACCTATAGCTTGAGCATTATCTTCAATTACAAACAAATTATTTGCTTCTGCTATTTCCATAATAGCTTCCATATTAGCACACTGCCCAAATAAGTGCACAGGCACTATAGCTTTTGTATTTGGTGTAATTGCTTTTTTAATGGCATCGATATCTATATTAAAAGTATCTGGCTCTACATCTACTAAAACTGGAGTTAATTGCAAGAGTGCAATCACCTCAACTGTAGCTGCAAACGTAAAATCTGTTGTAATAACTTCGTCTCCAGGTTTTAATCCTAATCCCATCATTGCAATTTGCAACGCATCTGTACCATTAGCACAAGGAATAACGTGTTTTACATTTAAATACTGTTCTAAATTTTTCTGAAATTCGTGAACCTTTGGTCCGTTTACAAATGCTGTAGTTTCTAAAACGTCTTGAATAGAATCATTTACAACATCCTTTATTCTAGCATATTGACTTTTTAAGTCAACCATTTGAATTTTTCTCATAAAAAAGAAATTAAGGTTCATTACTTCGAAGTATATGAACCATGAAAATTAATAAATCCTTTTGGAACATTAAGCACACGAAATTACGAAAATCAGCAACGTTTACCAATCAAATTATGCCAAAGAAATCCTATTTTTGCCCTAAAGCTTTTTAATTTGAGAATTATATACAATATTGGCATTTTCCTAGCGAATTATTTACTTCAACTCATTGGTCTGTTCAATGTAAAGATTAAATCTGGTGTGCTTGGCCGTAAAGAAACTTTCGATAAATTAAAAAACAATATTTTACCTACAGATAACACACTTTGGTTTCACTGTGCCTCTTTAGGTGAGTACGAACAAGGTCTCCCGGTCTTTTCCGAAATAAAAAAACAATATCCCAACCATAAAGTTATACTGTCTTTCTTTTCGCCTTCTGGGTACGAGATTAGAAAACATACTCCCCTTGCAGACTGTGTTGTGTATTTACCTTTGGACTCTAAAAGTAATGCGCATAGATTTTTAGATTTAGTTCACCCAGAACTTACGGTTTTTGTAAAATATGATATCTGGCCGAATGTTTTAAAGGAATTAAAACGCAGACAAGGCAGAGCCATATTAATTTCCGCATTATTTAGAAAAGAGCAGATTTTCTTTAAAAGCTATGGTACATTTATGAAAGATGCATTATTTGCTTTCGAACATATTTTTACCCAAAACGTAGCTTCTAAACAATTATTAGAATCGGTAAACTATAATAACGTAAGCGTATCTGGAGACACACGTTTTGATCGCGTAGCCAATCAATTAGAAATTGACAATACGTTAAATTTTATAGCCGAATTTAAACAAGACAAATTATGTTTTATAGCCGGAAGTACTTGGCCTGAAGACGAAAAATTATTAGTTAACTATATTAATAATGAAGCGGCAGCAGATGTAAAATTTATTATTGCACCACATAACATTAAGCCAAATCAGATTGCTCAACTAAAAAACAGTCTAAAAGTAGAAACTGTATTGTTTTCAGAAAAAGCAAATAAAACACGCTCTACCGCAACCGTTTTTATAATTGATACGATAGGTATATTAACGAAAATCTATAATTATGCAGACATTGCATATGTGGGGGGAGCAATAGGCACAACAGGATTACACAACACTTTGGAACCCGCAGTATTTGGAGCACCTATAATTATTGGTAATCATTTCGATAAATTTCCAGAAGCTAAAGCCATGTTGGATCACGAAGGTTTATTTTCTGTTAGCAATCAAACCCAATTAAATCAAATAGTTAACAAACTTATTGAAGACGAAAATTTCAGAAAAACAGCTGGGGCTAAAAATGCTTTATATATTAACAAAAATAAAGGCGCTGTAAGTATAATACGTCTCCATTTAAGCAAAAAAAGTTAAATATTCTCATTTTTAACTAAAATTTAGAAGAAATTAACATTTTAAATATGATGATTTCTAAGAAGTTATTACCTTGGCCCTTGAAAATTAACAATAACTATAACATTCAAATTATGAAAAAAATTATTTTAAGTGCTGCCCTTGTGTTTGCTTTAGGAACAACATTCACATCTTGTAGAGACGTAAAAGAAAAAGCTGAAAGCGCTACTGAAGCTACAGGTGAAGCAATGGATGATGCTGCTGATGCTGTAGAAGGTGCTGCAAAAGACACTAAAGACGCTGTAAACGATGCTGCTGATGCAACAGGTGAAGCTATTGAAGGAGCTGCTAATGATGCTGGTGAAGCAGTAGACGGTGCAGTAGATGCAACAGGTGAAGCAATGGACAACGCTGCTGATGCTGTTGAAGGTGCTGCAACTGATGCTAAAGATGCCGCTGGTAAAGCTGTAGATGATGCTTCTAGTGCTGTAGAAGGTGCTGCAAAAGACACTAAAGATGCTGCGACTAAAGCTGCAAATGACGCTATGAAAACTAAATAATTAGTAACAATAGTATAAATAATAAAAATCCCTTGTATTAACTTTACAAGGGATTTTTTTATGCCTAAAATATTAAACTTGCCATTTTATATTTTCGTTTAAAAGGCTTGATTTTAGAATTGACTTGCTTTTTATAAGACGATAAAGCCGTATCATTTCCAAAGGCCTTACCCAAAACGCCTTCACGTTCTTTTTTTCGACTGGCGATTTTAGATTTTTTAGCATCATCGTCGTCAGAACTTCCCATAATTCCTACAACATCGCTAACAAAACTTTTATTTTCTGTTTCAACTTTAGAACTAACGTCTGAAGCTAATCCAGAATCACTACCTGGCTTTAATGCCGAGAGTAAATCTGTCGAAAACTCTGGCGAGGGCAGTTTAATACTTTGCGCTTCAATATCTACAGACACAAATGCAAAAACAATAAAACATAAATAAACAAATGATTTTTTCATAATTAATAACTTTTATGGTTGAAGTCTAAATTTAGTTATTAATATGTAATAGCCCGATATTTTTGTAAAATTATGATTGTAAAACAGATTCAATAGCCTCTAATTCTGATGCAGAAAACTCTAAATTATCAAGTGCACCTAAATTATCTAGTAGTTGTGATTCACTACTTACACCTACCAAAACAGAAGTAATTCTATCATCTTTTAATAACCACGCCACAGCCATTTGCGCTAAACTTTGGTTACGCTTTTCTGCAATAGCATTTAACTGTGTAACTTGTGCTAATACGGCTTTAGTAATGGTTTCTTTTTGAAGAAACCCTGTAGACTTTGCAGCTCGGGATTGTTCTGGAATGCCTTTTAAATATTTAGACGTTAAAATACCCTGTTGTAATGGCGAAAATGCAATTGCACCTATACCTTCGTCTCCTAACACTTCTAAAAGCCCATCTTCAACCCAACGATCCATCATATTGTATCTTGGTTGATGAATTAAACATGGGGTTCCTAAATCTTTTAATATCCGCGATGCTTTTAAAGTATCTTCTGCATTATAATTTGAAATACCAACATACAATGCCTTCCCCTGCCGTACAATTAAATCTAAGGCAGCCATAGTTTCCTCTAAAGGCGTGTTTGGATCTGGACGATGATGATAAAAAACATCGACGTAGTCTAAGCCCATTCGTTGTAAACTCTGGTCTAAACTAGAGACCAAATATTTCTTAGATCCCCATTCTCCATAAGGACCAGGCCACATTCTATATCCTGCTTTTGTAGAAATAATAAGCTCGTCGCGATAAGGCACAAAGCTTTCTTTAAAAATACTACCAAAATTAGATTCTGCACTGCCAGGAGGCGGCCCGTAATTATTCGCTAAATCAAAATGTGTAATACCTTTATCAAAAGCAGTATGCAACATTTGCTTTCCATTACTTAACTTATCTACATCTCCAAAATTATGCCACAACCCTAACGATAAGGGAGGTAGTACTAATCCGCTTTTTCCACACCGTCTATACGGCATCGTATTATATCTATCACTATTTGCTTGATACATGTTCTTGTAATTAATTCTACGTTATTGTCAAAAATATAAAATAATTACACCACCGTATAATTACCTAAACGAATATAAAACAGCACCTATTCTCCAAATGCTTTTTCCTTTTTCTTTTTTCCGAAAAGGCGTTTAAAAAATCCATCACGCTTGTCTGGATCACAATCTAACGCTTCTAAAACGTCGTCTGAAGGGGTTTTAAACTTAGCCTGTGTAATGCTATTAAAATCGTTATTATTATTTAATCGGGATACAAAATTAGCAACAATAGGTAATGCTGAATTTGCTCCCTGACCAATGCCTGTACTACTAAAACCAATGCGGTGATCGTCGTTTCCAACCCAAGATCCCATAACAAGATTAGGAGTAATACTCATAAACCAACCGTCACGATTGTCTTGAGTAGTTCCTGTTTTTCCAGCCATATCGTTAGATAACCCATAAGTAGAACGTATGCGCTTTGCTGTTCCTTCATTAATAGTGGCTTTCATAAACTCGATCATAGTTTCTCTAGTTTGTTCTGAATAAGCAGCATCTAATGGGGTACTAGGTTTATATCCGTATAAAACACGTCCGTCTTTATCTTCAATTTTTTCAATAAAATAAGGTCTCGAGGGCACACTTTCATTCACATAACTCGTGTAAGCCGACGTTAATTCCATAAGCGATAATTCTGCCGTTCCTAAAGCCAACGAAGGCACTTCTGGCAAATCTGAAACCACACCCATTTTACGAGCCTGATCTATTACTGGCTGAATCCCTACTTGTTCTAAAACCTTAACAGCTATTGTATTTATAGATCTACTCAAAGCAGTTTCTAATGAATAATTCATGTAAGGATCGTCTTCTCCATCTGAGGCATTAGATGGCGTCCATCCCTCTTCATCTGTATATGTAATTTCTTTTACAGAAAAATAAGCACACGGTTCTAATCCCGATTCTAATGCTGCTGTATATACAAAAGGTTTAAATGTTGATCCTACTTGCCGTTTACCCATGGATATATGATCGTATTTAAAATGCTCAAAATTCACACCTCCAACATAAGCCCTTACAGCTCCAGTTTGCGGTTCTATAGCCACAAAACCAGCATTGAGAAATTTTAAATAATGCTTTAAACTATCTATAGTCGATATGGACATAATAGTATCTCCTTCATATGTAAACAACGGTTTCTTAGATTTTTTTCGTAGTGAATCCATAATTTGAGCTTCCGACAGCTTCTTTGCTTGTAAACGTTTATACTCTGGTAATTTTTGGACAACTTCTTGTATCAATTCGTCATTTTTTAACCAAGGCGCGTGCGCACCATATGCATTTTCAAATTGAGTTTGTAAACGTTCCATATGGCTAATCATACCTTGTTCTGCGTATTCTTGCATGGTATTATCTAAGGTAGTGGTAATTTTAAGACCATCTGTGTACAAATCATACTCCGTATCATCAGCACTGTTAATACTATCTAAAACCTGAGACACTTGCTTTCTAACTTGCTCTCTAAAATAAGGCGCTAAACCTTCATTATAGGTGAATTTATGGTAATCGATTTCTATTGGAGTATTGCTCTCTTTTAATCGAGTAGCTTCATCTATATAACCATATTTTTCCATTTGTTGCAACACCACATCACGACGAAACTGACTGCGTTCTGGAAACAATCGCGGATTATAACTGTGGTTAGCTTTTAAACTTCCTACTAAGGTAGAAGCTTCCGACAGACTAAGATTACTGGTTGTGGTATTAAAAAAGCGCTGGGCTGCACTTTCTATACCAAAAGTATTTTCACTAAACGGCACAGTATTTAAATAAAGCGCTATAATGTCGTCTTTATCGTAAATCGCTTCAATTCTAGAAGCAATAATCATTTCTGAAATTTTATTTACAGGCATTGAAAATAACCCATGGTTTTTTCTGCCATATAAATTTTTAGCCAATTGTTGAGTTATCGTGCTTCCGCCTCCGGCAGAATCGTCTTGCAGCAATACACTTTTAAAAAACACTCTAAAAAAGCTTTTATAATCTATGCCTTCGTGCTCATAAAAACGAGCATCTTCTGTAGCCACTAAGCCGTTTACTAGATATTTAGGAATATCTTTAAACTCAATGATACTTCTATCAAACACAAAATATTTTCCTAGTAAGTCTTCATTACGATCTAGGATTAGACTGGCTTCAGCTTGTTTTAAATCGGACAACTCTGTTTTAGAAGGTATTTTTCCCCAAACTTCTAAATAAATACTTCCTATAAAAAGTAATACTAAAAGCGCTCCGAACAGAACTAGTTTTATTAGTATACCTAACCATGACCTTTTTTTAAGTTTTGTTTGTTTTTTCAATGTTATATTTTAAAATGTTAAACCCCAGCATAAAACCTAATTAACCGTTAGTGTTTTATACAAAAAAAACTAAATAAGGACCTTTTAATTTCCTATAAAGTTTGAATTAATAATTAACGCATTTAATCCCGAAATAGTCTTATAATGTTTTTTTATTACTGATTAAAATTAACCATATCCATTGAATAATTTTCAGTTTTATGAGCTTTTAAAACATTTTAAATGTAATTTAAGTTCTATAATTTCAACATCGATGTTCTAAATTATTTTGAGTTACATTTGCATATCGTCCTATCTTGGTATTATCAACACTTATTTCCTTTATCAAAATGAATAATCTGAACAAATTTTTTATTCTATTAAGCTGTATATTATTACCTATTTTAGGTAACGCACAAGATAAAGACAAACCTAAAGTAGCATTGGTATTAAGTGGCGGTGGTGCTTTAGGAATTGCACATATTCCGACCCTCCAAAAACTAGACTCCTTAGGTATAGTGCCCGATTTAATAATTGGGACAAGTATGGGAAGTATTGTAGGAGCCCTATACTCTATTGGTTATACTGGTGACGAAATTGCAGAGCTTTCTAAAACCACAGATTGGGACGCCTTATTTGGGGGCAAAGTATCTATAAATAGCGTCAGTAACGAAGAAAAGAGTGAATTTGGCCGTTATTCTTTAGGATTTGAAGTTATTGATAAGAAACCAAAACCTGTACTTGCCATATTAAACGATCAAAACTTAAGAGAGTTCTTTAGCGTCATAACATTTCCAGTGTATAATGTTACCGATTTCGATAAATTTCCCATTCCGTTTAGAGCCATGGCTACAGATATTGTAAATGGGAAACAGGTTGTTATATCTAAAGGTTCTTTAACTTCTGCAATGCGAGCAAGCATGTCTATTCCCGGTGTTTTTAAACCTGTAGAATACGAAAACACCTTATTAGTAGATGGTGGTGTTTTAAACAATTTCCCTGTAGATATTGCACAACAACTAGGTGCAGATTTTATTATAGGAAGCGAGGTTAGCGGGGGTTTACAACCTAAGGAAAAATTAAGTAATCTAGAAACGCTTCTTCTTCAAACAGGTATGCTTTCCAGTAACTTGTTGAGTGAAAAAAATAAACAAGCGTGTGACATATTAATTGATAACGTTCCCAATTTAAAATTTACGCCAGGCGATTTCGATAAGTCTGAAATGATATATGAACAAGGTAAAAAAGCGGTTTTAGACAATGAAGACAAGTTTAAAGCGCTTGCAGATATGCTAAAACCTTACAAACAACGTAAACACGAAAAACCCGAAATTCAAGAATATACAATTTTAGACACCATTGTGTATAAAGGAATTAGCAAAAACAACCTGAGACTAGTACAATGTAGATCGGGTTTAGAAGAGAAAAAAGAATATAGTATTGATCAAGCCAGAACACATATAAACAGAATATTAGGCACCAATTTATTTAGCGCCATATATGCAAATCCTATATTGGATAAGGATTATAACGGACTTGAAATTACAGTTAAAGAAAAGGCACATAATCAAGTTAAGGTTGCAGCCCATTTTGACGATTACAGAGGTGTTGGACTTATATTTAACTATACGGGACGAAACATTATTGGAGCTTCTTCTCGTATTCTTACAACGCTTGATATTGCCGAACAACCTAAGTTTAAAATTCAATACCAAAAAATATTTGGAAAAAATAAAGACTTCTGGTTTAGATCTGAAATTTTTGGAGAAAAACTAGATCAGGATGTTATTGTGAGTGGAGAAACTGTAGATGAAATGAATTATAAATATCTACAATTTGATAATGAAATAAATCGTAACATTCACACACTTAACAGCTATGCCGGTTTAGGAATAGATTATCAATCTACCGTATTAAAACCAGAGGCAGACCCAGACATTCTAAACAACGTATTTAACCTTGTAAATTATAAATACAGAACCTTAGAAGTATATGGACAATATACTTACAATACCTTGAACGAAGTATTTATCCCTACGAAAGGCTTAAATATAGAAGCAAAAATAGGACGAACTATTGCAAATGATGTAGAAGCCAGTTTCTACGACAGATCTTTATCGAGTAATCAATCTGGACGCACAAATGGATTTACTAAATTTAGATTTCATTTAAAAAATGTAGAAACATTTCGTGATAATTTAAGCTTAATTTTAGGTGCTAATATTGGGTTCACATTTTTAGATAAACTAGAAGCAAACGACATCTCTTTTCTAGAATTAGGTTATGGGGCCAACTATTATTTAGGTGGAAATTTACAACGTCCTAGAAAAGATGATTTTGTTTTTTACGGGCTTTTAGAAGATGAGTTACCTGTCACTCAATTTATAAGTGCCAATGTCGCATTGCAATACCAATTCCTGAAAAAACTATACCTTACTCCTCATTTCGATATTGCATCAGTAGGATTTAGTACTTTTAATAACTATACCGAAGATGCCTTTAAACCAAAAGGAGAATGGAAAGACAATATTGAAACCAGTGAACTAATATCACTAGGCACAAAACTGACTTACAACTCTATGATTGGCCCCATAGGTTTAGACTTTACTTGGGTAAATAGCACAGATAAATTTAGAGTGTTTTTTGGAATTGGTATTCCTTTAGGACGCTAAATTAAATAGTATATTTTATATAAATAAAACTACAATTCAGATGCTAATGGCACTTCTACAATATCAGAAAACAATTCACCATTTGTATTCATACCATTAATAAAGAGTTTAATTTTGTGCCTTGTGGCAATACCGAAACACTTAAATTTGAAGCCACAGCACTACCTTTAATATTAAAACCTAACCCTAAAGAATCCCCCTACAACCTCATTCTGTTTTACATCAATTTTAATTTCATTTTTAGTTTCTAAATAAAAATGAGGCTCTGCTACAGGGTTGTTATTCGCATTAAATAAAGTAATTGTATTTACACCATTAAAAAGATGCGCTTTAGCAATAGGAATACTGTAACAAGATTTTTCATAGAAGAAGTGTTTGGTTACATAATAGCTGTTAGATGCAAAAGAAGATTACAAATTCATAATTCTCAATTTTGCTTCATTTTCAACAAGTCTCAAGACTATACCAATTTAACCATTAAAAAACAAAAATCACCTAAAAAACAACACATTACAGCAATATGACTTGTTATTATAACAAAAAAAAGACTTAAATAGAAAAGACAAACTGATCCTTTCACAACCATTCGAAGCACAAAGAATAAGATATAGAGGAAAAATAAAAGCATTTAAAACTAAGACATGCTATAAAACAAAAAAGCCTTTATCTTAAGATAAAGGCTTTAGTACAGAAAGCGGGACTTGAACCCGCACGGGCATTACTACCCATTGGATTTTAAGTCCAACGTGTCTACCAATTCCACCATTTCTGCATGGTATATAATTTATTAAAACAATCTCTATAAATACAGAGATTGAAAATAATAATAAAAAAGCCTCTATCTTACGATAAAGGCTTTAGTACTGAAGGCGGGACTTGAACCCGCACGGGCATTACTACCCATTGGATTTTAAGTCCAACGTGTCTACCAATTCCACCACTTCAGCATTTGGTATATTTTCAATAAATTAGAACAGTGTATAGAGCGAAAGACGGGATTTGAACCCGCGACCCTCACCTTGGCAAGGTGATGCTCTACCCCTGAGCTACTTTCGCGTAGTGTCTTAATGAACGTAGCAACATAATTGTTGCGGGTGCAAATTTAGGACTTTTCTTGGTATCTCAAAGCTTTTTCATTAAAAAAATTAAATTATTTTTTAAATAATTGAAAATCAAGATCAAATTAGTTTAATTTTTCACAGTCTTACCTGGTTTTATCAGCATTCTTTTAATTTCATTTAGTTTCATTAGCGCTTCAACAGGCGTTAAGGTGTCGATATCTGTGTTGATAATTTCGTCTTTTATATTTTCTAAAAGCGGGTCGTCTAAATTAAAAAAACTTAATTGTAAATCGTCTGATAATGTTTTAACCTTATCTGTTAACTCTTCACTAGAATGCGATTTTTCTAATTTCTTTAAAATCGTATTCGCACGATGTAAAACTTGCTGTGGCATTCCCGCCATTTTAGCCACATGTATACCAAAACTATGCTCGCTACCACCTTCAACCAGTTTACGTAAAAACAAGACATTGTCTTTTAATTCTTTTACCGACACATTAAAATTCTTAATTCGCGGAAACGTTTCTGTCATTTCATTTAACTCATGATAATGCGTGGCAAACAACGTTTTTGCTTTTGCAGGATGTTCATGTAAATATTCACTAATTGCCCAAGCAATAGAAATCCCATCGTAGGTACTGGTACCGCGTCCAATTTCGTCTAGCAATACCAAACTTCGCTCTGACATATTGTTAAGAATAGATGCCGTTTCATTCATCTCGACCATAAATGTAGATTCACCCATCGAGATATTATCACTCGCTCCTACTCTAGTAAATATTTTATCGACTATACCTATTCTAGCCGATTTAGCAGGCACAAAACTTCCGATTTGAGCTAACAATACAATAAGTGCTGTCTGACGTAAAATAGCAGATTTACCAGACATGTTTGGCCCAGTAATCATAATAATTTGTTGCGAAGAGCGGTCTAAAAACACATCGTTCGCAATATAAGGTTCGCCAATGGGCAATTGCTTTTCAATTACAGGATGACGTCCTTCAACAATTTCTAAATCGAATGTATCATCTAAAACAGGATATACATAATTATTATCGGTCGCTAATTGTGCAAATCCGCATAAACAATCTAATTGTCCAATTAAAAAGGCATTTTGTTGTACAGGTTTTATATACTGACTCATCCACGATACTAAATCTGCGAATAATTTTTGTTCTATAGCCAGAATACGTTCCTCAGCACCTAAAATCTTAGCTTCGTATTCCTTTAACTCTTCAGTAATATAGCGCTCTGCACTTACTAAGGTTTGTTTTCTAATCCACTCTTCAGGAACCTTGTCTTTATGCGTGTTTCTAACTTCTATATAATAACCAAAGACGTTGTTTGAGGCAATCTTTAAAGATGTTATTCCCGTACGTTCGCATTCGCGTTCTAACATGGCATCTAAATAATTCTTTCCTGAAGTTGATAACCCACGAAGCTCATCCAACTCGGTCGAAAATCCTTCAGCAATGGTATGTCCTTTTAATACGTTTACAGGTGCTTCTTCATTTAAAGTCTGCTTAATTTTCTCACGCAAGACATCGCAACTCTGTAATTTATCTCCTATAATTTTTAAAGCATCATTTGGAGATTGAGACGCTAATGCTTTGATTGGCACTATGGCTTCTAATGAATTTTTAAGCTGAATAACCTCACGCGGACTCACCTTTGTAGTCGCTACCTTTGAAATTAAACGTTCTAAATCGCCGATGTGTTTTATATGCTGACGTATTTTTTGATGTGTGTCCTTTTCTTTAGTCAGAAAATCAACTACTTCGTGGCGCTGATTAACTTTTTTCGCATCTTTTAAAGGCAAAGCCAACCACCGTTTTAATAAGCGTCCGCCCATAGGCGAAATGGTTTTATCTATAATATGAAGTAAAGTAACTGCATTATTATTGGTAGAATTATACAATTCTAAATTACGCATAGTAAAACGGTCCATCCACACATAATCATCTTCTGCAATGCGCGAAATAGAGGTAATATGCTCTAATTTATTATGCTGTGTTTCGCCTAAGTAATGCAATACTGAACCTGAAGCAATAATACCTTCATCTAAATTTTCGACACCAAAACCTTTTAGAGTTCTAGTATTAAAATGTTTTAATAACGTTTCATTAGTATAATCGGTTTGGTAAACCCAATCTTCTAAATGAAACACATGATGATCGTCGCCAAAAGCTTCAACAAAAGTTTTTCGTTTTTGTTTTGAAACTAATATTTCACTCGGATTAAAATTCTGAAGTAACTTATCGATGTATTCTTCGTCTCCTTGCGAGGTTAAAAACTCACCTGTAGAAATATCTAAAAATGATATTCCGATATTGGTTTTCCCAAAATGCACTGCACACAAAAAGTTGTTCGATTTGGATTTTAAAACCTCATCGTTTAAAGACACACCTGGCGTAATTAATTCGGTAACGCCACGTTTTACTATCGTTTTGGTTTGTTTTGGGTCTTCTAACTGGTCGCAAATCGCCACACGCTCGCCTGCTTTTACTAATTTTGGCAAATACGTATTTATAGAATGATGCGGAAATCCTGCTAATTCTATCTCACTTTCGCTTCCGGCACCACGTTTTGTCAGGGTAATATCTAAAATTCCAGCCGTCTTAACTGCGTCTGAACCAAAGGTTTCATAAAAATCGCCAACACGAAATAACAACAAAGCATCGGGATACTTTGCTTTAATCGCATTATATTGTTTCATTAACGGCGTTTCTTTTTTCGTTTTTTTTGCCAAGGGTAAGACGTTTTTTAGTGTTATTTTTGCATTCTAAATAGCGTTGCAATGTAACCATAATTTGATTTTTTTAAAAATATGAAGGAACCTATTCAGAAAATCAATAGAATTAAAGAATACAGAAATTAAATAGTATGCGTAAATTAAAAAATAGCGAATTAGATAGATTGAGTGTTGAAGATTTTAAAGACACTAAGAAAACGCGACTTATTATAGTGCTTGATAATATTAGAAGTTTAAATAATATTGGTTCGGTATTTAGAACTAGTGACGCTTTTTTAATTGAAAAAATTTACCTCTGTGGCATTACGGCAACACCTCCACATAAAGACATACATAAAACGGCTTTAGGAAGTACAGATACTGTAGCTTGGGAACATGCAGAACACACTTTAGATGTTGTTGAAAAATTACAAGCTGAACACGTAAAAGTGCTAAGTATTGAACAAGCTGAACACGCCACCATGCTTGATGAATTCACTCCTAAAGCAAACACCACCTATGCTTTAGTTTTTGGAAACGAAGTAAAAGGTGTCGCGCAAAACGTAGTAAGCGCAAGTGATATGGTGATTGAAATTCCGCAGTTCGGAACCAAACATTCACTTAATATTTCGGTAAGTGCTGGTGTAGTAATTTGGGATGTATTTAGTAAGATGAAAGCTTTAAGTTAAGAACAAATTGCTTTTAATACACTTAAATAATCGGCACGATTGGCCACAAAATCCATATCGGAAATATCGATAATTTTAACTTTTAATTCGGTCTGATTTTTTAAAAACTCAAGATATCCTAAATTGATTTTATTAAGGTAATCGTCTTCAATTTGCTGTTCGTATTCTCGTCCGCGTTTTTTAATGTTTTGCTGTAAACGCTCTGTATTTTGGTATAAGTATACATACAAATCGGGTTTCGCAATATCTTTATACATAATGTAAAACAGCTTTCTATAAAGCTTAAACTCGTCTTCTTGAAGCGTAATTCTAGAAAAAATTAAAGATTTAAATACATCGTAATCGCTTACAATAAAATCTTTAAACAAATCGAGCTGAGATAAATCATCTGAAATTTGCTGATAACGGTCTGCCAGAAACGACATTTCTAACGGAAAGGCATATCTTGGGCCATCCTCGTAAAATTTTGGTAAAAACGGATTATCGGCGAAACGCTCTAAAACTAATTTGGCATTAAAATCTTCAGACATTTTTGTAGCCAAACTTGTTTTTCCAGCACCAATATTTCCTTCAATAGCGATAAAATTTTGATGAGAAAAATTAAAGTTGGTAATCGGGTTTACTAACTTCTGAGCTACCGGTGATAATTCGCTAGAATCTTCACAACCCTCTAATAACATCTTTACTGATTCCATTAAAACGGGATGTTCTAATTTCGATGCAATATCGTTTAAAGGCAATAGTACGAATTTGCGTTTTTGCATTTCAGGGTGTGGCACCTTTAGTAATTCTGTATTTATAATTTCATCTTCAATAAAAATAATATCCAAATCAATAACACGAGCTTCATAACCTGCACCTTCAGTTCGTGTACGTCCCAATGCCGTTTCAATGTCTAATAAAGTTTGCATCACTTCATCTGGCTGAAGTTCTGTTTTAACTATCAAGCATGCATTTAAAAAGGGATCACTTTCAAATCCAAAAGCAGGTGATGTATACACTTTGGACAAATTTTCAACAGCACCAATTAGGTCGAACATACGATTAACAGCCAATTGTAAATTTTGAAATCTGTCGCCTTTATTGCTTCCTATAGATATGTAAACGTGTTTTGCCATGAACTAAAATATGGGCAAATTAAAGAAAAGTAATTTACTTAGAGGGCCATTTTTACATTAAAGAGGGATAAAAATTTAACTCTCAAAACCCGAGAGTTTTAAATATGAAAATGTGATTTTAAAATTAAATATGTAGGTTTGTTTTTGAATTTTACATCTATGGATAAGAAGAATCTCTTTCTAGCACATCGTATCTACCTATTACTAGGCGCTTTATTTATGACCTCTTTAGTGGTATCGAATCTTATTTTTCAAAAATTCTTTTATTGGTATCCGTTCAACATCACCATATTTGGCGCCAACCTATTTGAAGTTTCAGTAGGTATACTTCCGTACCCTATTACGTTTTTAATAACTGACTTAATTAGTGAAATTTATGGTAAAAAAGCGGCTAATCAAATTGTAGTAACCGGAATATTTGCTTCTGTATTTTCTATGGCAATAATTTATCTCTCAGATGCTGTTCCGGCAACATCTTGGTCGCCTGTAAACGATGCTAAATTTACAAGTGTTTTTGGAAGTACAGTTATTGCTGTTTTAGCAAGTATGATGGCATATTTATTTGCTCAATTTATAGATATTCAGATTTATCACTACTGGAAAACGCTCACTAAAGGGAAACATTTGTGGTTACGCAACAATTTTTCCACTTTTTTATCACAATTTATCGACACATTGACTGTTTTATTGCTACTTTGTTTTTTTGGTAAACTAGAATGGACTAAATTTGCCGGGTTATTAATCAGCGGATTTTTATTTAAAGTCTTAATGGCTTTATTTGATACTCCGTTTTTATATTTAGGCGTTTATCTATTTAGAAGGCGTTTCAATCTAAAAGTAAACGAAGAAATACAACTAATCTAGCACTTAGCACCTGCCTTTTTACTCTGTATTTATGTAAATTCAGCTTAATTCTTCATTTTTAACGAATTAAGTGTAAATATATTTGGATTTATTAAAAATAAGTTTACATTGATAGATACGCACAAAACAAAAACAGATACATGAGGCAATTAAAGATTACAAAACAAGTAACGAACAGGGAATCTAAATCGTTAGACAAGTACTTACAAGATATTAGTAAGATGCCATTAATTACTGCCGAAGAGGAGGTTGAATTGGCACAACGCATACGAGAAGGAGACCAAGTGGCCTTAGATAAGTTAACAACTTCTAATTTACGATTTGTAGTTTCTGTTGCTAAGCAATACCAAAACCAAGGATTAACTTTACCGGATTTAATTAATGAAGGTAATGCTGGTTTAGTAAAGGCAGCAAAACGTTTTGATGAAACACGTGGTTTTAAGTTTATTTCTTATGCTGTATGGTGGATTCGTCAGGCTATTTTACAAGCACTAGCAGAACAATCTAGAATTGTAAGATTACCATTAAATAAAATTGGTTCGATTAATAAAATTAATAAAGCATATTCTTTTCTTGAACAATCTCACGAACGTCCGCCAAGTGCAGATGAGATTGCTAACGAATTGGATATGACTGTAAGTGAAGTAAAACAGTCTCTTAAAAATTCTGGACGTCACCTATCAATGGATGCGCCATTAAAAGAAGGAGAAACCTCTAGCTTATATGATGTTGTAAAGTCTGGTGAATCGCCAAACCCTGACAACAATTTAATGTATGAATCGTTAAACTTAGAAATTAACAGAGCTTTAGACACCCTATCTCCAAGAGAAAGTGATGTATTACGTTTGTTTTTTGGACTAAGTAATGAAGCTCCAATGAGTTTAGATGAAATTGGAGAAACATTTGATTTAACACGTGAACGTGTAAGACAAATAAAAGAAAAAGGAATTAGACGTTTACGCCACAGTTCTAAAAACAAAATATTAAAAACATATTTAGGATAATCCTAAATCTTAGAATAATTAATTACTAAAATCAGAATTTAATGCTTAAAATTATTGTAAAAGAAGGCGAGCAAATAGATCGCGCTCTTAAACGTTACAAGAGAAAACACAGAAATGTGAAAGTGATGCAGAACTTAAGAGAGAATCAGTTTTTCACTAAGCCTTCAGTAAAAAGAAGAAGAGAAAATCAAAAAGCGGCTTATATCCAAAACTTGAGAGATCAAGAAGATATTTAATGTTGACTTTATATACAATAAAAAACACGCTATAGATCCTTTTCTAAAGCGTGTTTTTTTGTTTTAATCTATAGCTATAGAAACATACATCCCTTCGTTTCCGCGAATATTAAATACAGTATCATCTTCAAAAATAAGATACTGCCCTTTTATCCCTTTTAACACACCCGAATAGTGTTGCATTTTTTCAATATTTAAAGACTTTGGTTTCTTTGGATATTGTAGTACGGGAAATTCTATTTCTGTTTCTGTATTTAAATCAATAAAATATGGCTTAGCCTCTTCTGGAATATGCGTTTTCAATTTATCTCGCCACTGTACTAAGTTTTCATCTTGCACTTCGTTTTTAAGCATGGTTCGCCAATTGGTTTTATCGGCCACATAATCTTTTAGCGCCACTTCTGTAATACCGGCTAAATACCTATTTGGTACCTCAACTATTTCAATAGCTTCATGCGCGCCCTGATCTATCCAACGTGTTGGCACCTGCCCTTTTCTGGTCACCCCAACTTTTACACTACTAGAATTTGCTAAATATACAATATGTGGTTGCAATTGTACTTTCTTCTCGAATGCCAAATCGCGATCTTCAATATCTAAATGTGCTTTACTCAATTCGGGTTTCATAATCCAATCTGCAGCCTGTGGAATCTCGAAAAAGCAACTTTTACAATAGCCCTGTCTGTATATTTTTTTATCTAATCCACAATTTAAACATTGGTATTTTATGAAATTAATATTTAAAGTTTTATTTAGTAACTGATTCATATTTAAAAAGTCAGAATCAAAAACTAAATAATATTGAATAGGATTAGCATATTCGGTTTCCATTTTTGTTAGAACACCTTCGTAAGTCATAAAAAAAGTATTATTTTTAATTCTTTAAAGATAATGTAAATATGCCAATTACTTTAGTAAATTCAATTGCCTCGTGGTTTCTAAAAAAACGATTCCATCAAATTGAATTATTTTTAAAATACCCAAACGAGGTACAACAAGAATTACTTTTAAATTTAATTTACACTGCTAAAGACACTAAAATTGGAAGGTTACATGATTTTAGTTCTATAAAAAATTATAGAACCTTTGCCGAACGTGTTCCAATCTCGACGTATGAAGATTATCAAGATTTAATTGAATTGTCGCGAGCTGGAGAGAACAACATTTTTTGGCCGTCTCATATTAAATGGTTTGCCAAATCTAGTGGTACAACCAACGCTAAAAGTAAATTTATTCCGGTAAGCTCAGAATCTTTGGAAGACTGCCATTATGCAGCCGGAAAAGATATGCTATGCATGTACCTTAATAACAATGAAAACTCTCAACTTTTTACAGGTAAAGGACTAAGACTTGGCGGAAGCAAAGAATTATATAGAGAAAACGGAACGGTTTATGGTGATTTATCGGCCATTCTCATTGACAACATGCCATTTTGGGCAGAATTTAGTAGCACACCTAGTAATAAGATTTCGCTTATGAGCGATTGGGAAACTAAAATGCAGGCCATAGTAGATGAAACCATTATGGAAAATGTAACCAGTTTAGCTGGTGTGCCTTCCTGGATGTTAGTATTACTAAACAATGTCTTAGAAACTACAGGAAAAGGAAATTTAAATGAAGTTTGGCCTAATTTAGAAGTGTATTTTCATGGTGGCGTAAGTTTTACACCCTATGCAGATCAATACAAAAAAATACTACCTAAAAACGAATTTAAGTATTACGAGATTTATAATGCTTCTGAAGGATTCTTTGCCATACAAGATCAGAACGACACCAAAGAACTCTTACTTATGCTAGACTATGGTATTTTCTATGAGTTTATTCCAATGGAAACTTACAATACCCCAGACCAAAAGATTATTCCATTAAGCGATGTAGAACTTAAGAAAAACTACGCAATAGTAATTACTACTAATGCAGGATTATGGCGTTATAGAATTGGAGACACTGTTAGATTTACTTCTATTTCACCATACAGAATAAAGGTTTCTGGACGAACCAAACATCATATTAATGTATTTGGTGAAGAATTAATTATTGAAAATGTTGAAGGTGCCTTGAGAAAGGTTTGTAAACGTACTAAATCTGAAATTGTAGATTTTACGGGCGCACCAATTTTTATGAAAGATAAAGAAAAAGGGGCTCACGAGTGGATTATAGAATTTAAAAAAGCACCTGAAGATTTAAATTACTTTATCGAACTATTTGATAATGCGCTTAAAGCCGTTAACTCTGATTACGAAGCGAAGCGTTATAACAATCTAACCTTAAATAGGCCGACTATACATATGGGACGTCAAAATTTATTTTATGATTGGCTGAAACAACATAACAAATTAGGAGGGCAACATAAAATTCCTAGACTATCAAATTCTAGAGAATACATGGATGAATTACTCTTAATTAACTCAAAGTAAACGTTTGCGCACCACTAAACACACTTAAATATTCACTTTATCGTTAAATTACGTACATATGTCTAAAAACTTGGCTTATACTTTTTTAATGCCAATAATCCATATACATTTGCCATGCTATTAATCGAAATCTGTTTAGATACAGTATGTTGCAATACAATGTCCTGCAACCAAAATAAAAAAAAACCACTCCTTAGAGTGGTTTTTTTTTGTTTATACTTTATGCCTTAAAATAATTAAGACACAGCTTTCAACTTTTTAATCGTTGTTTTATTCAATTTATTCTCTGCGTACACTTTTGTGATTTTGATCTCTGTTTCGTCTGTACCAGGAAGTTCAAACATAGCATCTGTTAAGATTTCTTCACATAAAGAACGTAATCCACGTGCACCAAGCTTGTATTCTATTGCCTTTTCAACAATAAAATCTAAAGCACCATCTGTAATATTAAACTCGATATCGTCCATTTCGAACAATTTCTTATACTGTTTAATAATTGCATTTTTAGGTTCTGTAAGAATTGCTCTTAACGTTTTAGCATCTAAAGGATCCATGTATGTTAATACAGGTAAACGCCCAATAATTTCAGGTATTAAACCGAAGTCTTTTAAATCCTTTGGAATAATGTATTGCAACAAGTGATTTTGATCTATAATATCATCAGACTTAGATGCACTATACCCTACAGCTTGCATATTTAAACGTTTAGAGATATTACGTTCTATACCATCAAAAGCTCCACCTGCAATAAACAAGATGTTTTCAGTATTAACTTCAATAAACTTTTGATCTGGATGCTTACGTCCTCCTTTTGGCGGTACGTTAACTGTAGTTCCCTCTAAAAGTTTTAATAACGCTTGCTGTACACCTTCTCCAGAGACATCTCTAGTAATTGAAGGGTTATCGCTTTTACGTGCAATTTTATCAATTTCATCTATAAAAACAATTCCTTTTTCAGCTTTTTCAAGACTGTAATCTGCGGCTTGTAACAAACGTGTTAAGATACTTTCTACATCTTCACCAACGTAACCTGCTTCTGTTAATACTGTAGCATCAACAATAGCTAAAGGCACATTTAACATTTTTGCAATGGTTTTAGCCATTAATGTTTTACCAGTACCAGTTTGCCCAACCATCATGATATTACTTTTCTGAATCTCAATATCATCTTTAGAAGGCGATTGTAATAAACGCTTGTAATGGTTATAAACTGCGACAGACATTACTTTTTTAGTCATATCCTGACCAATAATGTACTCGTCTAAAAACTCTTTAATTTGAAGTGGTTTACGCAACATTAATTCGGCAGATAATTCACTATTATCTGATTGCTTAGATTCTTCTAAAACAATACCGTGTGCTTGTTCGATACAACGATCGCAAATATGCGCATCTAAACCTGCTATTAATAAACTAGTCTCAGGTTTTTTTCTTCCACAAAACGAACATTCTAATTCTTCCTTTGCCATAAATCTTTTTAAATTTCACTTTTTAACAGCAGCAAATTGCTACTGTTTTTTTGAGTTGTATTAGCTTCTCACTAATATCTCATCAATCATACCGTATTCTTTAGCTTTATCAGCTTTCATCCAGTAATCACGATCACTATCTGCATATACTTTGTCGTAATCCTGACCTGAATGCTTACTAATAATCTTGTATAATTCTTCTTTTAATATTAAGATCTCACGCGCAGTAATTTCAATATCACTTGCTTGTCCTTGGGCACCACCTAAAGGTTGGTGAATCATAACACGTGAATGTGTTAAACCACTACGTTTACCTTCTGCTCCTGCACATAATAATACAGCTCCCATAGATGCTGCCATACCTGTACAAATTGTTGCAACGTCTGGTTTAATAAACTGCATAGTATCGTAAATACCTAAACCAGCATATACACTTCCTCCAGGAGAATTAATATAAATCTGTATATCTTTATTAGCATCTGTACTTTCTAAGAACAACAACTGTGCCTGAATAATATTAGCCACTTGATCGTTAATTCCTGTACCCATAAAAATAATACGATCCATCATTAAACGTGAAAACACATCCATAGCTACAGCATTCATTTGGCGCTCTTCGATAATGTTAGGTGTTAAATTTGTTGGATACATACTCCCAATAATTTGGTTATAATATGTGCTGCTTATCCCTTGATCTTTTATAGCGAATTTTTCGAATTCTTTTCCGTAATTCATAAATGTTATTTTTAATTAAATAATGAATAAAATAGGCGTTGAATAAAACCTATTCAACGCCTAAATATAATGATTATTCTTTAAAACAGTTGACTTATTTGTCTCCGTAAACCTCTTTAACAAAGTTTTCGTAAGTCACTTCTTTTACTTCTAAATTTGCTTTTTCCTTATACACATCTAATAGTCTCTGACTAACGATTTGTTCAGAAATACGACGTGCTTCTTCTTGGTTTCCTAATACACGAGCAGCGATATCGTCTAATTCTTGTTCAGACGGGTTTAATTGTCCGAATTGAGCCATTTGTGCTTTAATCATGGTTTTAGCATGATCTTTAATATCGTCTATAGAAATTTGGATATCGTTAGCAGTAATTAACTTCCCTTCGATTAATTGGTAACGCATGCTTTTTTCAGACTTTTCGTATTCTTCTTTTGCTGCGGCATCATCTAAAGGTGTTTCTCCTGCTGCTTGAATCCATTTTTGTAAGAATTCTGCTGGTAAATCAAATTTAGTATTATCTACTAAATACTCAGTCACATCGTTTAAAAGTTTTTGATCTGCTTGTTGCACGAATTGCTTTTCAGCATCTTCTTTAATCTTATCTTTTAATTCTGTTACAGATTTAACCGTTCCTTCTCCGAATAATTTATCGAATAATTCTTGATCTAAATCTGCAGCTTCACGCTTATTGATTTCAGAAATGGTGAATGTTACTTCAATATCTAACCCATGAGCTTCGTCATGAGATACTTTTAAAGCATTCATTAAATCGTGATCGTCGCTGTAAAGTCCTTTTGTTTTAAGTGTAATAACATCACCTACTTTAGCGCCAACAAATTTCTTTGTGTTTGCTTTTCCTTTAAGTTTATCTAAAGTTAAAGTTACAGTGTTTTCTATTTCTTTCTCTTCGTTCTTAAAAGTTCCAGTAATTTCACTGTCGTCTTCTATAGCGTCTTGAGGAATTAATTTTCCGTATTGTTTTTGGATACGCTCAATTTGTTCGTCGATCATTTTATCGTCTGCAACAATATTATATTGAGTAATAGCATCTTTACCTTTTAATTCTACATCGAACTCAGGAGTTAATCCTAATTCAAATTCAAAAGAAAATGCTTCAGCATCCCAATCGATACCGTCTTGAGCTTTAGGAAGCGGCTGACCTAAAACATCTAATTTTTCTTCAGTTAAATATTTATTTAAAGCGTCTTGTAATAATTTATTTACCTCGTCTACCAAAACAGCTTTACCGTATTGCTTTTTTACCATTCCCATTGGTACATGTCCTTTTCTAAATCCAGGAATGTTTGCTGTTTTTCGGTAATCTGTTAAGATTTTCTCTACTTTATCGCTATAATCTTCTTTTGCGATATCAACTTTTACTACAGCATTTAATGCATCGATGTTCTCTCTTGTAATATTCATTTTAAATGATATAAAACCCAACTTGGGCATTTAACATAAGTTTCTGCGCCCTAATGTAACGTTAAAGCACAGATTCTCCTTGATTTTTCTAATTAAAAACGGGCTGCAAAAATAAAACATTTTTGCAACCCTACAAAGTTTTTAACGTCTTGTATTTCAGACTATTTTTTATCGTCTCCTACAATACTGTAAATTATAGATTGTAGTATGGTTAGTAAAATACTAAAGAGTATTCCCGACCAAATAGAATCTACATGAAAACCGCTTACTAAATATCCTGCCATTAAGATAATTATTCCATTAATTACCAACAAGAACAGTCCCAACGTTACAATAGTTATTGGAAACGTTAATATTTGCAAAAGCGGCTTTATTAAAATATTTAATATGGCTAAAACTATAGCCACAATAATAGCCGTAATATAATCGTCTACATGAATACCTGATAAAAATCGACCCAATAACACGACTATGAAAGCTGTTAAAAGAAATTTAATAACTTGATTCATAATTATTTATTTTTTTAATGAATTTACAGCTTTTTACGAGATAAAACCAATCACCTCATTATAAAAATCCTCTGGATTTTCTGCGTGTAACCAATGTCCTGCATTTTTTATTGTAACAATTTGTGCATTAGGAAAATGTGATTTTATAACACCTTCATCCTGTAGTGCAATATATTCAGATTTATCGCCACGTAAAAACAAGGTGTCCCCATCAAACTCTGCGTGTATTGGTAAAGCCTCGCCTACTTCTGAAACATTTTCTGTTAAAGACTCTAAGTTTATACGTAAACCTAATTGCCCTTTTTCTACCCAATATAAGTTCTTTAATAAAAACTGTCGCGTTCCAAAATCTGACACATAATTTGCTAATGCTTTATCTGCAGCACCTCGAGTTTTTAATTCAGAAAAATCTAAAGTACCCAAACCGTTTAAAATGGCATCATGATGTACAGGATAAAATCTAGGTGAAATATCGGCCACTAATAATTTAGAAACATATTCTGGATATTTAGTCGCAAACAACATGGCTGTTTTTCCGCCCATAGAGTGCCCTAAAAGCACGATGTTTTTTAAATTATTAGCATCGCAATAGGCTTTTAAATCTTCTACTAAGAGCTCGTAACTAAAATCGTCGCTATGAAAACTTCTACCATGATTACGCTGATCGACCAAATGCACTTGATAGTGTTGTTCGCTAAAACGGACTCCAAGTGTTTTCCAGTTATCACTCATGCCTAAAAAACCATGAAGAATAACAAACGGCGCACCTTCGCCTAAAATATTAGCATGTAATTGCATTCCTTTTTGTTTTAAAATATTACTTCAGTTTATTTAAATACATGTTTACTACGTTTTCAATACCTAAGTACAAACTTTCTGAAATTAAAGCATGACCTATTGAAACCTCAAGCAAACCTGGAATATGATCTTTAAAAAATTTAATATTATCTAAAGACAAATCGTGCCCAGCATTTATGCCTAATCCCAAACTATTTGCCAAAACAGCACATTCAGTATAAGGTACAATACTTTCTGAATTTCCTAATCCAAATTGATGTGCAAAGGCTTCTGTATATAATTCTATTCTATCTGTACCTGTAGCTTTAGCCCCTTCTATTTGCTTTAATACTGGGTCTACAAAAATAGACGTTCTAATATTATTGCGTTTACACTCTGTAATAATATCTATTAAAAAATCCTTGTGTTTAATAGTATCCCAACCGGCATTAGAAGTAATGGCATCGTCTGCATCTGGCACAAGTGTAACTTGGGTAGGCTTTATCTCTAAAACCATATCCATAAATTTCTTAATCGGATTTCCCTCAATATTATACTCTGTGTAGACTGCAGTCTTTAAATCGAATGCATCCTGATAGCGAATATGGCGTTCGTCTGGTCTAGGATGTATGGTTACACCTTCGGCACCAAAACGTTGCACATCTTTAGCAACTTGAACAACATTAGGAAAATCGCCACCGCGAGAATTTCTTAGTGTTGCTATTTTATTAATATTTACACTTAACTTTGTCATAAATCCTTTTTTGATAACGCAAAAATACAAAGTAGAAGAGGCATATTGTACTATTTTTTAATTAATTTGCGCTTTAGTAAACGAGGATAGAATGAATATTTCCCTATATATAATAAACGACATTAAGCCCTTAAGTATAAGCGATAAAATTAGCGACATGCAATTGCTATTTAATCAGCTTACATATACCCATATACCTATAAAAAACAACGAAAACGCATACATAGGTTGCTTATCTGAAACCGATGTATATTGTTTTGAAAGCGATAAACACATTAGCGATTACAGCTATGCTAGCGAAGGTTTTTTTGTGCGTGACGATGCCAATTGGCTAGATGTTTTAGAAACATTTGCCCAAAACGCCAGTAATATCATGCCTGTTTTAAATGTAGACAACGCCTATTTGGGATATTATGAGCTAAATGATATTATAACATTGTTTAACCAAACCCCATTTTTTGCGGAAGATGGTGGCACTTTAGTGATAGAAAAAGGGCTAGACGATTACTCTTTTAGTGAAATTTCACAGATTGTAGAATCTAATAAAGGAAAACTTTTAGGGGCTTTTATTTCTAAAATGGAAAACGAATTAGTACAACTTACCTTAAAAATAGGCAATTCCAGTTTAAACGATATTATACAAACCTTTAGACGCTACGATTACAGCATAATCTCCGGACATGAAGACGATAGTTATATAGAAAGTCTTAAAGAACGATCAGATTACCTAAACAAATACCTAAACATGTAATTATGAAAATCGCCATTTTTGGACAATTTTATCATAAAAACTCTGATGTACCTGTAGAAACATTGCTAGGACATTTGCTGAAAAAAAATGCTGAAATTTTTATTGAGCGTAATTTCTTCGATTTAATACATCATGAAATAGAAAACGACCAGAAATATAATGTATTCAGTACTTTTGATACACTAGACTCTTCTTTCGATCTCTTAATAAGTATTGGCGGAGACGGTACTATATTAAGAGCAGTAACTTATGTAAAAGATTTAGGCATCCCAATTGTAGGTATTAATGCTGGCCGATTAGGATTTTTAGCAACCATACCAAAAGAGTATATTGAAAAAGCTATAGACGATATCTTGAATGGAAATTATAGAATTTCTGAACGCAGTCTACTTGATATTACAACTTCTCCAGAAAATGAGGATATAGCAAAAATGAATTTCGCTTTAAACGAAATTGCCGTAAGCAGAAAAGATACAACCTCCATGATTACAGTGGAAACCTATTTAAACGACGAGTATTTAACGTCTTATTGGAGCGATGGTTTAATCATCTCCACTCCAACCGGATCTACAGGATATTCTTTAAGTTGTGGCGGACCAGTGATAACACCAGACACCAATAGCTTAGCATTAACACCAATTGCCCCGCATAATTTAAACGCAAGGCCTTTAATAATTACCGATTCAACAGAAATAAAATTAAAAGTAAGCGGACGAGAAAACAGCTATCTCGTATCTTTGGATTCCAGAATAGCAACCATAAATAACGAAACTATATTAACTATTAAAAAAGCAGATTTTACAGTTAAAATGATAGAATTATTAAACGAAAGCTTTTTAAACACCCTCAGAAAAAAATTATTATGGGGAGAAGACAAACGCAACTAGACAATATTTTAGTCAGATTTTAGTTTTACACTAAGACAAATTAATTCAATTTGTTAAGAGCTAATCTTATTTGTTATATTTGCAAACTTTAAAACCGCATGAAGTATATACTAGTACTTGTTATAAGTCTTTTTTGTTTACAATCTAGCTATTCCCAAATACATGAATTTGGAATATTTCTAGGTGGTAGTAATTTAATAGGAGATTATGGAGAGCCCAGTTTCGTAAACCCTAATCAGGTTGCTTTTGGAGGAATCTATAAATGGAACAAAAGTTCTAGACATTCTTGGAGAGTTTCTGGAGTAATTACCGAACTAGAGCTTAATATACCTGATAGAAAAGACTCAAAAACGGTAGGCGAATTGTCTGCAGGTTTGGAATTTAATTTTTTTGATTTTGATTTGCATCATTCTGGAGCTCAAGGCACACCTTATATATATACAGGTTTAAGTGTTTTGAACCATACAAATTCAGATTTAAAAAAGAAATGGGCATTAGCTTTACCCATGGTTTTGGGTTATAAATTTAGACTTAACAGGTCTTTTAATATAGGTGCAGAAGTTGGAGCCCGATATGCGTTTGCAGACGATATCGATACTAGTGAGGATATAGGAAATACATACAATAACGATTGGTATGTGTTTACAGGATTAACACTAACTTATACCTTTGGTAGAAATCCGTGTTATTGCACAAATTAAATAGATTTTGAAAGAAAACATTAATACAGATAGATTACCCAAACATATCGCCATTATTATGGATGGTAACGGACGTTGGGCAAAACAAAAAGGATTGCTTCGAGCAATCGGGCATGAGAACGGAACAAAATCTGTTAGAGAAACTGTTGAGAGTTGCGCAGAACTAGGTATAGAAAACTTAACATTATACGCATTTTCTACAGAGAATTGGAACAGACCAAAATTAGAAGTCGACACACTTATGAAGCTTCTAGTTAGTTCTTTAAAAAAAGAAATTAAAACATTACAAGACAATAACATCAAATTAAATGCGATAGGAAATTTAACATCCTTACCTAAAAAAGTATTTAAAGAACTTCATGAAGTTATTGCCAAAACAGAGAAGAATACACGCATGACTCTTACTCTTGCCCTAAGCTACGGATCAAGAGAAGAATTAATTTCTGCAGTTAAAGAAATTAGTGATAAAGTTAAAAATAATATAATTTCTTCTGAAAATATTGATGAATCAGTTATAAATAAGCATCTTTACACGCAAAATTTACCAGACGTAGACTTGCTTATACGTACTAGCGGAGAACAACGTATAAGCAACTTTTTACTTTGGCAAATAGCCTATGCCGAATTATATTTTACAGATGTACTTTGGCCGGACTTTACTAGGCAACATTTGTATGATGCTATTATTGATTATCAAAAAAGAGAACGCCGTTTTGGAAAAACAAGTGAACAACTTAGCTAATTCATTATCATTGAAAACATATTTACCATTCATTTTTATTTTATTCTTTTCATTAACATCTAATCTTGTTAGTGCTCAGGCTTCAGCCAACGGAAAAAAATACACCATTTCAGACATTACCGTATCCGGTAATTCTAGCTTTAGCGAACAAACTATTGTAACCTATTCTGGACTTAGAAAAGGATCGCAAATATTAATTCCTGGAGAAGAAATTAGCGAATCTATCAAGAAACTTTGGAAATCTGGACTCTTTAGCGATATCGAAATTTACATTAAAGATATTGAAGGCGACACAGCTAGTTTAGAAATACATTTATTTGACCTACCTGAATTAACAAATTTAAGAATTACAGGTGTGAAAAAAGGTAAAATGGATGACATTATTGAGGAAAACAACCTTAATGAAGGCGTTAAAATCACAGAAAACTTAATCACCACAACAAAAAACTACTTAGAATCTAAGTATAGAAAAGATGGTTACTTTAATTCTAAAGTTATTGTAAGAACATATCCTATAGAAGATTCCATAGCAAAACCCCGTGTTAACATGATTGTTGCTATTGAAAAAGGTGAAAAAGTAAAAGTAAAAGATATTAATTTTGAAGGCAATACCGTTTTAGCAGATAAAAAGCTTCTTGCTAGTATGAAAAATACTAAAAAGAAAATGATTTTACGTGCTTGGAAACGTTCAAAATTTATTGAAGACGACTATAAAACAGATTTAGTAAGCATAATAGATACCTATAAAGAAAACGGATATAGAGATGCTCGTATCATTTCAGATAGTGTATATGCCAACGACAATAAAACGGTTTCTATTGATATTAAAGTTGAAGAAGGTAGCAAGTATACTTTTGGAGAAATTAACTTTTTAGGAAACTCTGTTTACACAGACGAATATTTAAGTGCTGTATTAAGAGTTCGTAAAGGAGATACATATAATGGTGTATTATTAGAAAAAGGGATTGCAGACGAATCTAGACCAGATGGTAACGACATTACCAACTTATACCAAAACAATGGGTATTTATTCTCGACAATTAACCCTGTAGAAACGAATGCAGATGGAAATGTAATAGACATGGAAATCAGAATTTCTGAAGGAAAACCAGTGCATTTTAACGAAGTTACGGTTGTAGGTAACGAAAAAACAAATGACCACGTTATTTATCGTGAAATCCGGACTAGACCAGGAGAACTTTATAGTAAAGAGAATGTGGTAAGAACGGTTCGTGAATTAAGTCAGTTAGGCTTTTTCGATGCAGAACAAATTACACCAAACTTTAACAATCCAAATCCTAATGAAGGAACGATTGATATGGAATATGAAGTTGTAGAAACCGGATCTAGCCAGATTGAATTGCAAGGTGGTTACGGTGGTGGAGGTTTTATTGGTACGTTAGGACTTTCATTTAATAACTTCTCATTAAAAAACATATTTAATAAAGAAGCATACAAGCCCTTACCAATGGGAGACGGACAGCAATTATCGTTACGTTTACAAGCGAGTCAGTTTTACAGAACGTATAGTTTTTCATTCTCAGAACCATGGATGGGTGGTGTAAAACCTGTACAATTTTCTACGTCACTGTCTTACTCAAATCAGTTCTTATACGATTCTAGTACAGGAGAAGCAGATAAAGACAGACGTTTTGATATTATTGGTATTACGGTTGGTTTAGCGAAACGTTTATCTATTCCAGACGATTTCTTTACATTATCACAATCTGTAAGTTTACAACACTACAATCTTAAAAATTATAGTACAGGATTATTTACGTTCTCAGACGGATACTCTAACAGTTTAGCTTACACTATTGGTTTAACAAGAAACAATACTTGGAACGACCCTGTATTCCCATTAGGAGGTTCTAATTTTAGTGTTAGTGCTAAATTATCTTTACCATACTCTTTAGTAAATGGTGTAGATTATGCCGACTTAGCTGAAGAACGTCAAGAGCAAGAAGACATTTATAACGATACAGAAGAATCTTCTGTAACAAGAACGGACGCTTACGAGCGTATGGGAGAAATTGACCAAGAACGTTTTAACTGGTTAGAATTTTATAAAATTAAGTTTAAAGGAGAATGGTATACAAACATCATTGGTAAATTAGTTTTAAAACCAACAGTTGAATTTGGTTACTTAGGAGCCTACAACCAAGACAGAGGTGTTATCCCTTTCGAACGTTTCTATTTAGGAGGAGATGGTTTAGGAAGCTATAGTTTAGATGGTAGAGAAGCTGTTGCCTTACGTGGTTATGCTAACCAATCTATACAACCTGTAGATAGTAATGGAAATACTACAGAAGATGGGGCATCTATTTACAATAAATTCTCTTTAGAATTACGTTACCCAATAACACTAAAAGCATCTGCAAAAATATACGCCTTATCTTTTATAGAAGGTGGTGCTGCTTATAATGCTTTTAGCGACTATAACCCTTTCCAATTAAAACGATCTGCTGGTGTTGGATTACGTGTTTTTATGCCTGCATTTGGTTTATTAGGTATTGATTTTGGTTACGGTTTTGATCCTCTACCGGGAGAAATTAATGCAAACGGATGGGAAACTCACTTTATCATTGGACAACAATTTTAATTTGGCATGATATTTTCTATAAGTACTTCACTGATTTACTACTTGTTTTAAAAGCTATAAAGTTAAAATTTGTTAATTTTGGAAACTTTAAATCAAGTAGGGACAGAATATTTTAATTCATCTGTCGTTTGTAAAGTTTAGTAGTTAATGATTTTATTAATATGAAACAGATGAAAATACACGTTCTTTTTTTAATGACTGTAGTTGGTTTACTAAATTTTTCTGCCCAAGCACAACGTGGCGTAAGAATTGGTTATATAGATACAGAATATATCTTAGAACATATTCCTGAATACCAAGATGCGTCTTCACAATTAAACGATAAAGTATTACGCTGGAAAGCAGATATCGATTTAAAACTAAACGATATTGCACAAAAGCGAAAAGACCTTAGTAACGAAAAAGCACTTTTAACAACAGAGCTTTACGAAGAACGTAAAGAAGATATTGATTACGAAGAGAAAGAAATCTTAGATCAGCAACAAAAACGCTTCGGTCCGAACGGCGATTTAATGGTTCAAAAAAAACAATTAATTCAGCCCATACAAGATCAGATCTTTTCAGCAGTACAAGATATTGCAGCCTCTAAACAATACGATTTTATATTCGATAAATCTGCAGATTTAGTGATGCTATATTCAGCAGAGCGGTACGATATTAGCGAACTTGTTTTACGAAGTATTAATAGAACCTCTAAGCGCCAACAAGCACAAACAAAAGCACAACGACGTGCAGCTGCAGAAGAAGATATTGTTCCAGACTACAATCCAGAGTTAGAAGCTAGAGAAAAAGCACAAGCAGATAAAATATCAGAGCGTGAACAATTAGAAGAGCAACGCCGACAAGAAATTTTAGAAGCAAGAGAAGCTAGCAAACAAGAAGCTATTGCTAGACGACAAAAAATTCTAGAAGATAGAGAAGCTGCTAGACAAGAAAAATTAGCTGCTAGAAATAAAGTTTCTGATAATTCAGAAAATAATGATACATTAGCGACCTCTGAGGAAACTGTTGAAGAATCAGTGGCTAGTGAAGAAAAAAAGGTTGAAGATAGTAACGCTTCTGCGCCTACAGAATATGATTTAGAAACCATATCTGAACCCGCTACTGTATCAGATTCAGAAAAAACAGAAACAGAAGAAACAAAAACGGAAACGGAAACAGAAACGACTGAGGAACCGAAAACTAAGGAAGAAATTCTTGAAGCGCGTAAACAACAAAAAATTAAAGATCGTGAAGCGCGAGAATTAGAATTAGAAGCACGAAAACAACGTATTCTTGAAGAGCGAGAAAAAGCAAGATTAGAACGCGAAGCCCAAGAGAATAGTGAAGATAACGGAGAGTAAACAATAAAAATTATAACACAAATTAATACTTTAAAAATGAAACAATTTAAAACACTTTTAATAGCAACAGCTTTATTTATTGGCGCATCATCTTTTGTACAAGCACAAAGTAAAGTTGCTCATATTAATACTCAAGAATTAGTTTCTTCAATGCCAGAAATGAAAACGGCTCAATCGCAAATGGAGAAATTAGGAAAAACGTATGAGACTGATATTAAAAATATGGCTACAGAGCTTGACACTAAAGTAAAGCAATACGATTCTGAGTCTGCTACTAAAACTCAAGAAGAAAATGCTAAACGTGTGCAAGAAGTACAAACTATGGAACAAAACATCCGTCAGTACCAAGCACAAGCTCAAAAAGACATGCAACAAAAAGAAATAGACTTATTACGTCCTATTACTGAAAAAGCTAAAGCTGCAATCTTAAAAGTAGCAAGAGCTCAAGGTTTCGATTATGTATTAGATGCCTCTCAAAATGGTGGTGTAATCATGGCCGATGGTAAAGACTTATTAGCTGATGTAAAAAAAGAATTAGGATTCTAATTTATAACATTAACAATATTTAAAAAGCTGCTTTTAATAAAGCGGCTTTTTTTATTTTTACAAAATGAGTACACAACCTATTGGCATATTCGATTCTGGTGTTGGAGGCACTTCTATTTATAAAGAAATTGAAGCCTTACTCCCTAATGAAAACACAATTTATTTAGCAGATAGTGCTAATGCTCCTTACGGTAATAAAACTGCTGAGGAAATTTTAGAATTAAGCATTAAAAACACCGAATTGCTTTTAAACAAGAATTGCAAGCTTATTATTGTTGCTTGTAATACAGCCACAACAAATGCCATTAAAACGCTTAGAACAACCTATAATGTCCCATTTATAGGTATTGAACCAGCCATTAAGCCAGCGTCTTTAAATAGTAAAACTAAAGCTGTTGGTATATTAGCCACAAAGGGCACACTGTCTAGCGCATTATTTCATAACACCACGAACTTATACCGTAACGATGTACAGGTAATAGAACAAGATGGAGATGGTATAGTCCCGTTAATAGAAGCAGGACAAACATTAAGTAAAGACATGGAAAGCTTACTTAAACAGTACTTAAAACCCATGATTGCTGCCAATATAGATTATTTGGTTTTAGGCTGTACCCACTACCCTTACCTCCTACCGCTATTATTACAACTTCTACCTAAACATGTAAAAATTATAGATTCTGGGGAAGCTGTAGCTAGACAGACTAAAGCTATTTTAAAAATTAAGGCATTACTTAATACACAAACAATTCCAGCAACACATGAGTTTTACACTAATGGTAATCCTAATGTTATGCATGACCTACTTGGCCATAGCTATACTGTAAATGTGTGGAATTTTTAGTTTTCGTCTTCGGCCTTAAACCAACCCGAATACTTTACGTAGTTATCTGCAATACGATTAATTTCACCAGAAATTAATTCTTCGCTAATATCTTTTACTTTTTTAGCAGGCACACCAGCGTAAATACTACCAGATTCAACAATCGTATTTTTAGTAACTACAGCGCCAGCTGCAATAATAGAATTACTTTCTATCACACAATCGTCCATCACTATACTTCCCATACCAATTAATACATTATCGTGAATTGTACAACCGTGTACTAAGGCATTATGACCAATAGAAACATTATTACCAATTGTAGTTGGAGATTTCTGATAAGTAGCATGAATTACAGCACCATCCTGTACGTTAACTTTATTGCCCATTTTTATAAAATGTACATCGCCACGAAGTACTGCATTAAACCAAATACTACATTCTTTCCCCATGCTTACTTCACCAACTATAGTGGCATTTTCAGCAATAAAACAATCATCTGGAATCTGTGGAGCGTGTCCATTTACAGCTTTTATAATCATAATTTTAACTTTTACACAAAGTTAGTTATTGCCTGGCAATCGACCATCATATTTTGGTCTCCTAATATTAAAATTATACCCCAATGAAAACTGATGATATCCCCCATTATTAAACACTATAGAATTTGTTTGATAACTGTAGGTATAGGCAAATACAAATTGATTAATAGACAGCCCAAATATAGGTGTTAGATATTGTAGTTTTTGTTCACTTTCTCCGGAGCCATCTAAATATTCACTTCCATTTAAACCAAGTCTATAAGACAACCCAAAGTACATTTTAGACTTTTCAAAATCTTTATAGACTTTAAAATTAAAATCAATAAATGTTTCTTTTGTTCCTTCTTTATATTGAAACATAATAGAAGGCTCATAATCGGTATCTAAACGTCTGGTGTGAAATACATTTCCAACAGAAAACAAGTAACGTCTTAGATTATTTGTTATCTCAATGTCGTTATTTATTCCGTCGTTTTTTAAGATATTTTTTATTGTGGCGTGTATATAAGCACTAATAAACTGATAAGACACACCAAGATCCATATTAAAATTGGTAGAACTTTGTTCTATCCCTGAGATTATAGGATCATAACCGCCATTAATAAAACTAGTCTCATCTAAATTATACTGAATAAACCCAGCACTTAATCCGAAAGAAAGCATATCTAAATCGATATCATTTCTTGAAAACATGATATGGTGTGCATAGGTCGCATAGGCTCCTTTTTGTGAATGGTAACCATTTTTATCTGAATACAAAATTCCGCCAATTGCAGAAGGTGAATATCCGCCAATTCTACCATTTATACTGGCAGTCATTAAACTCGGACCATCGTCCTGCCCCAACCACTGTTGTCTTGCTGTAAGTCGCACTTGAGAGGAGTTAGCCACACCAGCCATGGAAGGATGAATTAAGTAAATATTATCTGTAAGATAATCTGTGTAAATAGGTAGACCTTCTTGTGCCTTACCAAGTGAAGTTATCAATACAAAAAAGAAAACTAAACTATAAATCCTAAAATTCATGTACAAATGCGTTTGCTATTAATTCAGTTACAACATACTAAAGAGGGGAAGTCAGCATATTGCACGTCCAAATATATAAATTTAACGCTCATTTTGGTCTAAAGCGTGCTGAAAAAGAACGAAAAACATGAAATTCACCTGATTTTTCTGACACTTCATAGATGATTTATGTAAATCAACTTTAAATATAAGAAAAATCTTTCACATATTCTGTAGTATAATTTAAGAGTCTTAAACAGATAAGTAAAATTTAGTTTTGTTATTTTTGTCAAAATTATTTATAAATGAAAACATTTAGTGTTTCAATACAAGAGACAACCAATCCAGCAATTATAAAATTTGAATTAAATCAATTCATCACAAAATATCAGAGTTTTGAATTTAACAATATAGACGAGGCCAAAAATTCACCATTGGCACAACAATTATTCTATTTACCATTTGTAAAAAAGGTTTATATATCTGCTAATTTTATAGCCATAGAACGTTATAATATTGTAGAATGGAACGATGTACAAGACGAAGTTTCTGAACAAATAGAAACTTATTTAAATAACGATGGAGTTATTGTTTTAGACGATAGTGCACCAAAGAAAACGGCTGTTACGGTTTATGCAGAAAGCACACCAAATCCAGCTGTACAAAAATTTGTCGCTAACAAAAAATTAGTGACTGCTATGTTTGAATTTACATCTATAGATGAAGCCAAACTATCTCCTTTAGCTTCAGAATTGTTTCATTTCCCTTTTGTAAAGAGTGTATTTATAGACGAAAATTACGTATCGATTACCAAGTACGATATTGCAGAATGGCAGGATATTACAATGGAATTACGTGAATTTATTCGTGGATTTATAGAACAAGGAAAAGATGTCGTTCTTGCTGAAGCTCCAGAAGCATTAGGAAAAACAACACCACAAATTGATGAATCGTTTGAGGCTATGGACGATATCTCTAAAGAGATTATAAATATTCTTGAAGAATACGTAAAACCAGCTGTAGCAAGCGATGGTGGTAATATCCAATTTCAGTCGTATGATGCAGATACTAAAACGGTAAAAGTAATTCTTCAAGGTGCTTGTAGCGGATGTCCGTCGTCTACATTTACATTAAAAAATGGTATTGAGAACATGCTTAAAGAAATGCTTAGTGGCAAAGTAGATTATGTAGAAGCGATTAACGGATAAGCTTGTTTACAGAGACTTACCGTTTCATTTAAATAAGAAAAAACGCACAGTATTACTTAATATTGGGCGTTTTTTCTTATTTAATAATTCTTTATCTTCAAAAAAATATGATTTAGAGACGTTTTTTTTAGATTTGCATTATAAAAATTTAATTATCAAAAATATGAATTTAGAAAACATCGACACAGAAAAGTGGCTTGATTTAGGATTAGAATACGGAGTAAAAATTATTGGAGCAATATTAATTTGGATTATTGGTTCTTGGATTATTAAGAAATTAGTAAGTACTTCAAAAAAATTAATGACTAAAAGCGGGTATGAAGATAGCCTACAAGGTTTCCTTTCTAGTCTTATTAGTTGGGGTTTAAAAATCTTATTAATCATTACCCTTTTAGGAACGTTGGGAGTACCTACAACGTCTTTCGCTGCAATTATTGGAGCTGCAGGTTTAGCTATTGGTTTAGCGTTACAAGGTTCGCTTGCTAACTTTGCAGGAGGAGTACTAATTTTATTATTTAAACCTTTTAAGGTTGGAGACTATATCACTGGAAGTGGTGAATCTGGAACGGTAAAAGAAATTAGAATTTTTACTACAGAATTAGCAACTCCACAAAACCGTAAGGTTATTGTTCCTAACGGACCTTTATCTAACAGTAATATTATAAATTACAGTGCTAACGACTTAATTCGTTTAGATATGATTGTAGGTGTAAGCTATGATGATGATATCAAGAAAACAAAAGAGGTATTAATGAATGTTTTAACATCTAACCCTAAGGTTTTAAAAGATCCTGCACCTATGGTAGCTGTAACAGAATTAGCAGATAGTTCTGTAAACTTTGCCGTTAGAGGTTGGGTTAAAAACGCAGATTACTGGGATGTTCATTTTGAAAACACAGAAGCAGTTAAATTACAACTTGATGCAGCTGGAATTGAAATTCCTTACCCACATCAAGTTGAAATTCATAAAGAGTCTTAATAACTATTTTGCTTTAGGCTTTAAAGCCACAAAATCTTTTAAATAATAAGGTTCAAAATAAGCGACATCTTCGGTGTCGCTTTTTTTGTACTTCACATCTGCCAAAGCGCCCATTTCTCTAGCCGATGGTAATTTGCCATCTACAAACACAGCATTAGGATGTGTTATAATGGTTTTTGTTTTCTCGACACCATTACCTACAAAATACACTTTCCCTTCTTCTAAAAAAGTTTCGAAAGCATGTTCGTCTAAAATCTCTGCTTCTATGCTTCTTACTTCGTTATAATTAGCATCGTAAACAGCAGCATACACTTCCATACGGCGTGCATCCAACATAGATACAATTACACCGTCTGTAATGCTAACTTGATGCGCTAAGGCTTCTAAAGTAGATACAGAAATTAAAGGTTTATCTAGTGCATAACATAAGCCTTTAGCAGCAGACACTCCTATACGTAATCCGGTATAAGAACCTGGTCCTTTGCTTATAGCGATACCATCTAATTGAGAGGTTTCAATATTATTGTCTTCAAATAATGCTTTAATATAAACGTGAAGTCGTTCTGCATGCGAATAGCCTTTGTCGTTATCTTCTTTTAAAGCAAAAGTCTCACCATCCTTAGATAGTGAGACTGAACAGTTTGTTGTTGCTGTTTCTATATTTAATAGTAATGCCACAGTATATGTATTCGTTTAATTACTCTTCAGTTTTTTCTTCTTCGTCAGATTTTGTTCCAACTTTATCTCCGCTTTTCAACGTTTTGGTTACCATATTGTAAGGTCCTACAATCACAAGATCTCCAGTTTCTAATCCTGAAATAATTTCGATATTCGAATTATCTTGTATTCCTGTTTTAACCACACGAAGCTTAGCAAGCTCACCTTCTTTTACAAAAACACATTCAAATTTTTCTGTTGAATCTAACGTTTTTGGTGTCGTGGTTTTAGACGTTGTAGTATCGTTTTTAATTACAATGGCACTAATTGGCACACCAATAATTCCTTTGCGTTGCTTAGTGATAATATCTACCGTAGCCGTCATTCCTGGACGGAATGGTGAATATGATTTTGGTTTACCTTCAACTAAATCGCTATAAGACTCTTCTAAAATTCTAACTTTTACTTTAAAGTTTGTGACCTGGTCTGATGTTAATGCTTCATCTGCAGAATTTGCAATTTCAGTAACAATACCTTTAAATTCCTTCTTTAAATACGCATCAACTTCAACAATTGTAGAATCTCCAATACTCACTTTAACAATATCATTTTCATTTACATCGACCTCAACTTCCATATTATTTAAATTAGCTACACGCATAATTTCGGTACCTGCCATTTGCTGAGTTCCTACGACACGCTCACCTAATTCGGCATCTAATTTAGAAATTGTACCGCTCATTGGAGCAAAGATTGTTGTTCTATTTAAGTTATCGTTAGCTTCATTTACTGTTGCTCCTGCACTTTGCATATTATAATATGCAGAAGACTTAGAGGCTTCGGCAACTTCGTAAGCAGAAATAGCTTTATCCCAATCTGCTTTAGCAATAATGCCTTTTTCAAACAAGGTTTTATTTCGTACGTAACTCGCTTTAGCTTCTTTTAAAGACGCCTCTGCTTGATCTAAACCAGATTTAGCATTCTGAAGTGTCGCTTGAGAGCGGTTTAAACTAGACTGATAAATATCTGGATTGATCTTTACCAATAAATCTCCTTTTTCAATTTCTTGACCTTCGCGAACAGGAAGTGCTATAATTTCTCCAGACACTTCACTAGAGAGCTTCACTTCTATTTCAGGTTGAATTTTACCGGTTGCAGATACCGTTTCAATAATATCTATTGTTGATATTTCTTGAGTTTCAACTTCCTTAAAATTAGTTTGCTTACCAAACCAACCTGCTTTTTTTCCAATGACAAGTAATGCCAGAAGTGCTACAATTATGGAAATAATAAGGATTAACTTTTTCTTCTTCATGGTTTAGTTATAATTTATTTGGTCGATTGGAATTCCGAAATAGAATTCTAAAACTTTTACTTTAAATATATATTCATATTTTGTTCTTACAACATCTGACTGCGCATTTTCGTAAGTAATGGCAGACTGATTAAAATCGAATGCATTAGATAAACCTACTGTGTAACGCTCTTGTGCGTACTCGAATGCTAATTGTCGTGCTTCAGATGTTTGCATCGCAGCTTCGTAAGATTTTTTCGCATTTTTAGCATCGTTATACGCTTGGTATACTTGAGACTCTAAATCTAAATTAGCCTGCTCTAATAAATATTTAGAACGCTCTACATTAATCTGACTACGTTTAACATTATTTCTAGTGGTTAATCCATTAAAGATAGGCACACTAAGTTGAACGCCTAAAGATGTACCATCAAAAGTTGATAATTGATCAAAGAAGCCCATTTGTTCTCCCGTAATAAAATCTAAATTTGTACTAGACCAACGTGTGCTGTAACCCATATAGGCTGATAATGTTGGATAATAAGTCGTTTTTGTAAGTTCTAAATCTTTTTCTGCCAATTCTAAATTAGCTTCTGCAATCTTAACATCGTAAACCTCTTCTTTAGCTTTAGCAATTATAGTTGAAGCATCTTCTTCTAATATAGCATCTGGAAATAAACCATAATCTTCTTCTGCAATATCGAAACTCTGATAATCTTTAATTTGTAATAATTGTGCTAAACCGATTTTTGAGATAAACAAATCGTTTTCTGCAGCTATAATTTGTTGTATTTGTGTTGCATCTGTTGCTTTAATTTCTAACAAATCGCCTTGTGGAAGCACACCAGCATCAACCAACTCTTTTGTACGAGTTAAGTTTTCTTTAGTGATTTTGTTTTGAGACTCTAGAACTTTAATTTGTTCTTTATTATATAAAATTTCCACAAACGCATTCGCTACGTATATTGAAATATCATCCCTCATTTTATCTAATTGATATTGAGTGGCTATAATATTTATTTTAGAACGCTGTAATGTTTTCCAATTCTGTAAACCAGAGAATAAATTCATTGATGAATTTAGACCTCCACTAGCCGATCTAAAGGTTTGATTTTCGAATTGATTGGTCGACGGGTTAACATTGGCTCCCGTATTTATATAGTACGAGCTATTGGCACTTACGGTAGGTAAGAAGTCCATGATTGCCTGAGATTTATCGATATCTGTTAATTTGGTATCTAGTTCAGATTGTTTAATAGAGATATTATTCTCTAAAGCATAATCTACACAGGCTTCAAGAGTCCATTGTTTATTATCTTGGGCGTAAATGGTTATTCCGCTAAAAAGGAAAAGGCCTAAAAGTGTTATTTTTTTCATAATTACATTATCAGTCTAAAAATAGTTAAAAGTGTTACACGTAATGGTTAAATTATTGCGCATATTTTGGAATCCCTTGAATTTGATTCCAAACTTTAATTTTATCGTCTTTCGAAATTCCGCTTATTACTTGTACAAAAATACCATCGCTAATACCTAACTCTACATCTTTTCTAACAAATTTTTGATCGCCTTCTTCAATTTCTACAAATGGTAATTGTGTTTTTTCATCGTATTGTACCAGAGCTTCTTTAATGGCCAATACATTTTCTGCTTTATCTAAAATAATAGAAGCATTCGCACTTAACCCAGCACGAATAAATACATCTTCTACTTTATTTAAAGTCCCCTTAATTTCAAATTGAATGGCTCCGTTTTCCTCAACACCCTGAGGTGCGATATAATCCAAAATAGCATCAAACGTTTTGTTTTCGATAGCACCAACAGTGATTTCTAAAGGTAAATCTTCTTTTATTTTTCCGACTTCACTTTCATCCACTTTTCCTTCAAAAATCATTTTATTAACGTCGGCTAAGGTTGCAATTGATGTGCCTTCGTTAAAATTATTTGCTTCAATAACTTGGTTCCCTGCTTTAACCGGTACATCTAAAACCATCCCAGAGACTGTAGAACGAATTAATGTTTGTGCTATATTTCCTAAACCAGAGGTTGTACCCGTTTTTATAATATCGAAATTTTGTCTGGCAGAAGTCACATTTATTTCTGCTTGAGCAACAGCTTGTTTTGTTTGTAAATAGGTGTTTTTAATGGCATCAAAATCATTTTCTGAAATTACACCTTTTTCAAACAATGCTTTTTGGCGATTATAATTAGCTTCTTGAGTTTCTAAATTAATTTTAGCCGTTTGTAAAGCGGTTTTATTTGTAGCTATATTATTTTGTGCACTAGATAGAGATGATACATTTGGGATGACACGAATTTTAGCAATTAAATCGCCTGTATTTACATATTCTCCAGCTTCAATATAAATCTCTTCTATAACACCTGAAATGTTTGGTTTTATAAGCACCTCTTCTTTCGGCACAATATTACCTGTTGCTACTGTTTTTACAACAATAGTCTGTTCTACCGCCACGTCTGTGGTATAGGTAATAGGATCTTCCTGATTTTTCTTCCATAAATAGAAGAGCGATATTGCAAAAACGACAACAATTAGGATTAATACGATTACGGTTGATGATCTTTTCATGTATGTTACTTCTTTACTTTTTAATCTATTCTTAAAGCGTCTACGGGTTTCATTTTTGTGGCACTATTTGCAGGTATTAAACCAGCTAACAATCCAGAAACAACTAATATAAATAAGGCTGTAAAAACAACCGACATTCCCACACTTGGGTTGGCAAAGTTATCTACTGGTCCGCTATGATCTAAAATATAGTTCATTAACCAAATAACTCCAGCTGCAAACGATATACCCACCATTCCAGAACTTATGGTTAAAATTAAACTCTCTTGTAATATTTGCGATTTAATGGTCCAAGGTGTGGCACCTAAGGCACGACGAACTCCAATTTCTTTAGTCCGCTCTTTGACTACAATTAACATGATGTTACTAATACCAATAATACCAGACATTAACACCAAGGCTCCAACGAAATAACCTACAAACCCTAGAATTGAGAACAATCCATTTACACGACCAAAAGCTTCCGACAAATCGAAATTACCAATCGCTCTATTGTCGTCTGGATGAATTTTATGTCGGGCTTTTATAATTTCGAATATTTTAGGTTTAAGGTCTGTAATGCTTTTACCATCGTGTCCTGTAATAGCCATCCAACCCACATTATCGCCACTATTAAACGCCTGTCCAAACGAGGTAAACGGTACAAAAATAGTATTCGCATCTTCTTCTTGATCGCCTTGAGAGTTACTAGCTTTAAACGTACCTACAACCATAAAATTAACACCGCTAATTTTAATATATGTTCCTAACGGATCTTCTTCCTTATCGTAAAGTCCTTTAACCACATCGACACCGATAACACAGGTTTTTCTTTTCGCATGAATATCTGAGTAGCTTATAAAACGGCCACTTGTAATATCCATAGGTTGCTGTTTTATAAATTCAGGATAATCTCCGTTAACTTGAAATGCTCCCGTTTTCATACCTCTTGTTACGTTATTGTCTCCGCTATAGCCTCCTAACTGTAATCTTGGAGAGACGTATTTAAGTTCGGGTATTTCTGCTTTTAAAGCTTCTACATCTCCTAGTTTATAATTAAAAAAACGTCCTTTTGGCAAGCCTTTATAAGAAATGGACGTCTGTTGCGTCCACATAAACATGGAGTTGGTTGCAAAGTTTCCAAAATCTGCAGTGACACCATTTCTTAATCCGTTTGTTAGTGCTAATAGTAATACCAATATGGTTATACCCCAAAAGACACCAAAAGCGGTTAACAAGGTTCTAAACTTGTTGGCGCTTAGTGCTTCTAATATTTCGTCCCATCTATCTTTACTAAACATATTATTCGTCTCTTAAAGCTATTATTGGTTTTATTTGTGCTGCACGATAGGCTGGAAAAAAGCCTGCTAATGCACCTGCAAATACTAAAATAAAAACTGTGGTTATTGCGGTATTAAAATCGACTTGCGGATATTGTATAAAATCACTTTCTATTAATGGCCCAACTATTTCTAGCAAACCTAACCCAAGTATTAAACCAAATAATCCTGAAAACATGGTTACAAAAACCGATTCTTGAAGAATCATTCCTACTATAGACATAGGCTGTGCGCCCAATGCTTTTCTAATTCCGATTTCTTTGGTACGCTCTTTTACAATAATAAGCATGATATTACCAACGCCTACTACTCCAGCGATTATAGTACCAATACCAACAAACCAAAACACCGCTGAAATGGTACTGATTAATGAATAAATTTTCTTAGCCTCTTCCATAGTATTGTTTACCCTGATTGCACTTGTATCATCCGGATCAACAATATGTTTTTGTTTTAAATCTGTTAGTATAGCTTCAGAAATTGCTGCAGATTCTAATGCGGCTTTATTATAATCGTCTGACATTTTAAGGGTAAACATCATATTACGAATTTCGTCTGCACCATTAAAAGCACGTTGCGCAGAGGTTAATGGTAAAAACACTTTACTCTCGTCGCGTTCTCCTCCTGGATCGAAAAACACACCAACTACTTTATAACTGATACCGTATACTGAAATGTCTTTATTTATAGGATCTTCATCTTTAAACAAGTCCTTTTTAACCCGATTTCCAATTACAGCAACTTTTTTGGCGTCTTCGACATCGGAATAATTAAGGAAACGTCCTTGACCAATATCTGCATTTTCTATAAACTGATTTCCTGGCAACACCCCTTGAATTCTATAACTCCCCGATTCATTTTTATAGTTTACTAATCCGCCCCAAATGGTATAAAAAGCAGATTCGTGTTCAATCTCATCATTATACTTTCTAGAAATGGTATTAAAATCGTTATTCTTAAATTGAATATATCGTCCTGGATTTAAACCTTTGTATTCTTTTGTAGTAACTCCTGGCCAGATGCTAATTAAGTTAGAAGCATCACGCTCAAACTGAGAGGTTACTCCATTCTGGATTCCTTTACTAAACCCTAAAAGAATCACTAAAATAAAAATACCCGAAGCCACAGAAAGCCCAGTAAGAAAGGTTCTTAACTTGTTTTTTCTTAATGTTTCAAAGATTTCTTGCCAACGTTCTATATCAAACATTGCTTATTGCTCTTACTTGTTCAACCTTGGTGTCATTTATAATTAACCCGTCCTTTAAATTGACAATACGCTTCGTCATTTGTGCAATGTCTGGCTCGTGAGTTACAATTAAAATGGTTTTACCTTCCTCATTAATACCCTGTATAAGGTCCATGACCTCGTAAGAAGTTTTAGTATCTAATGCGCCTGTAGGTTCATCGGCCAAAAGAACTTTAGGTTCACTTGCCAACGCTCTAGCAATGGCTACACGTTGTTTTTGACCTCCAGACATTTCGTTTGGCAAATGGTGAGACCAATCTGCTAATCCAACTTTTTCTAAATAATGAGCGGCTTTTTCTACACGCTCTTTACGCTTCATCCCTTGGTAATACAATGGCATGGCGACATTATCTAAAGCAGATTTGTAATTAATTAAGTTAAAAGATTGAAAAATGAATCCTAAGAATTTATTGCGGTAGTTAGCTGCAATCTTTTCATTTAAGTTTTTAATAGCGAAACCATCAAGTGTATAATCTCCAGTATCAGCTTCGTCTAACATCCCTAAGATATTAAGTAATGTTGATTTTCCCGATCCGGAAGACCCCATTATAGAGACCAATTCGCCTTCTTTCACATTAAAATTAATGCCCTTAAGCACATGTAGAGTATTAGATCCCATGTGATAAGATTTATGTAAATCTTTAATTTCAATCATATTAGCTGGCTTAATGGTTTTTGTTGTTAGATTCCATATTCTAATTTAAGAATAAGGGATTTGGTATAAACAACTAATATTAAGACTACTTATTGAAGAAATTGTTACAGTAAAAATGAAATTATTTTTTTGTGCGGAAGAATTTTAAGTACATCGCATAAGCAATACCACCTATTAAAATGTATGGAATGGCCATTAAATACACAATTCCATCGTTAATACCTTTTGCTGCACCTTGACCATCTTCGGTCTCTAAAACGGCTCTACACATAGCACATTGCGCTTCTGCAGAGAAACTAACCGCAAAGATAAATACAACTAAAAGAATATGTGATTTTTTCATTAGTAATTATAATAAGGTGAAATTAAAACATACACGATAACTCCGGTAACAGCAACATATAGCCACAGCGGGAAGGTGATTTTAGCAATTTTTCTATGTCTAACAATATCATTTGTTATACCACGTACATAAGTGATTAAAACAAACGGAATCACAACTACAGATAATACTATATGTGTGAATAAAATAAAATAGTATATATATTTTATAGCGCCTTCTCCTCCAAACGTAGTAGAATCACTCGTCATATGATAAGCTACGTATAGCACTAAAAACAAAACAGAAAGTACCATGGCTATTTTAATTAATAACTCATGTTGCTTTATATTTTTCTTTTTAATTGCTAAAAAAGCTAATATTAATACAATAGCCGTTAACCCGTTAGTTGTGGCATAAATTGGAGGTAAAAACCCTAAAGGTTCTACATTCGGGATTTTAACACCAAACAATATAGCTACGGCAATAGGAATAATAACAGACAATGCTATAATCCATTTATTATACTTGACTGCTTTTTCTGTGTTTACTACGTATTCTGAATTACTCATTTAAAAGTTTTTTAATGTCTTCTTTAAGCATGCTTATTTCTTCTTCTTCACCTTCTTCGTTATACTTTTCTTTTTCAGTGATGGTGCCTCGATAATAAATTTGTGGATTACCAAAGCTGTCTGCTCTGGATCTTATAAATCCATTTTTATCGATTAAAGCAAAGTTACCAGAATGTTCAAATCCGCCAGCGACATCTTCGTTTTCTGCAGCATATAAATTGAAGCCTAAGTTTGCTAATTGATAAATATCTTCACGATCTCCAGTCATTAAATTCCAATTCGGATTAGTGATCTTATATTTTTCAGCATAAGCTTTTAAAACCTCAGGGGTATCTTGACTAGGGTTAATGGTAAATGATGCAACACCAAAACCATCTATACCTTTAAAACGATCCTGAATTTGAACTAAGTTCTGGCTCATAATAGGGCAAATGGTTGGGCAAGTTGTAAAGAAAAACTCTACAACATACACTTTCCCTAAATAATCTTTATTAGTAATAGTGTCTCTATTCTGATTGATAAAACTAAAATCTGGCACTTTTTTAGCTTCACCATCTATCTCTAAAAACATTAATTTTTCTGTATTTGAAAAATTATTATCTGGCACATTACTAATTCTATCACTACGCGAAATATCATCGTTTTTAATACGATCGACAATTTTAGGAATAAAAAGAATTCCGAAAACTAGAATAATGAAGGCTATACCTATGTACGAATAATTTGTTTTACTACTCATCTGTTCCTTTTAAATCGTTTGCTCGTCTTGAAGTAGAATCGAAATTACCTTTACGTTTTTGACGATATTCAGTAAATAATATTCTAACATCTTCGCTCATTTTATTTTTCAAATCGGCTACTTTAATCGCATCATAAGAAACTTTAGGGTATGCTGCAATTTTTTTTGCCAATTCATTATCGGTTCTATCATCTAATCGTCCTCTAACATGCATCTCTTTATCTACAATATATACATGGTCTGTCGCTAAACCTGCATCTAATTCGTCAGGCACATTTAAACTGTTATGAATGGCTTTAATGGCATTGGGAGACCCGAATACAAAGTGCCAATATTTAAGCTCTTCATATTTCATTAATTCGGCCTTTAATGTTTTAGCTTCGGCTTCTGTGCCTTGCGGAAGTAAAATAACAACTTGAAAGGTTTTAAACCCTTTAAATTTATCGTAGATTAATTCTTTTAAGTTTGAGGCTGTAGTAAGTTGTTTTAATGGTGAATTTCCAAAAAAGCCAAGAACTGTTAAATGATCTTTAAGCAATACATCTTCATCATTAGAAGCAACAAACCCATTAAGATCTGCCACATTATCACTTAAAATATCTAAAGTATTATAATTGTGCTTTGCAGGATATAGGAATAATAAAAAGGTAACAGGAAGGAAAAACAAGACACATAACACTGCGTATCTTTTTATTTGTTTAGCATTCATAAATTAGGCTTTAAAGCAAAACTTGAAATCAAATTTTAACTATCGTGCAAAAATAAAAAAGACGGTTTAATAAACCGCCTTAATACTTTGATTTAACACTTATAGTGTATTAAAAATCGTGTGTTATATAACCAGATGAGTATACATTTTCGATATAACCTCCTTCTGTTAATAATATAAAAGATAAATAACAGATTAAGAATATACCTGTCCAAACAACAGCGCGTCTTAATCCTGCTTTTTCATCCCTCATGTGCATAAAATCCCAAGTAATATAATACGCTTTAACCACAGTTAAAATAATGAAAATCCAGTTTAAAACTTTCATTCCAGCAACGTATCCCATTAAAATTTCTGGTTTGTAAATCCCTAATACAACTTCTATAGCTGTAATGACAGATAACAAAATTAATACTCCCCAAATTTTATCTGTATTGGACTTAAATTTTAATGCCCCTCTAAATATCTCTAATTTTTGTGCGTGTGCCATGTTCTAAAAATTATATCTTAAAATTAAACCAGGTAGAAGAAAGTAAATACAAATACCCAAACTAAATCTACAAAGTGCCAGTATAAACCAACCTTTTCTACCATTTCGTAACTTTTTCTTCTTTCGTAAGTTCCTACAACAACATTAAAGAAAATAATGATGTTTAAAATGATACCAGAAAGTACGTGGAATCCGTGGAATCCTGTAATAAAGAAAAAGAAATCTGCAAAAATAGGTTTTCCGTATTCGTTAACTTGAAGATTTGCACCTTGCACCACTAATTGTCCGTTAGATTTTAATTGTCTTAAAGACTCTGCTCGCGATAATACCGTTTTCTGTCCTTCTGCATTTAAAAGCTCTGTTCTTACTAAAACGTTTTCATTAGCTTCCATTCCTTTTACAACTTCGTTTACAGAGTAAGCAGGCAATGTACCTTCACTAGTAAACCAAATTCCGTTCTTTTTTTCATGCTGTGCTCTTGTAGAGTGTTCTGCAATTGCAAAATCACTAATTGCTACACGGTGTCCTTCTGCATCTACAAATTGAAGTAAATTCCCAGAGCGTGTTTGTACAGCACCATATTCACCTTTTATAAAAGTATTCCATTCCCAAGCTTGAGAGCCCACAAAAACAATACCACCTATAATGGTTAAAAACATGTAAATAGATACTTTCTGTTTGTTTAAATGATGACCTGCATCTACTGCAAGAACCATAGTAACAGACGACATAATTAAAATAAATGTCATGAAAGCAACATAGATCATTGGTAAATCCTGACCATGCATAAATGGAACGTGTGTAAACACTTCATCTGCTATAGGCCATGAATCGATAAATTTAAATCTTGAAAATCCGTAGGCTGCTAAAAAGCCTGAGAAAGTTAAGGCATCGGATACGATGAAAAACCACATCATCATTTTACCGTAACTCGCGTTAAGTGGATCTTTACCACCACCCCAAGTTTTTCCTTCGGTTCCAGTATTTACAACTGTAGTATTCATATTAATTATTCAGTTTTATGGTTAGTCAAAAATATACAAATTATTTATTTAAAGAAATATAAAAACAAAAAGAGGTAAAGCCACAGAAAATCTACGAAATGCCAGAATGTTGTGGCTAGTTCAAATCCAAGCATTTTAGCCGGACTATACTTTTGTTTAAAATGATTATAAATTACGACGATTAGGCAAATTAACCCAACAATTACGTGTAAAATGTGCATTACAGCGATAACATACACATAAGACATGGTAATATTACTAGTTGGCCCAGTAAAATTATACCCATCTTGAATGATAGCACTAAAGCCTGCAAATTGATTAAAAATAAAAGCAATTCCTAAACCTAAAGTTATTAATAAAAGTATGGTTGTGGCTTGTCTGTTTCCTTTTAACAACGTTTGTTTGGCAAAATAAAA
>NZ_LMAK01000004.1 GCF_001439665.1 Formosa algae
AATGTACTCTTGTATTCTTATAACACTATAGCTTTATATAGAGATACTTTTATATCAATGTATTCTTATAACATTATATTTTAAAGCTTTGTTATAAGTTGTTTAAAAAGATTATTTCTATAAGTGATTGGCTATTTTTAGATAAAATATTATTAAAAGAGATCTGTAAATATTTATTTAAAAATTATAAGTGCAAGATGTACTTTTCTAATCTTGCTTTATTATTTCTCGTTAATTTCAAGTGGTAATAGACAATGGGGAAACACATCCAAATGTGAAGTGCAAGATGTGCCACTTTCCGTACAATTTTGCAAATTGCGGAAACTAGCATTCCTGCTTACTATCGTAAGAGTGCTTTTTTCGGAACTCAAAAACCTTAAAAAAAAACAATGAAAAATAATAAGATTAGAAGAATTGAATTAAGGTAAGTTGCCAGAAAAGATAATTGGTTAGAAGTTTGTAAATGTGAAAAATCAACTCTAATTGATCCTGTAATTACTAGGTTAGAAGGGGATATAACACGTTGCGATATAAAAACTAATGAAGGATTATTTGAAAAAAAAGTAGTAAAAAGAATCAAAGTTGAAAGTTATATAAACCAAGTTTTAAAGAGTATTAATATTTCACAGAATGTAAGTGAGAAGAATTTGTGCCGTTTATTGAACTTCTATCTGAATGCAATTTGATAATTCAAGGCAAAAACAATAGCTAAGGTTTACTCTAAAAATAACAAGAGTGAGTTTGTTCAATCTATCGGATAATTATGGTGTTTTTATATAAATATATAAGCATTGTGTGACGCCTGCCGCTAAGGCTCATTTCAAAAATCAGTTGATTGTTTCGAGTTAAATTATAAAAAAATCAACTGATTTTTAAAACGTAAAATACACCTTTTCAGGTATAATAACTACACGAAAATATAATATACACCCATACAGGTATAATATGAATATATTTTATTATATTGTACCCATAAAGGTATATTATGAATAATTGGGATAGAGAGAACGGTATAGCTCAATTTGTAAGAAATAGGCGTAAAAAAGCAAAACTTACCCAGGTAGAGTTATCAGACTTCACAGGAGTAGGACTACGTTTTGTACGCGAACTTGAACAAGGAAAGCCAAATCTAATGTCAGACAAAGTAAATCAAGTACTCTTATTTTTTGGACACACATTAACACCAACACCTATAAGCGATGAGACAAGGAGAAATATGGGTAAATAATACACTTGCAGGTGTTTTAACTGAAGGTGACAATGATTATAATTTTGAATATAAAAAAGCATACTTAGAAAAAGAAGGTGCAATGCAAGTTAGTGTAACCCTGCCTCTACAAAAAGAACCTTTTAAATCTGAGCAATTATTTCCTTTTTTTGATGGTTTAATCCCCGAAGGTTGGTTGCTAGATATTGCACAAAAAAACTGGAAAATAAACCCAAGAGATCGTATGGGATTATTATTAACTACATGCAGAGATTGTATTGGTAATATTAGCATAATAGAGAAAGTATGAAGTATTGCTTAGCTTGTCTTAAAAAACTAAATAAAGGAGATAATAATTATCACCAAAAATGTCTTGCAGATTTTTGGCAAGAAGATACGCCTGTACTAGAGCTAGATTATGAGTTATCTCAAATCGACGATTTAGCGAAAGAAAACGTAGCACAAAGAATTATTGTCACAGGTGTACAACCTAAATTATCATTAGGCTTTACAGAAGAAAACACTCAAAATCGACTAACTATTGTTGGAGCGCTAAACGGAAGATATATTTTAAAACCGCCTTTTCAATTATACCCACAAATGCCAGAGATTGAGGCTTTGTCCATGTTGTTAACCCAAGCTTGTGGTGTAGCAACAGTTCCTTTTTTATTAATTCCTTTAAAAGATGGATCATTAGCATATCTAACTAAGCGAATAGATCGTAATACCACTGGTGAAAAATATCCAATGGAAGATGCTTGTCAATTTACAGAACGGTTAACAGAACATAAATATCGAGGTTCTTATGAGCAAATAGCAAAAGGAATTCTTCGATATACTCAAAACCCTTTACTGGAAACCGTAAAATTTTATCAGCAAGTCATTGTATCTTTCTTAATTGGGAATAATGATATGCATCTAAAGAACTTTTCTATAATAGCCAATGATAGTAAACATTATGAATTGTCTCCTGCTTATGATATGGTTGCTGTAAAAATGTTAATTCCAGAAGATCAAGAAGAATTAGCGTTAAATCTTAACGGAAAAAAGCGAAAATTAAAACGTGAAGATTTTAATGAAGCTATGTTAAAAGCTCATATTCCACAAAAAGCAATTGAAAACCTTTGGAAACGTATCGAAAAAGGAATAGGAAGTTGGGGAGCGTTAATTGATAATAGTTGTCTTAATGATAAAAACAAAGAAGATTTAAAAGTATTAATTAAGCACAGAACGAGGCAATTAGACATCCAAAATAAGATGTAATTTTTGACTGTATTTTGATTATACAAATATCAAAACAAAGTAAAATATAAAGAGTTAAAACTCATAGAATAAAACAATGAATAAAAAACTAACCCTTTCATGGCTAGAAGGTTTCCTTATGGATGCCTGCGATATATTAAGAGGTAACATGGATGCCTCAGAGTTTAAAGAATACATTTTCGGGATGTTATTCTTAAAACGTTTAAGCGATAAGTACGAACAAGATCGTGCTATTCGTTTAAAAGAATTACAAGCCAAAGGATTGTCTGAAGATAAAATAAACCAAGCCTTAGAGCGTGCAAACGCCTACCAATACTATGTGCCAACTCGCGCACGTTGGAATTATAAAACTACCAACGAAGAAGGACAAGAGGTTAACGAAGGGATTCTTCACCTTAAAAAAGATGTGGGAGATCATTTAAATAAAGCTTTAGAAGCTTTAGAAGAAGAAAATCCTGATAAATTATCTGGGGTGTTAACCAATGTCAACTTTAACCGTACCATTGGTAAAAACAAAAACGCTTTAAGTGATGAAAAACTAATAGAATTCATCACACATTTTAATAAAGTAAGTTTAACAGACGACCGTTTTGAGTTTCCAGACCTTTTAGGTACTGCCTACGAGTATTTAATAAAATATTTTGCAGATAGTGCAGGTAAAAAAGGCGGTGAATTCTATACACCAAACGAAGTGGTGAAATTATTAGTAACGCTGTTAGAACCTGAAGAAGAATCGTCAATTTACGATCCAACTTGTGGCTCTGGTGGTATGCTAATTGAAAACAAAAACTATGTAGAAGCGCGTTATGGTGATGCATCGCGTTTGAGTTTCCATGGTCAAGAATTAAGTGGTACAACATGGTCTTTATGTAAAATGAACATGTTATTCCATGATATTTTCGATGCCGAAATTCTACAAGGAGATACCATAGCGAATCCATTACACGTAGAAAACGGCGAATTAAAACGTTTTGATATTGTTATAGCCAACCCACCATTTTCTGCAAATTATAGCGACATTAAAAACTTCCGTGATCGTTTCCATTACTGGATGCCTAAAAAGAAAAAAGCCGACTTTATGTTTGTGCAACACATGGTATCGGTGTTAAAAGACAATGGTCGTATGGCGGTAGTAATGCCACATGGGGTGTTGTTTAGAGGTAGCGAAGAAAAAAGCATGCGCCAATGGTTGGTAGACCGTGGGTATTTAGAAGCAGTGGTTGGTTTGCCATCTGGTTTGTTTTATGGTACAGGAATTCCTGCTTCTGTATTAATTATCAATAAAAAAGGAGCAGCACAACGTAATGAGGTGTTATTTATTAATGCTGATAGAGAATACAAAGAAGGCAAAAACCAAAACAAATTGCGTCCAGAAGATATTGCTAAAATTAGCTACATCTATAAAAGCAAAGAAAATTTAGAAGGCTATGCTAGAAACATTTCTAAAACTAATTTAGAAAAAGAAGATTACAATTTTAATATCCGTAGGTATGTAGATAATAGTCCGCCTGCCGAACCGCAAGATATCAATGCACATTTACATGGTGGTATTCCAACTGCTGAAGTTGATGAATTAGAATCTTATTGGAATAATTACTTAAGCTTACGAACAGCCATTTATCATAAATCACCTAAAATAGGTTATGATATTTTGGTAGATAATGTAACATCTAAAGAACAAATAAAAACTATTGTTTTAGAACACGATGATGTTGTTTTAAAAAGAAAAGAATACACCAATGGCGTAAACCAATGGTGGACAAACAATGTACCGAAACTAGAAGCCTTACCAGAGCAGAAAAATGTGTACGATTTATACAGAGATTTCTCTGTGAGCATTGCCAACGATTTTAGTGCCTTAGGGATTTTAGACTTACACAAAAGTAGAGGTGCTTTTGCTGCCTATTGGGATGTTTTAGAAACCGATTTAAAATCGATTGCAGCAAGTGGTTGGAATGCCGAATTAATTCCTGCGGAAGACATACTACAATCGCAATTCCCGGAAGTATTAGAAGAATTAGCCACTAACGAAGCACGACGCGACGAGTTAGAAGCGGTATTTAACGAAGTAAACGAATTGGAAGAAGGCGAGTTTGACGAAGACAATTACGAAGTCTTCCCAAGCGACGTATTAAAAGAACTTAAAACTAACATTAAAACCTACAACGCTGATATTAGAGAGCTGAAGAAAGAAATTAAAGCGCTAAAAATTAGAATTAAAGCCAATGAAGATGCCACTGCATTAACACAAGAGCTAACCCAAAAACAAAAAGCCCAAACCCAAGCCGAAACCAAAAAAACAATCATTGAGCAACAGCTAGCCAAACACACAGAACTCACCAACGAGTTAAAAACCTGCAAAGCCACCATTGCCGAAATAAAAGCCAAAAAAGAAGACTTGGTTGCCAAAGCACGCGAAAAAATAACACCAGAAGAAGCCAAAACATTAATACTTACCCGTTTTAAAGCCGTGTTACACCATACCGTAATGGATTACGTCAACCGCTACGAACGTGCTTTAATTACCGAACTAGAAACCCGCTACACCAAATACCAAAATACATTGGTTAATATTCTAGATAATAGAGAAAAAGCAGCTAACCAATTGAATAACTTTTTAATGGAATTGGGTTATGAGGGATAATTGGGAAGAATGCTTGTTTGAAGGAGAAACATCTTTAATAACGAAAGGTACAACGCCAACATCGTTAGGTAAAGAATTTAAAGAATCTGGAATCAATTTTATCAAAGCTGAAAGTATTACTAATTCAGGTAAGTTTATACCTGAATCTTTTGCTTTTATCGACGAAGAAACTCACGCGATTTTAAGACGTTCACAGCTTCAAGTTGATGATATTTTATTTTCAATTGCTGGAGTTCTAGGAAGAATTGCAGTTGTTGATAAAACTATTATTCCTGCTAACACTAATCAAGCACTTGCGCTAATCAGATTATCCAATAGTTCTATTTTGGATAGAGATTACATTAAATACTATCTAAATGGAGCATTCATAAAGGATCAAATAAGAAGAATTAATGTGCAAGCTGCTCAAGCAAACTTTAGTTTAGGTGATATTGGTAGATTAAACATTCAATATCCACCTCTACCACAACAAAAAAAAATAGCCAAAATCCTATCTACCGTAGATGCCGTTATAGAAAAAACCGAAAGCGCTATTGCCAAATACCAAGCCATAAAACAGGGTTTAATGCACGATTTGTTTGAATTACGAACAGACGATTATTGGGTTTTTTATGAACTAGGTGAAATTGCTAATATAATTGACCCGCATCCTAGTCACAGAGCACCAAGTATAGATGACAGAGGTATTCCTTTTGTTGGTATTGGTGATATTGATGAATCAGGTAATTTAATTAAAAATGCGAGAAAGGTTTCGGAAAAAATTTTCGATGAACACTCGATGAGATATAAATTAAGCAACAAAACAATTGGATTTGGAAGAGTTGCTACTATCGGAAAAATAATTCGATTCAAGAATTATGATTTTAAATTTACTATTTCACCAACAATGGCAATAATAAATCCAACAAAAATCGAAAGTGATTATTTGTCCTTTGCATTAGATAGTGATTATATGAAAACCCAAATAGACAAATTATTAACAGGTTCTACAAGGTCTTCATTAGGTATCGAATTGTTAAGAAAATTAATCGTAAAGGTGCCAGTAGATGTAGATGAGAAAATTAAAATTTCAAAAGCACTTAATTCTATTGTGCAAAAAATAGATTTAGAAAAACAAGTATTAACCAAATACCAACAATTAAAAGCAGGTTTACTGCAAGATTTGTTAACGGGTAAGGTTGCCGTGAGTGTAGATTAGAAAATAAAGTAAAAAAGAATATTGAAATGTCTAAAATAGAAAACCATAAATTTACCATAGAAGAAGCCTTTAACGATTGCTTTTATATCGTTCCAGATTACCAACGCGAATATGTGTGGAGTGATAAGGAAGTAAATAAATTACTAGACGATTTAAATAACGAAATAGAGAGTGGTTCTGCTAGTGAGTATTTTATTGGTACTATTTTGGTGTCGCCAACCCAACATAAAAAACAGTATGATGTTATAGATGGGCAACAACGTTTAACTACATTTTTCTTAATGCTTTGTGCACTTAAAGCCTTGTTTAAAGGCGAGCCGCAAGAGGCAATTTTAAGCAACCTAATTAGCACTAGCTTTACAGATAGCGATGGCGAAATTAGTACCAGTTTAAAGTTAAACCCTAAATACGAAAATGCAGAAGAGGTAATTACTGCCATTATAAAATCGGGGAATCAGCCAGAAACCATTAAAGCATTGCTAAATGCAGCAGGTGTGTCACAATTTGGTGCTTTAGAAAATATTATAAATGCTTACACAACCATTTACCAGTACCTAAAATATAATTATCAAGAAACAGGAACGTTAAAAAAGTATTGGGGTAATTTATCAAACAACGTGGTATTTATTCAAATATCAACAGATGTTAGTAGTGCATTAAAGATTTTTGAAACTATTAATGAACGTGGTGTTGGTTTAAATCCTATGGATTTACTAAAAAATCTATTGTTTACAAATGTTAAGTTAGACGAGTTTACCAAACTTAAAAACGAATGGAAAAAAATAACCAATCCGTTAGAAGAAAATAAAGAAAAACCATTGCGTTTTTTACGTTATTTTTTAATGGCAAATTATACAATTTCAAACCATAGAAGTGATGGTATTGTAAGAGAAGACGAAATTTATGATTGGTTTTCTAAAAAAGAAAATATAACTGCTAGTAACTACCAAAAAGAACCTTTTGTATTTGTTCGAAAAATAATTAAAACGGTATCTAACTTTTTATTGTTAACCAAAGGAAAAGGAAACGATGGAGAAGATAACGTCTACATGAATAATATTAGAAAACTAACAGGTGGCGGTTTTAGTTTACATTATGTAATTCTTTTAGCATCATACAATCTACCAAAAGACCTTTTTGATCATTTATTAAAACAATTAGAAACCTTTTTGTTTTACTTTATGGTTACTAGAACTTCAACTAAAATATTAGAACGTAACTTTTCTGATTGGGCAGATGAGTTAAGAGCTATTTCAAATAGTACAGATTATGCAACTCAAAAAGTGCAATTAAACGAGTTTATTTCTAATCGTTTCGAAAAAAGCACAATAAGTAAGCAACCAGAACTTATAGATGCTTTAAGACGCTATCATTTTTACTCGTTACAGCAATATAGAACTAGATATATTCTAGCCAAATTTACACAACATGTAAATATGGCATATAAAGGCTTGTTAAGCCCAGATAATTTAAACGATTATACCAATTTAGAAATTGAGCATATTTTACCAAATACGCCAAATCAAGAATTGTTAAACGATTTCATTTTACATCCTGATAATAAAGACAAAGAGTATCAGCAATACAAAGTAAAATTAGGGAATTTGACGCTTTTAGAGAAGCCAATTAATATAGTCGCTAGTCGAGATTTTTTTAAGAATAAAAAATCGCAATATAAAATGAGTAAGTATTACTTAACAAGTAGTTTAGATGCTCTTAATAATGTTGGGGAAAATACATCTATTACAAGAATAAATACAAAGCTTAAACCTTTTAATGATGAATGGACTGCTAAACAAATTGATGAAAGACAAGAAATGTTATTAGAATTAGCAGCAGATATCTGGAAAATAGAACCTTTACAAGATTAATAATATGGCAGAATACACCAATGTAGAAAAACCATTTTTAGAAAAACTAAAAGACCTTGATTGGCGAATAATCGACCAGGGGAGTTTTGGTATTCCACAAGATCCCGCCAAAAGTTTGCGTACTAGTTTTAAAGAAGTCACGCTTAAGCAAGAGTTTATAAAAGCGATTAAAAAAATAAATGTTGTTGATGGTGTAAATTGGTTAAGCGATAAACAGGTAGAAGATTTATATAATGAAACCATTGCAACCGAAAAAGCAAACTTATCTTTATTAGAAGCCAATAAGCAAGTTTTTGAAAAACTAATTGGTGTGACCAAAACCACAGTCGCAAAAAATGAAATTACAGGAGAAGAAAACCCATTAGTAAAACTCGTAGATTTTAAAAATTGGGAGAATAACGCGTTTGTAGCCATTAACCAATTTAGAATTGTTACGCCTGGTGGGCCAAGAGATGGCATCATTCCAGACATTGTATTATTTGTAAATGGTTTGCCTTTTTGTGTTGTAGAATGTAAAGATGTAGATGTTGCAGACCCAATTTCTAGTGCGGTAGATCAGATCATGCGTTATGCGAATACACGTGGTGATGATTTTGGTTTTACAGATGGTGAAGAACGTTTATTTCATTATAATTTATTTAGCATCGCAACCCATGGCGAAGAAGCACGTGTAGGTTCTATCTCTGGAGATTTTGAGTATTATTTAAACTGGAAAGATATCTTTCCTGAAGCTTATAAAAATGTAGATGTTCTAAACTATGCAGCAGAAGAAACGGCTAGATATCAAAACAACGGATTACATAATGACCCAAGAGTACGCCAAGAAGTGTTAATTAAAGGCATCTTAAACAAAGAAATCTTATTAGACATTTTACAACACTTCACCTTGTTCATGGAAATAAAGGAAGGTACTGAAATTAAGGTGGTTTGTCGCTATCAGCAGTACCGAGCAGTAGGTAAAATATTAGATAGAATGCGTAACGAAACTTCAGGAAAAACGCGTTCTGGAGTGGTGTGGCATACGCAAGGGTCTGGTAAGTCGTTAACCATGGTGTTTTTTGTGCGTAAGTTACGTTCGCAAGCAGATTTGAAAGATTACAAAGTCATTATGATGGTAGATCGTAAAGATTTAGAAAAACAGTTATCTGCCACGGCTCGTTTAACCAATGAGTTTAAAGAAGCCAATATTGTGGGGTCGCGTAAAGAATTAGTGCCAAAGTTAAGTGGTACTGCATCTAACTTAAATATGGTTATGGTACATAAGTTTGTGCAAGAAGAATTAAAACATTCTAAAGCACTTATGAAAGCTTTTGTGGAAGAAGGCAAAGTGCCAGAATTTAAACCGTTTGACGTGGTGAACACATCAGACAGAATAGTTATTTTGATTGATGAAGCCCACAGAACCCAAGGTGGTGATATGGGGGATAATTTATTTACCGCATTTCCACAAGCGACTAAAATTGCATTTACAGGAACACCTTTATTAACCGATAGGCATAAACAAAAAACACACGAGCGTTTTGGTGGTACTGGCGAGTTTATCGACACCTACAAAATTAGAGAAGCTGTAGATGATCGTGCAACCTTAGATATTATTTACATCGGTAAAACAACCAACGACAATATAAAATCGAGAGAAGCTTTTGATGCCGACTTTGAAGATGTTTTTAAAAAGCAAAGCAAGGAAGAAAAAGAAGAAATCCAAAAGCGTTACGGGACCATGCAAGCCTATTTAGAAAACATGGACCGTTTACGAAAAATTGCTAAAGATTTAGTAAAGCATTATGTAGATGATATCTTACCAAATGGGTTTAAAGCCATGGTAGTAGGGAGTTCTATAGTGGCGGCAGCTCGTTATCAATATTTAATTGATGAGGCTTTAAAAGAGCGAGCAGCATTAGAAAGAAATAAACCGGAACCAGATATAGACTTAATTAAAAAGATTGAATTTATAAAAATTGGTACAGTGGTTACCAAACAAGATAATAATGAGCAAGCATTTATTAGTGCAGCACGTAAAAATGCAAGAGAAATAAAAGCAGTAGATAACTTTAAAAAAGATTTTGATTATAGTACAGATGAAGCAGGGAATTATTTAAAACCAGAAACGGGTGTTGCTTTTTTATGTGTTTGCGATAAACTATTAACAGGTTTTGATGCACCTATTGCTCAAGTCATGTATTTAGACAAAAGCATTAGGGAACATGACTTGTTACAAGCTATTGCACGTGTAAATCGTACTAAAAAGGATAAAACACATGGTATTTTAGTAGACTACTTTGGCGTATCCAACCATTTAAAAGATGCCTTAAATATTTGGGGAGCAGAAGACGAAGAAGATATCAAAGAGCTGTTAGAATACTTTAGAGATATCAATAAAGAAATACCAGTGTTAGAAGCACGTTACAACCGAATGATTCAGCTGTTTACAGACAAAGGTATAATCGATTTCAAGAAATTTGCCGAGCAACGCATGACAGATAAAGATGCAGAGTTTCAACTAGCAGAAGACTGTATTGCATTAGCAGAATCTATTCCGTTTAGAGCACAATTTGATACCTATATAAAAGCGTTTTTTGATAGCTTGGATCTGCTGTTTCATTCGGAAGCTGCAAGAAAGTATTACATTCCAGCAAAACGTTTTGGATATCTATTAGTCCGTATTAAAAACCGTTATAAAGATCCAAGCATGGACTTAAAATGGGCAAAACCTAAGGTGCGTAAAATGATTGATGAGCATCTAGAAACCTTAGGTATCGATAGTCGAGTAGCTCCTGTTAGTTTATTGTCTAAAGATTTCGCAAAAGAAGTAGGTAAGCTTGGTAAAAACTCAAAATCTAAAGCGTCAGAAATGGAGCATGCCATTAGAAGGCATATAAAAGTAAATATTAATAAAGATCCTGCCTTATATAAACGTTTCCTTAAGAGAATGGAAGAAATTATAGAGCGTTATCAGGGTAACTGGGATGCTATTGTAGAAGAGTTTGAAAGAGTAAGAGAAGATCTAGAAAAAGGAAGACAAGGAGAAAATGAAGAAGAAGGATTAGATGACCAAGAATTACCATTCTATGACTTTATAATCTTTAGTGCTTTTAAAGATGAGGTAGTAACGGAAAAAGAAAAAGAAGCCTTAAAAGCATTAATTATAGAATTGGTAAACCTTTTACAAGATGCTATTAATAAACCTAATTTTTGGGGAGGCAGACCAGCCGAAATTAGAAAGTTACAAGGAGAAGTAGAAGATTTAATATCGTTTAACGATGTAGATAAAGTATCTAAATTGCATGCTAAATTAAGTGTAGAAATCATGAATTTAGCTAAACGTAGACATCAAGAATTAACCAAGTAATGAGAGTATCTGGAGTAGACATAGTTATTCAAAAAAGTGAACGTAAAACAGTAAGCATCTTTATAGAAAGAGATGGAACTGTTTCTGCGCGTGTTCCTGAAAAACTAAGTGATGATGAAATTAGAGATATAATAAAAGCGAAAGAATACCAAATCTTTAAAAATTTAGCAGAGTGGACACAGCTTAATGAAAATGCAGTTAAGAGAGAGTATGTGAATGGACAATCGTTTTTATATCTAGGACGTAATTATCGCTTGAAATTGGTAGATGAAAAACTGGAAGGTATTCAGTTTAAAAGGAATACATTTTTGCTAAGCAAAACAGATAAGAACAAAGCAAAGGAGCTATTTGTTACCTTTTATAAAGATAAATTGAACAGTAAAATTCATCCAATAATTGAACGCTATAAAAATCAACTAGGAGTAGAGCCCAATCAAATTAAAGTCATGGAACTACAAAACCGTTGGGCATCTTGTACACCAAATGGTAACGTAAATTTTCATTGGAAATGTGCCATGGCACCAATTGATGTGTTGCATTATATTATTGTTCATGAATTGGTTCATTTAATTCATAACAATCATACCCAAGCCTTTTGGAATGAAGTAGATAAAGTTTTACCTAATTACCAAGAGCAAGTTAACTGGCTAAAAATTAATGGTGTTGGAATGAGTTTGTAAAAAGTGTCTTTAATGAATTTACACAGTTTATGAGATACTGCCAAAAAAAGTTAACTTTCCGTATTTATGTTTAGTTTTTCTTGTGTTACAAAATCAATAAAATCAGTTTTTAACATCCTAAAAGCGATTTTCTGTTCATCAACTATAATACTACTCATGGTAATAAATCCGCATAAAGTTGCTCCTTCGTTAGTTTTTTTCCATGTTCTATTTAGGTTTTCTAATTCCACCATTTGTTCTTCCACAAGTTCTAAATCAAACCCAGAGGCATCAATATAGAAAGTAAGTAATCGTTTATCAGAGTCCTTTATGAAATCGATGTTTTTTACTGATATACCATCTTCTAGCTTTGATAATTCCAGTTTTAATATTTGATAGATAAGGTTATTTTGCATTAGTTATATTTCTATTATTATTCGTGTGTATTATACCTAAAACTTGTCAAAATATTATCATTCATGTTGTTTATTGCAATTGTTTCTTTCAAATTAAAACAAACAAGATTTAGCAGACTTAGTAAATGTAAACAAAAAATTGAGAATGAATTAAACTAGTATAAATCATCTTTCCGTTATAAGCCAAGCATTTATTTAAAATCATGTAGTAGATGTACTCAATGTAGTTCTAAAAACAATATTATTTTTAAAAACAATGTAGTAAGTGTAGTAAATGCACATTTAAAACAAATAAAATATTTTAAAGTGAATAGCCTTAATTATAGAAAAGTGTGAAAATAGTGTGAATACGATAAATAAAAAAAGGGTTTCAATTTCTTGAAACCCTTATAAACAGTAGTGACCTCGACTGGATTCAAACCAGTAACCTCTTGAGCCGTAATCAAGTGCGCTATTCAGTTGCGCCACGAGGCCTTTTTTGTGGGTGCAAATATATGAGGTTTCATAATGTTTACCAAATATATTCTTAGGTTTTTTTGTTTTTTTTTGAGCTAAATTCATTTTGTGTATTCAAACAGAATTTAAGTCCTTAAATATGAGTTTTGTGTGAGGAATTAAACTATTTCTGCACTTAAACCAGCATCTAATAATTTAGAGCAACGTGGCTCTAAATCTTTATACGGACCTGTTTTAACTGTGCATTTTCCTTTGTAGTGTACAATTATAGAACATTGCTCTGCTTGCTCTGGTGTGTGTTCGCAAGCTGCAATAAGTGTATCTATAACATGATCGAAGGTGTTTACTTCATCATTATATAGCACAATCTCATTTTCATTTTCTTTTTTTGTATCGGTTTCAACGAGAACCTCTTCTAGTACTTCTTCCTTAGTGCTCATCTGTTTTACTTTTCTACTAATTTAAAAATTTTAGAGCAACCCAATTATTTCGTTCTAATTTTTCGCTAATTTTTAACATATTTTTAGTGCATTCTGCTTCAATTGTAGGAATATCGTCGTTATAAAACCCACTTAAAAACAATGCGCCGTTAGTATTTAGGCAAGATGCATAGGTTTTAATATCGTTTAAAAGAATGTTTCTATTAATATTAGCAATAATAATATCGTAGCTTTTTCCTGCTAATAAAGATGCTTCGCCTTCATAAACCGTAATGTTTTTACACTGATTACGTTCTACGTTTTCTAAACTGTTTAAGTAGCACCAATTATCTATATCTATAGCATCTAATTGTTTTGCACCTTTAAATTCTGCTAAAATGGCTAAAACGCCAGTCCCGCAACCCATATCTAAAACTGTTTTGCCTTCAAAATCTGTTTTTAAAATATGCTGAATCATCATGTGAGTGGTTTCATGATGTCCCGTTCCAAAACTCATTTTTGGTTCGATAATAATATCGTATTTGGTGTCGAATTTTTCATGAAATGGTGCTCGAACGGCACATACATCGTCTACAACTATTGGGTTAAAGTTTTTTTCCCATTCTTCATTCCAATTGGTTTGTTCAATATCTTCAAAAGTAAACGTGATTTCAAATTCTTCGGAATCAAGAATCTGTATGTCTTCAAGAATATCTTCGCGCCATTCTTCCTTCTGAATGTATGCTGTTACGCCTGTTTCAGTTTCTACAAAACTCTCAAATCCTGCATAGCCAAGTTCAGCAATTAATATTTCTACACCGGGTTGTAAAGGCGCTACATTAAAATCGTAACCTATATATATTTCTGCCATTTATTTTTTTGTCAAATTTACTAAGTATTACGCAGATACTGTTAATTTTGTACTAAAATAAGACTAACATGAATAAAATTATTATTGCCTTAGTATTGCTTGCTTTTGGTTTGACATCTAAAGCACAAAACGACAATGATATTAGGTTGGCGGCTTTACCATATTATTCTTTCGGGAAAGGTGTAGGTTTAACGTCTCCAGATAGTATTTTTAAACTTAATATTCGTTTTAGAATGCAAAATCGTGCGACTTACCTGGAATCTGAAACAGATAAAAATGGTGTGGAAGCGATGGTGAGACGTATGCGTTTAAAGTTTGATGGCTATGTGGGTGATCCTAAATTTGTGTATGTTGTGCAATTATCTTTTGCTCCTGGAGATGTAGGAGTTATAGAAGATGGCGATAATATAAATATAATTCGTGATGCGGTGGTGTTTTATCGCCCTAACGCACATTGGAATATTGGTTTCGGGCAAACTAAATTACCAGGTAACAGACAGCGTATAAACTCTTCTGGAGCCTTACAACTAACAGATCGTACTATAAATAATGCGAGTTTTAATATAGATCGTGATTTTGGGTTGCAAGTGTATTATTTGAATGAAAAACCAGAAATATTTTCTTACAATATAAAAACAGCGATTTCTACAGGTGAAGGACGGAATTGGACCAAATTACCAGAAACTGGATTGGCATATACGGCCCGTTTAGAACTTTATCCGTTTGGTGCGTTTACAGATAATGGAACTTTTTTTGAAGGAGATATCGCTCGTGAGCAAACACCTAAATTAATGCTTTCTGGAGTGTATCATTACAACGAAGGTGCACGTAGAACACGTGGTACTTTGGGCTCGGAGTTATTTGATCAACGCGATTTAACGTCGCTGTTGTTTGATGCTATAGTGAAATATAATGGTTGGGCATTTCAAACCGCGTATATGAAACGTATGGCAGATAATCCGATTACCTATAATCCGGAAAATACTAGTGAGTTTCGTTATGTAGTAGCAGGTGAAGGATATGACACCCAGTTGAGTTATATTTTTTCAAATAATTATGAAATTATCGCACGCTATTCTAATCAGAAACCAAACAAGGATGTAGATATAGTTATGCCGGAAACAAATCAATATAGTGTAGGGGTTACCAAATACATTTGGGAACACAGTTTGAAACTTCAGGCAGAATTAACGAAAACAGATTTTACGTTAAATACTATAGATACCGACAGTTGGTACTTGCGTTTTCAAGTCGAAATAGGGATATAAAATTAAAAGGCTGTCTTAACCAAGACAGCCTTTTTTATTACAATATATTTTTATAATTAAAATGCATTTACAATAGCAAAGAAATCGTCTGCATTTAGAGCAGCTCCTCCAATTAAACCACCATCTACATCTGGTTTAGAGAAAATTTCTTGAGCATTTCCTGGTTTTACACTTCCTCCGTATAAGATAGATACACTATCTGCTACATCAGCACCATATTTATCGGCTAAAGTTTTTCTAATAAACGCATGCATGTCTTGCGCTTGTTCTGGACTAGCAGTTTCTCCTGTTCCAATAGCCCAAACAGGTTCGTAAGCTAATACAATGTTTTTAAAGGCCGAAGCTTCTAAATGAAACAGTGCATTTGTAATTTGACTACCTACAACAGCTTCGTGATTTTCAGATTTTCTATCGGCTAATTCTTCACCAAAACAGAAAATTACACGCATGTCGTTTGCTAAAGCGGCATCTACTTTTTTAGCTAATAATTCGTCTGTTTCGTTAAAATAAGCACGACGCTCACTATGTCCTAAAATCACAGTGTTAATTCCTACGCTTTTTAACATACTAGCGCTAATCTCACCAGTGTAGGCTCCGTTTTCTGCAAAGTGCATGTTTTGAGCAACAACTTCAATAGCATTATCTTTTAAAGTATTAAAAGCAGACCAGAGGTTTGTAAAAGTTGGTGCTACCATAACTTCTGCATCAGATGTTATTGTTTTGTTTTTCAGTGCTGTTAACAATGTTTCGGTTTGTGATAAATCATTGTTCATTTTCCAATTTCCTGCAACGATGTTCTTTCTCATAGTTTGTTTCTATTAATAAATTATTGAAGTTTTACTTTTGGATCTAACCAAGCATATATGATATCTACAAAAATATTGATTATTATGAACAAAAGCGCTATAATTAGCACCGAACCCATAATAACCGGTAAATCTAGAGTATTTAAAGCGTTTACTATTTCTTTTCCTAAGCCATTCCATCCAAATACATATTCTACGAATACTGCACCTGCTAGCATGGATGCAAACCAACCCGATATAGCAGTAACAACAGGATTTAAAGCATTCTTTATCGCATGCTTTTTTATAATCTGATATTCGGTTAAGCCTTTGGCTCTGGCTGTTCTTATAAAATCTTGATTGAAAATTTCTAATAACGAATTTCTCATGAGTTGAATCACTACAGCCAACGGACGAATTCCTAAGACAATTGCGGGAAGTATTAAGTTTTTCCATTGTAAATGCATAGCTTCTCCGAAATCGTCTAGTTCGTATAAACTTCCTGTCATTTCTAAATGCGTGTATTTATGAAGTAGATATCCAAAAACCCAAGCGAATAAAATGGCGCTAAAAAAGGATGGTACACTCATACCAATAGTACTTATAAATTGTATGCTTTTATCTAAAAAGGTGTCTTTGTATAAGGCCGAAACGACTCCTAAAACAACACCTATAATTATCGCTATTATAATGGCCGATACGGCTAGAATAAATGTATTTGGTAAAGTCTCTGCTAAAACACTGCTTACTTTTTTTCCTTGTTTAGTAAAAGATTCTCGTAAATAAGGCGCTTTTAAAACGACTTGAGTGTTGCTTATATTAAAAAGCGAAATGGCAGTATATTTACCAAGACTTAAAAAGGTATAATCTTTTGGATTTGATGAATGAAACGAGAGCGGAGATAAATCGTTAACATAATATCCAAATTGGACGGCTAGTGGTTTATCGAAGCCATATTTTTGTTTAATAATGGCTAGTTGCTCGCTGTCTTCATTCTGGCCCAACATCATTTGTGCGGGATCTCCTGGTAAGACATTAAATAAAAAAAAGATAACTGTAACTACCCCAAACAATGTTAGTAATGCATAAAACAATTTATTTAGAATGTAGTTTAACACAGCTTATAGATTAATTCACTTTAATTAGATTTAAATCGTCTACATCGTTCCAGTGTACTTTTTGTATTACCGTTCCTTTATCTAATATTAATACACCGGGATTAGAACGCACTATGGTTTTTAAAGCGGTTTCGTCTGAGAAGTAAAAATCGAAATTAAAATGATATTCTGCTTTCAATTTATCTTGAATCTCGTGACCTGAAGCAGTAAGTCCGATCACTTTATAGCCGTTTTCACTCGCTTTGTCTGCAACATTTTTAATGGCTTTTAGTCCTAAAGATTCCGATTTTTCTAGACTGTAAGCAATGAGTAATACCACATGGTCGTCGTGTAAAATGGCTTCAGTAAAATCTTCTCCATCACGTTCTATTGAAAAATCGTGAATAGGTGCCACATAACCAGGATCAATCTCTTTGGTATCCACACTAATAAACTCGCCATCAACCGTAGGGTAAGATCCTTTAGTTGTGATTACTTTTTCTTCACCATTAATATTAAAAGTCCACATATAGTCTATATCTGCTTTCGGTGCATCTTCTGGTACAATCATATTATCCCATAAATTAGCGCCTACTTTATAAGGTCTAAAATCTATGGTTGGTAAATGCATTAGGACGTGATATCCAAACCACAAGCAACCAATAAATCCAAACAAAGCTAAAACTGTGGTTTGGAATGTGCTAAATACGGGTTTTATGAAACGTATGCCAGAAAATATTATTAGAATCAGGATAAGTAAAACAATGTCTTTAGAGAAGGTTTGCCAAGGTGTTAGTTTAATAGCATCTCCAAAACAACCACAATCTGTTACTTTATTAAAATAGGCAGAGTAGAAGGTCAGGAACGTAAAAAACAAAATCATGAGTAGTAGACTCCAAACTGTAAATTTTGCTTTGTATCCAATAAGTAAAAAAATACCCAAGAGGACTTCAAAAATAACCACTAGAATAGAAATAACTAAGGCATAAGGTTCTAAAGCCGTAAGATTAAGCACTGCGGCACTAAAGTATTCTTCTAGTTTAAAGGAAAACCCAATAGGGTCGTTTAGTTTAATTAAACCTGATATGATGAATAATACACCAACTAAAATTCTACTAATACTTACTATCTTTTTCATGAAAATGAGATCTGCTATTATAGGGGATGTTGCGTTCTTTTTATATTATTTTGCGTTTAAATGAATTAAAGCAAATACAGAATAATTAATCATATCTTGGTAATTAGCATCTATGCCTTCGCTAACCAATGTTTTACCTTTATTATCTTCAATTTGTTTCACGCGAAGTAATTTCTGAAGAATTAAATCGGTTAAAGAGCTTACACGCATATCTCGCCAAGCTTCTCCATAATCATGGTTTTTATCCATCATTAATTGCTTGGTTTTCGCTATTTTATCATCGTAAAGGTCTGTGGCTTCAAGTGTACTTAAATCAGGTTGCGTAGCCACACCTTTATCTAACTGAATTAATGCCATAATGCAATAGTTTATAACACCTATAAATTCAGAAATTTCATCTTCATCAACTTTTCTAACATCATTTTCTTGTAATCCTCGTATACGTTGTGCTTTTATAAAAATTTGATCGGTTAAAGATGGAAGTCTTAAAATACGCCAAGCACAACCATAATCTTTCATCTTGTTTATAAATAAACTTCTACAGATGGTTATTACAGCGTCGTATTGTTTTGAGGTATCTTGCATATATTGAATTGAATTTTCCGTAAATTTCGCACAATTTAATGGAATAACAAACTTTAAACATTTCTAATCTGTTTTGAATAAAACAATAAACTGCAAAGGCCAACTTATCGATATCTCTTCCCCAAGTGTGATGGGAATTTTAAATCTAACTCCAGATTCTTTTTACGATGGTGGAAGTTATAAAAATGAAGCTGATATTATTGCTCAGGTGAAGCAGATGCTTGATGAAGGTGCTACGTTTATAGATGTTGGTGCATACAGTTCCAGACCTAATGCAGATCATGTAAGTGAATCTGAAGAATTAGCGCGTATTTTACCTGTTTTAGAGCTACTTATAAAAACGTTTCCAGATGTAATAATATCTGTAGATACGTTTAGAAGTGGTGTCGCTAAGCTTTGTATTGAAGCTGGAGCAGCTCTAATAAACGATATTTCTGCAGGACAGTTAGATCCGTTAATGTTAGAGACGGTAGGCAAGTTAAAAGTACCATACATCATGATGCATATGTTGGGTACACCTCAAACCATGCAGCAACACACTAATTATAAAGATTTAATAAAAGAGCTATTATTTTATTTTTCTGAACGTATCGCTCTAGCAAAACAACATGGGATTATAGATATTATTATAGATCCAGGATTTGGATTCTCAAAAACCTTGCAGCAAAACTTTGAATTGTTAGACGAATTAGAACTTTTACAAATTGCAGATTTACCCATGTTGGTTGGTGCTTCTCGAAAATCTATGATTTATAAAACCTTGGAAATATCGCCACAAGATGCTTTAAATGGCACCACAGTCATTAATACCATTAGCTTGCAGAAAGGCGCTTCTATTCTAAGAGTGCATGATGTTAAAGCCGCCATGGAGTGTATAACGCTTGTAAATGCCCTAAAACAATAATATGAAACCATTATTAATTATTTTAATATTAAGCCTGTGTTTGTCTTGTGGAAGCGATAAGGAATTGCAACTAGCAGAGATACAACATTCGGAGATCAAGGAGGTTTTAGATGTGTCTCCGGCATATATTTTTTATAATACAAAAGCAGAAGATAGTGTAGAGTTAAACAAGCAAAATTTAATTAGTACTACCAATTGGTTGGTTAACATAGATAAACGTTTAACGTTACAGCAAGCTATTCCAGTAGTTATTGGTTTACAAGAAAAAAAGCGAAATGCATCTCATAAAAAGAAAGGGGTAAAGAATTATTTTACGGCATTTAATCCCGAGGTAAAGAATTTACGTTTTATAGAGTTTACAAAAGTTCATTATCATGTAAATACTACAATAGAGGCTTATGTAAAGACTTTAGATGATCAGGCTGAAGTTTTAACTTTTAATAGAAATGACGTTACGTTCCAAGAGAAGCAATTAACAGTTGATGCATTTGTAAATCGTTTAAAAACGGCTCCAAACCAGGGACATGTTTTTGTTTTAAATTTTGAAAATCAATTGAGTTTTCAGGAGTATTTACACATAAAAGATTTACTTTTAACAGTTAAAAATACAGCTGTATTAATACATACAAACGAGTTTATTTACAAATCATAGATTGTTACATTTATAAAAAATAGTCCTTTGGAAATCTTTAGAGACCTTTTAAAATTTACACTAATAGACATTATAGATGTCTTTCTCGTAGCACTGTTACTTTACTATGTTTACAAATTAGTAAAAGGGACTGTGGCCATAAATATTTTTATAGGTATTGTAATTATTTACATTATTTGGAAGGTTACAGAAGCCTTACATATGCAGCTGTTAAGTAATATTCTTGGCGGATTTATAAGTGTGGGGATGTTTGCCTTGATTGTGGTATTTCAGCAAGAATTACGTAAGTTTTTATTAATGATTGGATCTACAAATTTTAGCAAAAGTGGTCATTTGTTTAAACAATTAAAATTTCTTCAAACAGAAAGTAATAATAGTACAGATGTAGATGCTATTCTTTCGGCATGTACTAAAATGGCTTCTACAAATACTGGGGCTTTAATTGTTTTTGAGCGAAATAACAACCTCGATTTTTTAGCTCAAACCGGAGACGAAATGAATATTACGGTTACCGAGCCTATTATAGAAAGTATTTTCTTTAAAAATAGTCCGTTACACGATGGAGCTATTATTATAGCAGAGAATATTGTAAAAGCTACACGTGTAATATTACCCGTAAATAACGATAAAAATTTACCACAGCGCTTTGGGTTACGTCATAGGGCGGCTGTTGGTGTTTGTGAAAAAACTGATGCGCTAGCCTTAGTGGTGAGTGAAGAGACTGGGCAAATTTCTTATTTTAAAAATGGAGAGTTTATCATGTTTAACTCTATTGAAGAGCTCAAAGGTATTATTAAAGAAGATCTGGTTTAAGCAGAGATTTCTTTCATAAACTGTACTTCGTATAAATTTTTATAATAGCCATTTTCTGTTTTAAGTAATTCGCTATGTGTGCCTTGTTCTACAATTTCTCCAGCATCCATAACAATAATTTTATCGGCTTTAATAATCGTGGCTAATCGGTGAGCAATTACTATAGATGTTCTTCCTTTTGTAATTTTATCTGTCGCAGTTTGTATGAGTTGTTCTGAATAGGAATCTACAGAAGATGTTGCTTCATCTAGCACTAAAATACTAGGATTGGTTACGTAAGCACGTAAAAATGAAATTAATTGACGCTGACCAGAAGATAGCATGACACCACGTTCTTTAACGTTGTAGTTATAACCATTAGGCAGGCTCGAAATAAAATCGTGTACACCTATATCTTTGGCGGCTTGAATAACTTGGGCTTCAGTAATGTCGGGATTATTTAATGTAATATTATTTAAAATAGTGTCTGCAAACAAAAATACGTCTTGCAGTACTACGGCAATTTGAGATCGTAAAGACACTAAAGAGAATGTTTTTATGTCTTTAGAATCTATCAAAATTTTGCCTTTATCAATCTCGTAAAAACGATTTAATAAATTGATTATTGTAGATTTTCCAGCACCTGTAGCACCAACAATTGCTACGGTTTGCCCTGCTTTAACATCTAGCGAAATGTCTTTTAAAACTACCTCGTTTTCAATATAGCTGAAACGTACATTTTTAAATATAATATCGCCTTTAAACTGATTGGCAATTAGTGTACCTGTATCATCTATTTGCGATTTAGTGTCTATCACTTTAAAGACTCTGGTGGCTGCAACCATTCCCATCTGGAAGGTGTTAAACTTATCGGCAATTTGTCTTAAGGGTCTAAATAACATTGGAATCATCATCACAAATGCGGTTAAATCTCCTAAAGAAGAAGAGTTATGCATTACCGCATCTAAGCCTCCATACCAAGCCACTAAACCAATAGTAATAGATCCAGAAAGTTCTGCGATAGGGAAGAAGATCGAGTTGTACCACACCGTTTTTAACCATCCTTTTTTATGACGTTCGTTTATAGCTTTAAAGTGTTTGTATTCGGTATCTTCTCTTGTAAATAATTGAAGAATCTTCATTCCAGTCACTCGTTCTTGTACAAAAGAATTCAGGTTCGATATTTCTGTACGCACTTCTTCGAAAGCTTTTTTCATGTATTTCTGAAAAATACGGGTCGCATATAAAACCAACGGTAACATTAAGAAGACAATTAAACTTAATTTCCAATTTATAAAAACCATAACGCCGGCCACAACAACCATGGTTAACGAGTCTCTAAAAATCATGAATAAACCTTCTCCAAAAATATCAGCAATACGCTCCATGTCGGTTACAGAACGTGTAATTAAAACACCAACAGAAGAATTGTCATAATACTTCATTTTAAAACGAAGCATATGGTTAAACAATTTTACACGAATATCTTTTACCACACTTTGACCTAACCAACCGGAATAGTAAATGAAAATAAGCTGAAACGAGACTTCGAAAACTAAAAGCGCTAACATAACTAATATGTAAGGAAAGAAACCTTCAAGTGTTTTAGTCGAAATATTATTATCTATGGCTTGTTGTAAAATATAGGGTCTTAGTGCGCCAAATATGGCTAATAACACTACAGATATAAAGACACCAATAAAGACTTTGTTGTAGGGTTTTATATACTCTAAAAGACGTTTAAACAAACTTAAATCTATACTATTTTTTTTTGTGTTATCCATTTATAATATTATCGATTCTGGGTAAGTAATGTGGGTTAAATACAAGCCTTTTGCGGGTACAGAATACCCAGCTTCGCTTCTGCTTTTTGATGAGATAATGCGATGAATATCTTCAACATCAAGTTTGTTTAAACCTACATTTATTAACGTGCCTACTATGGCGCGCACCATGTTTCTTAAAAACCTATCTGCTGTAATGGTAAAATGTAATTCTGTATCTACAACTTCTAAATGCACCGCCATAATATCACAATTATATGTTTTTACATCGGTATTGCTTTTAGAAAAACACTGAAAATCTTTATATGCTAATAATAAATTTGCAGCAGTTTTCATATGTTCAACATTCAGTTTTGGTTTTACCCAATAAGCTTCTTCAAAATTAAATACATTTTTTTGAAGTGCAATGCGATATAAATACGTTCTGCTTGTCGCATGAAATCGGGTGTGTGCATCTGCTTTAACTTTAAAAATGCGGTGTATAGCCACATCTTTAGGCAAATAAGAGTTTAACTTATATTGTAATTCTTCGCTATTAAAGGTGTCTTCAAAATCAAAATGTGCGAACATTTGTTTGGCGTGTACACCTGTATCTGTTCTTCCCGCTCCCATAATGGCAATTTTCTGTTTTAAAATTACAGATAAAGCCGTCTCAATAACCTCTTGTACAGAAATGGCATTGGGCTGATTTTGCCAACCGTGATAGGCTTTTCCGTTATAAGAAAGTTCTAAAAAATATCTCAAGAATAATCGTATTTTTGTTATTGAATCTACAAAGATAATTAGTTTTACTAGTTTGAACTCACAATATTCTCTTAATGACAAAAATCCTTTTACTTTCAGATACACATAGCTATATAGATGATGATGTCTTGAAATATGTAAAACAAGCTGATGAGGTTTGGCACGCAGGTGATATAGGCGATTTAAAGGTTACAGATGCTATTGAAGCGCTAAAACCTTTACGAGCTGTATATGGTAATATAGACGATGCGCAAGTACGACGAGTATTTCCAGAACATAACAGGTTTATGTGCGAAGGTGTAGATGTTTGGATTACGCATATTGGAGGCTATCCTAACCGCTATAATATTCGTGTAAAAGACGAGATTAAAGCCAATCCGCCAAAACTGTTTATTTGTGGACACTCGCATATTTTAAAAGTTATGCCCGATAAAAAGTTGAAATTATTACATATGAATCCTGGTGCAATTGGTAAACATGGATTTCATAAAGTACGAACCATGTTGCGATTCACTATAGAGGGGGCAGAAATTAAAGACTTAGAAGTTATCGAGTTTAAAAAATAAAAACCCGAAGCACAACCTTCGGGTTTTTTACACGCACTAATACTACTAAGATATAAGGTTTAACGTAATCTATCTACAGATTTTACAAGATCTTCATCCTTCTTAATGGCCTTATTAGCTAACACTAATAACACGATAGAAATAATAGGAAGGAACATCCCAATACCTTTCTCTGAAACGTTAGTTTCTCCAGATAAGTTTAGAGATTGATACACGAAAAACACTATTAAAAAAAAGTTTAATATGATGTTTAGACGCCCCAATACAAATTGAAGCTTTCTATTTGAGTACATAAATAGAGATACTAACGCCAGCAAAGCAGATCCTAAAAATAAGCCTAGGCTTAATAAGTTGTCTGTAGCATATACTAAAGCTCCTTCTGTATTGGTCCATAAATTAAACACAAATATAAGTCCGCCACTTACAATAGCGGTTAAAAGAAGGTATATAGTTTGTATACGTTGTATCATTCGTTTTTTATAAACTAGACAGCAAAAATAGGAGTTTCTTTGAGAATATTTATATAATTTATTAAAATAAAAGTTGTATAATTGCAATAACAATGTACAACACTCTTTGTTTTAGATTGTTAATTCTTCAGAATAAGATCATATTTTCTTCAGAATAATTCAATATTTAAATTCTAATCAAATATTCAATTGAACATCAATGTTTGAAATCACTCAATTAAAAGAAATGAAGCTTCCTGAATTACAGGAAATTGCAAAAAAATTAAATATCCCAAAGTTTCGTACTCTTAAAAAACTAGATCTAGTCTATCAAGTATTAGATCATCAAGCGGCTAACCCTAAGGCAGTTATTGAAGCAAAAACAGAAGTAAAAGCTACTGTGGCTCCTCAAGAAGAAGCGCCTAAACCAAAGCGCGAGCGTGTTAAAAAACGTGTTCCTGCTAAAGCTGTAAAAAATACAAATACAAAACCTGAAGTAGCTTCTGTTCCTGAAGACAAAGACATACCAAAAGAAGTGCCAAAAGCAGCTCCTGTAAAAAAACAACCTGCTCCAGCCAGAAAACCTAATCCAAGACCTGTGGCTTCAAAATCGCCACAAGCTAAGGAAGATAAACCGGCTACTGTGAGTAAAGATGATAAAGCACCAAACACTCCCAAAAAAGAGAATCAGCCTAATCGTCCAAAAAGAGAAAATCCAAATCAAAAGAAAGATGGTCCGAACCCTAGACAAAATAATAAGTCTAATGGAAACCAGCATCCTTCTAATAACGGGAACAAAGATACTAGAAACCGTTACAGAGAACCAGAATATGAGTTCGATGCGATTATTGAAAGTGAAGGTGTTTTAGATATTATGCAAGATGGTTATGGCTTTTTAAGATCGTCTGACTATAACTATTTATCATCTCCAGATGATATTTATGTGTCGCAATCTCAAATTCGTTTGTTCGGATTAAAAACTGGAGATACTGTTCTTGGTCAAGTGAGACCACCTAAAGAAGGTGAAAAATATTTCCCTTTAATTAAAGTGAGTAAAATTAACGGTCAGAACCCTAATGTGGTTAGAGACCGTGTCTCTTTTGAACACTTAACACCATTATTTCCTCAAGAGAAATTTATTTTAGCCGAAAAGCAAAGTACGATTTCTACACGTATCATGGATTTATTTTGTCCAATAGGTAAGGGTCAACGTGGTATGATTGTGTCGCAACCTAAAACAGGTAAAACAATGTTGTTAAAAGACATTGCAAATGCGATTGCTGCGAATCACCCAGAAGTGTATCAAATTATTTTATTAATAGATGAACGTCCTGAAGAGGTTACAGACATGCAACGTAATGTACGTGGTGAGGTTGTAGCATCTACATTCGATAAAGAAGCACATGAGCACGTGAAAATAGCTAACATAGTGCTAGAAAAAGCAAAACGTTTGGTAGAATGTGGTCACGATGTAGTAATACTTTTAGACTCTATTACACGTTTAGCACGTGCGTATAACACTGTGCAGCCTGCTTCTGGTAAAATATTAAGTGGTGGTGTAGATGCAAATGCTTTACACAAACCAAAACGTTTCTTTGGTGCAGCTCGTAATATTGAAAATGGCGGATCGTTATCTATAATTGCTACAGCTCTTACAGATACAGGATCTAAAATGGACGAAGTTATCTTTGAAGAATTTAAAGGTACAGGTAACATGGAACTGCAATTAGACAGACGTATTGCTAACCGTAGAATTTTCCCTGCTATCGATTTAATTTCATCAAGTACGCGTCGTGACGATATTTTATTAGATGAAACCACAATACAACGTATGTGGATTATGCGTAAATATTTAGCAGATATGAACCCAGTTGAAGCGATGGAATTTATCAATGATAGATTTAAGAAAACAAAAAATAATGAAGAGTTCTTAATTTCTATGAATAGTTAGAAAGAACTTTATCTATATATTATAAAAAAGCGATCATCTTATTTAGATGATCGCTTTTTTTATTGTTCTTTTATAATGTGTAATTGAGACATTATAAAACACAAAATCGCCCATGTAATAATTCACATGGGCGATTTTTTATATATAAGTTATGCTGTTGCAGCTAACGAATTTTGATTGTCCTGATATTGTTTTGGACTACAGTTATATTTTTCTTTAAAGATTTTAGAGAAATAACTTCTGCTAGTTAATCCAACAGTATACACAATCTCAGAGATGTTTAAATCTGTTGTTTTAATTAGGTTTTCTGCAGTTTCTACACGTACGTTTCTAATAAAATCCGTTACTGTTCTGTCGTGTAATAATTTGAATCCTTCTTGTAATTTTGAAGGTGTTAAGCCCGATTTGGTGCTTAAATATTTTAAAGTATATTGTTTTTCTGGATAGTTTGTAATAAACTGAGAAACATCTTTAACCGTTTCCATTTCGTCCTTACAAAGTGATCCAAAAGTGTTTCTAGCGACTTCAAGATCATCTGTATGTTGTTGAATTTCTAAAGCCAAAATGGTTTGTACTGTACTTTCAACAAGTAAACGTCTAACTACACCTTGTTGTTTAATGGCTTCTAATTGTTTAATTTTTTCAGAAATCTTTAAGTTATAAGATCCAAAATAGGCGAAATGTTCTGTATCGTTTTTAGTGGTGAAAAGTTCGTTTAATTTAGCGTTTAAATCATTGTTAGCAAGTGATACATCATCTGTACTTACAACAACCGTTGAAAATTTAAATAGTATATCTTTTTCAAAATGATACACGTTATTCACGGTTTCCTTACTTCTTAAAATAGCTGTTTGAAACGCATCTAACGTATTTGTTTTTCCAGTTACAGAAAAACTGTGTTCCACTTGTCCCTCAGAACAATATGTGAAATATATAGGAGAAGATTTTAGAATGGTATTTACTAATCTAAAGTCTTTTTTAAATTCAATATCGAATGCAATATAAGTAATACTTTTTTTAATACTCACGGCCGTAATACTTCCGTAAGCTAAATCATTATCTACTGTTAAAACATATTCTTGGTTTAACGATGTGGTTGTTCCTCCAATATGTTCTTGAAGGTCATTAATCATTTTACGTGCTGAAGTTGATTTTATATGTAAAGTTTTCATAAGATTCTTAATTGAGTTAATAAAAAAGGTGATTGATTTTTTTTTTGCTGGTTACACTGTATATATTTATATCTACTTAGTTTTAAGTCCAGATATAATTGAATGGTTAGAATGGTCAATTCTATTTATCATGCTATTTAAGTTGAACATTTTAAAATGTGATGGCTTCATCACTTTTCCCACACGTGCATTTTGATTAGAAGTCGGTTTCATATTTTGAAATAGTATTTTGGTTATTGATACTCCAAAATTCGATAAATTGAAAAGGTTACGTCTTACAGAATTTTTAGATAGTGTTATATAATTTTACGATTTTAGGGTTAATCGACTGTTTTTCAAAGTATTACTATTACGTGTTTTGAATGCAAAAAGCCCAAATATTAACTTTTGTTAACATTTGGGCTAGTGTGAGCGACTATTTTTTGAGTTTAATACGAAGGAATTACAAACGCATTATAAAATTTTCTTTATTAAGGTTAGAGGTGTTGTACTGCCAATTTATTTGAAGCACTTTCTCTATAACCGATTTTAGTTTACTAAAATCATTAGGTTTGTTAATGTAAATATTAGCACCATTTATAAAGGTTTCATCTATATCTGTTTCAGATGACGAGGTGGAATATATGGCGACAGATAAATCTTTAAGATGATTTGTTTTACGAATTTCTTGTAAACACTCTAGTCCGTTTTTTACAGGCATGTTTAAATCCAAAAAGACCACTTGCGGTAAAGTGGTTTTAGGTAATAGTAAAAAATCCATAAACTTTTGTCCGTTTTCAAACATAGACAATTCTGTTTTAATATGAATTTGATCTATTGCTTCTTTAAATAGAAAACGATCGTCTTCATCGTCGTCTACCAATGCGACTTTTAATTTTTGTAAATTCATAAAAACAATTGAAATTTATAACAACAATATCATATTTAGGCTGTTATAAATGGCTTTAAGTTAAATTCTTATTAATCAAAATTAAGAATAAGTAAAGTTTAAATTTACGAATTAAATCTATTCAATTATAAAAAAATATGTCTTAAACTGTAGATATTTCGGTTGGGATGTAAATGTTAAATGTAACTCCTTTATTTACTTCACCTTTAGCAAAAATATAACCATCGTGGTTTTCGACAATTTTCTTTACTATTGCTAATCCTATTCCAGTGCCTTCGTATGCGGTTCGGGTATGTAAACGTTCAAAAACTTCGAAGATTTGTTCGCTGTACTGCGGATCGAATCCAATTCCGTTATCAGAAACCTGTATATGGCAATATTCGCCTTCTGCAACAAGTTGTTCTAATTTAAAGGAAGACCCTTTATCTATTACACTATCTATTTTAATTACAGGCGGTACATCTGCCTTAGCAAATTTTATAGAGTTGTTAATCAAATTATTCATGAGCTGTATAAATTGAAACGGAATAATATGTACCGTACATAAATTACCCACTTCTATAGTCACTTGATGCTCTTTTATAAGCTCTTTTAAATCAATCTTAACTTCATCTAAAACGGTGTTTAAATCTGTTTTTTCAAAAGCACGGGTAGAGGTGTTGGTTCTGGAATAGGTTAATAAGTCTTTAATAAGAACCTGCATTCTATGAGCAGAATTTTGCATGCGGTTAAAATACTCGGTTCCGGTTTTAGATAAATTATCTTTTTCTAAATCTAATATACGAGATGAAAAAATCTGAATTTTACGTAATGGCTCTTGTAAATCGTGACTAGAAATATAGGCGAATGATTGCAACTCTTCATTCATTCGCTGTAACTCTTCTACAGAAGTTTCTAATTTTAAATTGGCTTCAGCTAGAAGTTTTGTACGGTCTTTTACTTGACGTTCAAGTTCTTGTAAGAACATTTTCTGATCTTGAATGTCTGTACTTGTTCCTACCCAACGTTGTATCTTTCCTTTGCTATCTCGTTGTGGTATAGCACGACTTAATTGCCATCTAAACTGCCCGTCGTGTCTTAAAAAACGGTGCTCCATTATAAAATCTTCACCAGTTTCAATTGATTTATTCCAAAGAAATACATTTTCATCACGATCGTCCGGATGTACAATTGTTAACCAATTAGACGGATTTAAGGTCTCTGTAGTATGTCCAGTATATTCGTATACCGTGTGGTTATAATAATCTAACACTCCTTCTGTGTTGGCTGTCCATATTTGTTGAGGCATTGAATCTGCTAAAAGTCTAAACTTTTGTTCATTTTCAATTAGTTGTTGTTCGTTTCGCTTTTCTGTCGTGATTTCTCTAAGTGTTCCAAATAATTTTGTTGGTTCGTTATTGTCGTCATAAAACACTTTTCCGTGTGTGCGAATCCAGATAATAGAATTGTCCTTTTTACGTGTTCTAACTTCGTAAAAATATGTGCCAGTTTGTAAAGCGCGTTCAAAAGCTGGTAATAAAATAGTTTCTAAATCTTCAGGAATAGTTCTACTTCTTATAAATTCTTTAGTTAGAATAAAATCTTCATCGTAGCCTAAAATATTAGGAAGGCGTTTACTATATGTAATGTCTTTGTTGTGTAAATCTAATTCCCAAGTAGCAAGATCTGCAGCTTCGGTCGCTATTCGTAAACGTGTTTCAGTCTTTTCAATCTTTTTTCTGGAGTTTACTTTTTCGGTTACATCTACAGCGGTGACAATAATTCCTGTTACAATATTATCTCTTTCAATAATTGGTGAATAATCTAAATCGAAATAAAAATGTTTAGTACCATCATTCCCTTTTATAGTAGCAAGCGCTTCTTTTTCGTTATAAGTTTTTCCGGTTTTATAGACAGTATCTAGTAACTGAGGAAATTTTTGATCTTTTAATTCTGGAAAAACCTCTACTAAAGGTTTGTCTATACATTGTTCATACTCTTTTCTCCAAATGTCATTTAACATGGTTTGATTTGTTATTTTGATAACGTGATCTGGACCATGAAAAACAGCAATAGGAATAGGACTTTGTAAGATTACTTTTTTGAATTTGTCTTCACTTTCTATAACAGTTTGTTTTGCAATTACAGAATCGGTAACTTCTGTAGTCGCCAAGATTAAGCTAGAAATGTTTTCGTTTACATCTTTTATTGCTTCTCCTAAAACATTGAAATAACAAATTTTAGGACGATCTTTATGAGTAATGCTCACAGGTACTTCTCTGAGTTCAAAATTTTCGCCAGTTTCAAAGGCTTGAAGAATCTCTTTCTTTAAATCGAAAGCAGTGTCGGGAATGGCATTTTCATACGCATCGCCAATACTTAAGATATGATTGTCGTTAAATAACTGTCTGTATTTTTTGTTAATAGTATCTATAGTCTTTGTTTTTGCAGATACTATTAATACACCAATTGGCGCTTGTTTTACAATGTTTACAAATCGTGAGGTTAACTTATCAACCTTTTTGTTTGCTTTTATTTGTATGGTTTCGTCTTCGCAATGTGCTAAAACACCCAAGGTTTCATTTGGGATAAACTGTACTGCAGAAAAGTTAAAGGACCAATAGGTTTTTATGCGGTTGACATTTCTAAACTCTACAGCATCTTTACTTGTTGGATGTCCTAAATTTAAAGTATCTGTAAGAGATTGTATTAATCCTGAAAAGATTTCGGGGTGTTCAGATTTAAATGATTGTCCTAAATAATTGTGATCACTACAGTTAAAAAAAGTATGGTGAAAAGCTGAATTATAAAAAAACAACAATTCTGTTCCCCAACATAAAAACTGAGGTTGTTTACTGTTAAACATTAAATTTAATGTGAAAACCAAATGCTTAGGCCAAGTCTCTAAAGCTCCTAAAGAAGCGGAAATATGGGGATTAGCATATATTAGATTTCCTATTTCAGAATTTACAAGTAAATTGTTTTTTTGTGTGTTCATACTTTAAAACTAATGCTTCAATATTTAGAAATAAATAAGATTCTAAACAAAGAATGCACTTTCTGTATTGCAGATTTATTTAGAGTTCAAGGTAAAAAAAATATTGAGTTTTTAAAATGTTTAATCTTTTTTACCTGTATCTTTTAATTTAGATTCTAAAGCAATAGATGTTTTAGCAATCGCCATTTCTATTGACGCTTCTTCTGCAACCGCATAAATACGCGACTCCATAGTGTTTAATTCTATCTTGCACACATTATCTAAATGCTGTGATTTATTTTTCACCTTAAAAAAGACGTGAGCACCTATAACTACAGGGAATTTTTTCGCAATCGGATTTAAATGTTCTTCAACTAAATATTCGAAATAATTATTTTTAGGTATGTTCACATATTCAAATTGTAGTTTCATAACCTTTTTTTTTTAATTTATGTAAAATGTAATCTGGTATAGTTTGGGTATTTTATAATGGTACTTTAACCAAAGTTCAGACTATTTATCTTGTCAAAATTAAGGGTTAAAGATCGATTGCTTTGACTTTAATGCATTTTAGATGTGCTCAAATCGTAAATTTTTGTTAAAAATGATTTGAGTTAACATCTCTGTTTTTGCGTACATTTTAATCCTTATTTTTGATATTTAAAAGCAGTTAAGAACTATGAGTCATGTATTTGAAAGTAAATTAAAGCTTAAAGACGTCCCTTATTTATTTAAAGAAACCTTTAATAGGTGGTTAGAAAGTGATCCATGGCGTTTGAGTGCAATTATTGCATATTACTCCATTTTATCTTTACCAGGACTTTTGGTTATTATAATAAACGTAATTGGTTCTATTTGGGGAACTGAGATAGTAGAAGGTGAATTAACCAAACAGATTTCTGATATTTTAGGTGGGGATACAGCAACTTCTATACAAACTATGATTGCCGAAACTCAAAATTCCAAAAATAATATTTGGTCTACCATTGTGAGTATCGCTACATTGCTATTTGGTGCCACGGGAGTTTTTTATCAATTGCAAATTTCTTTAAACGATGTTTGGGATATTGAAATGAAACCAGGTTCTAATTTTAGACATATATTATTGAGTCGTGTGCGTAGCTTCGCATTTATATTAGTTGTTGGCTTTTTATTATTGGTAAGTCTTATGGTGTCTGCCAGTATTTCAATTCTGAATACTTACATCCAAAAAATATTTCCCGATGCCGTCTTATATGCAGCTTATGTTATAGATTTAGGTTTGTCGTTGGCTATAATATCGGCCTTGTTTTCATTAATGTTTAAATATTTACCTAATGCTAAAATTCCATGGAAGAGTGTATGGATTGGCGGATTTTTAACTGCAGTGTTATTTGTTATCGGACAATCTTTATTGGGGTACTATTTTTCTAAGGCAGATCCAGCTTCTACTTATGGTGCAGCAGGAACCGTGGTACTAATATTACTATGGGTATCTTACTCTTGTCTTATTTTGTTCTTTGGCGCTCAGTTTACATGGGTGTATGCTAAACATTACACTATAGATATTACACCTACAGCTCACGCCAGATTAAAATCAGAAAACTAAAACTTTAATATATGGTGCATTAAAAAGCCTCGTTTAATACAATATTAAACGAGGCTCACCTTTTAAAAAAATTAACTAACAAAAATTTTTACCAGTTGTTTATCTCTTCTTGAAGTTCTGCTTTAGTTTTTCCAGTTTTCTCTTGAAGTCTTCCAACCATTTCGTCGAATTTACCTTCAGAGTATGTTAAATCATCTTCGGTAAGTTCACCATATTTTTGTTTAAACTGACCTTTTACTTGTTTCCATTTTCCTTCTAATTGATCCTTGTTCATGACTTTGTTTTTATGGTTAATACTGATGTAAAATTACATGTAACCTAGAGAGTAGATTATCTGTTTTGCTATATTTTTTGACGCAATCACAATGTGCCATTTTTTACAGCGATTCTGTCTATATATAGTAGGGTGTATTACAAAGCTAAAATTATTAATGTTCATTTAATAGTAGTGCGGTAGAGCTAATATTTGATGGTTTAGCATTAATAGATCTGAAAAAATCTTTCGACATTTGATACACATTGAACTAATACATTACTATGATGAGTAGACCAAGAATAAAAAATGAAGAACAATATGATGCCCTAAGAGATAAAGGGTATAGCAAAGAAAAGTCGGCTAGGATTGCTAATGCTCCAAACTCAGGAACATATGGCGGAAAAGCATCTGCCTATGAAGAACGTACTAAGTCTGAATTGTACGATCAAGCTAAAGAGTTGGATATATCTGGCCGCTCTTCCATGAATAAAAAGGAATTAATTTCAGCTTTGCGTAATCATTAAATCAATACATTTATATAGTAACAAATAATTAGGAACACAACCACATGTATAAAAGAATCTCTCCAAGTATTATAAGGCAAATTTTTATTTTACTACTTATTTGCTCCTTTGCTCTAATGATATTTTTAGAGCTAATTCCTTATTTGTCGGGTATTTTGGGTGCAATAACCTTCTTTGTATTATTGCAGAGACCCATGAAATATTTATTGAAGAAAGGCTGGAAGCCGTCTTTAGCGGCATCGCTATTATTATTTCTATCTTTTATAGGTATACTTATTCCTATTACGGTTACATTACTATTATTAGGAAGCCGTGTAGAGAAAACCATATCTAAATCTGAAGAATTTGTAAGAACAATTAAAGAACAGGTATTTACTTGGGAGCACGAATTAGGATACCAATTCACGTCAAAAATAGATGCCACATCAATTTCTGGTTGGTTATCTAATAATGTTCCAGATTTTTTAGGTAGTACGTTCAATATGTTTATATCTATAGCAATCATGTACGTGATGTTATATTTTATGCTTAGTAATCGTAAAGCCTTAAAAAATGCGATGTTAGATTATATTCCTATTGGTAACGACAATTTACGTATTATTGGTCACGATAGTTTAGCTATGGTAAAATCGAATGCAATTGGTATACCTTTAGTTGCTTTTGCTCAAGGGATCGTTGCTTTAATAGGTTTTCTTATTTTTAATATTCAAGATCCATTTTTCTGGTCGTTAATTGTGTTTGTAGGATCAATGATTCCGTTTGTAGGTACATTAATAGGTACTTTACCTGTTTTTGCTCTGTCTTTAATTAATGGAAACGACACCCAGGCTTGGGGAATATTAATATATGGTCTAGTTGTAATTAGTTCTACAGATAACTTGCTACGATTATTTATTCTAAAGCGTTTGGACGATGTACATCCTCTAATCACACTTTTTGGTGTGCTGGTAGGTGTGCCACTTTTTGGATTTATAGGATTGGTTTTTGGGCCGCTATTAATCAGTTTGTTTTTACTTGTCTTACGTATCTATAAAGAAAAATACGGACAAGAAAACCCTAACACAGATGGTATGCGATTGTAATTGTTTCACTAACATATAATACACTATTAAAGTCTAAAGAAGTAGGTTATCTTCATTTAGACTTTTTTTATGCTTTATAGTCTTTTTGGAGTGCTGTTATATGTGAAAAAAACAGTGAGTGTGTTGCAAATAGCTGTAATTATGGGGGTTACTTTGTTTGCGTTAAGTTTAGAACGGATACAGTTAAGTGGTCTTCTAGATCTGCAATATCTTTACAGTAAGGAAATGATATAACAATTATATCAATTTAATATTAACCATTTAAAACCATATATTATGCTACGTTGGACAGTAACATTCGTAATTTTAGCAATCGTCGCCGCCATTTTTGGATTCGGTGGAATAGCAGCAGGAGCTGCAGGAATTGCAAAAATATTATTCTTTATATTTTTAGTGCTATTTGTAATTTCCCTATTTACTGGGCGAAATACAATTAAATAATCAGTAACCATTTAAAACCACAACAATGAAAAAATCAGCTTATATATTATTAGTTGCAATAGCAATGACTGCGTCTTTATCAACGTTTACAAGTTGTAGAGACCAAAAGACTACAGGAGATAAAATTGAAGATGTCGCCGATGATGTAGGAGACGGTATTGAAGATGCTGCCGACGACGTTGAAGACGCCGTAGATTAAAAAAAGAAAGACACATATTTACTTTCTATTTATTATAAAAAAAAGGGCGTGTTCTTAGGAATACGCCCTTTTGCATTGAATTTAAGAACCATCAAAAAAACAACATTATGATTATATCAGACGAATTCGCTAAGCATGAAAGCGACTTTATAGCGAAGTATCAAAATAAAGGGTACACCGCAAATTACCGTGTGAAAGACGGTGAATTAATAGATTTAGACACTAAAGAAACCTTTAAAACTTCAGAAGTTAAAGTTGTTGCAGAACACCGTTATGAAGGGATGAGTAATCCTTCAGACATGTCTATTCTTTATGTTATTGAGACACCAACAGAATCTAAAGGCACGTTTTTAACCGGGTTTGGACCTTCCGCAAATTTAGATGAAGCCGAATTTTTTAAAGCCATTCCAGATGAAAATTATTCTGAAGATTCTAATATCTTAACAGACGAATAATAAAATAATCCTTTAAAAACATACACACTTTTATATTAATTATTTAACCTCAATGAAATTCAAATATTAAATGGCTAACATGCCAAAGATATTTGTATTTTGCTGAGGTTAAAATTTAAAGGATATATATGAAATTATTCGTGAAATTCGATTACCAAGTGGTGTGTAAGCGCGTATTGGAAGCCCAACTAAATGCTTTGGAAATTCCATATACATTGAACGGTATAGGTGAAATTGAATTAGCTTCGAATTTAAAACAAGATAAAAAAGAAGCTCTTATTTCTGGGTTAGAATTTTATGGAATAGAAATTATTCAGGATGAAAAAGATGTTTTAGTTCAGCGTATAAAAGATATTGTTTCTGATATTATTTATAATTCTACAGAAGACAAGGCCTATAATACGTCTACTTTACTTGCAGAAAAACTGAATTATTCTTACAGTTATTTGTCGGGTGTGTTTTCTGAAGTGACATATTCTTCAATAGAGAATTTTGTCATTTTAAAGAAGATAGATTATGCCAAAGAACTCATGTCAGGAAATAAAAGCTTGACTTTAACCGAAATCGCACACCGATTACAATATAGTAGTGTTGCACATTTATCTGGACAGTTTAAAAAGATAACAGGATTAACGCCTTCTAGTTTTCAGAAAATTATTGAAAAGCGAAGATCTAGACTATAGTGGTAATTTAAAAAAGGTTCTAAATTAATATTTAGAACCTTTTTTTTGTGAGTATGTTTTTTTGAATTATTCAAAAGCTTTGTAGCTAAATTTCTGCCCTCCTACAGAAGCTTCTGCCATTAATCCTGCCTTAGAATGGGTAAATACAGCTACACCATCTTTGTATTTGGCATCTAAACTCTCACCAGATTTTAAGGCTACAGCAGAAATACCCGCATCAAATTCAAATTTTTCTTCTTTAAATTTTTCAACATCTTCTAGTTGCTCAAAGAAAATAACTTCAATTAGTGCTTGTCCGCCAGCTTGTAATCCCACGCTAACTTCTTTTAATACAGCCATTCCTTTTTTATGTCCATATTGGTATAACACACCATTTCCGGAGGCGCCTCCAATAATAAATCCACCTTTGCCTACATTGGGAAATATGACACACCCTGCAGATTTATCAAAAAAATCTTTTAAACCAGGATTAACTTCCAAAAGTGTTTTTACAGCAGCATCTGCTTCTTTAATTACTTTTTTATCTTTTTTACTTTGTGCACTCGCTGTAAGTGTCATGCTGCAAATAACGAATAAGGCCAAAATGTTTTTAAATGCTTTCATAATGATTTAATTTTAAGTGGTTTAGAATTAAATTACAATTTTTAGAACAATTAAATAAAATTATACGTTTATCAGATCCATTTATCAGTTGAATATCTTTTTGGGGTTAAAATTGTTAGAGTTCAGAGGTGTGTGCTTAATTAAAACGCTTTAGACTCTTTATAGCGCTAAAACAAATTTTATACTTCAGTGCAGTTGACCCCTGAAATCAAGTTCTGTTTTTTCTAATTACGTGTTTATATGTCATAAATATTAAAACAAAAAGTTGAGTAAATTGTGGTGTTTATAACTTTGCTTTGAGGTTTTATATTTGAGTTGTGAGGCTTCATTACGTCTGTTTTTGTGTAATTTATCGTATAAATCATAGCGTAGAACTAAGTTATAAGAGATGATTTTTCAAATTAATAATTTTGAGTATTTTAGCGTTTTATAATGCAATAACGTAAGAAGATTATCTTTCTCCCTATAAAAGGATATCAAAATCTGAACTAATACATTTAACTATTACTATTATAGTTAAGATGGTGTTTTCTCTGTTTGGAGGTAACACGAATACTGTAACAATGATTATTTTTTCGAATACTATTTAAACCTAAGTTAATTTAAATGCTATTTAATTCTTTCGAGTTTTTGATTTTCTTTCCGATTGTTTTTATAGCCTATTGGTTATTAAATAATAGGTTAAAACAACAAAACGTATTATTGCTAATAAGCAGTTATGTCTTCTACGCGTGGTGGGATTGGCGATTTTTGTCTTTAATTATTATAAGTTCGTTTATAGATTTTAAGGCTGGATCTCAGATATTCAAGTCAGAAACGCCGCAATCCAAGAAAATGTGGCTTATGGTTAGTTTGGTGGCCAATTTAGGAATGCTATCCGTATTTAAATATTATAATTTTTTCGCAGAATCGTTCTCAGATTTAATGCAAGTATTTGGTTGGCAGCCCAACGATTTAACCTTAAATATTATTCTTCCTGTAGGGATTAGTTTTTATACATTCCAAACTTTAAGTTACACTATAGATATTTACAGGAAAGAATTTGAGCCAACTAAAGACATCATTTCTTTTTTTACATATATCGCCTTTTTTCCGCAATTGGTTGCAGGGCCTATAGAAAGAGCTTCAAATTTGTTACCACAAATAGAAAAGCCAAGAGTGTTTAAAAAGCCGTGGTTTAACGAAGGACTAATACAAATTTTAGTCGGTTTGTTTCGTAAAATAGTTATAGCTGATACTATTGGGGCTTATGTAGATTTAGTATATGGCGATATAGAATTGTATAATTCAACAACAATACTATTAGCCACTTTTCTATATGCGTTTCAGATTTATTACGATTTTTCAGGATATTCTGACATTGCGATTGGTACTGCTAAATTACTCGGATTTAAATTTCATCAGAATTTCAATATTCCCTATTTCTCTAAATCACTAACAGAATTTTGGAGAAAATGGCACATGTCTCTTTCCTATTGGCTTAGAGATTATCTGTACATTTCTTTAGGTGGTAATAGAAAAGGAATTGTAATAACATATAGAAACCTTTTGCTTACCATGTTGTTAGGTGGGTTATGGCACGGAAGCTCATGGAATTTTATAATTTGGGGAGCAATTCATGGGATTGTATTAAGCATAGAAAAGTTTTTAAAGTCTAAAGGTTATTTAGATAAAGTGAAAAGCATAGGCTTTTTAGGTTACCCTATTACATTCTGTGTGGTGCTAGTGTCTTGGGTGTTTTTTAGAGCGCAAGATTTACATTCAGCAAGCTTAGCGATTTCAAAAATTTTTCAGTTTAATCTGGGTGCGCCATATATTGGAGATATTAATGTTATGGCATCTTCAATATTTGTTTTGGCTATTGGAATTATTTTTGACTTATATTTATTTAATAAGAAGATTAATTTAGAAGAGTTTGGGTCTAAGTTTACAGGTGTTAAACTAGCAGTTATTGCTGCCGTTATCATTACACTAATTAATCTGTTTTATTCATCGTCTAATAACTTTATTTATTTCCAATTTTAAATATGAATAAAGAACACTTAAAATATCTGGTTAAAATTACATTGTTAGTATTGGTGATCTCTTTTGTGGTAGATAAAGCTGTGTTTCTGATTTTAAATAAATTGAGCGACAAGGTGTACTCAGGTCAAAGTATTGGTAAGCTAAACCAATATTTAAAGGTGAAAGATAGTGTAGATTTTATAGTTTATGGCAGTTCAAGAGCTAATCATAATATAGATCCTAGTATAATTTCTAAGTACAGTTTTAATATTGGAATGGACGGTGCTAAAATTGCATATTCGTCTGTTTTAATACAGCTTTTGCCAGCAGACAATGCGCAAACAATCTTATTACATATAGACCCGAATTATGCTTTTAAGCAAAATTATGATGGCGGAGATGTAGCTGCTTTAGTGTCTAAATATAACCGCGATAAGGATATAAAAAGAGAGATAGATAAGCTGGGTAAAAATAACAGTTTACAAAAGTTTTTCTGGAGTTTAAGCTATAACGGAAAGGTTTTAGGAATCTTAAAAAACTACCTGAATCCTAAAGACGATTATGCTAGACAACTAGGTTATGAACCCATTGTGGTAACTAGTATGCAAAGAGAAATCTTTAAAAACATTATAAATAGGGGAGATGTTAGGGATGTTGAAAGTTTTTGTGGTACGAATTATAAGATGAATGATATTTATACCAGAGCGCTCTCTGATATAAAAATGTTTTGTGAAGCGAATGGTAAAAAACTCATTTTGTTTACCTCGCCTAAATACGAATATCCTTGTACAGAACTTAATGCTAGATTTAAAGCACAAATCGAAGATCAGGGCTTTGTATATTACGATCTTACCAACTTTTTTAACGACAATAATAAACTAGATTATTGGAAAGATAAAACGCATTTATCTCATGTTGGAGCACAAATCTTGTCTAAAGCGGTAAAAGAACTTGTAGAAAAAGACAATTAACAAGTCGACGTCTCATTGTAGATCTACAGACTGCTTATTAATGCATTGATTTTATTATCTTCAAACTAATTAGTGATTAAAAATAGCACGTCGGTTTACATGAATAGATATAGATTAATTATTAGGTATGTGGTAACAGGGACACTTTTTGTAGTGGTTCCTATTCTTATATTATTAATTTTGTTTGGAAAGGCGCTAACCATTTTAATGCCTTTAGCGCATGCATTAACGCATAAATTTAATTTAACCACTGTTCTTGGTCCTGCCGCAGTCTTACTTGTAAGTTCTGTACTTATTTTACTTATCAGCTTTTTGTCTGGGTATTTTATAGTAAACGGATTTTTAAAGCAATGGAATAATAAATTTGAGGCGACACTCTTTTACCATTTTCCATCCTTTCAGATGATGAAATACCGGTTTATTTCTGAAGCTGATTATAAAAAGCAAAACTTCTGGCAGCCCATTTTATTGAAAGACGATAAGCTCTATAATATCGCATTTATAACCGATAAAAGTCAGCCTAAATTTATATCTATCTATATTCCTGATGCCCCGAAAATGGATGCAGGCGAAGTCCGTTATATGCTAACTAAAGATTGCGAATATATCCCAATTACCATGAAGGAAGCTATGAATGGTATTCGTGATTTTGGGAAAGGATTAGATCCAAAAGTGTTTTCAAAGACAGCGTAATACTTGCTTAATTTTTATAGTAATAAGTTACTTCATATTGAATCAGATAACTCTGTTTATGAACTAAGGCAGGCTGAATTTTCAAAAAAACGCCTATAATGTAATCCAATTATCTGAAGGCTTATAGAAATGTGTAATCCTTGTATTTAACATTAGCTTAGCGATTTTGAATAGTATTTAAAACGAATATTTAGTACCTTAGAAATTAAAGACTTTACAATGCAATCTTTAAACATTTACTTATGAAAAATATTTTAGTTACTATAGATTTTGATGGCAAGGAACAGCGTATATTAAATAAGGCATATGATTTTGCTGTGGCTTTTAAAAGTAAATTATGGATTATGCATATTGCTGCTCCAGATCCAGATTTTGTGGGCTATGGTGTTGGACCGATTGAAGTAAGGGACTCTAGAGCTAAAGAGCTTAAAGAAGAACACGAAAAATTATACGATTACGCGTCTAAAATGAAAGCACGAGATGTAGATGCTGAAGGTTTATTAGTTGAAGGTGCTACCATAGAAACCATTTTAAAAGAAGCCGAAAAATTACATGCAGATTTAATTATTTCTGGACATCAAGAACATGGCTTTTTTTATAAAGCTATTATTGGAAGTACATCAGAACAACTTATAGCCGAATCTAAAATTCCTTTATTAATTGTGCCTTTAGGCGATTAATTTGCAGGTGTTTTTTTGCTAGAAGATTGTCGTATTTTTAACTTAGGAGCTAGAATAACATTCTTCTCTACTTTTAATAATTTAGGGTCTATAATCTGATCTAAGAAAACTTTGGCTGCAAGTTTCCCCATCTCAAGAGCACATTGGTCTACAGACGATATTGGGTTTTCCATAAATTTGGTAAAAGGTTCGTTACTAAAACCAATTACAGCAATATCTTCAGGGATTTTCAAACCATTAGCTTTAATTTCCTTTATAGCACCAAGTATCATAAAATCACTCGAAGAAAAAATACCATCGGGTCGGTCTTTAAAATTCAGGATTTTTTGGCCTGCTTTTTTTCCGCCGTTAATGTCGTTTTCTATATCTAAAATTAAGTCGGCATCAAATGGAATGTCATTGTCTTTTAACGCTTGAGTGTAACCTTCAAGACGGTCTTTGTAAATCCCAACAGATTGATATCCTATAACGGTAAGATGTGTAATGCGATTGCAACCTTGGTTTATTAAATGCTGCGTTGCTTGGTAGGCACCTTTAAAATCGTCTAAGGTAACAGAGCTGGCGCCTTTCAAATTTAATTTTCTATCTACAAATATTAAAGGGGTGTTTTTATCTAAAATTCTTTCAAATATCGAGACATCTTTAGTGTTTTTTGTAATAGATGTAATAATGCCATCTACCTGAGCGTTTAAAAGCGCATTGATGTTTTGGATCTCTTTTTGTTCATTATCATGCGTCTGACAAATAATAATATGATACCCTCTTGGATATAATTCATCTTCAATACCTCGAATAATAGAACCGAAAAAGTTAATGTCTATTCTAGGAACAATGACTCCAATAGTATTACTTCTACCACTTTTTAGAGCTAAGGCTAATTTATTTTGTTCGTAACCCAGTTCTAATGCCGTTTCTTGTACAAGAATTTTTGTCTTGTTACTTGTTTTCGGATGATCGTTTAATGCTCTAGATACTGTGGCTGCAGAAATATTTAGTTTTTTAGCAATGTCATAAATCGTTGCTTTATCGCTCATTTAAAGATTTTTATAGTGGTGCAAAATAATGAAAAAAATGGAGGCATTGTGGTTGTAAAATATGTTATTTTCATTTAAATCAAGTTGTTAATGCTTATAAAGATACGTGTATTGCACTAGTTTAATTATGATTAATGTTTTAATATAGGGTTTCAGACTCAAGAGAATAGCATCTTTTAATTTGTAAAGCTATCTGCGCATTGTATCTTTAATGTCGTAAAAATAGGATAATCATGACAGTTGAAGATTTAGAGGGCACGTTTACAATATTAGGGAGTAACCAAGACAATAGCGAGCAGGAATATAAAGGGACGCTGCAATTAGATGTAGATGTTAATAAACGTATTCAGGCTAAGTGGCTAATTAATAATACGCAAGAGCAATTTGGGTCTGGTTTTTTTAAGGATAATATATTGGTGATTAATTTTTACTATGTGGGGGCAGAACAATACAAGTTAAAAGGGGTGGTGGTGTATCGTGTTTTATCACCCGATCTTTTAGATGGATTCTGGTCGGAGAAATACGGAGATCCATTATTTTTAGGGACAGAACGTGGTTTTAGAGTGACATCAAAACCAACAGTAATAAATTAAAAACAGGTCTAACTTTAAGTTAAAGCTAAACCTGTTTTACATAACATTAAGACGGTAAATTTGCTATTAATCTAAACTTCTTAAGTATTCTAAAAGTGCTCTGGCATTGTCTTCGCTAATTGGTGCGGTTACCATTGGTGCTTTATTGTATTCTTCGTAAATCCCTTTTGCAAGCGGATCTTTTTTTATCATTTCAGAGGTATTCATAATCATATTCATAATCCACTCCGGACTTCTTTTAGAAGTAATATCGCCTAAAGCTGGACCAATAAATTTTTTATCGGTTTTATGGCAAGCCACACATGTGGTGTTAAAAACCGTTTCTCCTTTTTTTACCCATTCCGTATTTAAAGTCTCGTCCAATTCAACACTTTTTATCGGACCAATACCTTTGTTCTCTAAATCTACTAAAGATTCAAAAGAAGTTGTTTCCTTTGGCTCTGTTTTAGTCTCTGTAGGTGTTATATCAGGCGTATTATATTCAAATTTCTTTTTTTCAGGCTTGTCACCACAACTAAAAACAAGAAGCGCTAAAGCTATAAAAAGTACATTTTTCATAAAAAAGAGGTTTAATTTAAGATGTAAAATTACAAATTGTTACTTGGTTCTAAAATGATAATCATCATGAATTTTAATTAAAAATTTTTATAGCTCTAGTGTAATATTTAAAATTGATGTATGGTTTTGTTTATTTAATATTAAAATTTACCACTCTTATTAGTTATATTATATCTTTAGTGACTAGACATACAATCGTAAATTGTATTAAAGTTTAAAAAGTGACTTATATGAGATTAGCCATTTTGTTTTTTTTGTTGTTATCTGGGTTTACATTATCAGCACAACAGATTACAGCTAAAGTTTTAGATCGGGAGACGAATATGCCTCTTGAAGATGTTAATATTTATTTTGAAGGCAATAAAGAGCAAGGCACAGTTACTGCCGAAGATGGCACTTTTGAATTGAGCCTTTCTAAAGCGAATTATGCTACAGATATAATTGTATTTTCTATGGTGGGTTATACTAATTTAGAATATTCTGTGGACGATATTGCATCTCGTAATTATATACTGTTTTTAGTTAAAAAGGATGAAGTTTTAGAAGAGGTTGTTGTGGTGTCTGATTTGGAATTACATCCGGAATTAAAATATAATAAGGTAGCAGATTTAGATTTTGGAGTCGCGTATTTTGCTTCTGTTTTAGTTCATAATAAGATTTATGTTTTTGGAGGAGATAAAACGCTTAATGAAGGACATGAAAAACGAGCTATGGAAACTGCAGAAGATTTTTCGGAGTTTTTAAAAATGTTGAAATTAAACATGACTTGGGAAAATTATAGCGATAAATTACAAGTTTACGATGTCGTTAAGGATTCTGTTTATGTTTCAGATTTAGAGTTCAAAAAACGAGCTTATCACGAAGCAGTTACTGTAAACGATACGGTTTATGTTTTAGGAGGGAAAACACTGTCTAAAAATCAGAAAAAAGAATATTTAGAAAATAATATTGAAGTTCTTGATTTGGGGACTAACAAGCTAAATTTAGATCATACGTATCCACATCAGGCTATAAATTTTGCAGCAGTCTCTTATCAAGATAACCTAGTTGTAATGGGCGGTTCTACAAAACGAAGCCGGACTAACGAAAAAACATATAGCGATAAATCATACATTTATAATATTACGTCTGGATATTGGTATGAATTAGCAAACATGACTCATCCTAAGGAGGTCAATGGTGTACTTGTAGATAAGAAGGTTTATCTTATTGGCGGATTTAATACTAAGGCTTTAAAAACCATTGAATATTACGATTTAGAACAAGGAATTTGGCATAACGAAGGCGAGTTGTTTAAAGGTATTGATAATCCTGCATTAACCCAGCACGATCATATTATTTATATATTTAATGATGATAGGTTGTTAACTTATAATACTTTAACTAAAGTTTTAAATGCTTATAAAACTAATTTAGATTTATATAATGCTTCACTTTTTTATGCTGAAAATAAACTGTTCTTAGTTGGAGGAAATACAACTTACAACTATGCCATAGAGCCTGTTTCAGATATTTATTCTTTTGATATAAGAGAATTACCACGCACAAAAATAATAGAAACAAAAACCTTAAATTAAATGAAGGTTACGTAGATTTTATAATGATGTAATACCAATCGACACGTTAATAATGATATGCTATTGAAGCAAAATAGAAACAGTTCTAACCCCATATTTTGGTGTTCAAATATCATGATGTTTTTTAGCGCTAATTATAGACTATACTTTACTTTATGTTTAATATAGAGTAGGTTTTAGAGTGCTTTTTTGTCAAATTCATTAATATTTCTCTTTTAACTTTTGTAATCTTAAAAAATTCCATACTTTTGGTAAACCAGTGTGGTAAACCAATTTTAAACAGCCACTTTAATAAACAAACAACTATGCAGTATCACTCTAAAAAGTTATATGTAAACGCTTTCTTGCTAAGTATTTTAGTAGGAGGTGTTGTGTTAACGATTTGTGATACAAAATTGGAGTCGCAATATAGAGAAACATCTCTAGCGGCTTTTAGTACAACGTTTACAGCTAGCATGCAAGAACAAGTAAATTCTTTTTCTAATGCTAATTGTAAAAATGCAGAACTTGTTTTAAAGACCCAGCAATCGCCGGAGCGTCTCATTCCACTAACCTTAGAAAATTTAACACAGACAGCTTTAACTACAGTTGTTTTAAACCTTGAAAGCTCAGCTGCTTTTAAAGGTGGTTGTGTGTTATCTAATAATAAGGTAAGGATTTAAAAAATTATCAAGTAAATAAGTAATATGTTGTATTTAAAAAGAATCGTTTTAATTTGTTGTGTATTAGTTGCACAAAGCGGATTTTCTCAAGAACATCCCAATTTAATATTAACCAAGCAAGGGGTTAAAGATATTAAATCGCAATTAGGTAGAGTACCATTGTTTGATGCAACTCTAGCAGAAGTAAAAGCAAAGGTAGATGCTGAAATTTTAAAAGGGATCGATGTGCCTGTTCCAAAAGATATGGCAGGAGGTTACACTCACGTGCGTCATAAACTAAATTACTTAACCATGCAGGAAGCTGGTGTTCTGTATCAGATCTTAGGAGACGAAAAGTACGCCGTTTATGTACGTGATATGTTAATGGCTTATGCAGAAATGTATCCGGATTTACCAAGACACCCACAAGAACGTTCTTATTCTAGAGGTAAATTATTCTGGCAATGTTTAAACGATTCTAACTGGTTGGTGTATACAGCTCAAGCTTACGATTGTGTTTACGATTACTTAACTAAAAAAGAAGTAAAGCACTTAGAAAAGAAATTGTTTAAACCAATGGCGGATTTCTTATCTATAGATACACCTCAGTTTTTTAACAGAATTCATAACCACAGTACTTGGGGTAATGTTGCTGTTGGTATGATTGCCTTAGTGATGGATGATGATGCTTTAGTTGAAAGAGCGCTATACGGTATAAAAGATTTAAAATTAGATGCAGGTAAAGATAATGATGGTGGGGATATTTTTGTTGAAGGACAAAAAGCTGGTTTCTTAGCCAATTTAGAAGAACCTTTTTCTCCTGATGGGTATTATACAGAAGGTGCATATTACCAACGTTACGCTATGTATCCGTTCATGATATTTGCAGAAGCTTTACAAAATGCTAGACCAGAAGTAAAACCTTTCGAACATAAAGACGGTGTATTACTTAAAGGTGTAGATGCGTTATTGAACTTGACGGATAAAGACGGTGAGTTTTTTGCTTTAAACGATTCTCAAAAAGGCATGTCTTATTTTACAGAGTCGTTAGTATCGGCTGTAGATATTGCCTACTATTATGGTAGTAAAGATCCTAGTTTGTTATCAATAGCAAAAGAGCAAGGACGTGTACAATTAGACCAAACAGGATTAGCTGTTGCAGTTGGTATTCGCGATGGAAAAGCAAAACCTTTTGAAAAGAATTCTATGTTATTAACAGATGGTGCAGACGGAGACCAAGGCGCTATCGGAATTTTACGTTCTACTAAAAATGACAATTTTACCTTAGTTATGAAAAATGCGGCTCAAGGTTTAAGTCATGGACATTACGATAAATTATCTTTTTCTTTATTTCATGAAGGAGACGAACTATTACAAGATTACGGTTTAGCACGTTTTGTAAACATTGAACAAAAAAATGGAGGTGGTTATTTAAAAGAAAATAAAACCTGGGCAAAACAAACTATTGCACACAATACCATTATACAAGATGAAACCTCTCATTTTAATGGCGATTATGAAATAGGAAGTAAGCATCATTCAGACATGTATGTGTTCGATGTAGAAAATCCAGATATTCAAATAGTAAGTGCTAAAGAAAAAAATGCATATCCAGGAACCGTGTTACAGCGTACTATGGTTATGCTTAACAATGCAGATTTTGAACAGCCTGTAGTGTTAGATTTAATGCAAGTAAATGCAGAAGCTAAACATCAGTTCGATTTACCATTCTATTATTTCGGACAAATTATTTCAACAAATTTTGAATATAATAAAGACGATACATTACATACGTTAGGTAAAGCTCATGGGTATCAGCATTTATGGAAAGAAGGAGAAGGTGCTTCTAAAAAAGGAGATGCAACTTTAACGTGGAGAAATAACAATACATTCTATTCTATAACAACTACAACTTCTGCAGAAGATAAATTAATCTTTGGACGTATCGGAGCACACGATCCAGAGTATAACTTAAGACCAGATCCTGTATTTATAGTTAGAAAACAAACAGATAATGCATTATTTGCTTCTGTTATAGAAACACACGGAAATTATAGTACAGTTACAGAATTGGCTAAAAATGCATTTTCAAGTGTAGAAGCTTTAAAAGTATTACAAAGTTCTGTAGATTATTCTGCAGTAGAGCTTAGTCTGAAAAATGGAGATTCTTATGTGTTTATTATGGCGAATTCAAATGCATCAAAAACAGAAAAACATAGCTTATTAATTAACGATAAGACCTATAATTGGACAGGAGTTTATTATTTTTATAAGCAATAAATATTATTAGACAATTAAACAAAATTTGAAAAAAATGGAACGATTTAGCGAGAAGTACATTATTACAAAAGACATGGAGTGGGAAGCACTTGGTGGAGGAGTATCAAGAAAATTCTTAGGTTACGATAATCAAATCATGATGGTACAAGTGAAATTTGAAGAAGGCGCATTAGGGTCTCCTCATCAACATTTCCACACACAAGCTACATATTGTGTTTCAGGTAAATTTGAATTTGAAATCGATGGAGTAAAGCAAATTGTTGAAGCTGGAGATGGGGTTTATATCGAGCCTAATTTAATGCATAGTGCCGTTTGCCTTGAAGAAGGTATGTTAATTGATACATTTAGCCCTGTAAGAGAAGATTTCTTAACTGGTGGAGGTGTATCTTATTTCGGAGATAAAGAAGAAGCTTAGTTGAGCACAACGGGGTAAAATTTTATATTCCGAGGTTTTTAATACAATATCCATAATTGGTAATTGTGGTTTAAGCCTAAATTTAATTCTTATACATAATAAAAAACCGTCTGTTTAGACGGTTTTTTTATTTTAATATAGGTCCGTTTTTAGTTTGGTAAAAGCTTAAAACAAATAAGTCTTCCTATTGTACATATAAAGGTGATTGCGTCTAATTTTATTCAGAATGGGACACTCATTTGCGTTTACTGCAGCTTAATTTCGCTTTATATTCTAAAATTAAAAAGAATTCTGAACAAGATTTTTGTTAGAATTCATCATTTATAGGTGTGTATTCTTGCGTGCAGCAGTAAAAAAATCATTTTCAATGTTGCTTTCAAGCCATTTAAACTTGAAAAACGTTAACATTAAAATAACAGTTGCTGTGCGACTAATATTAACATAAAATTCTGTGTTATCTCACGCTGTATTTGGCTTTCTAAATTCATATTGTAAAGACAGCTGGAAAACCAGTTGCTATACTTTACGCTATCCATCAGGTTTTTATATAATTAAACAGGCCAGTTTTTGGCCGAAATTTGCCTATTTCGAATAAATGGTGTTTAAATAAATTGCCCTTTTTAATATTTAACATTAAATGGTGCTTTTTATTGCGATATGATTTTTTTTTAACAAATAATTAATATATATTTGGATAACCAAACTGGGTAACCAATCTGGTTTACCAAACAAATAAAAATTGATTAATTTTTATTCGTTTTTGAATAGAAAAATATAAAAAGGAGAGTGTGTGTTTCCTTTTAAATTAAGGCTTCTAAGGAAAAGGGGAGTGTTAGATTTTGTTGACGTGAAAGCAAAAGCTTAGTAATTGGAATGATTAAAAATTCATTCGGTTTACTTGGATTAAAGTTGAAACGTTGACTGTTTTTTTTGAATAAAACGCGTATTGCTTTTTTAAGCAGATTAATCGAAATGCTAAATTATTATTTATTAAAACAACAACAAATGAATTTGAAAAAACAATTAGTATTGTATGTAGTTCTGTTGCTTAACACAGCGTTGTTTGCACAGGATGTAGTTACAGGTGTCGTTTCAGACGCTCAGGGAGCTCCAATACCAGGGGCAAATGTCCTGGTTGTAGGAACTTCAAGAGGTGCATCTACCGATTTCGACGGAAATTTTTCTTTAGAAGTTGAGGAAGGTGAGGTATTACATTTTTCTTACATTGGTTTTGTTACCAAACTAGTAACTGTTGGTGAAAACAAAACATTGAATGTAATTTTAGAAGAAGATTTAAGTGAATTAGATGAGGTTGTCGTAATTGGTTACGGTACTCAAAAGAAGTCTCACGTAACTGGTGCGGTTTCTAAAGTTGTTAACGATGATCTTGACCAAATTGCAGTATCAAGGGTTGATGATGCCTTAGTAGGACAAGTATCTGGGGTAAACATTCAATCTACAGATGGTGAAGCTGGTGCCGCTCCAACAATTACTATTAGAGGGGTTGGTTCCATGGCAGGAGACTCTACGCCGTTAATCGTTGTAGATGGAATTATTGTAGATTCAAGTTTCTTAGGGTCTTTAAATATGAATGATGTAGAATCTTTTGAGATTTTAAAAGATGCAGCATCTTCTTCTATTTATGGTTCTAAAGGATCTAATGGTATTATCATGATTAGTATGAAATCTGGTGTAGCTGGAAAAACAAGAGTTAACTATAGTACGTTTACAGGTATGAAAACGGCTAGAAAAAGTGAAGCTTACGGATTTACTACTCAAGGTTGGGCAGATATGCAAATGGAAGATAACGGTGTGTTATCTCAATATACTCAAGCACAATTACAAATAGGTACAGACCGTTCTTGGCAAGATGTATTCTTTGAAGATGGTACTATTACAAACCACTCTTTATCTATTAGAGGTGGTAACGACAAAACTAAATTCACTATGAGTATGAACTACTCAGAAGATGAAGGGGTAATGTTAGTAGATAACTACAAGAAAATTGGTGCGAGATTAAAAGTAGACAGCAAATTAAATGATAAGGTAAGCGTAGGAGCAAACTTTAGCCCGTCTTATACAAACAGAAGAAGATTCTCTGAAAACATTCATAACGTAGCTAGACACCAACCTTGGTTGCCAATATACCACACAGAACAGTCACTTCAATATGTAGATCCAAATGGTGCTTATGCAGATTTACAAGTTGGTGATTATGCAAGACAAGATCACTTTACAATATTTGATTTAGTAGGAGATGACGGGATTAACGACATTCTTACAAACATTGGGAACAGTAATAACGCTAACCCTTATGCAAGAATTGTAGAACGTAACAGAACAGATAAAAAATTCCAATTATACGGAAGTTTATATGCTCAATACGAAATTTTAGAAGGACTTACCTTTAAAACATCGTTATCTGGATCTTATAATGATACTAGACGTATTGATTATATGGGAACACAAGCAAGAGAAAGTGTTACTGATGCTTACATGCAAGAAATTTCTCAAAAAGATAACTACATTATATTTGATAACTTCTTTAACTACAACAAATCTTTCGGAAAACACGATTTAGGTGTTACGCTTGGTAATTCTGTTGAAAGTAGAAATTATTTCTACTCTGGGTTTAAAGGAACTGGATATACTAACGATGTTGTAATGCAAATTACAAACGCTACTGCAATTTCTGAATTTGATGGTTTTGAATGGCAAAAACGTGGTATCTCTTATGTGTCAAGACTTACGTATGCATACGACAACAAATACTTAGCGTCATTTAGTATGAGACGTGATGGTAGTTCAATCTTCGGATCAGATTTCAAATACGGAAACTTCCCAGCAGCATCTTTAGGATGGAACATTGCAAAAGAAGATTTTATGTCTGAAAGCGATGTGATTAACAACTTAAAATTTAGAGTAAGTTATGGTGTTACTGGTAACGACCGTTTAAATACTGGTGCAACAGATCCAGATGCAAATGGTAGTGAGGCTACTTTAAGTACAGGTAACATCTTAGTAGATTACTATCCTTACTTAGCATTATTAGGAGCAGCTGGAAATAGCTACGCTGTAGATGGTTCTATTACTGCTGGTTTCTCTCCAGTAAACATTGCAAACCCTGGATTAAAATGGGAGCGTTTAGTAGAGATTAACCCTGGTATTGATTTCGGATTATTAAATAACAGAATTACAGGTTCGGTAGATTGGTACCAAAGAACAAGTGACCAGTTATTACTTAACAACCCAATTTCTGTAACAACAGGTTTTGAAGGAGCTTTAGTAAATTTAGGAGAAGTTAAAAATGAAGGTTGGGAATTTGAATTAAGAACTAAAAATATTTCTTCAGAGAAATTTAGTTGGAGTACTACAGTTATCGCAACTACGAACAAAAACACTTTAGTTGATTTCGCAGATTCTGATGGTCAAATTACAAGTTTAGACCCAAGTAGACCTGCAGAATGGATTAACTTAGAAGGACAACCAATTTCTCAATTCTACGGTTATGTTGTAGATAAAGAAATCCCGTTAGAATATTTAGACAGACCATACAGACACGTAGGTGCACAGTCAGGTTTAGTATATGTTAAAGATTTAAATGGTGATGGTGTTTTAGATGAAGAAGACAAAACAGAATTAGGTAACCCTTACCCAGAATTAATTTGGAGTTTTACTAACGAATTTAGTATTGGAGATTTCGATTTCTCTTTCATGTTCCAAGGATCTCATGGTGCAGAAGTAAGAAACATTGCAGACCACTACTTATTTAGTAACAACAACAATAGAACCATCTTAGAAGGTACGCCAGATCAAGAATTCTTAGTAGATAAATACTTTACTAATAGTATTGTTCAAGATGCATCTTACATTGCTTTAAGAAACGTAAACATTGGGTATAACTTCCCAAGTGAAACTTTAGATAAACTTAAACTTCAAGGATTAAGAATCTATGCTACAGGGCAAAATTTAATTTACGAAACTGCAGATAACTATACAGGTTGGAATCCAGAAGCACTTGATAAAACAAGTCCTACACAATCAGGATACCAAAGAGGAGGTTCTCCTATCTATAGTACAATCTCTCTTGGTTTAAACTTAGATTTTTAATTATTTTTTTAACGATTTAACAAATAATATTATGAAATATTTTAAATATATCGCTTTAATATTAATGGGGAATGCCTTCATTTCTTGTAGCGACTTTCTAGACCCAACACCAAGTTCGTCTATTACGACAGACAACTATTATACTACAGCAGACGAATTAGAAACTGGACTAATTGGTGTGTATGCTGGAATAAAAGGTATTAACAGTAGTAGTAAAGACGATAACCATGGTGTACAATGGGAGTTTTACGTAACTGAAATGCGTACAGACAACACAAGTACTAAGAGTCCAGATTCTGAAGATGCTTCAGATGCAGGACAAATGGAAAGCTTTGCTGTATTACCAACAAACAACTTTGTATTAAACTACTATACGAGTTCTTTCGAAACAATTTATAGAGCTAATGTTATATTAGAAAACTTAGATGTTGTAGAAGATGAAGCAACTTATGCTGCTATTGAAGGGGAAGCTAAATTTTTAAGAGCTTACTCTTACTTTCACTTAGTACGTTTATTCGGAGATTTACCTTTAATTGATCAAGTTGTAGACCCTTCAGATGTAGAAACTCAATTTACTAGAGTAGATGAAAGTGTTATATACGATTTAATTATATCAGATTTACAAACTGCAGCAGAAGGTATTGCAGATCACGGATACAAAACCAGAGCATCTAAAGATGCTGCAAAAGGTTTATTAGCTAAAGTATACTTATCTTTAGAAACTCCAGAATACGCAAAAGCACAAGTTTTATGTGAAGAGATTATGTCTAGTGGAGAATATGATTTATTAGATGATTATTACGATGTATTCTATTCAGAATTAAACGACGAAATTATTTTTGCTATCGGTTACAACAGTGGTATCCAAGATAACAGTCAAATATTCTCTGCAGAATTTATGAATGCTGTAGGTCATACAAGTGGTGTTAACTACGCAACTACAGATGCTAAAGCAGCTATCGATGAATACGGAGGAAACAGAACAGAAGTATCTTATAGAGAAGATCCTCTTACATTATTTGGAGGTACTATTAGATACCAAGTAGGAAAATATTTTCCTGACGGTGAAACAGGAGGAAGCGACGGACAAACATTTACAGGTTTACCTCAGTTAGCAGGTAACGACTGGATTGTATTACGTTATGCAGATATATTATTAATGCACTCTGAAGCTATTTTAGCCGGTGCAGAAGAAACCACTAGTGCTACAGCAATAGATTCTTACATGGAAGTACGTTCAAGAGCAGGTTTTGAAGACCGCCCTACAAGACTTACTAAAGATGCTTTATTAGTAGAAAGACGTGTAGAGTTAGCGTTTGAAAACCAAAGATTTTATGATTTAGTGCGTTTCAATGAAGCACAATCAACATTATCGGCTTTCGCAGCAGCTAATGGATTTACTTTTACTTCAACAGATTTATTATTGCCAATTCCGCAAAACGAAATAAATCTTAGTCAAGGTGCAATGTATCAAAACCCAGGATACTAATTAATTTATTAATTAAAAAGACAAGAAAACAATGATTAATTTAAAAAAATACATAATCGGAACGGGTATAACTGCCCTAGCGCTTGCAGTAAGTCTTTCTTTTACAGCATGTGATCCATCAATTAGTGCTTTGGAATTTGATTTGCCAGAAGCAAACTCTCAAGAGGATTTAACACCTCCAACAGCAAGTTTTACAGCAACAGTATCATCAGACTATTTAACATACGATTTTTCTAACACATCGGCTAGTGCAACAGACTATGTTTGGGATTATGGAGATGGTAATACTGGTGTAACTGTAGATGGTGTAAATACTTACCCAGCAGAAGGTGTATATACAATTACATTAACAGCATCAGATAAATTAGGAAAAGTAGATTCTTATTCAATGGATATTGAAGTTGTAGAACCAGAAGTGCCTGCAGCAATCTATCCAGAAGTTTTAAATGGAGATTTTGAAGATGGTACCACTAATTGGAAACCAGAAAATTGTACAGATTGTAGTACAAATGCTTTCAATTCAAGTTCAGACGGATCACCACTACTTTATGATGGTACAGAATCTGGAGCAAGTAAAACTGGAGGAGCTAAATATACAAGTTCAACTTCTGCAGGAGCCAACTTAAGTAGTAATACAAGATATGGTTACCAAGCCATTTATGTATCTCCAAATACAAACTATATTTTAGAATATGAGTATGCTATTAAAACAGATAATGAAGATGTTGACGGTGGAGACCGTGCTATAGTAAGTATCTTAGATGGGTATTACGATGATGCAGCTGTTGCAGCAGCAAGTGAACCATTAGTAAGTATTGTAGGAGATGAAGCAAGTGGTAAAGGTGTATTCGATACCGTTAAACAAGTATTTACATCAAACGCTTCAGGAGAAGTTTCAATATTATTATATGCTATAACTAATGATGAGTTATACATAGATAACGTGAAAGTTTATCCAGTAGAATAATTAGGTTGATTATGAAAAACTTCCGTAAAGAAATATTTGGATTATTGGTAATAGTTTTTCTTTCTGTTAACGCTACTTGTCAAGAAAAGACAAGTAGCGCAACAGATTCATCTTCCAAAGTAGAGAAAAAGGATAAAAAGAAAAAGAAGAAGAAAAAGTACAAATTGCCTAAGATAGATTTAAGCCACTGGAGTGTTACTACACCAGAGCTTAATAAAAAAGGTGGAGCAATGAATATTGAACCACCAGCAATTTTGGATTATGCTACAGATGAAAGATTAATCCCTTATATGTATAATGATTCTGTAAATGGTGCTTTAGTCTTTTACTCTTTTCCTAGTAACGCAACTACTGCAAATACAAAATACACCAGATCTGAATTAAGAGAGCAAATGGTGCCAGGCGATAATAATACAAACTGGACCTTTGCAGATGGTGCATATATGAAAGGTAAATTGGCCATGGAAGATGTTTCAAAATCATCTGATGGAAAATTTCATAAAGTAATCATCATGCAAATTCATGGACGATTAACAAATGAGCAACGCGATTTAATCGGGCAAAAAGATAATAATGCACCACCTATCTTAAAAATTTATTGGCAAGATGGAAAAGTGCGTGTTAAAACTAAAAAGCTTAAAAACGTAAGTGCTACAGATGAAGAGTTATTACATGAAGATGCTTGGGATGATGACGATGGTTTTACTTTTGAACAAGAAGTTGGCTTTGGGAAATTTATTTTAGAAGTTAAAATCTCAGAAGGTAAAATGGTCGTTGTGCTTAATAAAAACGAATATGCCGTTTATGAAGATGTGAGTATGAGAAGATGGGGCATTTTTGAAAATTACTTTAAAGCTGGTAATTATTTTCAATCGAGAGACGAAGGATCTTTTGCCAAAGTTAAATATTACGAGTTAGAAGTTAAACATTAACAACATATTGTATTTATTAGTGTTTTATTAACGTTTATAGGGGATGTAAGGCCATGAATTATTTGAATTTTTTTGTAATTTGCGGCAACTAAACTGGTAAACCAATTTTTGAGATAAATGAAAGTAGGAGGAGTTCTATCGAAAAACGATAATGAAGAGATTCATAATAAGATTATAGTTCAAATTGCAGAACTTATTAACTTAAAGAATCTAGAACCTGGAGACAAATTGCCATCAGAGCGTATGTTGTCGGAGAAATTAGATGTGAGCAGGAGTGCTGTAAGGGAAGCTATTAATAAACTAGAATATTATGGTTTATTAAAATCTATTCCGCAAAGTGGAACTTTTGTTGCTAATATAGGTGTAACCGCCATGAATGGTATGGTGGAATATATTTTAGGCCTAGGCGATCCAGACTTTAAATCGTTAGTAGAAACCCGAATTCTTTTAGAATTAAAAATTGTAAAATTAGCGTCTTTAAGACGTACTACAGAAGACTTAGTAAATATTAAGAACGCATTAGAAGCTTATGAAGAAAAAGTTCTAAATGGTGAAGATGCCGTTCAAGAAGATTTATTATTTCATTTAGCCATAGCCAATACATGTGGCAATAGTACGCTTAACGGTTTTATGTTAAAAATAACACCAGAGATTATTACTAACTTCAAGAAATATCATGTTTGTGGAGATGAGTTATCGGTAGTAGCGATAAAAGAACACAAACAAATTTATGAGGCGATTAAAAATCAAGAAACTCAGAAAGCGAGAGAAATAATGAAAGTTCACTTTAAGACACTTTACCAATATTGTTATAACATCAAATAAGTATTAATGAATACCCGGAAGATAAAGTGAAGTAACCGTCTCTTCCAAAAAAAACTAAAAAAGTATTATGAAAGTAAAAGGATTAAGGTGGTTTATTATTGGGCTAATATTTTTAGCCTCGGTAATTAACTACATCGACAGAAGTGCACTAGCAGTAATGTGGGGGAATGAAAATCTTCCAGGTTCAATTTCTTACGATTTAGGTTTAACTAAAGAACATTATAGTTACATTCTTAACATCTTCATGGTAGCATATGCTCTAGGACAATTGTTTTCTGGAAAGTTGTTTGACAAAGTTGGAACACGTATAGGTTATGTACTTAGTATTGGTATATGGGGATTATCTTCTTTCTTACACTCTACAGTTAGAGGATTTCTTGGATTAGCATTTTTTAGAAGTACTTTAGGTTTGTCTGAAGCAGGTAACTGGCCAGGAGGAGTTAAAAGTAATGCAGAATGGTTCCCTATTAAAGAACGTGCTATTGCACAAGGTTTGTTTAATGCAGGAGCATCTATAGGTTCTGTAATTGCGCCACCGTTTATCGCAATGCTTTTTGTGGCATACGGATGGAGAACAACTTTTATGGTAGTTGGTTCTTTTGGTATTCTTTGGATTATCCCATGGTTACTTATTAACAAAGCAGGACCAAAGAAACACCCTTGGATTACAGCTGAAGAACAAGAATTTATCTTAGATGGTCAAAGTCAAGCAGACCGTGATGCAGAAGATAATGTAAAAGGATTAAGCTTAACACAAATTTTATCTCACAGAGAAGCGTGGTCTATTGTTGTTGGTCGTTTCTTTTTAGAACCAATCTGGTGGTTATTTGTAGGTTGGATGCCAATTTATCTATTCGATGTTTATGGCTTTAATGTAAAAGAAGTAGGAATGTTTGCTTGGGTACCTTACGTTGGTGCTGCCATTGGTAGTATTGTTGGAGGATATGTATCAGGTCAGATTATTTCTAAAACAAACTCTATAGATAAAGGAAGAAAGTATACCATTTTAATTGGTGGTATAATTATGTTCTTAGGTCTTGTAGCAACCATATTCTTTGGTAATACACCAGAACGTTTTGTTGGTATTGTATTCGTAGTATTATTTGGTTTCCAATTTGCTATTGGTAACGTTCAAACTTTACCAAGTGATTTATTTAGTGGTAAAAACGTAGGATCGTTAGCTGGTTTAGGTGGAATGGTAGGAGTATTTTCTGTTATTATCATGAACTTTATTGTACCAATAGTAGCTAAAGTATCTTATACACCAGTATTTATTGCGATTGCATTATTTGTGCCGCTAGGAATTGGAGCGATTTATTATTTCGCAAAAGAGATTAAATCAGTAGAATAAAAATAAATAAGTTAAATATTAAATAAATTAAAGATGAGTGATTTAAAAGATAAGATTGCTGTTATTACTGGAGCTACAGGTGGAATCGGTTTTGAAGTAGCAAAAAGATTAGGTCAAGACGGTTATACTGTTATTTTAAACGGTATTGAAGATGAAGTAGGTGCAAAACGTATTGAAGAACTTACTGCTGAAGGAATTACTGCTGAATATATCGGATTTGATATGACAAAAGACGAAGCAGTTACTGAAAATATTACTAAAATTGGTGAAAAATATGGGAAAATCGATGTTCTTGTAAACAACACTGGTGGTATTGGTGTAAGAGCTAGATTTGAAGAAATGACAACTGAACAATACAGATTTGTTATGGCTTTAAACTTAGATTCAGTATTCTTTGCTTCAAGAGCAGCTATCCCTTTCCTTAAGAAAAGTGATAACCCAAGCATCATTAACTATACGTCTAATGCAGCTTGGAATGGTGCAGGACCTGGAGCTGGAATCTATTCAGTATCTAAAGGTGGAGTACAATCTATCACTAGAGCTTTAGCTAAAGATTTAGCTGAATACGGAATTAGAGTAAATGCAGTATCTCCTGGTACTATTGATACACCTTTCCACGCTCAAATTAAAGCGACTAAACCAGAAGTTTTTGCTTCTTGGGCTAATAGTGTTTTATTAGGTAGATTAGGTCAGCCAGAAGAAGTTGCTGGTGTGGTTTCTTTCTTAGCTAGTAAAGATGCTTCTTTTATTACAGCTGAAACTATCCAAATTGGTGGTGGTCAAGCTTTAGGTATCTAAACAAATAATAATATTGCTTTTAGTAATATTTCAATGTATTTAGAAGGCCGTTTACGGTCTTCTATTTTTTTATAGTAACTCGTGGTACTACGTGTTACTCCTTATTTAAACTTTAGTGTTTATTGTACTTACCGAGTGTCGAGATTAATCATTTTACTGTGTTTAGTTCCTAATTTAATCTCACAATATAACGTCTGCTTTTAGTAGTTGCTATATGTCTCACTCTTTTAAGTCCTGTAAATGCTAAAGTTTTTTGTTTTAATAAAGATTGTACCTTTATCTATTTCTACTTAAAGGCATTATTTTTATCTTCAACTTTATAAAAATATATTCTAGTTCTCTAGATACATTTTCAATGTTTAGTCATTAAATTTTAATACAACATATGTACGTAATAGCACAAATATTAACAGCTTTGGTTGCTGTAGAACATTTATATATTTTATGGATGGAAATGTTCGCGTGGGAAACTGCAGGGCAGAAAACGTTTAATACGCTCCCAAAAGACTTATTTAAACAGACTACGGTTTTAGCAGCCAATCAAGGATTATACAATGGATTTTTAGCAGCTGGTTTAATTTGGTCTTTCTTTATTTCTGATCCCATTTGGGTGAAGAACATTCGCATTTTCTTTTTAAGTTGTGTTATAATCGCCGGACTTTATGGCGCTAAAACACTGGTAAAGAAAATATTTGTGGTACAAGCCATACCTGCTATTTTAGCTCTAATCTTTGTGTTTCTAGCTTAATATAGCCATTATAAGACATAAAAAAAGCGAGGATTTATCCTCGCTTTTTTTTATAATATATTTATCTAAAATCTATTCTGTTTTAGATTTTCCTTTAAACTTGTAAGTCACACCAAAATTAAGTCCGAAAGACGAATAAGGTACTTTTACAGCAAGCTCTTTAGCATCAGTATTAGTATGAGCTAACTCATCTACATATTCTGTTTTAATATCGTAACCGTCAGGTAAATTATCAATAGTATAAACACCTTCAGCAGCAAGTGTACCATCTGCTAAGAAAAAATCTGTGTTAAATTCTTGAATTTCAGAATCTTTACGTTTTAAACTTATCCCGTAATATTCTGCTTCAACAAATAAGCTAATGCTTTCATTAAGGTCATATTTGTATCCAAGAGCAGCTACAAATCCAAGAGGGAATACACCATGAAAATCTTCAACATAATTTGTTTCAGAATACGAACCGCTAGGTAATCCAATGTATGTCGCTTCAGCATCAGAAAACACTGAAGTACTACTTACAACCGCTTCTGTTTTTCCTCCAACTTTAATTAAAGCACCAAAACGGCCATAAATATTATTTGTAAACTTATAAACTACAGATGCAGATGCACCAAAAGCACGCGCTCTAGCAATGGCATCTACTTGTTGAGTATCAAGATCTACTTTAGAAACTGTTTGATCTGATCCATGTAAATAACCAAAACTTAAATCGGCACCAAAACTATCGTTAAAAAAGTAAGTACCTCTTATCTGGAAGTTTACACCTTCTCCATAACTACCATATGTATTCTTTGTACGAGATGAATTTACTTCTTCTCCTAATTTCATACCGGCACTACTAATAGCATATCCGGTACTTGCTGATATTTGAAATTGTGCATAAGACATCGTACTTAATAGTAGGACTCCTAAAAATAGTATCGTTTTTTTCATAAATTTTGAATTTAGTTTAAAGCAAAAATAGAAATTAAATCATATTACGCAACATTCTTTGAATAATATTTAATTTAAAAGGGGTAAAATTGTAATAAATGCATATTTAGACGATGTGGTGCATTCTTTTTATTAATTAAAAAAATGTACGAAGACCGTTTTTAAATGCTCAATGCATTAAAAGTTTAGTTACTTTTACATAAACAGATTTTTATGTCTAATCGTATTTTTATCTCTCTGCTAAAAAGCATAGATAAACAGTTTATAAAAGTTCTGGCACCAGAGATTGCTCTTAACGATTATGTGTCTATAGATTTGTCTACGTCTAATGAATCTTTGCAATATGTTAACGTCTCTTCTTCCCAAGATTTAAATCAGTATATAAATTTGTACATGGCAGAACATGGTGCGCATATTGCCTATGGTGGTTACATGGAAGTGCGCGATATATATAAACGCAGTACATATTTTAATACAGCTGTTAATACGTCTATCAGGAATATACATATTGGAATGGATTTGTGGTGTAAAGCAGGAACTCCAGTATTAGCGGCTTTAGATGGCGAAGTGCATGGTTTTAAAAATAATATGAATTACGGAGATTATGGCCCTACTATTATTCTGAAACATACAATTTCTGATGTTGTGTTTTATACGTTATATGGCCATTTAAGTTCTGAATCTATTGCTACATTAGAAGTCGGACAACAGGTTAAACAAGGTCATAAAATAGCCGAATTAGGTACTTCTGACGTGAATGGCGATTATCCACCGCATTTGCATTTTCAAATTATACACGATATTCAAGAATATTTTGGAGATTATCCAGGAGTTTGTAGTGAAACCGATTTAGAATTTTACACTGCCAATTGTCCAGATCCTAATTTATTATTGAAAATGTATTAATTCATCTTTAATATGAATACAATACTTGTAAGCAGTACATGGCTAAATAATCATTTAAACGATTCGGATTTAATTGTATTAGATGCTAGCCAAGCGAAGACTGCGACTGGTGAAAAATCGGATTTAGAAAACATCCAAATTCCTGGAGCGCGTATTTTTAATTTAAAAAAAGATTTTAGTTTACAGTCTTCAGATTTACCAAATATGTTACCAGAAGCACGTACATTTGAAGCATCTTGTAGACGTTTAGGTATTAATAAATCGAGTAAAATAGTTGTTTACGATAATTTAGGAGTCTATTATAGTCCTAGAGTTTGGTGGATGTTTAAAACAATGGGGTACGAAAATATAGCTGTGTTAGATGGAGGTTTACCACATTGGGTTAGTAATCGATATAAAACAGAACCTAAAGTTTGTTCACGTTTTAACACAGGTGATTTTACGGCAACGTTAAATAGTAAGCACGTTAAAACCTTCAGTTTTGTAAAACAAAATATAAAAAATCAGGATAGTATACTTATAGATGCCCGATCTGAAAAACGTTTTAAAGGTCTTGCTCCAGAGCCACGAGAAGGGTTAGCTTCTGGACATATTCCAAATGCCATAAATATACCGTTTACAACTGTACTTGACACGGATTGTTTTAAAACAAAAACAGCACTCAAAGCCGTTTTCGCTGCTTATAATATTAAGGATAAACCTTTAGTGTTTAGTTGTGGTTCTGGTGTAACGGCATGTATTGTTTTACTTGGCAGCACTTTGGTTTTAACTCAAGAAACGGCTGTTTATGATGGATCTTGGACGGAGTGGGCACAACATAAAGATTCCGAAATTATCTGCTAAAACAGAAACGTAAATAACGTTTACTTTATTTTTTCAAATTCAAAAGGAATAGTAATCTCTTTATTTGAAACTTCGGCATGAGCTACTGCGCCTTCAGTCCAATACTTAATCAGATTTGGGAACTCTATCTCGGTGTTCTCAAAAGTGAAAGATGTATCATCATGCTGAATATTATTAAATGTAACCCAATCGGCTTCATCAGGTGTTTTAACTTTTAAAATCCATCCTTCAGACGCTTTAATAAATTGCATGTGTTCTTGTTGTATTGTGTCTCCATTATGCATAGTAAAACCAATGCCGTCGTAGTGCGATACGTCTATTTTTTTCCAATGTTCAAAAGTGTCTTTGCCATCTTCTTCATTTAAACGTTTCCATTCTCCTAATAACCAATCAAAATCTTTAGCATCTTCAGCTATCGTTATTGGCGTATCTTCAAGTATTTTGTCTTGCTTTTTACTTTGATTGCATGCGCTCAGGACAACCCCTAAACAAATAATGATAAGTTTTTTCATAAGTTATAGTTGGATTTAAGTTTCTAATTTAAACTAAAAACATGATAATCACCTGATTTTAAGTTGGTTTTACTGTTTGTGTTAGCGTTTACAGTGATGGTGGTTTCTGTGTCTCCAAGGTTATATACTTTTAATGTTCCGTTAATAACTTCGAGATGTAAATCCGATTTTTCAGTAGCTTCTAATATTATCCCATTATGATTCATTTTCTGTATTCCAAAGGCATAACATGCGTCTTTTTGGCTAATAATAGTAGTCTTTTCGCCTTGTTCTCCCCAATCAGCATAGTTTACAATCCAATCTTTTAATGCTATTTCTTTTTGTCTAGGATCTATGCCATTGTTATAACCTTCGTAAGGAAAAATAACGGTTATAAAACTGAAATCTGTTTGCTGTTTTTTAGAAATTACAGTCCATTGTTTACCATTTGCTCCATTACTAATAGCAGTATCTGTTTGGTGTAATTGAAAAATATCTGTACCTACAGCATCTGGAAACGAGGCACGAATTAAATCTGATCCCAATTCTGATGTATAATGTCCTTGCCATACTTGTTTGTAATCATGAGCAGTAGGTGCTTTAAAGTTGTCTTTTACAATCCAAAAGGCATCTTTTAAATAAATGACTTGGCGTGAATAGGTTACATCTTTGTTTTTAAATCCATCATGACTTCCTATAAAAAGATCGAAATTATCATTTGTATTCCACGTGATAACCTTAGGTTTTGGCAACTGTTTAAATTTACCAAATCCGCTACCTCCTTTATTAGAAGTCCATGCTTTTCCTTGTAATTCATCATCAACCAGAGCTACATTTTTAACCATAGAGTTTTTAAAAAGATCGAAATCTTTAAGCGAGTATCTCACTTGGTAGTTTGGTAAAATAACATGTCCGTTAGCCATAGCCTGTATGCCTAGCACATCGCCATGTTGGTGGTCTGGTTTATCGGCATCTACTCCAGCACTTATAATCATCATATTATCTTTAGCATCCCAACCTTGTCTAGATATGTAATAGTGCGTGTCCTCAAAAGCAAGTGAACCATATTCAGGCGCTTCCTTCTCTATGTTTTCTAATTGTTTTACTTGCGTATTGCTTAAAAACCAATACATGCCAGCATCTACTTTATTAGTTGCAAAGTATCCAAATTTCGGATCGTTATATAATAAATAACCAAGCGTTAAGGCTCCTGAAATATCATTGCTTTCTGCCCAAGGGTTATCGGTATCGTCTTGAAGTACTGGAGCACTTTTGTCTGGATACGCAATTTTAGGTAAGGTGGTAAACAGCGATAAGAGTTTGTCTTCCCAAGCCTGATCTACTTTTATACTATTGATTTTTGTAAGTTGATAGGCATAAAAATAGTTGTTAATATCTGCCATATGGTAATGTACAGAACGTTCAAACTGAAATCCGTCTGGGTTTATTTCTTTATCTAAATGTTCACTTAACCTTTGCATAGCACGCTCATACCATTGGTCTGTGCCTTTAAAATCTCTAAGCAAAATGGAAATTGCAGCCAAAGCAGACATCCCTTTTGTTTGATGATTTCCAGCACTAAATTTTGTATTGTTTTCGTATAAATTTTGTCCGTGTTGTAACAGCGTAGCTATGGTTTGTAATTGGTCTGTATCTGTATACGCTGTATCACTTAAAAACATATTATGTATCCACAGCCAATTGGTAATTCGGTATCCGGCTCTATACACTTCGTAAACGCCATTCCCGTCTTTAATAGTCTCGTATTGATTTGCTGCAAGTGCATCATTTAAAGAGTGCATTTGGTTTACAAAATATCTAATGTACTCTGGATTTTTGCCCTCGTTAAAATAGAGTAGGGCAATATCTACCATTTTGTGCTGTCGGGCTAAGTGTCTTAAGGCATAAGCATCTACAGTCTCTCCGTTTTTATAATTAAACGGTAATTTCCATGGGGTTTGAGCTTCAAATTTATTTAGATGATCTAACGCTCTGCTTTTATGATTCTCTTCATTATTATAAATGCTGTTATAATTTTTCAGGCGTTCATCAAAAGATTTATAATCGTAATAAAAGCGTTCAGAAAACTTTGCTCTAAAGTAGTCTGCCAAACGTGCTTCTGTAATAGTACCTTCTTTTTTTAATTGTTTTTTTACTTCAGGTTTTAAGTAGTTCTTAAGCCTGTTTTGCTCTACAACATGTGTGCTAGAAATAGACTGAGACCAAAGATTTGGCATAACAGCTATAAATAATATACAAGCTAAACTGAAGGTGCGAATGGAATTAGAGGCATTAAAAAAAGATTGTGGTTGGGTGTTGTAAATCTTTGTCATGTAGTTGTGTTTTCTGATGTCAATCTGAAATTGTAAATAAAATGTCTTAGTTCCTTCAAATATAAAAAATATGGCGCAGAATAACCGTAAATACGAGGTGTTATCATGTTAGGACTCATGAATTTTTTAAAGACGGTTTTTTAATGATTCAAGTGCTCATAAACTGTATTCTTAAGATTAATTGCGGTTAGTTTTTTTATCTGATAAGTGATTGTATTCAAATTACAATTCTTAAAATTTTAACATTTAGTTAAAGATTTACTAACTCTCGATGAGCTGAAATGGAGCATTTTTGAAAAAAAAAAATATGGTATCAAAAGATAATGGCAGACGTGGGTTTCTAAAAAAAGCCTTAATCGCTACAGGAGGGATTATATTAGCTCCCAATTTTATTAGTTGTAGTGATGACGATATAAACTATGAAAAAGCATATGATGAAGAAGGACTAACAAGCAAAAACTTCGAACAAGGTGTGGCGAGTTTCGATCCGAGTAGTTCTAGTGTTATTATTTGGACGCGTTATGCTACTGCGAATAGCGAGATTATTTGGGAAGTCGCTACAGATTCAGATTTTACGACCATTATTAGAACAGGAACCATTACAACCGAAACTTATAGAGATTTAACAATATCTGTAGAATTAACAGAATTAGACGCAGATCAAAAATTATATTATCGCTTTATAAACAGTACAGATCAGGCTATTTCTGCTATTGGAGAAACGATAACATTGCCAGAAAATGCTTCCGAAGTAAAGCTGGCCGTATGTTCGTGTTCCAACTATCAAGCTGGTTTGTTTACTGCATACGATGCTATGGCAAATTCTGAAGCCGACATAATTGTACACTTAGGTGATTATTTTTATGAATATGAAGCAGGCGGATATGGTGCAACAGATGAAAATGCTTTTTTAAATAGACAGCACGAACCTGCGCATGAAATTTTAACTCTAGATGATTACAGAACACGTTATAAACAGTATAGATCTGATGAATCTTTACAATTAGCGCATCAAAAAAAGCCATTTATATGTATTTGGGACGATCATGAAATTGCCAATGATACCTATAAAGATGGTGCCGAAAATCATGATGAAGCTACAGAAGGTGCATTTGAAACCAGAAAACAAGTTGCACTTCAGGCTTATAGTGAGTTTTTACCGTTCTCTAGATTATCTGAAGATGAAAATGATATCATTTATAGAACCATAAATATCGGAAATCTAGTAAGTTTAATTATGTTAGACACGCGCGTTATTGGTCGTGATAAGCAATTAGATCTAACCGATTATTATACTGCTACAGGATTCGATGCTACAGCATTTCAAACGGCATTAACAGATACTTCGCGTTCATTATTAGGTGTAGAGCAACGCAATTGGGTAATTAATGAAATTCAAGGGAGTGCAGCTAAATGGCAAGTGTTAGGGCAGCAAGTTTTAATGGGGAAAATGTACATTCCTGCAGAACTACTTTTAGCATTTGGAAGTTCTAATTTTACAGAGATTTTAACCGAATTGGTTACCATTAAATCTAGAATGCAAGCCGATGATCCAACACTTACTACAGAAGAAATAACACGTGTGTTAACCGCCATTCCTTATAATTTAGATGCGTGGGATGGTTATCCTGTAGATCGTGAAATTATTTACAATGCTTTAAACGGAAAAAAAATAGTGACGCTAGCTGGAGATACACATAATGCCTGGCACAATATATTAACTTCGGAAGCCGGAACAGAAGTTGGAGTAGAATTAGCAACTTCAGGAATTAGTTCGCCTGGATTTGAAACTTATTTGGGAGAAACCAATGCAGAGCTACTTGCTGGTTTTGAATATGCAATGACTACATTAGTGGACGGATTACAGTATTTTGATGCGTCTAGACGCGGATATTTAATGGCTACATTTACGGCTTCGGAAGTCACTTCTGAATGGGTTTTTGTAGATACCATTTTATCTGATGCTTATGCTACAACTGTTGGGCATACGGCTACGTTTTCTTAATCACAACACTAAACATAAAAAAACCGTTACTAATTACATAGTAACGGTTTTTTTATTTCAAATTGTTATTCTGTAACCTTAAATTCAGATTTTAAGGTTGTAGCAGAGTCACCGCCAACCCAAACATGGAACGTTCCAGGCTCTACTTCCCAAATTTTATTAGCCGTATAAAACTGAAGCATTTCAGCATCAATTGTAAAGGCGATTGTTTTTGTTTCTCCAGCTTCAAACTTTATTTTTTTAAATCCTTTTAATTCTTTTATAGGGCGTGTTACACTAGCGGCTATATCTCTAATATAAAGCTGAATGACTTCTTCTCCATCTACATCACCAGTATTAGTAACCTCAACAGTGAGATTAATTTTACCGTCTTTCGATATTTCTGAAGTATTTAAACTTAAATTATGATAATCGAAACGAGTATAACTTAGTCCATAGCCAAACGGATATAAGGCTGTTTTTGCTGTGTCTGTATAGCCCGAATACGTCACGATTTTGGAGTTATAAGGACGACCTGTGTTTTTATGATTGTAGTATAAAGGTTCTTGCCCTACATGTCTTGGAAATGAAACTGGTAGTTTTCCAGACGGATTATAATCTCCAAATACCACATCTGCAATGGCATGCCCAGATTCAGATCCTAAAAACCAACATTCTAAAATAGATGGGATCTTATCATTTATAGCAGATAAATCCATAGGTCTGCCGTTCATCAAAACAACTACCACATTTTTATTAACCTTATAAACGGCATCAATTAAGTCTTGTTGTCTTCCGAAAAAACTAATGTTTGTCTGACTGCGACCTTCGCCAGATTGATACGCATCTTCTCCAACAGCCAATACGACAATATCTGCTTTTTTAGCAGCTTCTAGAGCGGCATGAATTCCCCAGGTATCTGTATTATTGAATTTTAAGGGGTGAGAAAATTGATTGTCACCAGGCTTTACAGTCGGAATGGTTAATGCCACACCTTTTTCGTAATATATTTTAGTTGACGGACTAACCGCATTTTTAATTCCTTCTAGGAGTGAAACGGCCGAATTATATTCGCCTTTAGCTCTCCAATTTCCTAGTGGTTCGTCTTTTGAATCTGCAAGCGGCCCGATAACTGCAATGCTTTTTACTGTTTTAGAAATTGGTAAAAGCTTGGAATCATTTTTTAATAACACAATAGATTTTTTGGCTACGTCTCTGGCAATTTCTAAATGTTCCGTGGTGTAAATGTCGTTTTTTTCGCGCGTTTCATCACAATATTTATAAGGATCATCAAAAAGACCCAATTCAAATTTTACTCTCAAAACACGTCTTACAGCATCATCAATATGAGCTATAGAAACTTTGCCTTCGTTAACTAGTGTTTCCAAAAAGCCTTCATAACTAAACGATTCCATATCCATGTCACTTCCTGCGTTTAAGGCTAATTCTGCAGCTTGTTTTTTGTCTTCTGCATAGCCGTGCACTTGCATTTCGGCTATAGAACCCCAATCTGAAACGACAAATCCATTCCAATTCCAATTGCCTTTTAATAGATCTCGTTGCAATACTTTATGTCCTGTAGCGGGAATACCATCAATTTCATTAAAGGCATTCATAAATGTGGCTACTCCAGCATTTGCGGCAGCTTTAAAAGGGGGCAGAATGGCATTGTGTAATTCGTGCTCGCCAATGTTAACCGTATTGTATTCTCTACCAGATTCTGCTAAACCATAACCTGCAAAATGCTTTGCACAAGCGGCAATGGTGTGGGGTAACGACAAGTCTTCACCTTGAAACCCTTTAATACGCGCTACACCAATCACGGAATTTAAATAGGTGTCTTCTCCAGCGCCTTCCATAATACGTCCCCAACGGGCATCTCTAGAGATATCTATCATAGGCGCGAAAGTCCAATGTATACCAGAAGCCGCTGTTTCTTTAGCAGCAATGGCTGCCGATTGTTGAATGATATCTAAATCCCAACTCGCACTTTCGCCCAACGGAATAGGGAATATGGTCTTATAACCGTGAATAACATCGTAAGCAAAAATTAATGGAATTTTTAATCGAGAATGTTCCATTACAATTTTTTGTGTTTCACGAGTAGTCGCCACAGAAGTAATATTAAGCATTGAGCCGACTTCTCCTTTTTTAAGTTTTTCTAGTTTATATTGATCACTTTTATTTGCACTAGGTCCGGTCGCATCCCATCTTCCGTTATACTGTACCAATTGCCCAATTTTTTCATTCAGATGCATTAAGGCCAATACTGAATCTACACGCTGTTCTAATTGAGTATTTACTGGGGTTAGAGTTGTTTTTGTTGGTGTTTTATCTTTGCAACCCAAATATAATAAAGAAATTAGTAGTAGTGTTGGAGTAACTAAAAGGTTCAGTTGTTTCATTTAAATCGTTTTAATAGTTGCCAATATTTGTTTGACACCAATTATTATAGTCAGCCTCTAACGCTTTAACCTTATCAGGATATTGTGCAGATAAATCCTTTCGTTCTCCTGGATCTTCCTTAACATTGAAAAGTTTTAGAGCATCATTATCCACTATAGGTTTAATATAAAGTGGCGTTGGTTCTCCCTTCCAGTGGTTTTCATTGGTATTGGTGAGTTTCCAATCGCCTTTGCGTACAGCCCAAGTTTTTTTCCACTTCCAAACCAATATACGGTCTTTTATAGGATGTAATAAACTCTTCCCATCCAAGGTGTTGTCTGTTAATGTTATTCCTGCTGCTTGGGTTATGGTTGGTAAAATATCTGTAGCCGATACATAGGCGTTTTCTACAGTGCCAGGAGCAATTTTATTTGGCCAGCTAAGGGCTAAAGGGACACGAATTCCTCCTTCCCAAAGCGCATATTTCCCACCGGTTAACGGACTATTATTTGCACCTGTTAATGGCGAACCTCCGTTATCTGAAATAAAGATTATCAATGTGTTTTTAATCAAGTCTTCATTTTCAAGAGAAGCTAAAATTCGACCTATATTATCGTCTAAACAATTTAAATTTGCTAGGTAATACCCACGTAAATCTGAAGCAGAAATAGCTCCTGCTCTGGAATATTTATCGTAATAGGCAGCATAACTTCCTGCTTTATGTTTACCATAAGCCATTAAACTATCGGGACTGTAATTTTGAATGGGCTTAACCTTGTATTTGTCTAAATATTTTTGTGGCACTTCGTGTATTAAATGGTGCACAGCATTATACGCTAGCGTCAAGAAAAAGGGGGTGTCTTTGGGAGTTTTAAAATACTGAATAGCTTCATCTGTTAAGATGTCGGTGAGGTAACCGTCTTTATAACTTTTTGTGCCTTCGTTATGCATTAACGGACCAAGTAATGCGCTTGTGCCTTTAGGGTCTGGAGTTTTTTCTTCTATATTTTTTGAAAGTAACCAATAATCATGTGCATGCGCACTAAAGCCTAAAAATTCGTCGTAACCATGTTTTAGCGGATACTCTCTAGTATCGTATTTGTGGAAATTTCGTCCAAGATCGTTTTTACCAATTCTAGCCGTTGTATAGCCTACTTCCTTTAAATATTCTGGAATGGTTTTTACAGTTTCCGGCAATCCTGGTCCCCAACTGGCATGTTTATCCCACCTAAACTGATTTTTACCAGTAAGAATTCCTGCTCTAGAAGGGCTACAAACCGGAGCTGTTGTATACGCTTCTGTGAATATTTGGCCTGAATTTGCAAGTTTACTTATGTTAGGGATTACAACTGTGGTGTCATGATTTTTAAAAGGTTGAAAATCGGCATAACCTTGATCATCTACCACAATCAAAAGAATATTAGGTAAATTGTTTTGAGTTGCTTTTTGAGATCTAAGTGTATTGGAAGCTAAGAGGATTATAATTAAAGAGGCAAAAATTTTAGTCATATGGCGAGAGATGTAAATGCTGAAGCAAGTTTATTTAAACGCGAATTCTATAAACACAGGAAAGTGATCTGAAGGATATTTTAGATTATCGAGAGTGCTAATAACCGCATGTTTCAGTACAGTGATTGATGCGGGTTTAGATGTAAAAATATAATCTATCTTACGCGTTGCCGCTTCGTAAATATTAAAACCGTTAAATGTGCCTTGAGGTCCAAATTTAATTTGTGCAAGTGTCTCGGTATTAGACATGTCTTTAGATAGATTTATAATGGCAGAACTATTTGGCTCAACATTAAAATCTCCCATTAAAAGTACAGGATCGTCATTTGTATTGAGTGCCGCAATTTTATCGTTAATAAGCGTTAATCCTTGAAGTTGAGCTTGGGTGCCTTTATGATCCAAATGCGTATTAAAGATCCATATTTTTTTAGAAGTTAACTTGTCTATAAACAAGCCATAAGTGCAAATTCTGGGGTAGGCAGCATCCCAACCTTTAGACTGTTTTTTAGATGTATTTGATAACCAAAATGTGCCACTTTTTTCAAGATTAAATCGGTTGGTATTATAGAAAATAGCAGAATATTCACCTTGATCTATGCCATCACGACCTTGACCAATACTTTGGTAATTACTTAATGCCTGTTTTAAAAATGACATCTGACTTGGTAAAGCTTCTTGAACCCCTAAAAAATCTGGTGCATAAAATAATATCTGATTGCTTAACAATTGTTTTCTATTTGGCCAAGCGTTTGCACCATCAGAAGCGACATCTAATCTGATGTTATAAGTCATTGCTTTTATGTTTTGTCCGCGACTTTTAGTAAAGCATAGGAGCAGGCATAATGTTATTAAAAGATGTTTCATATTAATAATTGTCTTTTTGATAAACGCGAACATAATCTACAGTCATCTGTTGAGGGAATACACTATTGTCTATGCCTTCTCGACCACCTAACATACCGCCAACAGATACATTTAAGATGAGGTTAAATTTTTGGTCGAATGGCCACTCGGCAGTAGTTTTATGTTCGTTTGTAATTTGATTGTATACGGTGTTGTCTAAAATAAAGTCCATTTTTTCAGGAGTCCATTCTAATGCAAAGACATGAAAGGTATCGTACGGTTTTTCGATGTGAATTTTTTTACCTTTTTCAGTGTTGTTCATGTGGTTGTATGCTTTGGTGTGTATGGTTCCGAAAATAGAGTCCGGATTAAACCCTACATGTTCCATAATATCTATTTCTCCACATTCGGGCCAACTTACTTGGGCTCTGTTTTCTCCCAACATCCATATGGCAGGCCATAAGCCTACTCCTTTAGGTAATTTTGCTTTTACTTCTATACGGCCATATTGCCAAGCGGCAAGCCCCTCCGTTTTTAATCGGGCAGATGTGTATTGTGCTGTGTCTATTTTAGTGATGTATTGTAACCAACTTTTATTTTTAAAAGCGGTGCTTTTGTAATCTTTATTTGCAATTTTCTCTTTGTGGGCTTCAATAATTAAATGACCTTGCTCTACGCGTGCATTTTTTAAACTATCTGTAAAATATTGTGATTCTTGATTACTTAAAAACCCGTAATCGAATGCCCATTTTGTAGAGTCTACTTTGCCTTTTGTATTAAATTCATCACTCCAAACAAGTTTCCATCCCGTTGCTGTTGGATGGTGTTTTAATCGTTTAAAAGCAAGTTCAGGCTCGTCTGTTGTAATATAATCAAAGTGATTTGCAATAAGCCAATCCATGTCTTCAGCCTTATTTACAGTCCATGCATTTAACGTAAGTTGATTTGCTTTTGCACTAGAAATCCATTCCGGTTTATTTTTTAGCTTATACACCAAATAATCCAAACCAGAAATGCCATCTGATTTTAATTCGTCTGGAGCTTTAGATCCATCTAGATATTGTGTTTTAGCTGTTTGATCCAAGGTTCTAATTTCTTTTAAAATATCGTAACTAAAACTGATGTAAGCGAGTATATAGGGGTCTGCTTTGAGTTGTTTTACAAGGTCTACAACCTTTTTAGCAAGTAGTGTATTGCGCCCAGGTATTTTAGACGGTTTTATTTCGCAGACTAAGCCGGTTGTTGTATTATTTGTCATCCCAGCTTCTAAGTATTGTTTTAGCGTAGGTAGGGTTTCTCCGTTTTTCAATTTATATTTAGACAAGTCACTGTAAGTCGTGCTGTCTACAATCAAGTCATTAAATTCGGCATCGTGTGTAACTATTAAAACCTCATCAGAAGTCATTCTTACATCAAATTCGCTTCCAGTACATCCTAATGCTATAGCTTCTTTTAATGATGCTATAGAGTTTTTAGGGAGTCCTTTTGTTTTCCAAGCGCCTCGATGTGCAACTATAGGATTTTCTGCAATTACGAGATTTGCTTGAGGTGTATCTTTAAACTGACAAGCATTTAGACTTAAAATGAAGAGTAGTAAATAGAGGTAGCGCATGTGTTTAAAAGTTGAAATGTTAGTATGGTTTATAAATAGATATAAACCTAAGGCAAGAGACTGCGCTTAGGTTTATGTATGTTAGTTGACAATTTAAGAATTTAATTAATAGCCGTCGTTTTGTGGATATCCACTTCCTAATAGATCTAAGTCTATTTGTGCTATTGGCCAATTTATAAAGTGTGATTGCCAGTTGGTACGCGGATCCTTACCGTCTAAATTTGCAGGGAAATATTCGCCATCACCCGCATAAGTTGTCATCTGAAAATCTAGAATATCTTGTCCCATGCGTTTTAGTGTAAACCAACGCTGACCTTCAAAAGCCAATTCACGAGCACGTTCATCTAAAATGGTTTGTAAATCTACTGTGCTTACCGGAGCAGCTCCAGCACGCGTTCTAATAGCATTAAGATATGGAAGCGGATCTCCAGTAGACCTCAAGATAGCTTCTGCTGCAATTAAATACGTTTCCGCCAATCTGTACACCGTGATGTTACTTCTGTTTAAATACGAATCTGGGTTATCATCTTCTTGAGCAAATTTAATACAAGATGGGTGCATTCTTTGGTAGTAAGTGGTGTAGTTCGTACTCGGATTAGCTAAATCTGTTATGGGTTGGTAATCGTCTACTTCTTCACCAATTCGGTCTCCAGAAGTGTAATAATACTTTAATCTGAAGTATGTATTATCATCTCTAGTGTCATTTGGGTCTTGTGCTAATAAGTCTAACAAATATAAATTTGGTAAGATACGAGCAAACCCTCTTCCGCCTTGTTCTATATTAGCTTCAATTCCAGAAATATTAAAGTATTGTGCTACATAATTGGCATTAATCATGGTGTTGTTTCCGCCTCCTGATAAGTCGTCTTCAGATTGTATTACAAATAACGATTCAGAATTATTTCTATCGCCAGCAAAAACATCTGCCGTTGTAGCTACTAAGCTGTGAGGACTATCTGAACCTTCAATAACATCTAAAGCTTGCGTTTTAGCTTCTGTATAATCGCCTTCCCACATTGCGACTTTAGCTTTTACATGTTTTGCCGTTCCTTTAGTAATGCGACCAAAAGTATCTGTCCATTCTAAATGTTCGATTGCAAAATCTAAATCACTATTTAGAAGCGCGAAAATTTCGTCTTCTGTCGATTTATCATTTACCACATCAAAGGCATTATCTACCGTTACCGTTTCTGTGGTAACGTATATGTTATTATACATTCTGTATAAGTAGAAATACGAGTGGGCTCTAAAAAACTTAGCTTCTGCAATGGCTTGATTTTTTACATCTTCATCTATACCTTCTAAAGCTTCTGCTGCATTAATAATAGATGTCGCTTTGTTGGCTACATTATAAAAATGCTTCCAAAATAAAGACGAGGCCAATTCTGCACCATAATCTACAGATGAAATTGCTCTTTCGTAGCGACCAATTAAACCGGTATATCCAGATCTGCTAAAGGCTAAATCACTTCTAGACGACATTAATACACCACCCATATAATCTTCCGTACTCGTATCGTAACGCCCTCTATTAAGCGTGTATAAACTTACAACTCCAGATTTTAAACCTTCTTCTGTAGTGTAGATGTAATCTGAATCTATTAAGGTGCTTGGTTGTTCTTCTAAATAATCGTCGCAGGATACCGAAATGAACAATATTAGAAGTAGTACACAACTTCCTTTTAATTTTGAATAAAAAATATCTGTATTCATAATGTCTTTTTTTAAAATTTAATTCTTACTCCAAAAGTGAAACTTCTTGAATCTGGATAACCGGTGTCTGCAGTAGAGTAGGTATCTCTAATATTAACTTCTGGGCTATACCCGATGTAATCTGTTTTAGTAAATACATTTGTAGCTGTAACGTAGAATCTCATTTGAGATAAGTTGAGGTGATTGCTAAGTTGATCTGATAACGTATAACCCAAACTCACGGTTCTTAATCTAATGTAAGATGCATCTTTTACAGCCAATGAATTTAAGTACAATGGTGTTGCATCAAAATTGGGTCTTGGGAATTCATCTGATGGATTTTCTGGCGTGTAGTAATCGACCTTTACACCATTCACTTTTCCTTGTAAGGTCCCACCGTTATTATACGTATTTAAAAATGGGTTCACTTTTGTAGCACCTTCTACAGCATAAAAGTCTACAAATAAATCGAAGCCTTTATACGCGAAAGAGGTCGATAGCGATCCGAACCAATCTGGATTAGAATCTGTAAAGACGCGATCTTCTGGCGTAATTTTTCCGTCAGGAACTCCTGTAGCATTACCGTCTGCATCTACACCATTGGTGTCTTTAACACGAATATCTCCAGCACTTAAACTTTCTTGAGACAGCGTAGACTCAGGATTGGCTTGTGGTGCATTTTCAAAATCGTCTCCTTCTTGCCAAATGCCATCAAATTGATAATGATAAATAACGCCTACAGATTGTCCAACGTAATACCCATATGTATCATCACTAAGAATCGGGTTACCATCACCGTCATCATACAATTCTAAAATTTTGTTTTTGTTATTAGACCAATTGGTGGATACCGACCATTTAAAATTGTCTGAATTAATAATATTTGCAGTTAAACTTAACTCGACACCTGTATTTTGCATTTCTCCAGCATTAAAATAGGTGTAGTTATAACCTGTTGTTGATGGTACACCACGTTTTAATAATAAATCGTTTGTTCTTGCATCGTACCAGTTAATATTTCCGGTTAATATATTATTGAATACAGCGAAATCTAATCCGACGTTTGCTGTGGTAATTCTTTCAAATTTTAAATCGGTGTTAGGAAGAATTACTGAAGGAGAATACCCTGAAGCAGACTCACCATCAAAAATGTAATTCTGACCTTCAGCCGTAAATAACGATGTATATGCACGACCTAAATCGTTTACTAAAGACCCGTAACTTACTCTAAGCTTTAGCTCTTGTACAGCATTAGTGTTTTTTAAAAAGTTCTCTTTATGAATTTTCCAAGCAAAAGATGCTGCTGGGTTAAAACTCCATTTATTATCTGCAGAATTTACTGAAGCACCGTCGGCTCTAGCAGTAGCTTCAAAAGTGTATTTGTTTAATAAACCATAACGTGCTCTGGCCATAAAAGAGGCTACATTTTGTTGACTTTTTTCACGTTCTACCGTTATATTTCCAATAGCATCTGTAATACCATTGTAACCTAATGTTTCATTAACAAACCCTTGTCCTTCTGTAAAGGTGCTTGAAAATTTATATTCTTGGGCAGATTGTACTAAAGTGACGTTTAAATTATGGTCTGCGTTAAATAACTTATCGTAAGTTAAAATGTTCTCTACCAAATATGATTCTGTAAGTTGATTTTCAATTCTTGCAATACCATCAACATCGTCTCCAGCAGAGCTCAATGACGATAAATATTGACCACGTTCTGATGTACGTCGTGTTAAATTTGTTTTTAATTGATAAGTTAAATGTTCTGTAATGTTCCAAATAGGCGTGATGTTGATAACGTAATCGTTTCCTTTTTCATCATTATCTTGTTCTCTAAGATTCCATAATGGGTTAACTGTAGAAGATTCTTCACCACTAGGAAACTGAGTAAGATTACCTTCATCATCGTAAGCACTTCCTAAAGGAGATGTTGTAATAACGTTTATGCTAGCTGCTCTTTCTGTATCTTCGTTTAAAAGGTTTAGATCAAAATTCACAGAGAATTTATCACTAATTTTCTGATCTACATTTAAACGCAATGTTTTTCTCGTATAGCTAGAAGTTGGTATCATACCGTCTTCTTTAAAGTAATTTATACTTGCAAATACTTTAGTTAAATCTGTACCGCCAGAGATGCTAAGTGCTTGACTGTTTACAAAGCCATTTCTCATTAATTCATCTTCCCAATCTACAAATTCATTATTGGCGATGTTCTCTAGTTCTACTTCAGAAAATATTTCTTCATCATTTGGGTAAGAATCGTCTGCAATTGTAGATCTTACAGCTTCACGTCTTAATTGCGCAAATTCTTGTCCGCTATACACATCAAAATTACGTTCAATAGATTTAGAAGTAACATAACCATGGTAGTTTACGCTTACTTTACCCGATTCACCACGTTTAGTTGTAATCAATACCACACCGTTTGCTCCTCTAGAACCATAAATGGCTTGAGCAGAAGCATCTTTAAGGAATTCTATAGACTCGATATCGTCTGAGTCGATGTCTTCAATACCACCTTCTCTTATAATACCATCTACCACATAAATGGCACTTACATTTCCTTCTATAGATCCTTGACCTCTAAAAATAATGTCTGATGTTCCTCCAGGTCTTAACGTTCCACCACCAACGTCTACTTGTAAACCCGAAATACGACCTCTAAGCATTTCATTAACATCTGATGTTGGAGATAATGTTGCTTTGTCTAAGTCTGTAATGGCTACAGCATTAACAATATCGCTCTTTTTTTGTGTACCATATCCTACCACAACAACTTCGTCTAAGGTACTTGTATCACTTGCTAATAATATAGTGAGTGTGTTGGCATTTATAGTAACCTCTTGAGTTTTGTATCCCATAAAAGATACGATTAGGATATCTGATTGTTTAGCCCCGTTTATTTTAAAATTTCCATCAAAATCTGTTGAAACACCATTAGAGGTGCCTTTTAGTACAACAGAAGCTCCAGGTAAGGGCATATTATCTTCTGCCGAAAGTACTGTCCCATTGATAGAGGTTTCCGACTGCGAAAACATAACAACAGTTGTAAATAATAACATGAAGAGGGTTATTATTTTAATTTTTTTATTGCATAATTTTAGTTTCATTAGAAAGGTATTTTAGTTTGGACTCAAAAGTATATTTCTAATTTTTTTTTAGGTAAACTTTCAAATTAAGTGTTTGTAAACTTAATTTTTGATGTAAATAATAGTCTGTTTTATATGTGCGAAAAAAATTGGACATGCTACAAAAAAGTGTTGAATTGGATGAGAATTAAGTAAGAAAGGTACACTAACACTGTATACTGGGAAATACAAGTAGTTTTTTAATAACCTCAACAATAACGCGAGTTTTGAGCTGTTGTCGTGGTAATGACGTAGTGAAAAAATACGGCCTAATGTTACTAGAAGTTTAAGATATAGTTAACTAGACTGCTATCTTGTTCTAAGCCTAGTTTTTTTCGTAATCTGTAACGTTTGGTCTCTACACTCCTTAAAGAAATGTTAAGCAATGGTGCCATTTCTTTAGAAGATAAATTGAGTCTTAAATAGGCACAAAAGCGTAAGTCGTTTGGAGTTAAATCGGGATGTACTTTTTTAATCTTTTCTAAGAAATCTTTATCGGCGTTATTGAAGGCTTGTTCGAAAAATGACCAATCTTTAGAGTCGTTTAAATTGTCGTTAATGAGTTTAATTGATTTAGATTCTTCTACCAACTTATTTTTCTTAAGCTCTTTTTTTAATTCTTTTTTAATGCCATTAAGGACTTCATTTTTTTTAATTAAACTCATTGTAGAAATGGCGAGCTCTCTATTTTTACTTTCAATTTTCTGGTTTAATTTTTCGTTTTTCATACTTGTAATTAAACGTTCATTTTCAAGTTCTTTATGTTCATGTAAACGTTTAAAGTATTTTTTATAACTTTTATGAATGCAGTAAGCCAATAAGAAGACTAAAATAATATAACAACCAATAGCAAAGTTAGATAGAAACCACGGACGTTTAATGGTGAAATTATAATGTAAAGTGTTTTGAGACGGTGTATTTCCAACCTTAGCTCTTAATTGTAAGTTATAGTCTCCAAAGGCTAAATTATCGAATGTTAATGTTGTTTTAGACGACCATTCGCTCCATGTGTTGGATCTGCCTTCTAGTTTGTATTGGTATTGTACTTTATTGTAGGAGCTAAAATTTGGGACACTATATTTAAAGCTGATAGAATTATTAACATAATCGAAGTTTCCATCCTCTTTTAAATCTACAGCGATATCGGTGTTATCTAAAGGAAGTAAGGTAATTGCATTTAAACGAATGAGATGTTTGTGTTCGTTGTTTATTTTAGATAGATCTAGAGATAAATATCCATCTGTAATTCCAATAAGATAGTTTTGTTCTGTAGTATGTGCAATATTTTCATAACCAATTTGACCTTTTCTAAGGTAATATGGAATTGCTATTTGGTTTATTTTTAAGGTGTTTGTAAGATGATTTATATCTACATAACTCATGTTATCTTTAGAAAAACCCCATAGTTTTTCAGTATCATCGACCACTAATTTTCCTGAAATGTATTCAGATTGTGTCACTATGGGACTAAGTTCAAGATTCTTTTTAAACGAATTTGTGATGCTATTATAGCCAAAAACACCTGCTTTATCTGCATATAAAATTTTATTTTTAAAACGGATTAAACTCGAGTTTTTATCTGTTTGTAAAGTCGTATCTAAAACTACAGCTGTGGTTTCTGTAAAATCTGTGTCTATTGAAAGTTTGAAGATGCCTTTGTAGCCATGGCTTACCCAAATGGTGTGATTGTCTTGACATTCAAAAAACCGTGCAGAATTATCGAAACCTTCAATTTTATTTCTAAAATGCCATTGATCTCCTTGTTTTTCTAAGACGTTTAAACCATTGTAATTACCTTCTAAGAGTAGGTTTTTACTATGTACTATGGCTTTAAATCCCCAAGTGCCTGGTGTGTTAGATACAAGAATAGCTTGGGCTTTATTAATTACAAAAGTTCCTATATGGTGCCCGCAAAATAAGGTATTATCATGTGTAAATAAATTCCAAACTTGACCAGAAGTCCCCGTTATAAATTTGAAGGACTCTGCACTTTTATTCTTTTTATAAAATAACCCTTGATTTGTTCCCAGATATAAATAATCTTGATACACTAATGCGGTGTATACAGTTCCTATGCGACCTTCGTCGTCATTAAAAACCCGAATTGGAGATTTTATATTTATGCAATTAATCCCAATATCTAAACCTGCCCAAATGTTATGATCTGCATCTTCAAATAGGTTGAGAACGGTATTGTTTGCAAGGCCGTTGTTTCTGTTAATGTTATATTGAATTTCACCCTCTGGAGACACGTATATTAATCCGTTTTTTATAGTCCCTATAACAAAACTTTTATCGCGTAGTTGTAAGCTACTAAGCACGTGCATAGTTTTTAAGGTGTCGTTTGCTGGAACATCCCAAGTGTTTAATTCGTTATGGTGTAAAGTGAAGAACCCTAAAGCTCGGGTTTGTATAAGTAAGCCATTTTTAGAGGCGAATAGGTTTATAATTTTATCTGCTCCAAGTGTCTTTTGGGATAAGATTAATTGAGGTGCTCCCGCTTCAATTTTATATAAACCTTCGTTGTCTACATGGTAATAAATAACATCATCGACATTAAAAACTCTTGAAATCCCATGTTCCGAATTTATAATTGAGGTGTCCTGAGTTTTTGGATTGTAAAAATAGATGCGTTCAAACGTCTGAAAAAGGATCCAATCATCGTAAGTTATAATATTCCAAACGTGTTCGTCTTCAATCATTGGTGCATTAAAAGTAGATGTTAGGGTTTGATATTCTAGAGTTCCAAATGCATTTTTCTCCCAAAACCCGAACTCCATATAACAGCCTGTATATATTCTGTTTTCAATTGCTTTAACCGCTCTAAGTACGGTATTATTAGGCGAAGGATAGAGTGTCCATTCAGCACCATTAAATTCTAAAAGCCCTTCGTTGTTAGCTGCATATATAAATTTGTTAGGCGCTTGCGAAAGCATCCAATTTTGATTTTCAGCATTATAAACTGTTGGAGTAAAGTTTAATATTGGCGGTAATTCTTGTGCCAATACGTATATATGCGAGCTTAAATATAGAATGTAAAGTATAGCGATGGTAAAAAAACGCTTCATGGTTTGTATGCTGAATGTTGAATAAAAAACACCTAAAATAGTCTGTAATAGACAAATAAAATACTTTTAGACTAATTCGCCTAACGCGAAATGTGTAGGTAGGAGAGAAGTGGATTTAAATCGGTATAAACTGTTGTTATCCTCAGATTATCAATGCGATAGTCTATGTTATTATATTATTATCATTATGGTTCTGAAGCGTAAAGAAGATGTAAAGGAGCAAAAAAAACCTCTGCACATGTGGACACATGAGCAGAGGCAAATATAATTTTAATGGGCGTTTATTCCCAAGTTTTAATATTAATATGTTTTGCTTTTAAATCAAACATTAAATTGTAAAGTCCGAAGAATGTACGGTTCATGTAAATAAAATGTTTAGACCCTCGGTTGGCATTTAATTTTTTGAGTTGTGTGTTTTTTGAATATTTTTCACCTAAATCTGCAATTTTACCAAAGAATTCTGCGTTAGAAAAATCGAAAACAGTTTCGTGTAAAGGCTGCGTAAATAAAGTAAGCATTTCATGAAACATGGCTGTAAAGAAAGTAACCTCTTCTTCGCTATCGTCTGTTCTTAAAATTTCAAGTTCGTATAATTTTGCTTGAAACAATTCAGGGTTATTCATGTTGTCTTTTAAGGCCAACTCAAAATACGGAATATAAAAATCGTTTGGAATTTGTTTCATACACCCAAAATCTAAAGCAATAAGGTCACCTTCTTTAGAGACTAAAAAATTTCCAGGATGCGGATCTGCATGCACTTTTCTTAAAATGTGTATCTGGTACATATAAAAGTCCCAAAGCGCTTGTCCGATTTGATTAGAAAGCTCTTGATTGGTATTGTATGCCGTAAATTCAGACAAGTGCTCACCATGCATATAATCCATAGTAATGATACGCTCTGAAGACCATTCTGGATAATATTCCGGAAATTTTAAATGTGGTATGTGTGAACAAGCTTCAGAAACCTCTTGACTTTGCTGGACTTCTAAAATATAGTCGGTTTCTTCAATAAGTTTATTTTCAACCTCTTTAAAATATTTATCAGAGCCTTCACCTTTAATATTGAACATACTCATAGCAATGGGTTTCACCATGGCTAAGTCTGATGTAATACTATCTGCAACTCCTGGATATTGAATTTTTACGGCCAACTTCTTGCCGTCTTTTTCTGCAATATGTACCTGCCCAATACTGGCGGCATTTACAGAATTGGCATCAAAACTATCAAACATGTCTTCTGGCAGTTTACCAAAATATTTTTTGAATGTTTTTAAAACTAAAGGCGGTGATAATGGCGGAACAGAAAACTGCGCTAACGAAAACTTCTCGACATAAGCCTGTGGCATAATGCTTTTTTCCATACTTAACATCTGCGCGACTTTAAGCGCACTTCCTTTAAGCTGTTTTAGTCCGTCGTAAATGTCTGCAGCATTATTTTCGTTGAGTTTGTCTTTAGCTTCAAGCTCTGTTTTGGTGATTTTATCGCCGTAATATTTTATATAATTTACTCCAATTTTAGCTCCTGTAGATACGAGTTTCGAGGCCCTTTCTATTTTAGAGGTTGGAATTTTATGTATTGCTTTCATACGCTTCTTCTATTGCATTTGCATTTTTTCTTTAAATAGAAATTTCCCTAAATCAAATAAACTTTTAAGAGGTGCTACATCTAAAAATTCAAAGCTAGTATTAATGGATTTTTCTATAAATATATCTGTTTTCTCAAAACCTTTGGAGTCGTCTTCCATCCAAAACTTCATAGTTACTAACAGTTGGATCCAAGCACTTTCTTGTAATCCTTTTTCTTGAAACTTGTCTATATTTTGTTGTTTTGTTTCTAAAAGCTCGATATTTAGAGTTGAAATGTAATGGATAAACTCTTGACGTAATTTTACTAAGCATTTTAGGTTTTTTAATTTGTTTTGGTGCTGATTTAAAGCGAACATAACATAACTTCTATTTGCTGTTAAGTTCTCAAAAAAGGTAAAATAAAAGCTTAATAATTTACTTCGCGAGTCGAAAGTCTCATAACTTTCACTGGCGTGAAGTACCGTTAATGTATTTTGAAAAAAGGCTTTAAAGATGTGAGCTTCTAAGGCCTGAAATGATGCGAAAAACTCGTAAAATTTTTGTTCATCAAAGTTATTGACTTTGGCGAATGCATATACTGTTTTTGGTTGCTGACTATGTTCTAAAACATAATCCATATAAAAGTCTATGAGTTGATCTTCTGTAAGAATTTTCTTTTTTGCCATGTTGAAATGCTGTGTTTTAAACGTGATGTTTTTATAAATTTACAACGTAATTCTTTAGAAAGTGAATAGTTAGGTGTGTTTTATAACGATTTTAACGCTTTTAAATTAAGCGGTTAACTTTAGCTTTAGCTTTTTTTGAATTAGTTAGACAAAAGCATAGACAATCAAGCGTTTAACAGGTGTTTAAGAAGCCGTTTTTTCGTGATATAGGTTGAAAAAATGAGAAATATAGGTTGTAATCTTTCCTACAAAACGTGTGAATGTACGTTCGAAAAGGTTAGACAAAAAAAACCGTCTATATTCTTATATAGACGGTTTTTTTACTCTGTAAGAGTGGTATGTAATTGTATTTATTCAGCAAGTTCTGCTTGCTGTGGTTCTTTGGATTTTTTTCCGAATAACGTGTATGCTAAATACCCCAATTGAAGGGCTGCAAACACAAATTTTAATTTTTTACTCTTCATCATAGCTGAAGCGGCTCCTAATAAAACTGTTGGTTTCATAATAATTAGATTTTAGTGTTATTAATACGTTTTCATTTTTTCTTTGCGTTTCCGCAATTGTCGTTCTAAATCGCTTACAGATTCTAATACCGAGTCTGTGAAATTATCGTGACTAGCTTCGGCAAACAATCGTGGTCCTGGTAAACTTAATCTGATGTTACAGATTTTACCAGTCTCGTCTGAAGTTGTATTTTCTGTTTTAAAAAATACATCTGCCCGAATAACCATGTCATATTTCGTTCCTAGTTTCTCTAATTTATCTGTCGTCATTTGTTCTAAAGCATCACTAGTAGCGACATCGTGATATTCAAATATAATTTGCATAATGTTGTTTGTTTTTTAAAGGTTTACTCGTTACAGTTAACCATCCAATTAATTCCATATTCATCTGTGCATCGGCCATAATATCCCCATTCGCGCTCTCTAAAATCGTGGTGTACTTGTCCATTTTCAGACAAAGTTTCAAATACACTTTCTGCTTCGTCTTTAGTGTTTAAGTCTACACTCATGTGTATTTGATTTCCATGATTTATTGGAGTGTCTGGAGATGCATCGTAAGCCATAACATGTATGCCTTTACCTTTAAGTTCTGCATGTTGCAGTTTGTCTAGATAGGTTAATGGGACATCTATTTTACTATCTTTATATGTTTGTTTGTTTATAATTTTTGCGTTAAATACATCACTATAAAAGTTAAGTGCTTGTAAACAATTGCCTTTAAAAGCAAGATAAGCTTGTACATTCATAATATTTGTTTTTTTTGGTTCTGATACTAAGATACTAGCTTTATAAGTGCTGTTTTGACTGTAAGACTTTCATTTTTAGCTCAAATAGCTAGCGTTTATAATTACGACCTAGCGTTTATAATTTTGGTTATTAATGGTGGTGTTCTATGTTGTAATGAATGGGTTTAAATGAACCTGCATTACTGTCTTCTGCAGAGCATGCTGTTAAACAAATTAATAAATCCATTTCGGCACGAAATTTAATATAATCTCCAGCTTTAGAGGTTGGCGGACAAACTGTAATTTTGCCTTCGGTATTAAATTGGACATTCATAAATATATTAAAAGCCGTAGGTATTTGGTCTGTAGTAATGCCGTATGGTTTTAAGTTTTGGTATAAATTGTTTAAGCAACTTGGGTGTTCCCCTTTGTGATTATACATAATTGTAAATGTTTCCTGACTACAAGGCGCAAGTAAAAAATCATTTCGGCCATTAGTGTCTTCAATAATTTTCATCATTTTATTAGAACGATTAGACCATAAATAATTTCCTGTGGTTAGTAATATGGAGGCTTCGAAGTCTAATGATTTACCAGAAGATAATTTTTCATTATGATCCAAACTATTAAAAACGACCATATCGCTTACTTGTTGGCCCAAGGGATCTATAACAGTGAGAATGTCTCCTTTTTTAATAGTGAAAGCTTGTGCACTTTGTTCATTTATAATAGTATTCATAAGTATTGGAATTAGTTGTTTTTATGAAAAGGGCATGTCCATGAGGCGTCTACTTGTCTGCCGCTATATTGTTTTGTTTCCGAGTCTTTTCCAAAGTCTTTTAAAACAGGATTTATATGGCCTTGTAATTTACGGTCTCGTTTTCTAATCCGTTTTTTTACTTTTTTATACGTGCCCATATCTCTTAATTTTTCAAATTGCCAATGTAAATTAAAGACTATAGTAGGGTAAGGACTTTGTCTGGCTAATCGAGAACTGTTAGGGTGTAAACCAACGATGTAAAATGCTTTACCTTTTAAACTAAAGCTGAAATTTGAATCTTCTGGATTGTCACTTACAGAATCGTCCCATTCACAATCATCTAAATTGTATAATTTCTGAAGTGTTTTCCATAAGGCTGTTTCAAATTCAATTTCCGAGTCAAATTGTTGATAAGGAAACACAGCCATAAAAGATTGGAATGTATTAGTATGAAAGTCGTATTGATTTATAAATGAGTCCAAATCATTTAAAATGTTTTTGATAGATTCATCTTCGCTCATCGACTTATAAGTATGTAAATGGTAATCGTTCATCATAAATACTGATTTTGCCATGACACATGGGTGTTTTTTCTTCAGTATAAAATTTCTGTATGCTTTATCTATAGCTGTGTCTGTAATTTCAGCTGATTCTTTTAAGGTGTCCATCTTAATAAAGTTTTAATGTATCAGTTTGTTTATTTTTTAAAAATTTGAAATTAAATGACTTTTGGTGGTTGTTTTTACTCTATTCATATTTTGTTTACCTCATATACAGCATGTTAAGCGTGAGTGTTTTGGTGTGCGATAGCGTTCTAAATTTTTTTAATAGGATCAATCTATTTGCAGATGGAATTATAATTTTAAATCAAATTTAGAACTATGACGCTACTAGAATCCTTTTGGTTAATTTTATCTGTAATTGGTATTTACACCATCATTATTATATTAACACGAGTTTTTGGGTTACGAACATTTGCTAAAATGTCGAGTTTTGATTTCGCATCGACCATAGCAATGGGATCCGTATTAGCCTCTGTTATTTTGAATTCAAATTACTCATTGGTAAAAGGAGCTATTGCTTTAGCAACTATAATTGGTTTTCAAACGCTGTTCTCATTTTTAGTTAGAAAAAGTGGGTTTTTAAAAACACTCTTTACAAATAAACCTCAGATTATTATGTGGAATGGTAAGATTTTACACCGTAAATTAAAAAGCTGTAATGTGAGTGAAGACGATCTTATCGCTAAATTAAGAGAAGCCAATGTGCATGATTTTAGTGATGTAAAAGCGGTTATTTTCGAAAGCACAGGTGATGTTTCAGTTATTCATAATTCCGAACAAAAACCTGTTGAAACCCGAATGTTTCAGGATGTAAACACAAATGATTTATACGTTTAGGTTATTAGGAAAACTTAAGGTTAAGACTAATTTATGTTTTGTTGGTTGTCTCTAGTTTAATATCTTTTATACATATTAAAAACATGACATGGTATATACTAAAAAAGCATCACTTTGGGAGTTTTCTATTTTAGATCTTACCCACAACAGCTATTGGTATCGTGGCGTGTTGTTAAAGGGCGATCACAACCATTTGCGACTTAAAAAACATAGTGCTTTTAGTAATGCCATAACCATATTAAGATCTTATTTTTTTAAAGTATATGCACATCAGGATATTGTAGTTACTTCGGGAACACAAACTATAAAAACACGAACAGATGCTTATGGGCGATTTGAAATTGTGTCGGATGTTAAACCACAAGCAGAGCTTACCATAACCTTATCGAATACAAAATCACCTTTAAAGATTTTACAAGATTATCCGGTTAATTTCCAAGAACCACAACGTACTTTAGATATTATTTCTGATATAGACGATACCGTTTTAGTTTCTAATACTTCAAATATTTTTAAACGCATTAAAACGTTGTTGTTGCTTGTGCCCGAAAAGCGCACTGTTATAGGTTTTACTCAAAACATGTTTAAGGCCTGGCACGACGTTAATCCGCGTTACTTTTATGTGTCTAAAAGCGAGAGTAATTTATTTACACTCTTAACTACGTTTATAACCTATAATACATTGCCTATAGGCATGTTGGTTTTAACACCGTATTTAAATTTTTTTCAGCTCTTAAAAGGTCATAAACCTAAAGATTTTAAGTTAGAGGCTATTCAGTTTTTAATAACACATTCTAGAGGGGAAAATTATGTTTTAGTGGGAGACGATAGTCAAAAAGATATGGTTATTTATACCAAACTAGCAAAAATGTACCCAAACCTTATTCTGAAAATATACATCCGCCAAACTGGAAAAATAAGATCGATAATACAGCAAACCATGTGGAATGAATTAATAGCTACAGGTGTGTCTGCGTCATATGTGGTTCCGGACGAAGCAAGTTCTATTTTAAAAGACATTGAACATTTAAAACAGCATTTAAAATGAAATTATTACTTGTAGTTAACCCTGTATCCGGAGGTGTAGATAAAGACCCATTTTTAAAAGACGCCAAAGCTCTTTGCGATAATTATGGTATAGAAAATCAAGTGTTTAAAACTACAGGAACAGATGATGCCGAAGCCCTCAAAGTAATATTAAACACTTTTAAACCAGATAAAGTTGCTGCTGTTGGAGGTGACGGAACGCTATTATTCTTGGCTATCGTGTTACAGCATAGTAGTATACCTGTTGGTATTATTCCTATGGGATCTGCAAATGGAATGGCTACGGAACTAGAAGTTTCAAAACAACCTATAGAGGCCTTGAAGGAATTGATTATGTCTGAAATTGTTGGAGATTTGGATTTATTGGTCGTTAATAATGAACATTATTGTATTCATCTTGGTGATGTAGGAATAAATGCCAAAATAGTAAAAGGCTATGAAAACGACCACAAAAGAGGCATGTCTACTTATGCTAAATATTTTATAGATGAATTAGGGAAAGTAACTGCGTTTCCTATGACGGTTGAATGTAATGAAAAGACATATGATGCGGAAGGGGTTATGTTATGCATTTGTAATGCTAGAAAATATGGTACGGGTATTCCTATTAATTTAGAAGGAAATCCGATGGACGGTGTATTTGAAATTGTACTTATAAAAGAAATTAATGGAAGTATGTTAATAAATGCAGGCTTATCTAGTTTTAACGAGAATTTTATAAATAGTCAGCATCAAACATCGGTACAAACAAATCAAGCTAAAATTACCTTTAAAACTCCACAATTGTTACAATTGGATGGCGAAGTTATAGGTGAATTTTTGTCTTTTGATGTACGAATTATTAAAGGCGCTGTAAAACTTATTACCACACAAAAAAATCCATACTTAGAGCGTTAAGAATGGATTTGAATTATAAATAGAATGTCTTTTTTTTAATAATATTTTAGAAGGGTTAAGTTTATGCTGGTTCTAAAGTATCTTTTTTTGCGACTTTTGCATTTTCTGCACGCATTTGTTTTACGGTTAGTGTGCTGCCATCGTGACTCCAACCTGGAGGTCCGAAAACATACATAAATTTATGACGCCAATTCTTAGATTTTTTCATGTCTTCCCAAATGTTTTTATATTCATGCGTTAAAATCACATATAAATTATAAGAGTTGGGAGGCGTAGATACACCGTATTCAATATCAATAGACTCGTCTAATTCTTTCCAAGTACCAAAAATTCTATCAAATGTATTTAAAATTCCACCATGATTTTTATCCATATATTCCAAATTCCTAGCATGGTGAACTTGATGCATGGTATGCGTATTTAAAAATTTATCAAAAAAACCAAGCTTCTTTACATACTGTGTATGCAGTTGAAATTGCCATAGAGACTCTATACCTAAACATACCAAAAGCATTTCTGGTGGGAAGCCTATAATTACAATCCAGACGTAAAAAAAGGGTTTGTAAAATAAGGTAAACCAGCCGTTTCTTACAGCTGTACCCAAATTAAAATTATCTGAAGAATGATGCACAATATGTGCTGCCCATAATATTCTTACCATATGGTTTTGTCTGTGAAACCAATAGTAAGTATAATCGTCTAATAACATACAAATGCCCCACACATACCATTCGTAACCAAAAGATTTATATCCCATAATGTTAGTATGTACACCATCTACTATAGGATTAAAAAGGTCGTAAGCAAAATTAAAAACAAGTACTACAGACACCGTTTTAACAAGTGCAGCAAGTACAGCAGATCCAACACCAAGTGATAAACTTGAGATAAAATCTTTCTTATTGTATAATTCTTTATTGTCAAATACTTTACTATAAGACAGCTCCAAGGCTATAAAACCTAGAAAACAAGGAACTCCGTATACTAAAGGGTTAGTAAAATCCATAAATTAAACTTTTGCTGCAATGTAAGATTTATTTTTTTTTAAATTAAATTTGAAGTCATAAGTATGCTCTCGATATTTTAAAGATTTTAGTGCAAGGGCCTGGCTTTAAGTCGGCTTTAAATAATAACATAGACTATAAAAAAATCACTTATATTGTATTAGTTTTAATGACTAATTCAGAGGGAGTATTATTGAAGAATATATAAGACTTTGAAATGAACCAATCCTTTTTTAACTAAAACTGAACTAAAGAGAATTCTCTATTTTAAAATCATGAACATACGATTTGCCGAAACAAAAGATGTAGCTAAGATATTGGATATTGTAAATTACGAAATTCTTAATACTACTGTAATTTACGATTATAAAGAAAGGTCTTACGAGTATCAGCTTAATTGGTTCGAACAGAAAAAACAAGCGAATATGCCAGTTATAGTAGCCGAAATTGATGGCGAAGTGGTTGGTTTTGGATCTTATGGTATTTTTAGACCATGGGAAGCCTATAAATATAGTATAGAACATTCTATATATGTTAGTCGCGAAGCTAGAGCGAAAGGTGTTGGGAAACAGCTTTTAACCGAGTTAATAACTTTAGCAAAAGCAAATGGTTATCATACCATGATCGCAGGCGTAGACGCTTCTAATGCAGGAAGTATAGCGTTTCATAAACAATTTGGTTTTGTAGAAATAGGCATCTTTAAAGCGGTAGGCTACAAATTCGATACGTGGTTAGATTTAAACTTTTTACAGCTTATTTTAAAATAAGTATATTGAATAAGATCACAAAGGTTAAAGACATATAGATTCTAATAAAATGGCTGGAGAAACAAATTTATCCCAATTACTACAGGGAATGACACCTAAACTAAACGATGGAGTATATGTTTTTTCGACCGTAAAAGATTTGAGTAAAATTGATAGGCGTGATACTATTTGCGAATTCAAAGAACAAGAAGGAACCACTATTGTAATAGAGAAACAAAAAGCAGATGCACTTAAATTAAATTACGAATATATCGCGTCTTGGATTACGCTACAAATCCATTCTTCTTTAGATGCTGTTGGACTCACAGCTGTATTTTCTAACGCATTGTCTAAACATAATATCAGTTGTAATGTTATTGCAGGATATTATCACGACCATATTTTTGTGGATGTAAAAGATTCAGATAAGGCTATGAATGTATTGAAACGTTTAAGCAACACTTAATTATAATGTAAAAAAGGAGTTGCTTATTTTGAAACACTATAGTAAATAGATAATACGTCCTTGAAACATGTATTTTTATTACTTCATTTAAAAATTTTATAATACTGTAGTATTTTTCAATCACATGTGAAATTCAAAATTGTAATGCTGATTTTTTAGAAAAATCTAATAGAACAGAATCAGTGGTTAATAGTGTCTTGAATAACAATTGTTTGTCAAATTTTAGTAGTCTTCAAATAGAATAATTTAATAATTGGTCTTATTAATACAGGGCTAAAAGGATGTTATCGTATATAATTAACCAAGGCTATTTGTCAATTTTCCGTTACCTTTAATCAGTAATTATAAGATTTAATAAGCTAAAACATTGGAAAAGTTGAAATTCAATTTTTTTAATATAAAGCAATTAAGTAGCATAGCAGAATGTCAAAACGTTTAATAATTTTAATTATACTTTTTAATTGTTTATCTCTTTCAATAGGATATGCGCAGTTTTCTCCAAGTCTTCAAAATTATACTTTAGCAGAATATAAAGCGGGTAACCAAAATTGGGATATCTCTAGAGCAGACAATGGTAAAGTATATGTGGCTAATAGTAGTGGGTTGTTAGAGTATGATGCTTTACTTTGGAAACTTTATCAATTGCCCAATAAAACAACTGTTCGCTCTGTTTTAACTGTAGATGATATTGTATATACCGGGTCTTACGAAGAGTTTGGATATTGGCAAGAAGATGAATTCGGATTGCTAAAATACCATTCGTTAAGCAATACTATTCTCGATAAAATTTCTCCTAATGAAGAAATCTGGGGAATCGTAAAGTTCAAGGATAAAATAATTTTTCGTTCATTTTTAAACACTTACATATACGACTATAATCAAGTTGTACAGTTAAAGTCAGATTCAATAATTATCTCGTTTAGTGTGATTGAAGACGATTTATACGTAAGTACTTTAAGCGAAGGTGTTTTTTTACTAAAAGAGAATAAGCTGGAGTCTTTTTATTTTAATGATTTACTAGTAGATACTAAAATTATATCTATTAATAAGTATGACGATAAACTGTTATTAATGACGTCTCTAAAAGGAAGTTTCTTTTTAAAGAACGGAACATTAATTCCTACCAATTTTCAGATAAATGAAAAAATCAAACAACATCAACTTAATAATTTTTCTATTCTAAAAAATGGAGAAATGGTGTTTGGCACTATTAAAGATGGTGTTTTTTTAACAGACCATTCGGGGAACTTAAAATTTCATGTTAGTAAAGAAAATGGATTAGTAAATAATACAGTTTTGGGGCAATCTTTAGATAGCTCTGATAATCTTTGGTTGGGATTAGATAACGGAATTTCATATATAGAACTTAATAGTGCGAATTATTTCTTTAACGATGTATCTGGTAAATTAGGAGCCGTTTACGATATTATTACGTTTAAAGATGTTATATATATAGGTACAAATACGGGGCTTTTTAGATTAGATAATAACGATAAGTTAGAATTCGTAGAAGGATCTCAAGGTCAAGTTTGGGATTTAACAATCATAGAAAACGAGTTGTTTTGTGGCCATAATGAAGGTACTTTTTTAGTAGATGGTAATACGTTTACAAAAATATCTAGTTTCACTGGAGGTTGGACCATAAAGAAAGTTCCCGAACGTACAGATACATATATTCAGGGTACATATTCTGGCTTAGTTAAGTTTGAGAAAAAAGAAGGGACTTGGACTGTTAAACATTTTAATAAAGCCATGATCCCTTCACGTTTTTTAGTGTTCGAAAATCCGCATACCGCTTGGGTCGCACATGAAACGAAAGGGATTTATAAAATTCGTTTCGATGACGATTACCAAACCATCCAAAGTGTAGAGAATTATCAGCAAAAAGGTATAAGCTCTAATTATAACATCAGGGTTTATAATATTAAAAATAATATCAGTTATAAAACTAGCGAAGGTTGGCAAAAGTATGAACCTATTATAGATTCCATTATTCCATATGAACTTTTAAATGAAAAGTTAGGCAAGCATAGTTATATTATTTCTGAAGAAGATACCAACTTATTTGCTCTAAAAAATAAAGAAGGCTTCATCGATTTTAAATCATTTTCTAATGATGATGAACAACTTGTCTTGAGCGATGATTTTTTAAAGAATAGATATATTGTAGGTTATGAAAACGTATCTAAAGTAAACGATTCTGTTTATGCATTAAATTTAGATAACGGTTTTATGATGATAAATAGTACCACACCTTCTAATCATATTTTACAAAAACCAAAAATAGAAATTATATCTGTTGGTGGCTTGCCAATAAATTTGTCAAAGATTAAAAATGATGAGGTGCGTTTTAATTTTAATGAAAATATTACTATTGAGTTGTCTTCAGCAAAATCGACTAACCATTTCTTTGAATACAAAATCTCTAATACAGATAATTTATGGTATAAAATAGATGGTAATAAAGTAGAGTTTTCTAGTCTTAAAGACGGAAATTATACCATCTCTTTTAGGGCAGGAGGAAATTCTGGTAATGTTTCACCGTCTCTAGATTTACACTTGAATATATTGCCGCCTTGGTATAGAGATACGTTTGGCTTTTTACTATATCTATTTATTGCAATTCTAATTGTTGTGTTGTTCTACATCTTACAAAATAAAAAAATTGCAAAAGAGCAGCGTCTAATCAAAATTAAATATCAGAAGGAACAACAAAAACTACTACGCGAAAAAACATTAGAAAACGAAAAGCAAATTGTACAGCTTAAGAATGAATCTTTACAAAGAGAAATTAAGCTTAAAAGTAAGCAGCTTGCTAATAATGCTATGGCATTGGTTAAGAAAAATGAAACACTTCAGGATATTAAAAAAGAACTAGTCGTTAATAAAGATGGGTTTAATAGTCCATATTCTTTTAAAAAGCTCTTAAAAAAATTAGATAATTCTATTGTACTAAAAGATGAATGGGAAGTTTTTGAGAATAACTTTAGTCAAGTTCACGATGAGTTTTTTGAAAGATTAAAAGCACAACATCCTAAGCTTACTCCTAAAGATTTAAAGATTTGCGCATACATCAAAATGAATTTGTCTTCTAAAGAAATCGCACCTTTAATGAATATCTCTGCTAGAGGAGTAGAAACGCATAGATATAGATTGAAAAAGAAGTTGAATTTGGAAAATGACATTTCTGTCACCGATTACTTGTTAAATTTTAAATAATACCTATGTTTTTTTATTTAATACGTAATTAACCACTACGCCATTACTACGTCATTTGCCTAATCTCTTAATAACTACAACGTTTTTTTAAAAAGTATAAAGTACGTCAAGTGCGTTTTTTCGATGCTCTTTAACATTTTAAGGGTGTAATGGCGTATTTAAAAAGTAAATGGCTTTTAACTTTATTTAACAATAGATTATAATTTAGTCAAACAAACAAACTGAATATTTAATATTTAATAAAACTAATATGAAAACAAAGATTAGTCTGTTGTTAATGTTATTTTTTTCATTTTCTGCTTTTGCACAAGAAATGGAAGTGAATGGCGTAGTAACAAGTAAAAATGATGGCATTCCTTTACCGGGAGTAAATATTATTGTAAAAGGATCTAGTAATGGGGTCACCACCGATTTTGATGGGAAATACGCTATTAATGTTAATAAGGGCGATGAATTAGAGTTTAGCTACATTGGCTTTAAAACAATTACAATAACCGCAGATGACCAAGCCGTTATTGATGTTTCAATGAATGATGATGTTGAAGCACTAAATGAAGTTGTAGTAATTGGTTATGGTACGCAAAAAAGATCAGATCTTACTGGTGCTGTCTCTAGTATTAAAACAGAAGAACTTCTTAAACAACCAGCTGTTAATGCCACCCAATCTATACAAGGGAAATTATCTGGGGTTAGCATTATTAATACTAATGCTCCAGGAAGTGAGCCGGTAGTAATGATTAGAGGATTAGGAACTGCAGCTTCAGGAACTACACCACTTTACATTGTAGATGGTATACAAGTAAGTGGTATTAGTAACATAAACTCTGCAGATATAGAAAGCATGGATGTTATGAAAGATGCCGCATCGGCAGCTATTTATGGAATGGATGCTGCAAATGGTGTTATTTTTATAACCACTAAAAAAGGTAAACAAGGAAAAGCAAAAATTTCTTTAAGTTCTTATTATGGAGCAACAAGCATGCTTAACCCTGTTAAAATGGCAAATGCTTCAGAATATGTAACATATTATAATGAAGTTCAAACCTCTTTAGGATCTACAGATTTACTTTCAACAGATCAGCCTTATAATACAGATTGGTATGATGAATTAGCACAGGTTGGATTATCTAATAGTAATAATGTTTCAATTTCAGGGGCAAATGATCATATCAACTATTTCTTCAGTTTAAATAATTATAATGAAGATGGTATTCTGGAAGGACAAGATTTAACGCGAAATACATTAAGATCTAACACTACATTCAATCTTTTTGATGATAGAGTTAAGTTTACCCAAAGCATTAGTGCAGCGTTATCAAAAGAAAATCCAAAACCCTCTACAGCTTTTGATGAAGCCTATAAACAAGCTCCAATTGTACCTACATATTACGACAATGGAGGTTTTGGACAGCCAGATTGGGATCCAGCTACAGGTCAAGTCGCATACCAAGGAAGTAGTAGTTTAAATTCTATTGGGAATCCTTTAGCAACGGTTTATTATTATAATCAAAAAGCGCAAACCACAGATTTACAAGGTTCTTTTGATTTGGAAATTAAATTAACAGACTACTTAAAAGCAAATTCTCGCTTTGGTGCTACCAAAACTTATTATAGATCTAGATCTTTTAACGATATTAAATCTCAATATTTAACCTCAAACACGGGGCAAGACGAAGATGATTTTAATGCCTTAAAAGAAGCTAATCCAACAACCACTCAGTATGCAGATAATAGTTTGTCTTATACAACTTCAGAAAGTTATAGATATAACTGGGACAACTATTTAACCTTCGATAAACAAATAGGTGAACACGCTATTAATGTTGTGGCAGGACTAACAAAAGGAAGTAAGAATGATGTGTTTAACACATATCAACTTGCATACGATGTTCCTGAAAAAGAACAATATTGGAACATAAATTTTGCTTCAGATGATTACGATCAGGTTTCAGAACAATACTTTTCAACACCTACTCATCAATTATCATATTATGGAAGACTACAATATAACTTCAGTGAAAAATACTTTATTCAAGCTAATATTCGTAGAGATGGTATAAGCACTTTTAATAATGACAACAATACTGAATATTTTGGAAACTTCCCTTCTTTTAGTGGAGGTTGGGTGTTAACTAAAGAGCCATTTTTAAGTGATATCGAGAATTTAAATTTCTTAAAAATTAGAGTAGGTTGGGGGAAACTAGGTAACTCAGATGTGCCGTTTAATGTTTCAACTTATACAACATCTACTGGAAGTAGTAATGTGAATTATGTTTTCGGAGCAAATCAAGATTTAGTATATGGTGCAGCTTTAGGTGCTTCTATTTACCCCATTTCTTGGGAAATTACCAAAGAAACAAACGTAGGTTTAGATTTTCAAGCCTATAATTCTAGATTATCAGGTAGTTTCAATTACTATAACAGAAATACAGAAAATGCTATTCTAAATGTAACGCCAGTGTATACCTCAGGAGAAGGTTCTAATTATTACGATCACGGCGCTGAGGTGCTTAACAAAGGTTTTGAAGTTGAAATGAATTGGAAAGATAACATTTCTGAAGATTTATCATACAGTGTAGGTTTTGTGTTATCTAACAATAAAAATAATGTAGAGAATGTAAAATCTGCTTACGATGGGCAAACAGGAGGAAGTTTGTCTAACGGACAAATAACTAAAAGGTTAGAAGAAGGCCAGCCAATATATGCTTGGTGGATGTGGGAAGCAGATGGTGTGTGGCAAAACCAAGACGAAATAGATAATAATACACATTATGGTACGCCGTCTCCAGGTTATTTACGTTACAAAGATCAGAACGATGATGGCGTTATAGATGACGATGATAAAAAATTCTTCGGATCTTATATTCCTACTTACAACTTCGGATTTAATCTCGCTGTAAATTATAAAGATTTCGATTTTTCTGTAGACGCTTTTGGAGCAGGAGGAAATAAAATATATAACGGATTAAAAGGGACCACTATAGACGGCGGAGAAAATGTAGCACAAGATACATTTGCAAATAGATGGACCGGAGAAGGATCTACCAATGTAAATCCTGGAGCAAACAAAGACTCTTATGCATCAAGTTATTATTTAGAAGACGGAGATTATTTAAGAATCAACAATATTACATTAGGTTACACTTTACCTAAAATAATAAATCAAGTGTCTAGAATAAGAATTTATGCCTCTGCAAAAAATCCATTCATGTTTACCAAATATTCAGGTTTCACTCCTGAGATTGTTGGTTCAAGTGGATCTACTGGAGCTAGCGGAACATCAGGGATAGAGCTTTCAGCATATCCAAACACAAAAACGTTCTTATTTGGTGTGAACATCGATTTATAAAACTTAAAAAACAATTATCATGAAAATTAATATTAAATATATACAAAGTCTATTTTTTGTTGGATTGCTTTTGTTTACGATATCATGTAGTGAAGATTATTTAGATGTCGATAGTAAAGATTCATTAGAACAAGAAGATTCTGAAACCGTGACACCAGAAGAAATGGTAAATGGGGGTTACGGTATGTTAACAGATTGGGAATATGCATTTTCTTATCTTGGAATAACAGAAATTATATCTGATAATGCAGATAAAGGAAGTTCTTCTACCGATACCGGATCAGATAAAGATGTGTTAGATGCTTTAACATTTACAAGTAGTGCTGGTTCTATTCTGGACATGTGGAATAATTGGTATAAGGCTATAAATAGAGCATCTACAGCTATTGAATATGCAGAAGATTATGGATTAACAGATGAAGATTATAAAGACCGATTAGTTGGTGAAGCTGAATTTTTAAGAGCTTTAAACTATTTCTGGTTGGTAAGATCTTTTGGAGCTGTACCGTTACAAGATATAGATTTAGTAGAAAGACAACCTGTAGCCGATGTTTACGCATATATTGAAGCAGATTTGTTAGATGCTATAGACAAATTACCGCTTAAAACAGAATATGCTTCAGACGATTTAGGACGTGTAACAAAAGGAGCTGCGCAAGCACTTTTATCTAAAGTTTACTTGTATGAAGAAGAATGGCAAAAGGCTTTTGATATGGCCAACAATGTGGTTAATTCGGGAGAATATGGTTTACATTCTAATTATGAAGAATTATGGAGAGCTTCAACAGAAAACGGTATAGAATCTATTTTTGAAGTTCAAGCAAGAGGAGAATCTGTAGCACATGGTGTGCAACAATATTCACAAACTCAAGGTGCTAGAGGTACCGATGGTTGGGGTTGGGGTTATAATATTCCGTCTGAAACACTTGTTAATGCTTTTGAAGCAGAAGGAGATACTGTAAGAATGAATGCCTGTGTTATTTTTGAAGGAGAAACATTATGGGATGGTCGTGAGGTTTTTGAAGTAGAAAACCCAAGATATAATGAAAAAGCATATTCTAGTGCTTCTGCGGGCGCAGATGATGGCGATAAAAACATAAGAATATTACGTTACGCAGAAATATTATTAATTAAAGCTGAAGCTGCAAAATATATTGGCGAAGATGCGGCAACACCTCTAAATCTAGTAAGAAATAGAGTTGGTTTAGCTTCTATAAGCGATCCAACAATCGAGCAAATCTGGAATGAAAGACATTTGGAATTAGCAATGGAACACGATCGCTGGTTCGACCTTGTAAGAACAGGGCAAGCAGAAGAAGCCATGGCTGCCGATGGAAAAACATTTATTGTAGGTAAACACGAATTGTTTCCTATTCCTTATAACCAATTAGTTCAAACCCCAGACATGGAACAAAATCCAGGTTGGGAGTAATATAAAAATTTCAGCTACACTTAATATTTTGGTGTAGCTGAAATGCAATGTAGCGTTTATGAACATGTTATATACTCGTAATTTTTTTTTAATATCTATGGTGTTTTTCTCTCTCTTTGGTTGTAATAATCAAAAAGAAGAGACAGAAATAGCGATAGAAGATACAGTTGTAGAAGACGATGAGGTGTCAGAGGATGCCCTTTTAGATCGTATTCAAGAACAAACCATAAATTATTTTTGGGATGGAGCCGAACCTAATTCAGGTTTAGCGCGTGAGAGAATACATATGGATGACGTCTATCTGGAATCTCCAAAAAACACAGTAACTACTGGAGGAAGCGGCTTTGGATTAATGGCTATTTTAGTAGGAATTGAAAGAGGATTTATATCAAGAGAAGATGCTTTGTTGAGATTCGGAAACATAGTGGATTTTTTAGATCAAGCTGATCGCTTTCATGGAGCTTGGCCACATTGGATTAACGGTGAAACAGGAAAAGTATATCCGTTTAGTGAAAAAGATAATGGAGGAGATTTGGTTGAGACAGCTTTTCTTATCCAAGGGCTGCTAACCGTTTCAGAATATTTTGATGGTGATACTGAAGAAGAAAAAGAACTTATTTCTAAAATCGATACGCTTTACAAAACTGTAGAATGGGATTGGTATACTAAAGACGGCGAAGATGTTTTATACTGGCATTGGTCGCCAGAATATGGTTGGGATATGAATATGCCTGTTCAAGGATATAATGAATGTTTAATTATGTATGTCTTGGCAGCAGCTTCACCTACACATCCTATTAGTAAATCGGTTTACGAACAAGGATGGGCAAGAAACGGAGGCATTGTGTCAAGTAAAACCTACTATGACGAAGATTTAGTGTTAAACTATTTTTACAATGGTACAGATTTAGTTGGACCTTTATTCTGGGCGCATTATTCATACTTAGGTTTAGATCCTAGAAATCTGTCAGATCAATATGCAAATTATTGGATGCTAACACAAAATCAAGCTAAAATACATTATAAATATGCAGTCGATAATCCCCTAAATTTTAAGGGATATGGCGATAGCCTTTGGGGCTTAACCTCTAGTTATTCCGTAAACGGTTATAATAGTCATAGACCCGGAAATGATGTTGGTGTTATTTCTCCAACTGCAGCCTTATCATCTTTTCCATACACTCCAAATGAGAGTATGAATGTTTTAAAAAATATGTATAAAAATCACGACAGCCTTGTGGGAGAATACGGTCCGTACGATGCTTTTAGTTTTGAAGATAATTGGTATACACCAAGATACCTAGCTATCGATCAAGGCCCAATTCCAGTGATGATAGAAAATTATAGAACAGGGTTGTTATGGCGATTATTTATGAAAAATAAGGATGTTCAAAATGGGTTAGATGCACTTGGATTTACCTATTAATAAACAAGTAAAAATTTAAAAAAATGAAGTTTAAGCCCTTTGTAATACTACTGTTTTTAATAATTATAAGACCTTCTTTTATGTATGCACAAGATTTAAAAACGGCTGACGAAGTATTCTTGAAGAAAACACATATTGTAAATACAGATACGCTTAACTACAGAATGCTTTTACCCAAAGATTTTTCTGAAAATAAAATGTATCCGGTCGTATTGTTTCTTCATGGCGCAGGAGAGCGCGGCGACGATAATAAAAAACAATTAGCTAACGGAAGTGATTTGTTTTTAAATGAAACCACAAGAGATTCATTTCCTGCAATCGTTCTTTTTCCACAATGTCCTGAAAATGATTATTGGGCTAAACTAGAAGCAGATCGTTCAACAACACCAATTACGTTTAATTATAAATATAAAGAGACACCTACTAAAGCAATGGCTTTGGTTATGGATTTGATGGATGACATGCTAGAGAAACCCTTCGTAAAAAGCAATCAAATTTATGTGATGGGATTATCTATGGGAGGTATGGGCACATTCGAAATTCTCTACAGAAAACCAGAGATGTTCGCGGCTGCTATTCCTATTTGTGGCGGTGGAAATCCAGAATCTGTAGTGTCTTATGCTAAGTCTATACCATTATGGGCTTTTCACGGCGCAAAAGACGATGTTGTAGATCCAAATTTATCATTAGAAATGGTGTCTGCAATTCTTAAAAATGGCGGATTCCCAAAATTCACACTCTACGATTTTGCAAATCATAACAGTTGGGATCCTGCTTTTGCAGAACCAGAATTATTAACATGGCTTTTCTCTAAATCAAAATAAAATACAATGACAAAACATTTTAGTTTAAAAATAACAAGCATTTTAATTATAGCGATACTCTTTTCGAGCTGTAATTCTAATAGCCATACAGATACGAGTTCTAAAACAAGTATAGCTAACGAAAATCCATTCGAATCTAAAATAGATTCAATTTTGAAATTGATGACTTTAGAGGAAAAATTAGGGCAACTAAACTTACCAACGTCTGGCGATATTACAACAGGAGCCGCAAAAGGTTCTGATGTTGGTGAGCGTATAAAACAAGGTTTAGTTGGAGGGTTATTCAATATTAAAACAGCCGAAAAAATTTATGAAGTTCAGAAAGTTGCTGTAGAACAAAGTAGATTAGGTATTCCTTTAATTTTTGGAATGGACGTAATTCATGGATATAAAACAACGTTTCCTATTCCATTAGGCTTATCGAGTTCTTGGGATATGGAAATGATAGAAAAAACAGCTCGAGTAGCAGCGATTGAAGCGAGTGCAGATGGTATTAACTGGACGTTTTCTCCAATGGTAGATATTTCTAGAGACCCACGTTGGGGACGCGTTTCCGAAGGTAATGGAGAAGATCCTTATTTAGGTAGTGCTATTGCCAGAGCGATGGTTACCGGATATCAGTCAGACGATTTATCTTCAAACAATACATTAATGTCTTGTGTAAAACACTTCGCATTATATGGTGCAGTAGAAGCCGGTAGAGATTACAATACAGTCGATATGAGCCGTATTAGAATGTATAATGAATATTTGGCACCTTATAAAGCCGCTATAGATGCCGGAGTAGGTTCAGTAATGGCATCTTTTAATGAGGTAGATGGTGTGCCAGCAACAGGAAATAAATGGCTACTTACAGATTTGTTAAGAGACGATTGGGGCTTTAATGGGTTTGTGGTTACGGATTACACAGGTATATATGAAATGATAGCTCATGGTGTTGGAGATAAGTATGCCGTTTCTGAGCAAGCATTAAAAGCAGGTGTAGATATGGATATGGCAGGAGATTCGCCTTCAATTCCAGCAGCTTTTGTAAAAACATTAAAAGCGTCTTACGAAAACGGTAAGGTAACAATGGATGAGATTGACACTGCGGTAAAACGTATGTTAACTGCAAAATATCAATTAGGGTTATTTGATGATCCTTACAGATATTGCGATTTTGATCGTGCTAAAACTGAAATATTCACTCCAGAACATAAAGCGTTCGCACGTAAAGTTTCTGCCGAATCTATGGTATTGCTTAAAAATGAAGAGCAATTACTACCGCTTAAAAAATCTGGAACAATTGCTTTAATTGGACCTTTAGCTAAAGCAACAAATAACATGGCTGGAACTTGGAGTGTGGCTACAGACCAAGAACAATCTAACTCTGTGTTTGATGGTTTAAAAGAGGTTATAGGAGATAAAGCAACGATGTTATATGCTAAAGGAAGTAATGTGGATTACGATTTAGAGTTAGAGCAACGCGCAACCATGTTTGGTAAAGATATTCCGCGCGACGGACGTACAGATAAACAATTATTAGAGGAAGCGCTTCAAATTGCAGTAAAGTCTGATGTTATTGTTGCTACGCTTGGAGAGTCTGCAGAATTAAGCGGAGAGAGCAGTAGCAGAACAGATTTAGGTATTCCGCAAGTTCAAAAAGATTTATTAAATGCATTACTAAAAACAGGAAAGCCTGTTGTTTTAGTACTATTTACTGGTAGACCTTTAGTTTTGGTTGAAGAAAATGAAAATGTGCCTGCAATACTTAATGCATGGTTTCCTGGAAGTGAAGCTGGTTTAGCAATTTCAGATGTGTTGTTCGGAGCTGTAAACCCTTCAGGGAAATTAACGGCTACATTTCCACGTAATGTAGGTCAGGTGCCATTATTTTACAATCATAAAAACACAGGAAGACCGCTAGGGAATTCAGAAGGGAAATTCGAGAAATTTAAAAGTAATTATATCGATGTGCGTAACGAGCCTTTATATCCGTTCGGGTACGGTTTAAGCTACACGACCTTCGATTATGCGAATCTTAAATTAGATAAGACGTCTATAAACATGGATGGCGAAATTAATGTGTCTGTAGATGTGACTAATTCTGGAGATTACGACGGAAAAGAAGTTGTGCAGTTGTATATAAGAGATCTTGTCGGTTCTGTAACACGACCTGTAAGAGAACTAAAAGGCTTCCAAAAAGTATTAATTAAGAAAGGAGAAACACAAACTATAACCTTCAAAATTTCTGTTGAAGATTTGAAGTTCTATAATTCAGATTTAGATTATGTGGCAGAACCTGGGCAGTTTCAAGTATTTGTAGGAACAAATTCAGATGCTAAATTGATGCAAGCATTTGAATTGACTAAATAAAAACACCGCAATTAATTGATGGCGATTTTATGCCACACATATTTTTAAGTTTACCCCCTATCCTTATTATTTTGTGTGGCTTTTACTGGTCGGACTACGGTACGATTTCAGGTTACAAATGAAGCTTTCAGCAGGAAAATTGATTCTAAACAGAAGTCGTTAGCAGCTTTTAGAAGACTATCAAGTTATAGTAAAAGCATTTGAACACGCACCAAAAGACAATGTAAATTGTGCGTATACACAGTTTGAAAGATTAAGATGTCAGTATGCCTCATAATCTAAAAACTTAAAAAGATACTAAATTATATATCATGAAAAATTTACTTTTTTTATTCACTATACTATTATTTTTTTCTTGTAATAATGAAAAGAATCAGTATGTAGAACACCCTTCTAATACCAAGGAGAAGGCAGAGATAAATAAAGAGTCTGATACGTATATTAATCCATTAGATATTGATTATACCTACATGGTTTATAATTCAAGTCAGAATAAATCGTACCGTTCAGGTGCAGATCCAGCGGTTATAGAATTCAAAGGTGAGTATTACATGTTCGTTACGCGTTCTTTTGGGTATTGGCATTCTACCGACTTGGTGAATTGGAATTTTATTAAGCCACAACAATGGTTTTTTGAAGGCAGTAATGCGCCAACAGCTTTTAATTACAAAGATTCGTTGGTCTATTTTGCTGGTAATCCTGCTGGTTACGGAAGTATTTTGTACACAGATAATCCAAAAAGTGGAAAATGGGAACCGACAGCATCTATATCTACAGACATTCAAGATTCGGAATTATTTATAGATGACGACGGAGAAACCTATTTGTATTGGGGGTCTTCAAATGTGAATCCGCTAAAGGTGAAAATGTTAAATAAAGACGATCGTTTTTTAGAAACTGGTGTGCGTAAAGAATTGTTTAATCTCGACGAAGAAGCACACGGATGGGAGCGTTTTGGCGAAAACAATTTCCACCCGACTTTAAAGGAAGGTTATATGGAAGGTGCTTCTATGACCAAACACAACGGAAAATATTATTTACAATATGCAGCACCAGGTACACAATTTAATGTGTATGCCGATGGCGTTTATATTGGAGATACACCATTAGGGCCTTTTACATACATGAAAAATAATCCGATGAGTTTTAAACCAGGCGGATTTACTAATGGTGCAGGACACGGAATAACGGTGAAGCAAACCAATGGGCAATATTGGCACTTTGCAACGATGGCGCTGGCTTCTAATTCGCAATGGGAACGCCGTTTATGTATGTTTCCTACCTATTTTGATGCCGATGGATTGATGTATAGTAATACTGCTTATGGAGATTATCCCCGTTTTGGTGCTAGTCATCCTACAAAAGCAGGGCAGCACAATGGTTGGATGTTATTGTCGTATAAAGGAGCTGCAACTGTCTCTTCTTCATTAATGCAGGTTAAGAAATTTACGTCTAATGATGATGCCGTAGAAGTAACAGAATTACCTTTAGAGAAAAATACCGATGGTCAGATAATTTCTAAAGTATTGACAGATGAGGATCCTAAAACATTTTGGGTTGCCGATGCTAATGACGATAAACAATGGATCACAATTAACATGTTAAAACCTGGAAATATCAATGCTTTTCAATTGAATTTTCATGACCACGACTCAGGAATCTATACCCGTACCGAAGGGTTGAAACATCAATTTACTATTGAAACGTCTGAAGATGGCGTTAACTGGCAAACCGTTGTAGATAGAAGTAAAAGTGAAAAGGATACGCCAAACGCTTATATTGTATTAGATGATGCAGTAAAAGCAAAATATGTACGTTATAACAATATAAAAGTGCCTGGGGCAAACTTTGCAATGTCTGAATTTAGAGTCTTTGGATTAGGAGTTGAAGATAAACCAAAGGGGGTCACAGAATTTAAAGTGAAAAGGGAAGACGATCGTAGAGATGTGTCTTTGTCTTGGAATGCTGTAGCAGGCGCTCAAGGCTATAATATCCGTTGGGGAATTGCAGAAGATAAACTCTATCAGTCATGGCAAGTTTACGATACAACTGAACATTTTATGCGTTGTTTAGATCGTGATACGCCATATTATTTTACCATAGAAGCATTTAATGAAAATGGAATTTCAGAAAAAAGTGATATGTTTTTTACAGAATAAATAGAATTAAATCTTGTGATTTTAAAGCTCTAAAACATCATAAACCATCACGGTTTTAGACGCCTTTTTTAATCATTATTTACACAGACAAATAAACTAAAACTAAAAAAATGAAAAAAAGTCTTTTCTTATTATTAATCGCAGCAGTGTCCGCTTTGGGCGGATTATTGTTTGGTTATGATACTGGAGTTATTAATGGCGCACAATTTTATCTTACAGAGTATTTTCAATTAAGCGATGCCTTAAAAGGATGGGTTGTAGGAAGTGCACTCTTAGGATGTTTTGTAGGTGCCATTATTGCGGGGCCTTTAAGTATTAAGATTGGTAGGAAAAAATCTTTAATTATATCGGCTGTGTTTTTTACGCTTTCAGCCTATGGATCTGGTTTACCGGAACTATTCCCTCAAACGGTAAGTATGTTGGTTGTTTTTAGAATTATTGGAGGCTTAGGTATTGGAGTGGCATCAATGAATGCACCCATGTATATCGCAGAAATTGCTCCTTCAAATATTCGTGGCCGTATGGTTACCTATTATCAATTGGCTATTGTTATTGGCTTTTTTGTGGTGTTTTTAGCCACGTACTTTATTGGAAGTGATTTAAGTGTAGCCCAGAATATAGAATTCGGATGGCGACGTATGTTTTGGTCGGAGTTAATTCCAAGTATCTTGTTTTTGATCCTCTTGTTTATAGTGCCCAAAAGTCCGAGATGGTTGGCTTTAAAAGGCAAGGATCAAGATGCCTTAGCAGTTTTGCAGAAAATTAATGGAGATGAACTCGCTTCAGAAGAAATGGCTCATATTAAAGCATCCTTAAATGAGACTAATAATGGTGTTGAGGTGCGTTATTTCTCTAAAGTCATTTTAGGGATTATTGCTATAGGTACAGTGCTTTCAGCTTTACAGCAGTTTACAGGAATTAACGCTGTGCTGTATTATGGTGCAGATATTTTTGAGAAGGCACTTGGTTTTGGAAAAGAAGATGTGCTTTTACAGCAAATATTATTAGCATTTGTGAATTTAGTTTTCACTTTTGTAGCCATGTTTACAGTCGATAAATTTGGAAGAAAACCATTACTTTACATAGGTTCGGTTGGGATGATTATTGGTTTTCTCCTCTTAGGAATCACGTTGCAACAACAAAATGTGGGTGTGTTATCATTAATAGGGGTATTAATTTTTATCGCTTCTTTTGCCTTGTCTATGGGGCCTGTGGTGTGGGTTTTATTAGCAGAAATGTTTCCGAATAAAATAAGAAGTGTGGCGATGTCTGTAGCTGTAGCGACCCAATGGGCTGCTAATTATGTTGTATCACAGTCGTTTCCAATTGTTATGGGAAGTGAAACGAATAATAATGCGACCTGGAATGGTTCCTTGCCTTACTACATATTTATAGCCTTTATTCTAATAATAGTATTTATAACTTATAAGTTTATCCCTGAAACCAAAGGAAAATCTCTTGAAGAGATTGAAGGTTTCTGGAAAGCATAATGTATAAAACTTCAGGCGTATCTGGTCTATGAGGATTAAAACAAAAAAGCTCTAAAAACTAATGATTAGTTTTTAGAGCTTTTTTTGTGGAGTCGGAGAGAATCGAACTCTCGTCCAAACAAGTTACCAAAGGGCTTTCTACACGTTTATTCTTTTCTTGGGTTTTCGTTTATAAGCTGGTTAAAGACAACCCACTTATAACTTATCTTTTTTAGTTTCAAAAACAAGTCAAAGCGCCTCGTTTTCTATATTGACATTTACGATGCCTCAAAATGGAACGCCGTCAATCAAGGCTTTCCGGAGACATAAAGCTTGCACACCTTGTGTGCCTAGGCCAATCCTACTGTGATTCGGATTAAGCAGCTAAAGCGTAGTTATTCTCGCCGTTTAAAAGTGTGATCTAGCCTTTTACGTGTTTCAAAATCATTACACGACGTGCTTACCGTTCAATAAATCTCGCTGTCAAAACCAGTCGACCCCATTGTAGTAAGTATTTTGGCGTTCCCTTCCGGGTCAGGTCTTCCGCTATATCTTTTTAATTTTTATTGAAATTAAAAAGGATGCCGCTTCAACCCTTAACGCTACTAATTTCATCTTGATAGTATAAGAAAAAATTAGGAATGCAAAGCTATTAAAAAATTTGTTTAAACTCGCAATTCCGTGTAATTTAGTGCAAAAGTTATGCCAATACAGTTTGGTGTCAGTACGTAAAAAATCGCTACTATGAAATTTGCTATTATTAAAGAACGTAAATCTCCGTTAGACAGACGTGTAGTGTTTTCTCCAAAGACATTGTTACAAGTAAAACAGCAATTTCCTGTTGCTAAATTTGCAGTCGAGAAATCTAAAATTAGGGTGTTTCCTGACGAAGTTTACAAATTAACAGGGTTTGCAGTCATGAAACATGTCTCAGATTCTGATGTTTTTATTGGTGTAAACGAAGTCTCTGTAGAGTCTTTAATTCCGAATAAATCGTACTTTTTCTTTTCACATACCTTGAAAAAACAACCTTATAATAGAGCATTATTACGAGCTCTATTAGATAAAAATATTACGTTTTACGATCACGAAGCAATTACCGATGCTAAAAATAATCGTTTAATAGGTTTTGGACGTTATGCAGGGATTGTTGGAACTTACAACGGATTTAGAGCTTGGGGTTTAAAATTTGCAACGTACACCTTGCCTCAGGCAAACAGTTTAACAGATTTGAAGGCTTTACAATTTCATCTTAAAAAAATAGACGTTCCAAATATAAAAATTCTTTTAACAGGTCGAGGGAAAGTCGCTTTAGGTGCTATGGAAACTCTAGATCTGCTTAAAATTCCTAAAGTAAGTATAGCAGATTATCTTACTAAAACATTTACAACTCCGGTATATTGTAATATCGATGCTTTAGATTATAATGCTCGCAAGGATGGTAAACTAAAATCTATAAGAGATTTTTTTAAAAATCCGAAGCATTATCAATCTACATTTATGCGCTTTGTTTCGCAGACAGATATGTTAATTAATGGGCATTTTTACGGGAATGATGCGCCTGTTTTATTCTCAAAAGCAGATGCTAAAAGTCCAGATTTTAATATTAAAGTGATTGCAGATATTAGTTGTGATATTAATGGTGCTTTGGCTTCAACAATCCGTACCTCTTCAATAGAGCATCCTCTGTATGGTTATAACCCTCAGACAGAATTAGAAACCGATTTTAAAGATTCAGAAGCTATTGCCGTAATGGCTGTAAATAATTTATCTAGTGAATTATCTTCAGACGCTAGTGTGTGGTTCGGACAAATGTTTTTAAAACATGTTATTCCAGCATTCTTTAACGATGATGCCGATGGTATTTTAGAACGTGCCCGTATGACAGCAGATGGAAAATTAACGCCTCGCTTTGCGTATTTACAGGATTTTGTAGATGGTAAGGAATAAGGCCATAAGTTTTTTGAATGACTTTTAATTATGTAGTTAAAATCATAATTCCTTATAAAAAGATAAAAAGCGAACGGTTATAGTGTTATAAACCGTTCGCTTTTTTATTTCAAAGTATGTTCTTTTGAGTTATGTATTAAATCGTCGATTTAGGTTTCAGTTTAAAAAACGCATACAATGTTATTGCTGATAATACAATCCAAAACACATCGATAAAAAAGATTTGAAATTGATTGTTTTTAAAGCTTGACCACACCCAATTATTAGTCATAATTCCATTAGTAATCGGAACTAAAAATCCGAATATAGATCCTAAAAGTAAGGTGTTCTTATTTGTGAAGTAGTCGTCTTTTTTAATACTATACAAGAGTGTTAAAAGCAACCATCCTATAAAATAGAAACTGTAAATAAAGGCTTTACTTGCATGATCGTTTAGTTTTACGGCAATAAAAGCTAGTGCTGTAATAGGATACATGCTTAAACATATGGCTAGATAAATAGTGACTAACCATGAGTTAAATTGTCTTTTCTTTTCAGAAATGGTTTTCTTATTTCTGGCCACGCCCCAAATCATGACTCCAGATAGAATAACAAAGCATGAAATAATTCCCAATACAAAACTGACTAGTTTTAAAGCCATGCCTCCATAATCGCCATAATGTAATCTGAACATTATATTTTTAACACCATCTAGATATGTGGCACTTTGGTTCGGATCTTTTTTATGAATAAGCGTGTCTGTCTTAACTTTATAAATGGCTTCACCAACGGCGGTATATCTGTCTTTGTATTTTAAATGGCCTTCTATCATGACATGCATATTGGAATCGCCATAATTAAAAACATGTATTTGTGTCGCATCAAAGTTAGGCCATAGGGCTTGTGTTTTATCTACGTAATAATTCAGACTAAAATCGGTATCTAATGGTGAATGTGAGTATTCAAATTCGGGATGAGCATAACCCAAATCCTCATAAAATTTACCAGAATCGCCATTAAAAATAAATAAAACTGTGGGTGCTATTATAATGGCTTTTATCATGAAAAATGCACCTGTAACAGCATATACAAATTGAAAAGGGAGTCCGATAACTCCTAAAGCTGTATGCGCATCGGTCCATAATGTTTTCAGCTTTGCATACGGTCTAAATGTGTAAAAATTCGACACAATTTTACTCCAGTGAACAATAACTCCAGTAATGATGGCGAATAGAAAAAAGAAAGCCACAAAGCCAGCTAGTGTATAGCCAATAGGTTGCATTTGTGCAAAAAAGTGAAGACGATAAAGAAATTCGCCTAAGGTGTAATCTCCAAAATACGTATTCTCTGCATAATTTTTAGTATTTAAAGTGGAATACGGATTTGCTTCAATATTAGGATTTATTATAGTATCTTTTGGAGCAGAAAATGCAACACCTATACGTTGTTCTATAAAATGTTTAGAGAGTTCTATGTCTCTACTTTTTAAATTATAGGTTGCATTTAGTGAATCTAAAGCAACATCAAAATCGATATCGAATGCTTCCGTGTTTTTTACGGTTTGATTGCGTTCCCAGTTTACAATTTCATCTCTAAAAAAGGAAAACGATCCCGCAAAAAATATCACATAAAGGAGTACGCTAATAACGATACCACTTATAGTATGCGTATGAAATAGAATGTTATAAATTCTTTTATCGCTCATAACTTAAACTAACGGATTATAAAGAGTTCCTAAATACATAATGGTAGAAAAAACGGCTGTAAGTAATATAAATACACCCCAAATTTTCCATCCGTTTTTAGCAATAAAAGCGACAACCATAAGTGTGGCCCATAAGATAAATCCAGTAAATGCTGAGGTAATAATTACTGTGGTAGAATCTGTCCAAGTGGTGAGTGCCATATGTAACGACATACTTACTAAATAACCGCCAATTAAACCCGCTGTTATTTTAGCAAAGCGTTGCCACGGAGATGCTGTTAGGTGTTTTTTATTTGCAGGCATATAATAAGGGATTAAGGAATGTGAACTAAATATTCGAATGCAAAACAAAGTGCGATACCAATAAAAAGTAATTTAAAGTTGAATAATTTTAAAGGTGACAAAAGTACAATTAGACTTGCAAACGTCATGAGATAAATAAAAAATAAAAAGATTCCAGCACCTAAACCAAACTCAAATACGGTTAAAACACTTGATACACTAAGTAATGCTATGCCTAATATTTTAGATATAGATTTATGTTGAAGCATGTAGTTCTCGAAACCAAATAGTTTTGGAACATCTATTTTTTCTGATGTTAAATACAGCAAATAGAAGCCTATAATAACTAATAAAATAGCAAATGAAATCATATCTTTTTATAAATAGAAAAACTCTGAAAGCATAACTTACAGAGTTGTTTTTGAATGTGTTTTATTGAATACAGTAGGTTGCGCAATGCCAAATAAATTCGTAATCTTTACCCTTAAATTTGCCAGGAACTTCTTCCTTTTTAGTGGCTTCTAGAATGTATTTGGTTTTCCACGGACGTTTAAAAGTAATATATCCATCTTTATTTGTGGTTACTTTTTTAGTCCAATTATCTGCGATAAACAATTCGGCTTCTGTTTCTGCCAAAGGTTGTCCTTTAAATAACACTTGCAGTTTTACCTCTTCAGAATTATTTGCAACTTCAATAACAGAAATTCCTGTGTCATTTAGGTTATTCGTGTCGGCTACTTTAGATCCGACTTGGATAACAGCAGAAGCATTGTAATGTGTTTTAAAAATACCGAAATCATATTCAGAATAATCAATCACTTCAATATTATCGTTATCTAAAACTATAGTATAAGTACCATTGCTTTTTGGCGTGAATGATGCCACATAACGATCGGTTTTAGCCGTGACGTCTAATTTTGTTTTATTTCCTTTAGCATCAACCGCCCAAAGGGTAAAGGCTTTTACTGCTGGAAAATATTCGCCCTCTACTTGTTCTAAAACGCCATTGGTGTACTCGCCATAAAAAACATGTACCTCTTGTGCTTTTCCTGCTTTTCCTTCAGCATTAGTTTCAATCCATAAGTAATGTGCAAAAGTAGGCGTAACTGCTGTTAATACAAATGCAAGCGTTAATAATAAATGTTTCATAGTGAATGGTGTTTTTAGAATTTATATGCAAAATTAGCTAAAACTGCTCTTGGTTGTTGTGGTGTTAATGTAGACCAACCTGAGTAATACTCTTCGTTAAACATGTTGTTTAATTTTAAACCTACACGGTATCTGTCTGCAGCATAATACACAGAGGCATTTGCAACAATATAACTTGGTACACTAAATACACCAGAAGTATATCCTGAAGCATTTATAATATCGCGTTCACTAGCTCCGTTAAATCCAGCACCAATTCCGAAACCTTTTAAAGTTCCTGTTTCAAAAATATAGTCTGCCCATAGGTTATACACGATATCTGAACCAGCATCTACAGGACGCTCTCCAACAGTTGATGCTGTACTTGCTTTTTCAATTTCACTATCGTTATAGCTAAAACCAGCTCTTACGTTTAATCCGTTTACTGGATTGGCATTAATTTCTAATTCAAATCCTTTACTAGACACTTCACCGTCTTGAACTAAACCAAATGTATCGTCTGGATCTGTCATTAATCTATTACTTACTAAAATGTCGTAATAGTTAATTGTTGCGTTTAAGCGATTGTTGAAGAAATTAGTTTTTATACCAAATTCGATTTGATTGGCTTGTTCTGCTTCGAAGTTTTTAAGTTCTTGACCATCGGTAGAGCTAGGGTCTCCGACTAATTGCGGTGCAATATTTGTAAATCCGTTTTGCCAGTTAGCAAATACAGATAATTTACCTTCTATAGGTTGGTATAGTAAACCAAATTTTGGAGATACAGCAAATTGATCATAATCGTCTGAGTTTGTCGTAATATCACCTTCGTTATCAAATTGATCAAAACGTATACTTGCCATTGCAGATAATTTAGAGGTAATATCTAATACATCAGACACATAAGCGCTATATACACTAGTGCGTGTTTTATAATTATTTATTGAAGCACTAGCTAAAGCCGCATCTACACCAGCTGTTGTTAATGGATATCCTTCTGCTTCTTCACCTGTACTTGGTGTCACAGATCCGTAATATGCATAACTACTTCCGTTATCTATACTTGTTTCAGTATAATAATCTAAACCAGCTACAATTCTATTTCTTAAATTTCCGATTTTAAAATCACCATTGAAATTTTGTTGAATATCTGTAGTTCTTGTTAGTGCATCTTGTTTGTTTAGGTAACGAGAAAATGTTCCAGCACCTGTTAAATCGTATAAGTATGTGTAATACCCTTTAGTAGATGTTACACTTCTAGATACAATGGTTTGTGAGCTCCAAGCATCAGATAACTTGTAATCCATCTCTACTCTGTAGTTTTGAGTTGGATTTTCTAAAGTTAATGCGTTACTAGTGTACGACTTTTTGTAATCGTAACCTAAATCGTCTAAGTCTTCATATTGCATTGCTCCAGCACGACTTAAGAATAACATGGTTGGATTTGTTTTTTCAGACTGAGAAATTTCGCCATAAAAAGAGAACGACAATCTGTTATTTACACGGTAAGATAATGAAGGAGCTACAAAAAATGATTTTTTAAAACCAGCATCTTGGAAACTATCTTCTGTATGGTAAGAGGTGTTTAATCTGAAATAAAGATCTTCATTTGCATCTAAAGCCGTGTTAAAATCTCCAGTAAGGATATTTAATCCGTAAGATCCAGCTGTGTACGATAATTGTCCGCCAGATCCTTCATAAGGTTTTTTAGTGACTACATTTATCAATCCGCCATAAGAGGTTACTGAAGACCCAAACAATGTCGCCGATGGGCCTTTAATCACTTCAATACGCTCAATATTTGCTGCGTTAATGGTTCCGTTTGTTAAACCAGGAACACCATTTACTAACTGAGGTTGAACACTAAATCCGCGAAGCGAATAGTACCCTGCACCGTCTCCACCACGTCCAGTAGATGTCCAAAGTTGCTGAATACCTGTGGCATTATCTAGAGCATCTTCAAAGTTTGTTGCAATTTGAGATTCTAAAATATCTGTAGTTACAGTAGAGTATACTTGAGTGTTTTCTAGATCTTTTAAAGGTAATTTAGAGACGTAAGCAGTTTGTTTTCTAGCAAACATATTACGACGTTTACCGTCTATTACCACTTCAGATAAGATTTCTTGCCCTTCGTATAAAACAATTGCAGGTAAGGTTGCATTACCGTTAGATACTGTAAAAGGCACTTCTTTTGTTTTGTAACCTAAGTACGACACCACAGCGGTATACATACCAGAATCAATAGGATTGATCTCAACTTTAAATTGGCCATCTATATTGGTTTGGCTTCCTGTATTTGTGTATTTAATTAAAATGTTTGCGCCAGCTATAGGCGTGTTTTCTGAGTCTGTTACAGTTCCGTTTACAACTATTTGTTGTGCATTTACAACAAATGATGTTAGGAGAAGTACAGCAAAACTGAATACTATTTTCATTGTTCTTATTTAGACTTAATATTGATAGGGAATAATTTTTTTGACAAATGTATATTAGAGCATTAGAATATCAAAGCTTATTTATAATTAATTAAATAAAAATAAAATGCAGTTAGTAGAAAGCTTGATTTTGAGTGATTAATAGTATATTGAAAACTTAAATTAGATACAAAAAGACAAGTGAACCCAGCAGAAACACACATATTAAATCAGCCAGAACCTTATCAATCCATCATGTTATATGTGCGGAGTGTCATTATGAAAACCTTAGAGGTTGAAGAGAAATACAGTTACAAAATGCCGTTTTACTATTGTCATAAAAAGCCATTTGTGTTTTTAAATGTATTAAAAGGAACCGATTATGTAGATGTGGTATTTATGGATGGTGCTCTTTTAGAAACTAAATTTCCAGAATTACGAGATGATAATAAACGGAAACGTGTGCGTTCTATTCCAATTAAAAATTTAGAAGATTTAGATGAATTACGCTTTGTTGAATTGTTGCAGTATGCTGCGGAGGTGAAAAAAAGTTTAAAAAAGAAGTAATATTCTACAATGTTTTCTTCACAATGTAATTCTGAAACACCATGCCTTTAAAATTTTTTTTCTGCTTTTTTACGATCTCGTAATATTTGTTTTCAAAAAATGGTAATGCTGTAATACTTACATCAGATCTTATTTCAGGAAAGTCTTCAACCATCACTTGCGATTCTATGGTGCGTAATAGGGCAGAAGCTACACCTTGTCTTAAATAGTCTTTATGGACAAATAGACCATCTAAATAATACCCGTTCTTTAAATAGGCAAAACCGACAATCTCGGTATCATTTTCGGCGACTATAAAGTAATGTTCTGCAATACGCTCTAACCATTTACTAGTTTCATTAGCTACAGAAGCCCAAATTTCAATTTGCTTCGCGTTATAATGTTTGGTATTAACCGCTGTAACAGTGTTCCTAAACAATGCTGTAATTTCTGGTAAATCTGCTTCTGTAGCTTGCCTAATGGCTAAATCCATGATTAGTCTACTTTTTTAAATGTTAGTGTAGCATCATCTGGGTTAGATAAGTATAAACGGTTATTTTCAATTTTAAATTGCGTGCTGCGTTCTAAAGCTTTTATAAATTGAGCTTCGTTATTGGCTTGTACACACATTTTTCTAGTGGTTACTATTTTTGTAAACCTAATTTTAGATTGTTCAGAAAATATAGTTCCGTTCATAGTGTTACAACCGGCATAACCCATAAATGTATTGGTACTACTATTTATTTCTAGGTTTGGTAGTTCTTTAACAAACTGGTCTACCTTAACCGTGTCGTTTGCGATGGTTTCTAAAACCCAAATATCGTGTAAACGGTAGTTGGTTATATATTCTCCGCAACCCTGATACGCTATCGTTTTACTATTTCCTGTCTCTTTAAAATCAATAGAAACGGTATAAGGGTTAGTTTTCGCATCGGCATCGGCGCAATCTTCCATGGCAATTTTAATGTTAATATCTGCCATCTCTGTTTTTGAGGTATACACTTTTATATTCGCATCTGCAGCTAAAGCAGGTTGCGAAAGAGGAAAAGTGAAATCTTTATAATCTTCTGTTTTTATAGAAAAAGTAATGATATCTTCAGTTAATTCTAAGATCCAATTATTAGTTAAGCCTGAAGCTTTAAAAAAGGGTTTAGCATTTTGTTGAGTCGTTTGTATAGCCGTTGGAGTTATTACAGGATCTACAAGCTTTATATTATTTGGTGTGGAAAGTGTGACCTCTTTTTTAGTCTCTCCACAACTAAATACAGATATAATAAAAATGGCTAATATGGTGTGCTTTAGTGGTTTCATTATGTAAAAGTAGTAATTATAGTCTAAAAATACCACCTATTGAGAATATGGTTTCACCAAAGAAAAAATGTTGAGAAGCACGATCTTTAGGACTTTCTGTAGTGCGAATGTCTGGTAGGTTTATAAATCCGCCTTTTAAATCGCCTTGAATAAAAAAGTGTTTAAAGAATGTTAGATTTAATCCAGCACTAGCCGAAACCCCATATCCTGCAATATGAAAATCGTCGTAACGATCGAAAGCAAAAACTTTAGCATTGGTTTTTGGGTACAATACACCACCTCCAAGAGATTCTGTTAGTTTCACTTGAAAGACATCTGTATTATTAATTCCGAATAATTGAGAAATATCATCAAACCTAGCTATTTCGGTATGAATATAATTTAGGCCATCGGTATGTTCAAAAGTTAAAAATCCTTTATGTAAATACACCGGATCGTCTTGAAAGTTGTTGTTGTAAAGTGAGCTTTCTTGGTCTTCAGGAATATCTATATATCCATTAGCGCGTACGGTTTGGTCTTGAGTCATCACATATTTCATGTGGTCTAAACTGACCGTGACTGCATATTTATCTGAAATAAAATACCCCAACCTAAAATTAGTTTGTGGTATGGTCATGTTTACCGGATTTATATAATCTACGTGCCACCCTTTAGGTTTATCGTGTGCATCGACATCATACAACGTAAAATTGTAATCGTCTCCAGTAAATGTAATATCAGATTTTGAATACGTGTCTCTGTTTCCTCCCCAGCTTACAAAGAATTTTCCTTTGTTAGAGCTTGTATATTTTAAAGTGTCTATATCTTGGGCACTAGCGTTTAATAAGGGTAATAAGATACCGCCTATTATACATATAATAGTTTGAATTTTCATTAAAAAGTAATCAAGATTAGAAGGCAGTTATGGTTTTTCTAATGGCAACAAGATGCTTTAATAGACCTTCAAGATGATCTAAATGTAGCATGTTAGCGCCATCACTTTTAGCATTAGCCGGGTCGAAATGTGTTTCGATAAATAAACCGTCTACATTATTTACAATACCTGCTCTAGCAATGGTTTCAATCATATCTGGTCTTCCGCCAGTTACACCACTAGTTTGATTAGGCTGTTGTAACGAATGCGTGACATCTAAAACAGTTGGCGCAAATTTTCGCATGGTAGGAATACCTCTAAAATCTACAATCATATCTTGGTAGCCAAACATAGTACCACGATCTGTAACCCAAGCTTTGTCGTTACCTGTATCTTTTACTTTTTGTACAGCATGTTTCATGCTTTCAGGACTCATAAATTGTCCTTTTTTAAGGTTTACAACTTTACCTGTTTCGGCAGCTGCAACCACTAAATCTGTTTGCCTCACTAAAAATGCAGGAATTTGTAACACATCTACATATTCTGCAGCCATAGCAGCATCAGAAATTTCGTGAATATCTGTTACCGTAGGAATGTGAAAGGTGTCTGAAACTTTCTTTAAAATCTTCAGGGCCTTTTCATCACCTATACCTGTAAAACTGTCAATTCTGCTACGATTTGCTTTTTTAAAACTCCCTTTAAAAACGTAAGGAATTTCTAAAGCATCTGTAATAGTTACTATTTTTTCTGCAATACGTAATGCCATATCTTCACCTTCTATAGCACATGGGCCAGAAAGTAAAAAGAAATTGTTAGCATCTATATGTTTTAATTGAGGAACATCTGAAAGGTTCATGCTGTATTAATTTTTTAAGCGACAAAGTTACGCAAAATTAATACGCTATTATATATACAAATACATGAGTTTACTGTTGTTCTATTAAATTATGTCTTAAAATCCATAGGGCCATAATTAAGTTTAAGCCCAATCCTACAGCACTAAACATTACGGTTTGCGATATTTGATGTATTATATTCACCAAATGCAATTTGTTTAATAAAAACATTAAAATTAAATAAGACGACAAGCAAATAAAGGTAATAGATAAGGTAAAATTTAAGGTGTTATTTGGTTTTATAAGTTGCCAGATAAAAGGAATACTACAGAGTAAAATTGGGTAAGCCGATAATCCGTTATACCTATTTATTAAGGTGAACCAACATATAATAACACTAATAAAATAGAGGTATGGAATAGATTTAGTGTATTTGGTAGCTATTGTTTTTGTTTTTAACATTTTGATTTACAATTAAAAAGAATAAAATGAGGAGGATATTCTTTATGATTAAGCATTTTCTTATGTTGAAGATATCAATAGAAAATAATATATCTGGAATTAATAACATTTAATTAACTAATCTATAAAAATATAATGTACCTTTGCGCGCTTAAATAAGGCATCAATTATGGCTAATATTAAAAACATTGCAATTATTGCACACGTAGATCACGGTAAAACGACCTTGGTAGATAAAATCATGTACCACTGTCAATTATTCCGTGAAAACGAAAATACAGGAGACTTAATCCTTGATAATAATGATTTAGAACGTGAAAGAGGAATTACTATTACGTCTAAAAACGTTTCAGTAATCTATAAAGACACAAAAATCAATATTATTGATACTCCTGGTCACGCCGATTTTGGTGGTGAAGTAGAGCGTGTATTAAACATGGCAGATGGTGTGTTATTATTGGTGGATGCTTTTGAAGGGCCAATGCCTCAAACGCGTTTTGTATTACAAAAAGCGATCGACTTAGGTTTAAAGCCTTGTGTTGTTGTAAATAAAGTAGATAAAGAAAACTGTACACCAGAAGAAGTACATGAAAAAGTATTCGACTTAATGTTCGAATTAGGTGCAGAAGAATGGCAATTAGATTTTCCTACAGTTTACGGTTCTGCAAAGAACAATTGGATGAGTGATGATTGGAGAAATCAGACTGAAAACATCGAACCATTATTAGACATGGTAATTGAACACATTCCAGCTCCGAAAATACCTGAAGGAAATACACAAATGTTAATTACATCTTTAGATTTCTCTTCATTTACTGGTCGTATTGCGATTGGTCGTTTAACAAGAGGTGAACTTAAAGTTGGTCAACAAATTTCTTTAGTAAAAAGAGATGGTAGTATTGCTAAAAATAGAATTAAAGAACTTCATATTTTTGAAGGTCTTGGACGTATAAAAGTAGACGAAGTTCAAACAGGAGATATCTGTGCGATTGTTGGTCTTGAAGGTTTTGAAATAGGTGATACTGTTGCTGATTTTGAAAATCCAGAAGGATTAAAAACAATTGCTATCGATGAGCCTACTATGAGTATGTTGTTTACAATTAACGATTCGCCTTTCTTCGGAAAAGACGGAAAGTTTGTAACATCTCGTCATATTAAAGATCGTTTAGAAAAAGAATTAGAAAAGAACTTAGCATTACGTTTAGGTGAAACTGGTAGTGCAGATAAATTCATGGTTTTTGGTCGTGGCGTATTACACTTATCAGTTTTAATTGAAACGATGCGTCGTGAAGGTTACGAATTACAAATTGGACAACCACAAGTTATCATTAGAGAAATTGATGGTGTTAAATGTGAGCCAATTGAAGAATTAATGATCGACCTTCCTGAGAATGTTTCTGGTAGAGCAGTAGAATTCGTTACATTACGTAAAGGAGAAATGTTATCTATGGAAGCTAAAGGAGACCGTATGGTTTGCGAATTTTTAATTCCTTCTCGTGGTATTATTGGTTTACGTAACCAATTATTAACTGCAACAGCTGGTGAGGCTATTATGGCACACCGTTTTAAAGAATACCAACCATTAAAAGGAGCAATTCCTGGACGTGTTTCTGGATCTTTAGTATCTATGGAAAATGGTAAAGCAATTCCTTATTCTATCGATAAATTACAAGATAGAGGTAAGTTTTTCGTTGAGCCTGGAGAAGATATTTACGAAGGACAAGTAATTGGTGAAAACTCTCGTCAAGACGATATGAACATTAACATTACTAAAGCTAAAAAGCAAAGTAACGTACGTTCTTCTGGAGCAGATGATAAAGCTAAAATTGTACCTGCAATTAAATTCTCTTTAGAGGAAGCTTTAGAATATATCCAAAAAGATGAATATGTAGAGGTAACTCCACATTTCTTACGTCTTCGTAAAGTACACTTAACAGAAGTTGAGCGTAAGCGTAATAAAATTATGTAATACTTACAGACTTTTTATAGTTATTGTAAGATTATCAATATATTTAAAGAGGAATCCTTTGTTGGGTTCCTCTTTTTTATGTTAACACAATTTTGAATTTGACTATGGAATTTTTTAATATTTCAATAACGGAGTGGGTAGGTTATATAGCTTCTTTTTTCTTGCTAATCTCTTTTACTATGAAAGATGTTACCAAATTAAGGATCATTAATTCTGTAGGGTGCGCTCTTTTTGTAACCTACGGATTTATGCTGCAAACATCTTGGCCAGTAGTCATTACAAACGGCTCGATTATGTTTATTAATTTCTATTATTTGTTCCTGAAGAAAAAATAAATTTAGCTGAAGATTATTTATTGTTTTTTAATCCTAAGATGCTAAAAAATAAACTGAATAAAATCACTTGAATACCTAGCAGAATTGTAAACACTGCTGGAATTACAATGCGTAAGGTGTTTGTTGGATTCAAATTGCCAAAATCTTTGCTCTTCCAGATAAACACCCCATAATAGCTTAATATACAACCTATAATTAAAATTAAAACTCCCAGTACTAAACCGCGTTCTAAATTAATGTATTTAAATAATTTATCGTAACGGTTACTTTTGGGTAATAAATCATTTTCTACAGCGTATATTTTAGTGAGACAATAAAAAACTAAAAACTGAAATCCAATCAATACAAAACTAGAGGTGTACAATAATGTATGAACGTCTAACACTACGTTTTTTATCTGAATTGGATGTATTATTAGTAGCGTAGAACTTACAATTCCAATAATCATAAGTACTAAAGCTGGGTATAGAAATAACCAATTTGGACTGTAAAGTGATAGAAAACGTAAATGCCTCCAACCATCGCTCCAGGTATTTAAGTGTGGTTTTCTACTTCTGCCATCTGGATGTAGTATTGTTGGAACTTCTGTGATTTTTAACTTTTTAAGTTTAGCTTTTACAATCATTTCAGAGGCGAATTCCATTCCCGATGTTTTTAAATCCATTTTAAGGAAAGCTGCTTTAGTAAATCCTCTTAATCCGCAATGAAAATCGCCAATTTCAATTTTATAAAATAATTTACCAATAAACGATAAGACCGGGTTTCCTAAATATTTATGTAGAAAAGGCATAGCGCCTGTTTTAATCCCGCCTTTAAACCTATTACCTACAACTAAATCATATCCAGCACGTAATTGCACTATAAAAGGAAGTAAGGTTGAAAAATCGTAACTATTGTCTGCATCAGCCATGATAATGTATGTTCCATTAGCGGTCTCAATTCCGCCTTTTAAAGCACTTCCGTAACCTTTTTCTTTAACATGAACAACTTGCGCCTGTAATTGCTCGGCAATCTGGATAGAGCCGTCTGTGCTACCATTATCTGCAATAATAATTTCGCCAGCTATGTTTTCCGCAGTAAAAAATGCTTGCGCTTTCTTGATGCAAATGGCTAAGGTTTCAGCTTCATTTAAACAAGGCATCACTACGGTTAGTTCAATATTCATGATGTTGTTTTGTTTGTTTTAGCTTGGATTAAAATAAAGACGATAAGAAATAGCACCCAATCGTTATTAAATGTAAAGCGTTTAAGTGTATGCATTCCTAGTGAAATTAAAGCAACATTTAAAATGCTAAGTAACGATATAAAAAGTATGATTTTATATGTCATGTCCTTAGTGGTTATGCTTTTTATAGCACTAAAGATTAAGATTATAACTAATAATAAAGCATATTTGGCGTTTCCGAACGCATAAGTGAAGTTTTTAAAGTACAGTTTTAACCAAGGTTTAAAATTATTAAGAACTAGCGGTACACTCATGCTTTTGGTGAGTTGGTCTACTTCAATTAATTTTTCATCATGTGTTTTTAAAGCGTCTGTAAGTTGAAGTCCTATAGGTAAAATGGTATGATTTGCAATTTCTGCATAATGTTCTACATACACAGCAAGTTCGTCTGTATGATCAGGAATTGTATCAAATTCATGAATATTTAAATGTTTTTTTGCTAATTCGGAGTACGTCTGTTTATAAAAATCTTGTTCTGTTTTAGATTCATAAATGGTGTAATCATCTTTATCAGCAACAAAAAACGCAGGTGTTAGTAAATGAATACCTGTCCATGGAGTCGATACAAAATGATGGTGTACAATCTTATGATAGGTTTTATCTGTTATGGTCGTGATAATCGGAAATAAAATAAACACAGCTAAAAGCCATTTGTGTTTAAGTGTTTTCGTCTCGTACCAAAACCAAAGTAAAATACCAATGCCTATAGGAATTAAAAATAAAAACTGACTTCGTGTTTGTATTAAAACTAACAGTATAGGAAGTGCCATTACAATAGGCTTTACTGTAGATGTGAATATACCCTTTAAAAAAAAGCCAATGGTAAAGAGATATAAGGGATATGCGAGTGCTTCAGATAAAAAGACGTTAGCTAATTTATGATTATAAAGATAGGGAACTAATAAAATAAGATTGAGAAGCATCAACCAAATAACATCTAAATTAGCATGTTTTTTTAATGTTGAAATAAAATAGTGAATAGCAGCGACACCCAATATATACTGAATTATTATGGTGGCTATGCTAAATAACGAACCAAATATAAAGCGTAAAATAGATAAAAATAAAGGATAAGTTGCAGACCTGTTTATATACATATTTAAATATCCCTCAGAATCGTTGGACATTGTAATTGGTCTGTTTATTACCACGATAAAGCCTAACAAGAACATAGAAAATATGATGATAAAAAACGATTTTTCAGACAATTTATAGGTCACAATGGCTTGTATTTATGGTATTGTAAATATATGGGAAATGTAAAACGTGTAATAGTAAAACGAAGAATTGTTGGTGTTTTTTTCTGAGTGATTTGTGTACTGAAACTCTTTAATTATTTTTAATAAGAACGAATATATTATTTCATCATCGTATTGTCTATGATTTAAATACTGCATTGTAAGTGTAAATAGGATAAAACTCAACACTAAATATTTATATTCGTAGCAAAATCAATATTCACAATTAAAAGTTATAAAGTCTTAACTTATTTTAAACCTGAACGTATCTAGGTGATAGAAGTTAATGCTAACCATTTTATGTTATGCTATTCAATTCGTTAGATTTTGCAGTCTTTTTACCGATAGTTTTTATACTCTATTGGTTTGTGTGCAATAAGACCTTGAGAATACAGAATGTATTAATTGTAGCCGCAAGTTATTTTTTTTATGGTTGGTGGGATTGGCGTTTTTTATCGCTTATATTTTTTAGTACAACGGTCGATTACTCTATTGGTTTAGCTCTTCATAAAACAGAAAATCCGTTTAAACGTAAACAGTTGCTTTGGGTCAGTATTGTTGTTAACCTTGGTTTACTCGGGGTTTTTAAATACTATAATTTCTTTTTAGAAAATCTCGTTAATGCATTTTCGTTGTTCGGAAGTGATATTGGTTTCACTACTTTACATATTATTTTACCTGTTGGAATCAGTTTTTACACCTTCCAAACTTTAAGTTACACTATTGATATTTATAGAAAACAGCTAGAGCCAACAACACACTTTATCAGTTTTATGGCGTTTGTGAGTTTCTTTCCGCAGTTGGTCGCCGGACCTATAGAACGCGCTAAAAAATTATTACCTCAATTTGAAAGTAAGCGGACTTTCAATTTTGATAACGCCAAAGACGGTTTGAAACAAACACTTTGGGGACTCTTTAAAAAAATGGTTATTGCAGATAATTGCGCGCTTTTTGTCGATGAGTTTTTTGGAAATCACCAAGCCTATTCAGGAAGTACGTTGTTAATTGGTGCTTTCTTTTTTACTATTCAAATTTATTGCGATTTTTCGGGATATTCAGATATTGCGATCGGAGTATCGAGGTTGTTTGGTTTTAATTTATCTAAGAATTTTGCTTTCCCATATTTTGCTAAAAATATAGCAGAATTTTGGCGACGTTGGCACATCTCGTTAACCACGTGGTTTAGGGATTATGTGTATATTCCGCTTGGTGGAAATCAAGGAAATAAAGCTTTTCAAATAAGAAATACCATATTGCTTTTTGTGTTAATAGGGTTTTGGCATGGTGCCGCATGGAAATTTATAGTATATGGTCTTATTAATGCCTTGTATTTTTTGCCTCTAATTATATGGCGACGTAAACCGACAGATAAAAAATCAGCGCAATCCAATCATCTTATTCCAAGTAAAAGTGAGCTGATTGGTATTATAAAAACCTTTACATTTTTAGTTTTAGTACGTGTGTTTTTTAGAGCAGACAATTTACATATTGCAGTAAGTTATCTGAGTACAATTTTTTCGGCATCGTTGTTTACGGTACCCCAATTTGCAAACAGAACAGATGCCATCGTGGTTTTTATATTCATACTAATATTTACAAGTATTGAATGGCTTGGTAAAACAAACGCATATGCAATAGAACACTTAGGAAATACTTGGAAACGTGCATTTAGATGGGGGTTTTATTACGTTTTAATATTCTGTATTTTTTATTTTTATGCGAAGCCACAACAATTTATTTATTTCCAATTCTAGATGAAAAAATTCCTAAAACTATTCTTATTTTTCTGTGTGCCTGTTTTGGTTTTGGGGTGTACTATGGAATATTTGTTACGACATATTCCTAATGAATTTCAAATAAAATCAGATTATTTAAAGACGAATACAGCAGACATAAAAACACTTTTGGTTGGAAGTTCCCATATTCTATATGGAATCAATCCAGAGTTTTTAACCGAAAAAGCACTTAACTATGGAAATATATCTCAGACTATTGATATAGATTACGATATCATTCATCAATATATAAATGAATTACCTGCCTTAGAAACCGTAGTTTTAAGATTGTCTTATACCACACTTTTCGAACAATTAAAAACCGGAGATGAAAGCTGGCGGATTAAAAATTATGCTATCTATACAGGTGTAAATGTAGATGCCGATATAAAACATCATTTTGAAATATTTAGTGTTAAATTCAAGAATAATTTAGAACGCTTGTACACTTATTACATTCTAAAAGAAACTCCAGACTATGTAAATCCATCGGGTTGGGGAACACATAAAGCAGTACACAGTGTCGCAAGATTAGAAACTTTAGGTGAGCTTATAGCTAAGAAACATACAGCGTCACATGATGATTTATATGTCGAAAATCTGGGTTATCTCAAGAAAATTGTAAGCGAATGCAAGGAAAAAAATATTGATTTGTTGTTAGTTACGCTACCTGCTTATGGTAGTTACGTAAATAACTTAGACAGTTTACAATGGAAAAGGACATTAGATAGCGGAAATTTAATGGATAAAACTTATGAAAATTGTGTCTATTTTAATGTTTTAAATACTGAACGTTTTGGGAAACAGTATTTTATCGACGTAGACCATTTAAATGTAGCAGGCGCTGAAAAATTTTCGAAAATAATTGATAGTTTACTTACACAATAAAATGTATTTTTAAATAATGAATCAGTTTAAAGTAGAGCGCTATAACGATACCCATTTTGAGCTTTGGAACACTTTTGTGTCTAAAACCAAAAATGGAACGTTTTTATTTCATAGAGATTTTATGGAGTATCATAAAGATCGTTTTAAAGATTACTCTTTATTGGTGTTTAAAAAGAATAGATTGATTGCGCTTTTACCTGCCAATGTTAAAGATAATGTGTTGTATTCACATCAGGGTTTAACTTATGGCGGATTGTTAATTGAACCTGCTACTAAATTTCAAATGGTTTTCGATTGTTTTAAAACCATCATGCATTGGTTGTCTGTAGCAGGTATTAGTACTTTTAATTTAAAAGTGTTGCCCGCTATATATTCGCCTGTTCCAAACGACGAGTTATTGTACCTTATGTTTGCAATGAATGCTAATTTATACCGAAGAGATTCTTTAGCAGTTATTAATTTACAGTCGCCAGTGGCGTTTTCAAAAAGTAGATTGGAAGGTTGTAAACGTGCCGAAAAACATAAACTAATTATTAAAGAAGAGCATACCTTTGACGCTTTTTGGAACACTATTTTAATTCCTAATTTATCAAATAAACATAAAGCTTCACCTGTACACAGTTTAGAAGAAATAACATATCTTAAATCTAAATTTCCTGAAAACATACGTCAGTTTAATGTTTATCACGACGATCAACTTGTGGCAGGAACCACGGTTTTTGTTACAGATTATGTTGCACATTCACAATATATTTCGGGGAATGCGTCTAAAAATGAATTAGGGAGTTTAGATGTTCTACATGCGCATTTAATTCAAAATGTATTTAATAAACAGTTGTATTTTGATTTTGGAACATCGAATGAGAATGCTGGAAAACAAATTAATACAGGGCTGCAATTCTGGAAAGAAGGTTTTGGGGCACGAACAGGTGTACAAGACTTCTATAGTTTAGAAACAAAGCAATACAAAGCTTTAGAATCTGTTTTAATATGATTAAATTTTTAGACTTACATAAAATAAACGCACGTTTTCATCCGGAGTTTCAGACTAGATTTCAGCAGTTTTTGGATTCTGGATATTATATTTTAGGAAAAGGAGTGTCGACTTTTGAAGAAGAGTTTTCTGCCTTTTGTGGCACTAAGTATGCAGTTGGTGTTGGTAATGGCTTAGATGCAATTACACTTATATTAAAAGGTTATATAGCTTTAGGGAAACTGCAAGAAAACGATGAAGTGTTGGTGCCTGCGAATACATATATTGCTAGCGTGCTAGGCATTCTTCAAGCAGGATTACAACCAGTTTTGGTAGAGCCAGATTTAGATACCTATAATATATGTGTTTCCGATTTAAATACAAAAATAACAACAAAAACCAAAGCCGTTTTAGTGGTGCATTTATATGGTCAATTGGCCAATATGGATGCTGTACAACATGTCGCTAATCAGCATAATTTATTAATTATAGAAGATGCCGCTCAAGCTCACGGCGCAGTATATAAAGATGGCAGAACGGCTGGGAATTTAGGAGACGCTGCAGCATTTAGTTTTTATCCGAGTAAAAATTTAGGAGCTTTAGGAGATGGAGGTGCGGTTACTACAAACCATTTAGACTTAGCGAATACCATTAAAAAGCTCCGTAATTACGGTACAAAATCTAAATATGTAAATGAACTTGCTGGATGTAATTCCAGATTAGACGAAATACAGGCTTTATTTTTAAGTGTTAAATTACACCAACTCAATGCAGATAATGACGTTCGTCGAAAAATTGCAAATCGGTACCTATCAAATATTGAAAATAATAAAATAATATTACCTTTATACACAGGGTCTAAGTCACATGTGTTTCATTTATTTGTTGTGAGAGTAAACAATAGAGACAATTTTACATCCTATTTGCTTAAACATCAAATAGAAACTCTAAATCATTATCCTATCCCTCCACATAAACAAGAAGCTTTATTAGGTTTTAATCATTTAAAGCTCCCAATAACAGAGCAAATCCATAATACAATTGTAAGTTTGCCCATAAGTCCGGTTATGAAAACACATGAAGTGGATTATTTAATTAATGTCTTAAACGCTTATTAATTGAGAAAATTAATAGATTACATAAATAATAATGTTTTAATTAAAGTTGCCTCTTTAAATTCGGCATCTGTGATTACAAAAATCGTGACCGGATTCTTAACGTCCAAAGCGATTGCCATTTTTATTGGTGCAGAAGGTTTGGCTTTAATTGGAAATTTAAGAAACTTAGTGAGTTCTATGCAAGCCTTTGCTGTTTTAGGCATGTATAATGGTATTGTAAAGTATATTGCAGAATTTAAAAATAATACAGTAGAGCTTAGTAAAACCTTATCCACAGCTTTTTATCTGGGTTTTATTTCAACTATAATAGTCGCATTTCTTTGTTATTTTAATGCCGAGTATATAAATACACTCATTTTTCCCACGTATAACGATTACGCTTATGTAATTCGGATTATGGCAATTGCTCTTCCGTTTTACTCTATGAATATGTTTGCGTTTTCTATAATGAACGGGTTTTCTAAATATAAAATGCTGCTAATAATTAATATTATTGGTCAGATTTTAGGCGCTTCAATTACCTTAATTTTAATTTACCAAAACAGAATAGATGGGGCATTAATATCTATTGTGATTGCAGAATCTATTATATTTTTAATCACATTGGTAGGTGTTGTTAATCAGCGTAGTTTAATTCCTTTAATTCGTTCCAGTCAGGTTAATTTTACCAATATTAAAAATCTGAGTTCGTATTCTATAATGGCGCTCTTTTCGGCTTTAATACTACCGCTAGTAGCTATTTCTATTCGGACGTACATTATCGATAATATAGGGTATAAAGATGCTGGATTTTGGGAGGCGATGACTAGGATTTCAAAATATTATTTAATGTTTGTGAGCTCGTTAATGTCACTTTATATTTTACCTCGTTTTTCTGAAATTGACAATAATAAAGAGTTTAGAGAAGAGGTTTTTGGATTCTATAAAACAATTATTCCTGTCTTTGGATTAGGACTATTGGTTATCTTTTTACTCCGAAGATTTATTGTGGCTATTGTCTTTACAGATGAGTTTAAACCTGTAGAAGATCTTTTCTTATGGCAGCTTTTAGGAGATTTTATAAAAGTGCTTTCTATCGTGATTTCTTATCAGTTTTTAGCTAAAAAAATGTTTTGGCATTATATTATTACTGAAGCATTTTCTGTAATGATATTGTATTTAACAAGTATTTATTTCATCGATTTATACGGTGTTAAAGGAGCTACAATTGCGCACTTTGTTACCTATGTGATGTATTATGGTATTATACTGCTTATTTTTAGTTCGTCTTTATTTGGTGTAATAGGAGAAACAGAAATACTTAAAGACAAATATGAAGATGACGAAAATGAAGAAGAAGATTAAGCGTTTTTAACTTTTGTCCATAAGTCTAAATAATGTTTAGCAGAATCTATATAATAATGTTCAGATTCTATAAAACGGCGTGCGTTTTTAGATATTGTTTCTATGGTTTTTGGATTTAAAATAAGCCATTCTAAAGTTTTAACTAAGTATTCTACATTCGGTAATGCATTAATCGCAACGGTGTTTTCTTTAACATTATAATAGCTTAACCAGTCTTGTTCGGCACCCGTAAATACCACTTTTCCTTTTGCCATAGCTTCTAGAGCATTAAACCCTTGGTCGTAGGCATAAACCTGATCTAATACAATATGTGCCTTATTAAAAGTGTTTATGTATTCGTGATATGGTAGGTTTGTAACAGTTAGGATTTCAACTTTGTCTGGATGTTTCTTTTGAATAATTTCTAAAGCCTCAGTAAAGAAATTATTTCCTTTTTTGTAATATTTAGATGCATTTACACCATGAAATATTACAATTTTATTAGAAGAATCGACTTCAGAATATTTTAATGTGTCGGTATTGATAGGGTTAGGGGCAAGCCCTAAGTATTTCGGATTATGTTCTAGCGGAATATGGTAATCTAAATCTGATGCAATTATGCCTTTTACATTTTTGTAGATGTACTGATGTAAATCTTTGTATGCTTTTGTAGAAAATTTTAAGGCGTAATAGTATGATTTTTTTGATTCTCTATTTTCAAAATATGGAGTTAAAATAGAATATTTAAACTTTTTGTTTAAGGCGTAATTTACACTGGTGTAATCGGTGCCACAGGATAATAAAAAGACATTTTTGTTGTGGCTAAAAATATATTCTAATAATTTTTTTTCTACTTTAGGAATGGTTTTAAAAGCATTTTCGTTAATCAGCTGTACCACATCGTAATGGGTTAGCTGTGATGTATAAGATTGGAATTGCTTTTGTATATTACGTGAAACAAGGTCTAATTTAAAAAGTTTAAAGATTACCTGTTTTAAAAATTTAGAACGTCCTGTTTGATAGTACTCTTGTAATTTTATATCGACCGGATAATCTTTAAAATCATCTCCAAATCCAATTATAGTAACATGATGGCCTAATTTTTCTAAACCTTCCTTTAAAGAATTATGAAGTCGGCTGTATTCCCCTATTAATAAGATTTTCATTTAGTATATTTGATCGATTTAAACCATTAAGTATTGCAAAGTAACAATAAAAAGATTTGTATTGTGGCATCCTCTTTAGGAAAAGGTGGAGCAGAACGTTCGTCGGCTCAATTGTCGATTATGTTACAGAATTTGGGTTACGACGTCCATGTTGTAATTGTTTTAAATCACGTTGATTTTGAATTTAAAGGTACACTTTTAAACTTAGGTGTTTTAAAAGATAAGGATGATTCTTCTTTAGGGAGGTTGCAGCGCTTACAAGTTTTTAGAAGGTATTTAAAAACACATAGTTTCGATCTTATTATAGACGGAAGATCTCGGGTGGAAGCACTTCGAGAATTTTTAATATCTAAATGGGTCTATGCCGGAATTCCTGTAGTTTATGTGCTACATTGTTACCAGATTTCTAAAGCCTTTACGCCTTATGCGTGGTTAAATTCTTATTTATATAAAAATGAACATATGGTTGCCGTGTCAGAATCTGCAGCAAAACATTGTAAAAAAGTATTAGGATTACATCATGTGCAATATATATACAATGGCTTTGATTTTGAAACGCTAAATTTAAATGCAAATGCATTACAAGAAAACAATTTAGGTATTGAAAATTATATTATATTCTTTGGAAGAATTCATGAGGAACCTAAAAATTTGAAATTATTATTAAATGCTTACAAACAATCTATTTTAATAGCAAAAAATGTAAAGTTATTAATAGTTGGAGATGGTCCTGATTTAAAAAGCATTCAAGATTATGTAGTGAAATTAAATTTGATAGATCACGTCATATTTAAAGGCTTTACAATAAATCCCTATCCTTATGTGAAGTATGCACGTTTCACCATGTTAACAAGTAGGCATGAGGGGTTTCCAATGGTTATTCCTGAAGCATTAGGATTGGGAACACCTGTAATATCTGTCGACTGTAAATCTGGGCCAAGTGAAGTTATTACAACTGGTGAAAATGGGTTGTTAGTCGAGAACTTTAATGTTAAGGCAATATCTCAAGCAATGAATAGTTTAATTTTAGATGAAACTTTATACCAAACCTGTAAATCTAATGCAAAAGAAAGTGTAGCACGATTTTCGGTTAAAAACATAACAAACGATTGGAAACAACTACTAGACAAAATATTATTTCAACAGTAAACGATTTACAGCGCATAGAAATTCCAAAGATTAAAGATGCACGCGGAAATCTGGCTGTTATTGAAAAAGAATGTATTCCGTTTGAGATTAAGCGCGTTTACTACCTCTACGATGTGCCCAGTGATGCCTTTAGAGGTGGTCATGCTCATAAGACGTTATATCAGTTTTTAATTCCCGTTAGTGGGAGTTTTGAAGTTCGAGTTAAAGACGGTTGTAATGAGCGTTTAATTACCATGAATAAACCAGACAAAGGCTTATTAATAGTACCAGGTATTTGGCGTGAAATTGAAAATTTTTCGTCTGGATCAGTTTGTTTGGTGCTAGCTTCAGCAGAATTTAATGAAGATGATTATATCAGGGATTTTGAAGATTATTTGTCTTTTAAAGGCATATAATAAAGCTTTTGCCCTTTCAAAGATTTTATTTTCAAAAGTGTTTTTAAGAGCCAAGGAGAGCAGTGTAGCAAAATCCTTTTTCCTAAAGGCAAGTTCTTTAAGTCTATAGCTTTCTTATAAAAATAATATGTGGTTTTATAGCCATTTAATCTGCTTAAAATAGCTAAAGAGTATCTGTTTCTGTCAACAAATGCTTTCAAATCGGTATTTAAAGCTTCTTCAATATTATACTTGTCGTATTTTGGTTTTGTATTCGGATTAAAAGAGGTATTTGATAAGCTATCATTAATGTATCTATAATGAACTAACACTTTATTTAAAAATACAACTTGGTAGTGCATACCAATCCGAATCCACATATCAGTGTCCTGACCCGATTTAATAGAAGTGTCATACCAACCGACAGTATCAATAATTTCCTTCTTGAATATCGTGCTAGAGCTAGTTAATAAGGTGTAGCTATTTAAACTACTTTTAAAGTAATCTCTGATTTTTATAATCTCAGAGTCTTTGAAATTGTAAGAGACGGGAACTGTTTTTTTTGTATAAGTGTTTGCAATGGCACAGGCAAATACATTTGCATTAGAATGAGATTTTATCATTTCGACCATTTGTTTTAAATAGTCTGATAACCAAATATCATCACCATCTAGGAGGGCTATGTAATCTGTTTTAGCTTCTTTAATTCCTCGATTTCTAGCTGCAGATGCTCCTAAATTACTTTGGTTAAAGATGCGTATTCTAGGGTCTTTAATTTGATGTAATACATTTAAACTATTGTCCGTTGACCCATCATTAACTACTACGATTTCAAAATTTTTGTAAGATTGATTAATCACAGATTCGAGAGTGGCTTTTAAATGACGCTCTTTATTATATACAGAAATAATAATTGATAATTTAATCATTTTTTTTGTTTAAAACGCATATATAACCAAATCTATAAAAATCAAAAATCCATAATTTAGGTTTGGGAGTAAGTAAATTTTTAAGTAAAAGAGGTTTTAACATCTTAAAGGTAAATATTGTTAAGTTTAATAATTTTACCCTTTCTATTCTAGAATAAAATAATAGAAATTTGTGTTCTTGAGTAGAGATTTTTTTTGCTTTATATAAGATAGTTAAATTAAACATAGCTTGTTCTGTTTTCCTTATAAAAGTAGTAGCATCGTCATCTGGAAAGTGAATAACTGGATTTTCAATCTTAAGAATGTCAATGTTATTTTTTTTTAGACTATTAAATAAAAGAGTGTCTTCACAGCCGTAAGTCTTGATACTTTCGTCAAAAGGATGTTTTTCAAAAACAGATTTTTTAATTAAAAAATTTGAAGAACAAAGAGATCTTGATTCTCTGTGTTTTGTGTAAATCCAACGTAATATATATGGCTTATCTGGAATTGAATCAGTAAATGTCATGCCTCCATTAACAACGTCGTTCAAGGAATTTAAATATTGTTGGATAAAAGTTGTTTTTTTGGGAAATGTGCCAGAATCTATAAAAAGAAGTGAATCAAACTTAGCATTTTTAGCGAGTAAGTTTCTTATAGCACTTCTGCCTATATTTTGAGAAAAGGCTTTATATGTACAGTTTTTAATTTGGTTTATGTCATTATTTATTACATTACAATCAGAATTGGAACCATCGTCATAAACTAAAATTTCAAAATTAATATTACATTCAACACATTGTTTTTTTAGCTCTTTTACTAATGGAACGCTATTGTAATTATATGTTGGAATTAATATAGATAGCATTATTCACTCTTACGTTGTACCACCTCGAAAAGTTGATTGTTATCGCACTTTAAGGTTTTACTTGGGTATTTTAAAAGTAAAGCATAATCGTGAGTAGCCATTAAAATAGTATTTCCATTTTTATTAATATCCTGAAGCACCTTCATAACTTCTAAACTGGTTTGCGGATCTAAATTCCCAGTTGGCTCATCTGCAAGAATTAATTCGGGATCGTTAAGTAAGGCTCGTGCAATGGCCACACGTTGTTGTTCTCCGCCAGAAAGTTCGTGAGGGAATTTAAAGCCTTTGGTTTTCATACCTACTTTCTCTAAGACTTCATCTATACGGGTTTTCATGGCAGATTTGTCTTTCCAACCTGTAGCTTTTAAAACAAAACGTAAATTTTCATTAATATTTCTATCAACTAAAAGTTTAAAATCCTGAAACACTACACCCAATTTGCGTCTTAAAAACGGAATTTCTTTTTCTTTTAATGCTCGCAAATCAAAGTCAACAATACTTCCTTCGCCTTGTGTGAGCTGTAAGTCGCCATACAAAGTTTTCATAAAACTACTCTTTCCCGTACCGGTTTTTCCAATTAGATATACAAAATCGCCTTTGAAAACTTCAACGTTTACATTAGAAAGCACTAGACTTTCGCCTTGAAATATAGAAACATCTTTTAAGTGGAGTACAGTTTGCGGCATAATATCAGATCGATTTTTTAGAGATGTAAATGTATCATTTTATAATAACTTAAAAAATAGAGATAGATTGCTTTTTATTTAAAATATTTTAAAATTTGTAATATAAATGAATAATATTTGAATTAATTTTCGTTAAAGGATAGAGATTAAATTATCTTTGATTTAAATAAAACTTAAGGTTAATGACTAGAAGTAAGATTGTATTATTTTTATTAGCAATTGTGGTGTGTAGTAAGATGCTCGCACAACAAACCGCGATTTATACAAACGATCAGGCCGAATACTTAAAAGCACTGTCTTTATACAATAGTAAACAGTATTTAGCAGCGCAAAATATATTTACGAGCATACAAAAAAAGACTAAGGAAGAAGTGATGCAGTCTGAGTGTGCGTATTATATTGCAAGTGCGGCTATTCGTTTAAATCAGATTAAAGCAGACGATTTGGTTGAAGAATTTGTAGAAGAATTTCCTACAAGTCCTAAACGTAACTCTGCATATATAGACGTTGCAGATTTCTATTTTAAAGGTGGAAAATATGCGCGTGCAAAAAAATGGTACGACCGTGTAGATGAGCGCTCATTAACAGATTTAGAAAAAGACAGATATTATTTCAATAAAGGGTATACGGCATTTGTAACTAAAAATTATAAAAACGCCAGAACGTATTTAAATAAAGTAGAGAATTCTGCTACTTATGGCGCACAAGCGAAATACTATATTGGCTATATGGCTTACCAAAGTGACGATGTTAAGCAAGCAAATCAGTATTTCGATCAGGTTAAAGATCAAGAGAAGTACAAAGAAAAAATGTCTTACTATAAGGCCGATTTAAATTTTAAATTAGGAAATTTTCCACAAGCAATTGCTTTAGCCGAAGAGCAAATTCCGTATAGCAGTAGAGAAGAAGAGTCTGAGTTAAATAAAATTATTGGTGAGAGTTATTTTAACTTGGGACAGTACGATCAGGCTATTCCGTATTTATCTTTATACGAAGGTAAAAGAGGAAAATGGAGTAATACAGATTACTATTTATTAGGATATGCGTATTATAAGCAAGCAGATTACGAGAGTGCTATTTCCGAGTTTAGTAAAATTATTAGTGGCGATAATAGCGTCGCACAAAATGCATACTATCATTTAGGTGAAAGTTATATTCATTTAAATAAAAAAACAGAAGCTTTAAATGCCTTTAGAAATGCTTCTCAAATGGATTTTGAACCTAAAATTCAAGAAGACGCTTACTATAACTATGCTAAAATTAGTTATGAAACCGGTAACCCTTACGAGTCTGTACCTACTGTATTATCTAGTTATTTAACAAAATATCCAGAAACAGCTAATCGTACAGAAATTGAAGGATTATTAGTAGACTCTTATATTACATCTAAAAACTATAAAGAAGCTTTAAAAATATTAGAAGGTAAAAAAGACGCAGCCAGTAAAGAAGCTTACCAAAAAGTAGCTTTTTATAGAGGATTAGAATTATTAGAAGATGAAAATTATAAAGATGCTATTGGTTTTTTCGATAAAGCTGTAAAGTCACAAATAAATCCAGAATACACTGCTCGTGCAAGTTTTTGGAAAGGAGAGTGTAATTATAACCTAAATAATTATAGTGAATCTGTGTTAGACTTTAAAACGTTTAAACAATTTCCAACATCAGATAATGAAGAAAGTCGTGTGGTAGATTATAACTTAGGTTATGCTTATTTTAAACAAAAAGAATACACTCAGGCTACAGAACATTTCAGTGCATTTACTTCTAATTTCACCGAAGATCAGACAAAGCTTAATGATGCATATTTACGTTTAGGCGATAGTTATTTTGTAAGTAGCAATTACGATAGTGCTATTAAAGCCTACGATTCTGCAATAGCGTTAAATAAGATTGAAACAGACTATGCCGCCTTTCAAAAAGCGATTAGTTATGGTTATGTTGGAAACTCCAAAACTAAAGTTTCAGAATTAGAACGTTTTTTAGATGACTATCCAAAATCTAAATTACGAGATGATGCAATGTATGAATTAGGAAATTCGTACACCAAAACAAATCAGAATGATAGAGCCGTGGCTATGTATAATAGATTAGGCTCAGAATATAGAATGAGTTCTTTAGCACCAAAAGCGATGCTTCGTGAAGGATTAATTTTTTATAACGATAATAAAAATGAAGGGGCTTTAGCTATTTTTAAAACTGTAGCTGCAAATTATCCTGGTACGCCAGAAGCTATTCAGGCAGTATCTACAGCGCGTTTAATTTATATAGATATGGGAGAAGTTGATACCTACGCGAGTTGGGTTGAAACTTTAGATTATGTTCGTGTTACAGATGCCGATTTAGATAACTCGACATATGAAGCCGCTGAGAAAAAATATCTTGATAATAATACAGACGAAGCTATTAAACAATTTAACGGCTACTTAAATCAATTTAAAACAGGTCTTCATACCAATCAAGCGCATTTTTATCTTGCTCAATTATATTATAAAAAAGGATTAAAAGCTAACGCAGTGCCACATTATAAATATGTTGTAGATGCTCCAAGAAGTGAATTTTCTGAAGAAGCTTTAATGCGATTGTCTCAAAGTTATTTAGATGGTAAAAACTGGATAGATGCCATTCCTGTCTTAGAACGTTTAGAGACAGAAGCAGCTTTTCCTCAGAACGTCGTTTTTGCACAATCTAACTTAATGAAAGCAAATTATCAGTTAAGTAAGTACAAAAGTGCAGTGAGTTATGCAGATAAAGTATTAGCAAATACATCTATAGATAATAAAATAAAGAGTGATGCTCACATTATTATTGCCAGATCTGCGTTTAGTTCTAACGACTTGGTTTTAGCAAAAGAGGCATACGAAGAAGTAAGTAAAGTGGCTACAGGAGAAACTGCTGCTGAAGCTTTGTTTTATAATGCCTATTTTAAACATAAAGATGGCGAATATGAAGATTCTAATATTGCCGTTCAGCGTTTAGCAAAAGACTACTCAAGCTACAAATATTTTAGTGCAAAAGGTTTAGTTATTATGGCTATGAATTATAAAGAATTAGGAGATGCATTTCAAGCGACATACATTTTAGAAAGTGTGATTGAAAATTTCAAATCTTATAACGATGTTATTTCAGAAGCGAATAAGCAATTAACCGAAATTAAGAAGGAGCAAGCGAAAACCAATTCTTCAGTTCAAACCCAAAACTAAACACGTCATAAATCTACTTATATCATGTATAAGACATTTCAATATATATTAACACCTCTAGTTTTTCTACTTTGTGCGACCGTAATGTATTCGCAAGAGAAAGACACCATACAGACAGATGTTATTAACGTCGTTAAACCTTACACGCCAACAATTTCTGATGCGTTTAAAGTGAAAACGATACCAACAACAGACGATAATGCGACCTCTACAAAGAAACCTGTAGATTATAACATATTATCTGTGCCTGTAGCTTCAACATTTATTCCTACTAAAGGAAAAGCAGCTTTGGTAGAACGTGAAAAACCAGAATTATACTATGAAAATTACTTCACTTTAGGTTATGGATCTTACGGGAATTTAGTTTCAGAATTATACGTGACTAAAGAGTTTAATCGTATTGGTTCTTTTGGAGCTAGATTAACGCAAGAGATGTCGGATGGCGGAATTGACGATAAAATCTTAGATAATTCTTTCACCAATACAAATGTAGAATTAGAATACATTAAAAGACAACGAGACATTACTTGGAGTGTAAAAGGAGGTCTAGAACGCCAGAAATACAATTGGTACGGTATAGAAAATCGCTACGAAAATGCGACGAACGATAATGAACAAGTGGGACATAATTACTACGATTTATATGCTATTGGAGATGTGGCTTTCGATTATACTTATGTAAAATCTGCGAGTGTAACACTTAGACGTTTTTATGATGAATTTGAGTCTGGTGAGAACCATTTAAACTTTAAAGGACGCGTAGACTTGCCTATTGTAGATCAAGAAATAACAACTAACGTAAGATTAGAGTATTTAAACGGGCATGCAGGAGAAAGTTATTTTCAGAGCATAGATGCTCCAGAATATGGGAACTTATTATTTGGAGTGTCTCCAGCGTATCAATTGCGACGAGATAATTTAACTTTAAATATTGGAGCATCTGCATACTATATGTTGGGTATAAATGATACAGAAAGTAATTTATATTTATATCCAAACATTACAGGGTCGTTTAGAATTGTAGACGATGTTGTTATTGCTTATGGAGGACTAACCGGAGATGTTGAGCAAAACTCTTACCGTAAATTTAGTCAGGCAAACCAATTTTTATCGCCTACAATTAGCGTAAGACCTACAGATAATAGTTTTAATGCCTATTTAGGGATGTTAGGAAAGTTTACTAACGATATTGGTTATAACGTTAAATTAGGATACACCTCTGAGAGAGACAAGGCTTTATTTAGAAAAAACGCTTTCCCAGCAAGTGGAACAAGTATGAATGGTTCTCATGTTTACGGTTATGGAAACTCATTTACAGTTGTGTATGATAATATAAAAACCATTCAGGCTTTAGTGGAATTAAATGTTGAGATGAATCGCAACTTGAAAATGGGGCTTAGAGCAGAATACATGAATTACCAAAGCGAATTAGAAGATGAAGCTTGGAATTTACCAAATATTAAGGCGTCTGTTTTTGGTGATTATTTGTCTGATAATAAATGGTTCGCAGGAGCAAAAATATTTTATGTAGGCGAGCGTAAAGATCAAAATGTATTAACCGGAGATAATGTAACAACTCCAGAATCTACTATAAGTATTGATGGTTATGTAGATGTAAATGTTAATGCGGGATATAATATTAGTAACAGGTTTACAGTGTTTTTAAACTTAAACAATGTTACTGGAGATAGTTATGAACGTTGGAGTAATTACAACGTACAAGGCTTTCAAATATTAGGAGGCGCAACTTATAAATTCGATTTTTAAACGAATAACTAACAGTTTAAAAAAGCATTCTTCGGGATGCTTTTTTTGTTTTTATAGTAGCGAGTAGCACTTTTTAAAAGTTAAGTTTCCCGTTTTTTAGTATCTTTATTATGTTAAAAACCATCTAACCAAATTCAACCCTTATGAAATCTGTTTTGTCCCTATGTATAGGTTTACTTATAAATCTAACGGTGTTTTCGCAGTCAGAAGTATACGTTGCAGAAGCAACTCAGTGTCTTAATGTTACAGGAATGTCTGCACATTACGAATCTATTTTCGAAACTTGTTTTAAACAAATGCAGGATCAATATAATAAATTAGATATCCCTTCAGAAACTTGGGCAGAGTTTAAATCTGTAAAACCAGAAGCCTTAGCCAATGTAAATAATAGACTAGTAGCTGTGTATTCAGATTATTTTACGCTTGAAGATGTACAAAAAATGAATGCCTTATACCGTTCCTCTGCAGGACAAACCATGATTAAAAATCCGAATGCATTAACCAAAAAAGATAAAAAGGAAATAGATCGTTTTTATAAATCTGACACTGGAAAAAAAGTGGTAAATTCTCAATCTGGAATGAATGAGAAAATGCAAGTCATATCAGATTTTTGGTGCGGAGAAATGTATAAACAAGTTAACGACAAGTTAGAAGCCAAAGGCTATACTATTCGCTAAGCGTTAGTTTGGCTAAATAATCAAAATGTTCGCCTTCTAGTATGTTTTCGCAGTGTAAACCTACTGTTAGGCAAGCGGTTTTTAAGGTGTTAAAATCTAAATACAACCACGTTAAAGGTGCTTCTTTTTGACCTTTATAACTTAAAAAATAATCAAGTTCGCCATAGTAATTCGCATTGGTATCAATCCATAAACCGCCATCTTCATCTTCGTACATATATTGGATGTCTGAAGAATCAATTAAAATTTGGCCGTTAGGTTTCAGAAGTGATTTTAGATGCGATAAATATTTGGTAACATAGCTTAATTTTTGGAAGATTCCTGTACCATTCATCAGCAATAAAATCGTGTCAAACTGTGCAGTTTCATCTAAGATAGAAGCCACTTTAGCCTTATCTAAACCACGAGCTTTACATACAGCAATAGCGCCCTCAGAAATATCGATAGATTTCACAGCAAATCCCTTGTCTTGAAGGTATAAACTATGTCCGCCAGCACCACAACCAACATCTAACACATGCCCTTTTGCTAACTTTAAAGCCTTTTGTTCCAGTTTAGGCATGTCTTTAAATGTTCTAAATAAATAGGGGAGCGGCAAGGAATCTTCATCAGATATGTTTGTAGATGTGATGAGGTCTTGGGTGTAATTTCCGTTTTGGTAATCTAAAAGTGCTTGTCCTAAAAGGTCTTTCATAATAAGGTGTGTAGATTTTCTTAGTAATCTAAAAAGGATTTATTTCAATTAAATCGTATTTTTGTGTTTATGCAAGACCTATTAAATAATCTGCCTAAAGAGGCCAAAGATAAGCATAACGAGAATACCACCTTTTTTAAAAAACTAAAAAAGAAGCCGCCAAAGCAATTAGATTATATTATGCAAGAATTGCATGAGGCTGAATTTAACCGCACAGATTGTTTGGAGTGTGCAAATTGTTGTAAAACTACAGGACCTTTGTTTACCGATAAAGATGTAGAGCGTATCTCTAAGCATTTTAAGATGAAACCGCAGCGCTTTATTGACCAATTTTTACGTGTAGATGAAGAGAATGATTATGTTTTGCAAAGTGTGCCGTGTACGTTTTTAGGTGCAGATAATTATTGTTCTATTTATGATGTGAGGCCCAAAGCATGTCGTGAATTTCCGCATACAGACAGAAAAAAGTTTCAACAAATTTCAAATCTGACGTTAAAGAATGTAGCCATTTGCCCAGCGGCATTTAATATTGTTGAAGCCATGAAAAAACGCATTAAATAAATTATGAATAAGTTTCTAACATGTATAATATTGTGCCTAACGTTTACCTTGAGTTCTGCGCAAGAGTGGATGACTAATTTAGAGGTTGCAGAACGGCTTGCTCTGGCACAAAATAAAATGTTAGTTGTGGTTTGGGAAGATACCTATTATAACGGTGTTGCTGCGACGGTAAACAATGTTGAGAAACAGGAAGTATTTATAGAAAATATGTTTTCTAAACCCGTTTTAGATAGCTTAATGTGGGAGCATTTTGTTCCAGTTATACTTAGTGAGGATAACTATTCTAGTCTTTTTGAAAAAATAAAAAATAAGAGGTCTGCAAAATATATCAATACATTTAACGATGACAGTTTAAAGATAATGGATGCTAATGGTAACATCTTAAACCTGTCTAACGGGGATTATATTTTAAACCTCTCTGAGTTTATTTATAAGTATAGTATAGATACGTCTTTTTTAAAATCTGAAATACAAAATTATAAAGACGATAACGATTTTTACTCATCGGTTTATTTGGCATCAAAATATATGGATTTTGCCTATTTCTCTTCAAATAGTATTCGTCCCGAACTTGTAGATTTAGCTTTAATTTATTTAGACGAAGCTTCCGATTTTTTTAAAGAAGAAACCTTAGACAATAAGGAAACGTTAAATCAGCGTCTTGAGTTATTAGACATTCAAAAATATATACTTCTAAAAGAACCTAAAAAAGCACTTAGAAAACTGAATAAAATTAAAACATCTGAAGTCGAAAAAGCAAATGTTAATTTACGTTCTTTTTTATATTTAGCGGCTTATACACTCTTACAAGATCAAGTTAATATGGCTATTTGGGAGCCGAAGGTTTTGTTATGGGATAAGAAAAAAATGCAGAGTTTAATGTCTTCACAGTATAATTAAGTGGGGTGAACTATTCGAATCTACAGCACGAATAAGTCAGGTAGTCACTTATGAAGATGCACTATGTTTTAATTCAGTATTAAAATTAATTATACAATATATATTTCTTGCGCATTTTCTTATAGGCATCTAAACCTGTTTTCCAAGATTGTTTAATTTCGGTAACACTTAAATTGCCTTCAATTTGTTTCTGAAGTTTTTTAGATCCTGCTAGCTTGGTAAAAAAAGAATTAAAGAATTCTGTTTTGTTTTCTGTCGCTTGATACGCTTTCATTAAATAAGCTAAATTAAGCTGATGTAATTGTTTTTCTTCGGTTAAATCTACGCCGTAACACACCTTGCCTTCGTGCTTAGGATGCTTTGATCCTGAATTTGGTTTTGGTGTATAACTAAAAGGTTGGTCTTTTAAAAAAGGCGATCCATACACCTGAAATTGTGTGTCTGTTCCACGCCCCGCATTTACATTTGTACCTTCAAAAAAACATAAACTTGGATACAAATTTATTGATTGACTGTTTGGTAAATTAGGCGATGGTTTTATTGGTAACTCATAAAAGGTATCGTGGGTATAATGCTCCATTTCAATGATGGTTAAATCGCACTGTACGCCGTTTAATAACCAATTTTGTCCGTTTATCATTTGTGCGTATTCTCCAATGGTCATACCATGAACAATAGGTACAGGATGCATACCCACAAAGCTTTTGTGTTCCATTTCTAAAATTGGACCATCAATATAATGTCCGTTTGGATTTGGTCTGTCTAAAATAAGAACAGGAATACCATGTTCTGCAGCGGCTTCCATAATATAGTGCAAGGTCGAAATGTAAGTGTAAAATCGTGCGCCAACATCTTGAATATCGAAAATTAAAAGCTCTATGTTTTTAAGCTGATCTGTTGTTGGTTTTTTGTTAGACCCGTAAAGCGAAACTATAGGTAACTTTGTTTTGGTATCTATGCCGTCTTTAACCACTTCTCCCGCATCTGCAGTGCCACGGAAACCGTGTTCAGGCGAAAATACTTTAGTGACCTCTACATTCAATTGCAATAAAGAGTCTACCAAATGGCTAAAAGTGTTGTCAGTTTTAAATATAACCGAAGTCTGATTGGCCACAACACCTATTTTTTTTCCTTCTAAAAGTGGCAGATATACGTCGGTTCTGTTAGCTCCAACAATAATAGTGCTGTCATTTTTTAGAACAACATGGGCTTCATTTAAATTTTTAGGAGACGACATTGCGCGACAACCAAAAGAAATCATGATGAAAACCAATAATAAAACTGTATTTTTGAGGACATTTAAATGCATACCAATAATTTGAATTACGAATTTTTTTTAGCTAAACGCATAATAGGCAGTAAAGCCTATAAAAGTAGTGTTTCGGCACCAATAATAAAAATTGGAATCGCGGCAATTGCAATTGGAATTGTGGTCATGATGATTGCCATTGCAACGGGAATTGGCTTGCAGCAAAAGATTCGCGATAAAGTTGTTGCTTTTAATGGGCACATAACTATTTCTAATTTTGATGGGAATAATTCTCAAGAAAGTGTTGTGCCAATTTCTACACAACAAGATTTTTATCCAGAATTTAAAGACATAGATGGGATTAACCATATACAAGCTGTGGCAACAAAATTTGGAGTGATAAGAACCGCTACAGATTTTGAAGGTGTGGTTGTAAAAGGTGTAGGTAAAGATTTTACTTGGAGATACTTTAAAGACTTTTTAATAGAAGGACGCTTACCAGATTTTACACAAGACAGAAATGAGGATGTTTTAATGTCGCAGTTTATTGCTAATAAAATGGGATTTAAATTAGGCGATAAATTCAATACCTATTTCATTAAAGACGATACCAATAAACCCCCAAGTATAATTACATATTCTATAGTTGGGATTTATAATTCCGGTTTTCAAGAGTTTGATGCGTCTTATATTATTGGAGATATTAGACACATACAGCGATTAAATAAATGGGAAGCCACACAAGTTGGCGATTTTGAAGTGTTTATAGATGATTTTGATCGCGTTCAGGAAATTGGAACCGAAGTTTATAAAAACACACCACCTACATTAAATACACAAACTATAGTTGATAAATTTTACTCCATTTTCGAGTGGATTAAAATTTTCGATAATAATATCTATGCCATTATCGGTATTATGATTCTAGTTGCAGGAATTAATATGATTACTGCCTTATTAGTACTTATTTTAGAACGTACACAAATGATTGGCGTTCTAAAAGCTCTAGGAAGTAATAATTGGAGTGTTAGAAAACTGTTCTTATTTAACGCCTCTTATTTAATTATACTTGGATTGTTTTGGGGGAATGTTATCGGACTTGGATTGTTGTTTGCTCAGAAATATTTGAAACTCTTTCCGTTAGACCCGAGTATTTATTATGTTACCGAAGCTCCCGTCTACATAAATCTTAATTATATTATCGCGTTAAATATTGGGACATTTGTATTGTGTTTAGTGATGCTTTTAGTACCATCTTACATAATTACCAAAATATCTCCGGTAAAAGCGATGCGTTTCGAGTAGGTTTTCAGTGTAATACTATTCATTTTTAAATTTTCAAAGCCTTAGGTTTCTAAGAGCTTTATAAAGTCTATTGCGGTTTTCCCGTAAAGCAAAATTATAATTACTTCTTTTTTCCGTAAAACTCACATTTCTTTAACAAAAATGAATACACTATTTATTTAAATTTAAACGATTGTAAGTAAAATCTTAGGTTGTAAAGAGACTTAGTGTAGTGTTTTGCATATATCTTCAAACGTTTAAATAGTATGAAACATTTATTTTTAATATTAACTGTCTTATGGGGTTCAAATAGTATATCCCAAAATGGACTAGTAACTTATGGGCACAAGCAAAGTATGGGGATGGGAGGGCCTATAGGGATAGATTATAATGCGGCGTTACAATTTAATACAACCTGTTCGCTATATATATTTGCGCAAGATGCTTTAGAAGGCGGATCTGTAAATAAAACAGAAACTATCCGTAAGAATAAAAATAAAGTGTTCGTTAAACAAAAATTTAGCTTGCCCGAAGGGTTTCAATATTATACAGATCGTAAGACACAAACCCTAATGTCTAGAGATTTGGGGCTTGTCTATGTTAAAGAACAAATTCCAGAAATTCATTGGAAAATCTCTGATGACACGAAAACCATAGGTAATTTTAATTGTATAAAAGCTACGGCTGCGTTTCGAGGTAGAGCGTATACGGCGTGGTTTACAACTGAAATTCCACTGCCTTACGGACCATGGAAACTTCAAGGTTTGCCAGGTTTAATTTTGGAAGCTTACGACACAAACAAAGAAGTCTATTTTTATTTTAAGTCTATTAAATATCCGCTGGATACCAAAACCAGCATACAAGCCCCAGATCCGAAAACAGAACAAAAAGATTGGATATCATTTGCAGAGTACAAACAGGGATTAATTGAAGCTCATAACAGAGCAATTGAAAATGGTAGGATGTTTATGGAAGACTTCGATGCAGAAGAAAACGCAGAAGAAAAAACAATGGCAGATTCTTATATAGAGGTGTTTGATGAAAACTAAAACCAAAACCTAAATGGGTAAATTTTTGGTATTATTATTTCTAACAATTTGGGGTAGCCATGTAACAGCGCAAACTATAAAAGTTCAAGGTGTTTTAAGGTCTACTAAAAACGTAGTTATACCCAATACATCAGTGATTATATACCTTAATAATACTATTGTTGCTTTTGGGTATTCTAATGATATTGGAATATACCAAACAGAATTTGATTTAAAAAAATCAGAATCTAAAACATTAAAACTAGTTGCAAACGGTTTAGGATTCGAGCAACAAGAAAAAACAATTGGATTAGGGAAGGATACCGAATTTAAAGTCGATTTTATTTTAAAAGAGAAATTAGAAGACCTTAACGAAGTGGTTTTAGAGGCTTGGGAGAAAATTTCCGTAAAAACAGATACCATTATTTATAAAGTTTCAGCGTTCCAAGATGGTTCGGAACAAGTTCTAGAAGATTTACTCAAAAACATTCCCGGAATTGAAATTGCATCAGATGGGAATATAAAAGTAAATGGTAAAAATATTGATAAATTACTTATTGAGGGTGATGATTTGTTTGATGATAAATATAAGTTACTTACTAAAAACTTAGATGCCAATGTTATCAATGAAGTGGAGGTTCTTAATAATTTTGAAGATAATCCGGTTCTAAAAAGTTTTCAAGATTCTGAAAAAGTCGCACTCAACCTAAAGTTAAAAGCGGAGAAGAAAAACGTATGGTTTGGAAATGTAGATGTGGGATTTGGTGTTGAAAATCATTTTAATAGTAGTGCAAATATAGGATTACTTAAAAAGAAAGTTAAAGTTCTTAATTTAATTAATGGTAATACTATTGGTACTACAGCAACCTCTCAAGTTAAACCTAGCGAAACTATTAATATATCTAGTGCCAACATAGATAAAAAAATAGAAAAGCGGAATACTGAAATTGTAAAAGTAGATAATGTGTCTAGTACGAACTTCTCTAACAATGCAGATGTGTTTAATACCTCGTTTTTAAATTCACTTAGTTTTGTTACCAGTTTATCAGATCACACAAAATTAAGGAGTCATACCTATTTTACATTTGATGAAATAGAAAAACAAAATTTAAATCTTACCGAATATTTCATTTCACCAGAATCTATTACATTTTCAGAACAAAATAATATTAAGATTAAAGATATATCTTTTGCGACAGAATTAGAATTGAAGCATTTCTCTAAAAATGAAACGTATTATACGTACGATTTCGCTTTTGAAAATAACCCAACACAAACTAGAAATCATGTATTGTTTAATACAGAACGGATTTCTCAAGTTCAGGATGATGAAAAGTATAATCTGTTCAATCATTTAAATGTCACTAAAAAATTATCTGACCAAATATTATGGTTAACCTATGGGTATTTGGGCATCAATAAAACAAATCAATCCTTAAGTGTTTTTCCAAATGTTTTGAGTGATGTTTTTAATAATGATGATAATACTCAAATCAATCAAAAAAGCGAAACACCTTTAACATACTATGGTTTAATTTCTGAAATAATTGCAAAGCATAATGCGTCTGAATATGGCGTTGAGTTTTCTGCAACTGTAGATAAAGATGATATTGAAAGCGCATTTAGGTTTGATAATGCGCCTATAATAGATAGTTTAAGTAATAATACAAGCTATAGAAATACAAAATTTGAAGCTACTTTAAAATATAATTATACCATTTCTAAGCTGTTAAAGTTGAGTAGCTCATTACGGTTTTCTCAAAATTATTTAGAGCTGAATACTGCTAAACAACAATTCTTTTTTGTAAACCCGAAAATTAGGTTACACACTAAAAAAACAAAAATCGGAAATTTTGGAGTGAGTTATAATTATAAAAGTGATTTGCCAAATTCCAGATATTTAACCGAAGATTATATATTAAAAAACTACAGAACATTTACTAAAGGTACAGCTGAAATTCAGCAAATAAACAACCATAATTTTGGATTTTATTACACGTTTAATAATTATAAAAAACAGTTTTTAATTAATTCAATGGTTATGCATAGTTTTTCTGATAGGGGATATGGTTTAAACAGTCAGGTTACAGAACAAAGTAATTTTAGTACCTATACGGTTATAGATGGAGGAAGATTTACAAATTATAATTTAAGCATAACAAAATATCTTTCGCCGCTTTCCAGTACTTTAAAAATAAGTACAAATCACAATTGGACAAATACTCCAATTATTATTAATACTATAATAAGTCCAACTATTAATTATTCTGCGAACTATAGGTTACAAGGGACAACCTATTTTAAATTACCAATCAATTTTAAATTCGGATTCCAATATAATTATGCTAAAGGTGAATTCGATTCACAAATAACTACAAATCATTATTACGAAAGCAATGTAGATGCTACTTTAAGATTTTCAGATGTATGGTTATGTAAATTCGAGAATATCTACTATTCAATTAATCATAACACCTATTGGTTCTCTAATTTCAATGTGAATTATACGCCAGAAAATAGTCGGTGGTCATATCGTTTGTCTGCTAATAATCTATTAAATGTTAAGGCGTTTCAGAATGTTTATGTTTCAGAATTTCAAAGAAATGAAACGCGTATTGATATTTTACCTTTGTATGTACTTCTAAATGTAAAATATCGGTTTTAATAAAATTGGTGTTTTATGGAATTAACTATTCTCAATATCACTAATATGGTGTTCTAGGGCTTTTACAGAAATCTGTATTTCCATAATAAGTAATGCTAACGATATAATTAATAAAATTAAGGCGAATCCAAATACCCAAATGGCTATAAATTGCTGATTAATGTAAATTAAAAACATAGTCAGAACGCAAAGTAGCAAACTAGAAATCCCTGCAATTTGCATAGAACGCGTTAAATAAAGGCGTTTTTTTATATTCTTTATTTGTTTAATATAACGTTCGTCTCGTTTTTCTAAATACTTTGCATGCAAATCGCGTACAACAGCAGCATAAGCTAAAAAGCGATTGGTGTAGGCTAACATAATTAAAGATATTGCGGAAAATAATAGGGCTGGAGTCGTTAGCGTTAATTCGTTCATATTAAAGTTTTTTTTACAAATTTAATAACTTCAACGGTCTTAATATAATTAGTAAGAGAAATTTGGAGATTTTGCAACGGAATTCTATCTTTAGCTATGCAAGAAGATTTTTTACATTATTTGTGGAAATATAAAAAGTTCGATACGAGTAAGTTACGAACCGTTCTTGGTGAGTCTATACAGCTGCTTCAAGTTGGGGAGCATAACCTTAACTCTGGTCCAGATTTTTTTAATGCGCAACTTAAAATAGAAGATCAGTTATGGGCTGGGAATGTAGAGATTCATATAAAGTCTTCAGATTGGTATGTGCATCATCACGAAATAGATCCCGCTTACGATAATGTTATTCTTCATGTGGTTTGGGAACACGATATAGATATCTTTAGAAAAGACAATTCAGTCATTCCAACGTTAATATTACAAGATCAGGTCGCCAAAACGGCATTACACGGGTATCATCAATTGTTTTCAAAGTCACAAAAATGGATCAATTGTGAACAAGATTTTGCTTCGGTAGATGATTTTGTACTTCAGAATTGGCTAGAACGTTTATTTTTTGAACGTTTAGAACGTAAATCGAACGCTATTCAGGAGCTTTTATCTACGTCTAAAAACGATTGGGAAGCGGTGCTTTTTAAATTACTCGCTAAAAATTTTGGTTTAAAGGTAAATGCCGATGCTTTTTTTAGTCTAGCAAACGCTATAGATTTTAAAATTATTAGAAAAATTCAGAACAAAGAACAAGAGCTAGAAGCATTACTGTTTGGACAAAGTGGTTTGTTGGAAACAAATGTAGAAGACGAGTATTATAAAACGCTTCAAAAAGACTATCAGTTTTTAAAGCAAAAATTTAGTTTAATTCAGGAACACGTGGTACCACTTCAGTTTTTTAGATTGCGTCCACCTAATTTTCCAACCATAAGATTGTCTCAATTGGCACAAGTTTATGTGAAGAATAATAATTTTTTTTCAAAAATTATTGAAGCAAATACCAAACAGGAATTTTACGATATGTTTAAAGTGACTACTTCAAGTTATTGGAATACGCATTATACATTTCAGAAATCTTCAAAGTTTTTAGTAAAGTCTACTTCTAATAATTTTATTGATTTGTTAATTATAAATACAATTATACCTATAAAATTTAGTTATTCTAAAATTTCTAGTCAGATAAATACCGAAGATTTAATTGCGTTAATAAACGAGTTAGATCCAGAGCACAATACGGTCATTAAAAAGTTCGAATCTTTAAAACCAATTTCCAAATCCGCTTTGCAAACTCAAGGACTAATCCAGTTAAAAAACGAATACTGTAATTATAAAAAATGCTTGCAATGTGCTATAGGAAATACCATTTTAAACCGATTTTAGCTATATTGCGACATGAAATTTTTTTATAAGATTTTACTTTACTTTCAGAAACGCGGTTTTTACGTGTGTCAACGTATCGCAGATCGTATTGGATTAAGAGCTAAAGTGGTAAGAACATCTTTTATATATCTTACTTTCGTGACAGTTGGTTTTGGATTTGCGTTGTATTTATTTTTAGCTTTTTGGATTAGAATAAAGGATATGTTATATACCAAACGTACTTCTGTTTTCGATCTTTAGAGTTTGATTTGTTTCTTTGAGTAAAATATATTTTTTTAAAATAATTTTTTTTAGCAACTTGTAACACTTAACTGGGGTTCCCACCCAAAAATATTAACTAACATAAAACAATTATGAAGAAGTATCTTCTATCAATTACTACCTTATTATTACCCATATTAACTTTCGCACAACAAACTACATCAGAAAAAATTGATGTCATCTTTAAAGAATATACAGGATGGTTTGTAGATGCGATTTTTTATGAAATACCATTTACAGATACATTCCAATTACCTTGGGTGTTAATTGTATTAGTAGGAGGAGCTGTTTACTTTACTATATATTTTAAATTTATAAATTTTACTGGTTTTAGAATTGCTTTAGATGTGGTTCAAGATAAATACCACGATATTGAAAAGCACGGTGCAGATACTTTATATGGTGACGTAACGCCTAATGAAGACGAAAATATTATCGAAACCTTAAGAGATGATAGTGCAGACGGAGAAGTTTCGCACTTTCAGGCTTTAACTGCAGCCTTGTCTGCTACAGTAGGTTTAGGAAATATAGCCGGAGTTGCTGTTGCCTTATCTATTGGTGGGCCAGGAGCAACCTTCTGGATGATTATTGCAGGACTTTTAGGAATGGCTTCTAAATTTGCAGAATGTACATTAGGTGTAAAATACCGTGATGTAGGTGAAGATGGAACGGTTTACGGAGGTCCGATGTACTACTTGAAAAAAGGACTTAAAGAAAAAGGGTTTGGCGGCTTAGGAAAAGTATTAGCTGTTATTTTTGCCATTTTTGTTATTGGTGGTTCTTTTGGTGGTGGTAACATGTTTCAGGCCAACCAAGCAGCTGCTCAGTTTGTGAAATTAGCAGGTATTGAAGGCTCTAACGGAGGTTTATACTTCGGATTAGTTATGGCGGCTATTGTAGCTGTAGTTATTATTGGAGGTATTAAACGTATTGCTTCTGTAACAGAAAAAATTGTACCATTTATGGCTGGTATTTATGTTTTAGCCTCTTTAATTATTTTAGGTGCTAATTACAGTCATATTGGAGATGCCTTTGCTTTAATATACGAAGGTGCTTTTTCTGGTTTAGGAATTGCTGGTGGTTTAGTAGGAGTTATGATTCAAGGGGTACGTCGTGGGGCATTCTCTAATGAAGCTGGTGTAGGTTCTGCTGCTATTGCGCATTCTGCAGTACGTACAATCTATCCTGCGAGTGAAGGTATTGTAGCTTTATTAGAACCTTTTGTAGATACCGTTGTAATTTGTACAATGACTGCTTTAGTAATTATCATTACAAATTTTGATGGGCAATTTATGGAATACGGAGTGCCAATCTCTGAAGGTGTAGAATTAACCGCTACAGCTTTCGATAGTGTAATTCCTCACTTTTCAATTGTATTAACGATTGCTGTAATTTTATTCGCATTCTCTACCATGATTTCTTGGTCGTATTATGGAATGCAAGGTTGGGTTTACCTTTTCGGAAAAGGAAAAATTACAGATTTAGTGTATAAAGTATTATTCTTGTTTTTCGTAGTAGTAGGAGCTTCTATTAGTTTAGGTGCGGTTATCGATTTCTCTGATGCCATGATCTTTGCAATGGTAGTGCCAAACATTATTGGTGTGGTATTGCTTACGCCAGTGGTTAAACGCGAATTAAATAGATATATGACTGCTATCTCTAAGAAAGATGATGCTATAGAAGAAGGTGCTACAGATTATACAGAGCATATGTAATATAAAATAAATGAATAAATTTAAATCCCATATCATGTTTACTAAACAACAGCGATATGGGATTTTTTTATTGCTTTTAATTATCGTTATTCTTCAATATGTGTATCTGTTTTGGGATCATACTTCTGAAGAGATTTCATTACCTTCAGACGAATTGGAGGGGTTTCAACAAAAGATAGATTCTCTTAAACTCATAGAATTAGAAGGTGCTAAACCAAAACTATTCCCTTTTAATCCCAATTATATAACCGATTTTAAAGGTTATAGTTTGGGGATGACGAATGAAGAAATAGATCTTTTACATGCGTATCGTGCTCAAAATAAATGGGTAAATTCTGCTAAAGATTTTCAACAAGTTACTGGGGTTTCAGATTCATTACTTCAACAAATATCACCTTTTTTTAAATTCCCAGAATGGGTGAATCAGAAATCCAATGTGGTAAAATCGTCTTCAAAATCTTCAAATAGAACACTCACTTTTAATGAGAAAACAGATTTAAATACAGCTACCGCTGCACAATTACAAACGGTTTATGGTATAGGAAAAACACGGTCTCTTGGGATTATAAAATTCAGAAATTCTTTTGATGGCGGTTTTATTGCAGACGTTCAGTTAGAAGATGTTTATGGGTTAACTCCAGAAGTAATCGAAAATATTAAATCAAAATTTACAGTAAAGACTCCAAGAACGGTAATTAAGGTAGATTTAAATACAGCGAACGCTAACGATTTAGTAAAAATACAACATATTGATTATCCGTTAGCTAAAGAAATTTTAGATTACAGAACATTGCACGAAGGCTTCACTGATTTAGATGAATTATTGAAAGTAAAGGGTTTTCCGTCTCAGAAATTAGATATAATTAAACTATATTTGGCGATCAATTAGTCCTGTATTCATGGATTAAAATAGAACTTATTATATGTATACAATGTACTTCACCGAGGAGCATGAACTGTTTAGAAAGAGTCTTCAAGATTTTTTAAAAAAAGAAGTTGTTCCTCATATAAATAAATGGGAAGAAACGGGAACCATAGAACGCTTTATTTGGAAAAAATTTGGTGACATGGGGTATTTCGGAATTAATTATCCTGAGGCCTATGGTGGATTAAATTTAGATCTTTTTTATACAGTAATCTTTTTAGAGGAATTACAAAAAATAGACTCTTGTGGTTTTGCAGCTGCAATGTGGGCACATGCCTATTTAGCGATGACGCATCTTGAAAAAGAAGGCGATGAAACCATAAAGCAAAACTATTTGGTTCCGAGTATTACAGGAGATAAAATTGGTTGTCTGTGTATAAGTGAGCCTTCTGCAGGGAGTGATGTTGCAGGTATGCGAACAACAGCTGTAAAAGATGGCGATACTTATGTGTTAAACGGATCGAAAACATTTATTACAAATGGAGTGTATAGCGATTATTTAGTGGTATCTGCTAAAACGAGCCAGGAAGAAGCGCATAAATCTATTAGTATTTTTGTAGTCGATAGAAATACTCCTGGAATTTCTGCAACAAAGTTAAATAAATTAGGTTGGAGAGCTTCAGATACTGCAGAGATTGCTTTTGATAATGTGGTTATTCCAGCAACTCAGTTAATGGGTGAAGAAGGAAAAGGATTTCCATACATTATGCAACATTTCGCTTTAGAGCGTTTAATTATGGGAGTGAATGCACATGCTAGAGCAGAATATGCTTTAGACTATGCACAAAATTACATGAGTGAGCGTATGGCTTTTGGAAAAACTATAGATAAATTCCAAGCGTTACGTCATAGTTTTGCCGATTTATATTCGGATATGACGATTTGTAAAACCTTTAATTACGCTGTAACCTATCAATTAAATAAAGGCGAATACGTCGTAAAAGAAGCCACGATTTCTAAATTAAAATCGACTAAAATGGCAGATGAAGTGATTTATCAATGTCTTCAATTTTTAGGTGGTTATGGATATATGGAAGATTACCCGTTGGCACGTTTGTTACGTGATAGCCGTTTAGGACCAATTGGAGGAGGAACTTCAGAAATCCTTAAAGAAATCATTTCAAAAATGGTTTTAGATAAAAAATATTACAAGCCTGCAACGTAATCGGGTTTGTTAATTTGAGATTTGTATATTAGATATATAACTAATTACAATTTAAAAATTAATATATTAATGGTTAAATTATAAGGTATTGCATATGAATGTCATCAACAAAACACATAGTTTAACCATTTTAGCTTTTCTGTTTGTCGCCTCGATATACGCGCAAACAGAACTAAAAAATAAGATAGTCGATTTCTCGACTATGGTGCCTATAGAAAGTGCAAGTATTTATATTCAGAATACAACAACAGGTACAATAAGTAATGCCGATGGTAAGTTCGTGTTATTGGTGCCTAATGCCATGGAAAACGATACTCTGGTTATCTCGTCTATAGGATATAAGAGTTTTAAAACCGTTGTAAAAGATTTCGATAACACTGAAGAGGTGTATCTTGAAGAAGATGTTGCCTCTCTAGACGAAGTGTTACTAGTAGGCGAGCCGCGTCCTAAAACAGGAAACGATATTGTACTAAAAATGATTAGTAAACTTCCAGAGAATCTTCCCGAATTACCATATTTAGAAAAAGGATTTTTACGCCATAAAGAGGAAAATAAAAAAGAGTTTAAATGGCTTATTGAAAGCGCAATTACGCTTTACGATTCTAGTGCACAATCTCCAGCCTATAGAAACTTAAAAATTAATGTAGACGAGATGCGTAAAAGTTACGACTTACGCGATGTAGATAGTTTATTGGCATACACATCCTACTTAAAGCAAAACGGAAATAGAAACCTTCGCGCACAAAATTTAAAAAGAGATACTATACAAACAGCATCTTTAATTAAAGCGATTAAGTGGAACGATACGAGAACTAACGGACTTAAAAACTTGTTTGGAGGTAAATTGAATTTACTTAGAAATACAACATCTGCAAGAGCATTATTTGGTGAACATGTTTTAGATTATCATCAGTTTGCATTAGATACTGTGTTAGTAGATAATGAAAGAAAAATTTATAAAATTAAAATCGCTGAAGGGAAGGAGTATGTGAATTTAGAAACACCTGGTATTTTTAACGATGGTTATGTTGCCAATGGATGGTTGTATGTGTATTGGGACACTTATGCAGTAAAGAAAATTGAATATGAATTAATTGCAACTTCAGAAGCTCAGAAAAATAGAAGTAAAATATTGTTCGACACCCAAGTGAATCATAAACTGGTAATGACATATATGGAATACGATGGTAAAATGTATCCAAATTATGTGTCTTACGAAACACCTAAACTAGTTAATGTTGGCCCTAAGGTTGTTAATACAGACGATCCGGTAGCTGCACAACGAGCCAAAGACGAGCGGTTTTATAAAACAAAACAAGAAATATTATTTACAGAAATTATATTAGACCCTGAATTGGTGCAGTCTGCACTTCAAAAAGACTGGGATCCAAATATATTTGCTATCAAGCCCTATAATAAAGAGTTTTGGGATAATTATAATACGCTTCTAGAGAGTGAAGAAGACGAAAAGTTAATTCAAGACTTAACAAAAAGGTCAGGCTTGTTTAAGGACTAAATGCTTCTTTTTAAATATTTTATTTTTTTAATAGGATAATTTAAATTAATTTTTAATTTTGCAGCCCGAATGCTAAAAGAGAGGAGGTTAAGGACTATGTTAATAATACCAATTAAAGAAGGAGAAAATATAGATAGAGCGTTAAAGCGTTACAAACGAAAGTTTGATAAGACAGGTACAAGACGTCAATTACAGTCTCGTAAGCAGTTTTTAAAACCTTCAGTGAATAATAGAGCGCTTGTTCAAAAAGCACAATACGTACAAGGATTAAGAGATCAAGAACAAATCTAATCTGTACATTAAGTAATACATGAAAATCCTGCAATAGCAGGATTTTTTTTGCGCTTTATTTAACTATTTCTCATTTTAAACTTACTATATTAGCAATAACACAGATGCTAGCTTATGATTTTTTCTTCCTTTTTAGACTATTTACTGCTCGAGAAAAACTACTCGGCTTTAACTGTAAATGCCTATAAAAAAGATTTACAAGATTGTTTAGACTTTATTACTGCTGAGTATGAGCAAGACACCTTAGTTGATGTAAACTATCCACAACTACGAAGATGGATTGTGAGTTTGGTAGAAAGTGGTCTGTCTAATCGTAGTGTGAACAGAAAATTATCAGCATTAAATTCATATTACAAATTTTTAATGAAGGTCGGAGATCTCGATCAGAATCCATTAGCCAAGCATAAAGCATTAAAAGCAAAAAAGACCATTCAGATTCCGTTTTCAGAAAAAGAAGTGAAATCTGTGTTGGACGATTTTCCCCACGAACACGATTTTGAAGGTTTACGCAATAGATTAATTATAGAGTTATTCTATTCAACAGGTATACGGCGTATTGAACTTGTACAATTACAAGTGGCCGATTTCAATCTTTCTAACCATACCTTAAAAGTATTGGGGAAGCGTAATAAAGAGCGTTTAGTGCCTTTGTTACCTTCTGTAATAGAGGTGATTGTATTGTATTTACAGGCGCGAAAATCCCTAAATCATATTACAGATACGGGCTATATGTTTTTAACCCAAAAAGGCGTTAAAATTTATGAAACACTTGTTTACAGAATAATAAATAACTATTTTAGTTTAGCATCTACAAAAGTAAAAAAGAGCCCGCATATATTAAGGCATTCATTTGCAACTCATTTACTCAATCAAGGTGCAGATTTGAATGCCGTTAAAGAACTTCTAGGGCATTCCAGTCTCGCGTCAACTCAAGTTTATACGCATAATAGCATAGCAGAATTAAAAAAGGTGTATTTAAATACGCATCCAAGAAATAAGAAATAGTACGAAAGGACCTATTGTTTAATATTAAATTTAATAAGTATGAAAGTAAACATTCAATCAGTTAATTTTAACGCAGACCAAAAATTGATAGATTTTGTTCAAAAGCGAATGGATAAATTAGACCAGTTTTACGATAAGGTAATAAGTTCCGATGTTTATTTAAAAGTAGAAAACACTAGCGACAAGGAAAATAAAATTTTTGAAGCCAGAGTAAGTGTTCCCGGCGATAGTTTTATGGTTAAGAAACAATGCAAGTCTTTTGAAGAAGGCGCAGATTGTGCTGCTTCATCCCTAGAAAGACAGTTAAAAAAGCGTAAAGAGAAATTAAAATCATATTTATAATAAAAATATTTGCAAAAATGTTTTGAATAAAAGAATAAATATATACATTTGCAGTCCGTTAGAAATAGCGGACTTTTTTTGTGAAAGAAAAAAGTGTAAAAAGCCGATGTAGCTCAGCTGGCTAGAGCAGCTGATTTGTAATCAGCAGGTCGTGGGTTCGAGTCCCTCCATCGGCTCAATAAAGTGAAAAGTGCAACAGGAAGTTGAAAGTGTAGTGAAAATGCAATTTTAACTGGGACGAGAAGTTTATCCTGAGCATAGTCGAAGGGAGTCCCTCCATCGGCTCAAGTTCTTTTAAAGAGTGAAAAATTTATAATTGGGGAGATACTCAAGCGGCCAACGAGGGCAGACTGTAAATCTGCTGACTACGTCTTCGCAGGTTCGAATCCTGCTCTCCCCACATTATTTTTAGAATGGAAACATTGTGAAAGTGATTATAATTATAAATACAGGAATTAAAATAATGCGAGAGTAGCTCAGTTGGTAGAGCGTCAGCCTTCCAAGCTGAATGTCGCCGGTTCGAACCCGGTCTCTCGCTCAATTTTAAGCCGGTGTAGCTCAGGGGTAGAGCGTTTCCTTGGTAAGGAAGAGGTCACGGGTTCAATTCCCGTCATTGGCTCTATTAAAGACATAAAGTAGAATACACTAATATTATTATATAACTAAGATTAAATTTTAAAACATGGCAAAGGCAACTTTTGATCGTTCCAAACCACACTTAAATATAGGTACAATTGGACACGTAGATCACGGTAAAACAACATTAACTGCTGCTATTACTACTGTACTAGCTGCTGCAGGACTTTCAGAAGTAAAGAACTTCGATCAGATTGACAACGCTCCAGAAGAAAAAGAAAGAGGTATTACTATTAATACATCTCACGTAGAGTATCAAACAGCTAACCGTCACTACGCTCACGTTGACTGTCCAGGTCACGCGGATTACGTAAAGAACATGGTTACTGGTGCTGCTCAAATGGATGGTGCAATTTTAGTAGTTGCTGCAACTGACGGACCAATGCCTCAAACTAGAGAGCATATCTTATTAGGAAAACAAGTAGGTATTCCATCTATTGTTGTTTTTATGAATAAGGTAGATTTAGTTGATGATGAAGAATTATTAGAATTAGTTGAAATGGAAGTTAGAGATTTACTTTCTTTTTATGACTATGATGGTGATAACGGACCTGTAATTGCTGGATCTGCTTTAGGCGGATTAAACGGTGAGCCAAAATGGTCTGAAAAAATCATGGAATTAATGGAAGCTTGTGATACTTGGATTAAAGAACCTTTAAGAGAAGTAGATAAAGATTTCTTAATGCCTATCGAAGATGTATTTTCTATTACAGGTCGTGGTACAGTAGCAACTGGACGTATCGAAACTGGAGTAGCGAAAACTGGAGATCCTGTTGAAATTATTGGTATGGGTGCTGAAAAGTTAACTTCTACTATTACAGGTATCGAAATGTTCCGTCAAATCTTAGATAGAGGTGAGGCTGGAGATAACGCAGGTATCTTATTAAGAGGTATTGCAAAAGAAGATATTAAAAGAGGAATGGTTATTACTAAGCCAGGATCTGTAACACCACACGCTAAATTCAAAGCAGAAGTTTATGTTTTGAAAAAAGAAGAAGGTGGTCGTCACACTCCATTCCACAACAACTACCGTCCACAGTTCTACGTACGTACAACTGATGTAACAGGAACTATTAACTTACCTGAAGGAGTTGAAATGGTAATGCCAGGAGATAACTTAACAATTACTGTTGACTTACACCAAGCAATCGCAATGAATGTTGGTTTACGTTTCGCTATCCGTGAAGGAGGTAGAACTGTAGGTGCAGGACAAGTAACTGAAATTTTAGACTAAATTTAAGTTTAATACAATATAAGTTGAGGTGTTTCAATTATGAAATACCTTGACTTTTATACGGGCGTAGCTCAGTTGGTAGAGCACTGGTCTCCAAAACCAGGTGTCGGGAGTTCGAGTCTCTCCGCCCGTGCTAATAAAGTTTTGAAAAATAATGGCTGGATTTGTAAATTACGTAAAAGAATCATTCGAAGAGTTAAAGCATAATGTAACTTGGCCTACTATGGCAGAAGCACAAAGCTTAACTATTTTGGTTGCTGTGTTTTCTACAGTGTTCTCTTTAGCAATATGGGGAGTAGATACAGTATTCAGCAAGGCTATATCGTATTACTTTCATTTAATCAACTAAAAATATATTTTTATGTCTGAAACAAATGCTAAAAAGTGGTACGTTGTAAGAGCTGTAAGTGGTCAAGAAAATAAAATTAAAGCGTATATCGAGAATGAAATTACTCGTTTAGGCTTGCAAGATTATGTAGATCAAGTACTAGTTCCAACAGAAAAAGTAATTCAAATCCGTAACGGGAAAAAAATACAAAAAGAAAAAGTATATTTTCCTGGTTACATTATGGTTCAAGCAAATTTAACAGGAGAAGTACCTCACATTATTAGATCGGTAACTAACGTTATTGGTTTTTTAGGTGAAACCAAAGGAGGTGATCCTGTACCATTAAGACAATCTGAAGTAAACAGAATGTTAGGTAAGGTAGATGAGTTAACAGTGGATACTGAAACTAATGTTGCAATTCCTTACGATATTGGAGAAACCGTTAAAGTAATAGACGGTCCTTTTAATGGGTTTGATGGTACTATTGAAAAAATTAACGAAGAAAAGCGTAAGCTTGAAGTAATGGTAAAGATTTTTGGAAGAAAAACACCATTAGAGTTAAATTATATGCAAGTAGAGAAAGTATAATAACTGTTACAAGTATACAAGGTGTGTCATACCGCTTCCAACAGTAGAAGCACATCAAAATTAAATTAATAGAAATGGCAAAAGAATTAGGTAAAGTAGTTAAGTTACAAGTTCGGGGAGGTGCAGCGAATCCGTCGCCACCGGTTGGACCCGCTTTAGGAGCTGCAGGTGTTAACATCATGGAGTTCTGTAAGCAATTCAATGCTAGAACGCAAGACAAACAAGGTAAGGTATTACCGGTTGTGATCTCTGTTTACAAAGACAAATCATTTGATTTTGTAATCAAGACACCACCAGCTGCAGTACAATTATTAGAAGCAGCTAAGTTGAAAAAGGGTTCTGGTGAGCCAAACCGAAAAAAAGTAGCTAAAGTTTCTTGGGATCAAATTAAAACTATTGCTGAAGATAAAATGCAAGATTTAAATGCATTTACAATCGAATCAGCTATGAAAATGATCGCAGGTACCGCAAGGTCTATGGGTATAACCGTGACTGGAAACGCGCCAAATTAATCTAGAAAAAGACATTTAAAATGGCAAGATTAACAAAAAAGCAAAAAGAAGCTTTAGCAAAAATAGAAAAAGGAAAACTTTATTCTGTTAATGAAGCATCTTCATTAGTAAAAGACATAACAAATGCAAAGTTTGACGCGTCTGTAGACATCGCTGTTCGTTTAGGAGTAGATCCTAGAAAAGCAAACCAAATGGTAAGAGGTGTAGTATCTTTACCTCATGGTACAGGTAAAGACGTTAAAGTTTTAGCATTAGTTACTCCAGACAAAGAAGCAGAAGCTAAAGAAGCTGGAGCAGATTACGTAGGTTTAGATGAATTTCTTGATAAAATCAAGAGTGGTTGGACAGACGTAGATGTAATTATCACTATGCCAAGTGTAATGGGTAAATTAGGACCATTAGGACGTATATTAGGACCTAGAGGATTAATGCCTAACCCTAAAACTGGTACAGTAACTATGGATATAGCAAAGGCAGTAACTGAAGTAAAAGCTGGTAAAATTGACTTTAAAGTTGATAAAACTGGTATTGTACACGCAGCTATTGGAAAAGCATCTTTTAGTGCAGATCAAATTGCAGGTAACGCAAACGAATTATTACAAACATTAATGAAATTAAAGCCAACTGCGGCAAAAGGAACTTATGTAAAAAGCATCTTCATGTCTTCTACAATGAGTCCTAGTATAGCTGTTGAGCCTAAAATTGGTTAATTAGTTAAAAACTTTTATTATGACAAGAGAAGAAAAATCACAAGTAATTGAAGAACTAACTGCACAATTAGCCGATAATGCAAATATCTACCTAGCAGATATTTCAGGTTTAAATGCAGTGACTACATCAGACTTACGTCGCGCTTGTTTCAAAGCTAATATTAAATTAGCTATTGTTAAAAATACATTACTTGAAAAAGCAATGGAAGCTTCAGATCGTGAATTTGGAGACTTACCAACGGTTTTAAAAGGAAACACTTCAGTGATGTATTCTGAAACTGGAAACGCTCCAGCTAAAGTAATTAAAGCTTTCAGAAAGAAATCAGAAAAGCCTTTATTAAAAGGTGCTTTCATTGAAGAAGCTGTTTACATTGGAGACGACCAATTAGATGCCTTAGTAGATATTAAATCACGTGAAGAGTTGATTGGAGATATCATTGGATTATTACAATCGCCTGCTAAGAACGTTGTATCTGCACTTCAATCAAGTGGAGGGAAACTTTCAGGTATCTTAAAAACATTATCTCAAAAAGAGGGATAGTATTAAATAGTACGCATTATTACACAAATATATTACATTAAAAATTTATTAAAACGATAGAAAATGGCAGATTTAAAAGATTTCGCAGAACAATTAGTTAACTTAACAGTTAAAGAAGTAAACGAGTTAGCTACTATATTAAAAGATGAGTATGGTATTGAGCCTGCTGCTGCTGCTGTAGCTGTTGCTGCTGGACCAGCTGGAGGTGAAGCTGCTGAAGAAAAAACTGAATTTGATGTTATTCTTAAAGCCGCTGGAGGTTCTAAATTAGCTGTAGTAAAGTTAGTTAAAGAATTAACTGGATTAGGTTTAAAAGAAGCTAAAGGATTAGTTGATGACGCACCAAGTCCAATCAAAGAAGGTATTTCTAAAGACGAAGCAGAAGCTTTAAAAGCATCATTAGAAGAGGCAGGAGCTGAGGTTGAGCTTAAGTAAGCTTACTTACCAAACAACATAAAGGTTTAGGTCTGGAGTAGTACTCTAAGACCTAAACCATTTTGCGTATATAATACTTAGATACGCGCACACTATTATTTTTAATCAAAATTTCGTCCATTGATGTTAGTAACACAAGCTGAAAGATTAAATTTCTCGTCTATTGTTAATAGAACAGAGTATCCAGATTTCTTGGATATTCAGATTAAATCCTTCCAGGATTTTTTCCAACTAGAGACCAAATCTGAAGAAAGAGGTAATGAAGGTTTATATAACACCTTCATGGAGAATTTTCCAATAACAGACACTCGTAATCAATTCGTACTAGAATTTTTAGATTACTTTGTTGATCCACCAAGATATTCTTTAGAAGAATGTATTGAAAGAGGGCTTACATACAGCGTTCCGCTTAAAGCAAGGTTAAAATTATACTGTACAGACCCTGAACATGAGGATTTCGAGACCATTGTTCAAGATGTGTATTTAGGTACAATTCCTTACATGACACCTAGTGGTACGTTTTGTATTAACGGTGCAGAGCGTGTTGTAGTTTCTCAATTACACCGTTCTCCTGGAGTATTCTTTGGTCAATCATTCCACGCGAATGGTACAAAGTTATATTCAGCTAGAGTTATCCCTTTTAAAGGATCTTGGATTGAATTTGCTACAGACATTAACAGTGTTATGTATGCATATATCGATCGTAAGAAAAAGTTACCTGTAACCACTTTATTTAGAGCAATTGGTTTTGAACGTGATAAAGATATTCTTGAAATATTTGATCTTGCAGAAGAAATTAAAGTTTCTAAATCTGGGTTAAAGAAATATCAAGGACGTAAATTGGCTGCACGTGTATTGAATACATGGCACGAAGATTTTGTTGATGAAGATACTGGTGAAGTAGTTTCTATTGAACGTAATGAAATTGTATTAGATCGTGATACAGTTTTAGATAAAGATAATATTGAAGAAATTCTTGAAGCTAATGTAAAGACTGTCCTTTTACATAAAGAAAGCGCTGAACAAGGAGATTACGCAATTATCCATAATACGCTTCAAAAAGATCCAACAAACTCTGAAAAAGAAGCTGTCGAGCATATCTACCGTCAATTACGTAATGCAGAGCCGCCAGATGAGGAAACTGCAAGAGGAATTATTGATAAATTATTCTTCTCAGATCAACGTTACTCTTTAGGTGAAGTTGGGCGTTACAGAATGAACAAGAAATTACAGTTAGATATTGGTATGGATAAGCAAGTGCTTACCAAAGAAGATATTATAACCATTATAAAGTATTTAATCGAGCTTATCAATTCTAAAGCAGAGATTGATGATATTGACCACTTATCTAACCGTCGTGTGCGTACAGTAGGTGAACAATTATCTTCTCAGTTTGGTGTTGGTTTAGCACGTATGGCACGTACTATTCGTGAGCGTATGAATGTACGTGATAACGAAGTCTTTACTCCTATAGATTTAATTAATGCGAAGACTTTATCGTCTGTTATTAATTCATTCTTTGGTACAAACCAGTTATCTCAATTTATGGACCAAACCAATCCTCTTGCAGAGATTACGCACAAGCGTCGTCTTTCAGCATTAGGACCAGGAGGTTTATCAAGAGAAAGAGCAGGTTTCGAGGTACGTGACGTTCACTATACACACTACGGTCGTCTTTGTCCGATTGAAACTCCTGAAGGTCCAAACATTGGATTAATTTCTTCACTTTCTGTATATGCAAAAGTGAATTCAATGGGATTCATCGAAACACCTTATAGACCCGTTACAGATGGTGTTGTAGATATCGTTAATCCTCCAGTATATTTAAGTGCTGAAGAGGAAGAAGAAAAATTAATTGCACAGGCCACTGTAAAAATTGATGAAAATGCTAAAATTATTCATGAGAAGGTAATTGCCCGTATGGAAGGTGATTTTCCTGTTATTGAACCAACAGCATTACATTATACAGATGTTGCACCAAACCAAATTTCGTCTATCTCGGCTTCATTAATTCCGTTCTTAGAACATGATGATGCCAACCGTGCATTGATGGGATCTAACATGATGCGTCAGGCAGTACCTTTATTAAGAGTAGATTCTCCAATTGTAGGAACAGGATTAGAACGCCAAGTGGCTAAAGATTCTCGTGTACTTATTAATGCAGAAGGTTCTGGTGTTGTTGAATATGTAGACGCTAACGAAATAACTATCCGTTACGATAGAACAGAAGATGAAGCTTCTGTAAGTTTTGATGCCGAAACAAAAACATATCCTTTAGTTAAGTTTAGAAAAACTAACCAAGGTACATCTATTAACCTTAAACCAATTGTTCGTAAAGGCGATGTGGTTCAAAAAGGTCAAGTACTTTGTCAAGGTTATGCAACTGAAAATGGAGAATTAGCTTTAGGTAGAAACATGAAAGTAGCCTTTATGCCTTGGAAAGGGTATAACTTTGAGGATGCGATTGTGATCTCAGAAAAAGTTGTTCGTGAAGATATCTTTACATCTATCCATATTGATGAGTATTCTTTAGAAGTTCGTGATACAAAATTAGGTAACGAAGAGTTAACTAATGATATCCCTAACGTATCTGAAGAAGCTACCAAAGATTTAGATGAAAATGGTATGATTCGTGTTGGTGCAGAAGTGAAACCTGGTGATATCCTTATTGGAAAAATTACTCCAAAAGGTGAATCTGATCCAACTCCAGAAGAAAAATTATTACGTGCTATTTTTGGTGATAAAGCAGGTGATGTAAAAGATGCATCATTAAAAGCTTCTCCATCATTAAATGGTGTAGTAATAGATAAGAAATTATTTGCTCGTGCGGTAAAAGATAAACGTAAGAGAGCTAAAGATAAAGAAGATATTACGCAATTAGAAGCGATTTATTACGCGAAGTTCGAAGAGCTTAAAGCGATATTAATCGATAAATTATTTGCTTTAGTAGGTGGTAAAACAGCTCAAGGTATCTTTAATGACTTAGGTGAAGAAGTTTTACCAAAAGGTAAGAAATACACACTTAAAATGTTAAACTCTGTTGAGGATTATACACACTTAACATCAGGAGTGTGGACAACAGATGACCATACTAATAAATTAGTTGCTGACTTAATTCACAACTACAAAATTAAAGAAAACGACTTACAAGGATCTTTAAGACGTGAGAAGTTTACAATTTCTGTAGGAGACGAATTACCAGCAGGTATTATTAAATTGGCTAAAGTTTATATCGCTAAAAAACGTAAACTAAAAGTTGGAGATAAAATGGCAGGACGTCACGGTAACAAAGGTATTGTTGCACGTATCGTTCGTCAGGAAGATATGCCTTTCTTAGAAGACGGAACACCAGTAGATATTGTCTTGAATCCACTTGGGGTACCATCTCGTATGAACATTGGTCAGATTTACGAAACTGTACTTGGTTGGGCAGGTCAGAAATTAGGTCAGAAATATGCAACACCAATTTTTGATGGTGCTACTATAGATCAAATTACTGAATTAACCAACAAAGCAGGAGTTCCAGAATTTGGACATACATATTTATATGATGGTGGAACAGGAGATCGTTTTGATCAAAAAGCCACAGTTGGAGTTATTTATATGATTAAGTTAGGTCATATGATTGATGATAAAATGCATGCTCGTTCTATAGGACCTTACTCTTTAATTACACAACAACCATTAGGTGGTAAAGCACAATTTGGTGGACAACGTTTTGGAGAGATGGAAGTATGGGCACTAGAAGCATATGGTGCATCTGCAACTCTTAGAGAAATATTGACAGTGAAATCTGATGATGTTATTGGTAGAGCTAAAACTTACGAAGCAATCGTAAAAGGAGAGCAAATGCCAGAACCTGGATTACCAGAATCTTTCAACGTACTTATGCACGAATTGAAAGGTTTAGGATTAGACATTAGATTAGAGGAATAATATATTGTTCATCAGGTTTGTTTTAAACCTGATGAACTCAGTTTACAAATAATTCGATATCACCATATATTATGGCAAGAAAACAAGATAAGAATACAGTAAAGAGGTTTAATAAAATCTCAATTGGTTTAGCATCACCAGAGTCTATATTAGCAGATTCTAATGGGGAGGTGTTAAAGCCAGAAACTATCAATTATCGAACACATAAACCAGAACGAGATGGTTTATTCTGTGAGCGTATTTTTGGTCCTGTAAAAGACTACGAATGTGCCTGTGGAAAATATAAGCGTATTCGCTACAAAGGTATTGTATGTGACCGTTGTGGTGTAGAAGTAACAGAAAAGAAAGTACGTCGTGATAGAGTAGGACACATTAATCTTGTTGTTCCTGTAGCTCACATATGGTATTTCCGTTCTTTACCAAATAAAATAGGATATTTATTAGGATTACCGTCTAAGAAATTAGATATGATTATCTACTACGAACGCTATGTAGTTATTCAGCCAGGTAATGCTAAAAATGAAGAAGGAGAACCATTACAAAAAATGGACTTCTTAACAGAAGAAGAGTATTTAAATGTTTTAGAAACACTTCCTCAAGATAATCAATATTTAGAAGACACAGACCCAAATAAATTCCTAGCGAAAATGGGTGCTGAGTGTTTAATAGATCTTTTAGCACGTATCGATCTTGATGCTTTATCATATCAATTACGTCACAAAGCAAATACAGAAACATCTAAACAACGTAAAACTGAAGCGTTAAAACGTTTACAAGTTGTTGAAGCGTTACGTGAATCTAACGAACATAGAGAGAACCGTCCAGAATGGATGATTATGAAAGTGGTTCCTGTAATTCCACCAGAATTACGTCCGTTAGTGCCATTAGATGGTGGTCGTTTTGCAACATCAGATTTAAATGATTTATACCGTCGTGTAATTATTCGTAACAACCGTTTAAAACGTCTTGTTGAGATTAAAGCACCAGAAGTTATTTTACGTAACGAAAAACGTATGTTACAGGAATCTGTAGATTCGTTATTCGATAACACACGTAAAGCATCAGCGGTAAAAACAGATTCTAACAGACCTTTAAAATCGTTATCAGATTCATTAAAAGGTAAGCAAGGACGTTTCCGTCAAAACTTATTAGGGAAACGTGTGGATTATTCAGCACGTTCTGTAATTGTTGTAGGACCAGAAATGAGATTGTTCGAATGTGGTTTACCTAAGAACATGGCAGCCGAGCTTTACAAACCTTTCGTAATTAGAAAATTAATTGAAAGAGGTATTGTTAAAACTGTAAAGTCTGCAAAGAAAATTATAGATAAAAAAGAGCCAGTAGTTTGGGATATTTTGGAAAATGTTCTTAAAGGACATCCAATATTACTAAACCGTGCTCCTACATTACACAGATTGGGTATTCAAGCTTTCCAGCCAAAATTAATTGAAGGTAAAGCAATCCAATTACACCCATTAGTATGTACAGCCTTTAACGCCGATTTTGATGGTGACCAGATGGCAGTGCATTTACCATTAGGACCAGAAGCTATTCTTGAAGCGCAAATGTTAATGTTAGCTTCTCACAATATCTTAAACCCTGCAAATGGTTCTCCTGTAACTGTACCTTCTCAGGATATGGTACTTGGTCTATATTATATGACTAAGCTACGTAAATCTACTCCAGAAGTGCCAATTAAAGGGGAAGGCTTAACATTCTATTCTCCGGAAGAAGTAGAAATTGCTTTCAACGAGAAAAGTGTAGACTTAAATGCTAGTATTAAAGTAAGAACTTACGACTTTAATGAAGCTGGAGAAAACGTATTACAAATTATAGAAACTACTGTAGGTCGTGTTTTATTTAACAATAAAGTACCTCATGCAGCTGGATATATAAACCAAGTGTTAACTAAAAAATCGTTAAGAGATATTATTGGTAATATCTTAAGAGTAACTTCTGTTCCTGAAACAGCAGATTTCCTTGACGAAATTAAAACATTAGGTTACAAATTTGCATTCCAAGGTGGACTATCATTTAGTTTAGGTGATATTATTATCCCACCAGAAAAGCAAAGTATGATTGATAAAGCGAATGGCTTAGTTGATGGTATTATGGGTAACTATAACATGGGACTTATAACAAACAACGAACGTTATAACCAAGTTATTGATATCTGGACTTCTACAAATGCTGAATTGACTGAATTGTCAATGAAACGTATTCGCGAAGATCAACAAGGGTTTAACTCGGTATTTATGATGCTTGACTCTGGAGCGCGTGGATCTAAAGAACAGATTCGTCAGCTTACAGGTATGCGTGGATTAATGGCGAAACCTAAAAAATCGAATGCAGGTGGAGGAGAAATTATTGAAAACCCGATTCTTTCTAACTTTAAGGAAGGTCTTTCAATTTTAGAATACTTTATCTCTACTCACGGTGCGCGTAAAGGTCTTGCCGATACGGCTCTTAAAACTGCCGATGCCGGGTATTTAACTCGTCGTTTGGTAGATGTATCTCAAGATGTTATTGTTAACAGTGAAGACTGTGGTACATTAAGAGGTGTTGAAGTTACGGCATTAAAGAAAAATGATGAAATTGTAGAATCTCTTGGAGAACGCGTAATTGGACGTGTATCTTTATACGATGTATACAACCCATTAACTGAAGAATTATTAGCTTCTGAAGGACAATTAATTGATGATGATATCGCAGATAAAATTAATCAATCACCTTTAGATGCTGTAGAAGTACGTTCAGCATTAACTTGTGAAGCTAAAAAAGGTATTTGTGCTAAATGTTACGGTCGTAACTTATCTACCAATAAAATGGTTCAGTTAGGTGAAGCTGTTGGTGTTGTTGCTGCCCAATCTATTGGAGAACCAGGAACACAGTTAACATTACGTACATTCCACGTAGGTGGTATTGCAGGTAACATTTCAGAAGACAATAAACTTATTGTTAAGTTTGATGGAGTTGCAGAAATCGAAGACCTTAAAACAGTTAAAGGTGTAGATGGAGAAGGAAATACAGTAGATATTGTAATTTCTCGTACTTCAGAATTAAAACTTATTGATAAGAAAACAGGAATCACTTTAAGTACAAACAACATTCCTTACGGTTCTACAATCTTTACAGATAATGGAGCAGATCTTAAAAAAGGAGATGTAGTTTGTCAATGGGATCCATATAACGGTGTTATTATTTCTGAATTTGCTGGTAAAGTACGTTACGAAAACATCGAACAAGGGATTACTTATCAAGTAGAAATTGATGAACAAACAGGATTCCAAGAAAAAGTAATTTCTGAATCAAGAAATAAAAAATTAATTCCAACCCTTCACGTAGATGATGCGAAAGGAAACCCTATCCGTTCTTACAACTTACCAGTTGGAGCACACTTAATGATAGATGATGGTGAAAAGATTGGAGTTGGTAAAATTTTAGTAAAAATTCCACGTAAATCTGCAAAAGCAGGGGATATTACAGGAGGTTTACCTCGTGTTACCGAATTATTCGAAGCACGTAACCCTTCTAACCCAGCCGTAGTAAGTGCTATTGATGGTGTTGTTACTTTTGGTAAAATTAAGCGTGGTAACCGTGAAATTATCGTAGAATCTAAATTAGGAGATATTAAGAAATACCTAGTTAAATTATCTAATCAGATCTTAGTACAAGAGAATGATTTCGTAAAAGCTGGTATGCCTCTTTCTGATGGTTCTATTACACCAAACGATATCTTAAACATTAAAGGCCCTTCAGCTGTACAACAATACTTAGTGAACGAAGTTCAAGAAGTATACCGTTTACAAGGGGTGAAAATTAATGATAAGCATTTCGAAGTTGTTGTAAGACAAATGATGCGTAAGGTTCAAATTAAAGACTCTGGAGATACTATCTTCTTAGAAGATCAATTAGCTCATAAAGCAGACTTTATTGAAGAAAATGATAAAATTTTCGGATTAAAAGTTGTGGAAAGTGCTGGTGAATCTACTAATCTTAAAGAAGGTCAATTAATAACACCTTTCACATTAAGAGACGAGAATTCATTATTACGTCGTGAAGATAAAGAACTTGTAACAGCTAGAGATGCACAGCCAGCAACGGCTACGCCAATCTTACAAGGTATTACAAGAGCATCTCTTCAAACAAAATCATTTATCTCTGCAGCATCGTTCCAAGAAACGACTAAGGTTCTTAACGAAGCAGCTGTAGCTGGTAAAATAGATTATCTTGAAGGTCTTAAAGAAAATGTAATTGTAGGACACAAAATTCCAGCTGGTACTGGGATGCGTAAATACGATCATATTATCGTTGGATCTAAAGAAGAGTTTGATGAAATGATGCAAGCTAAAAAACAAGAAGTTAATTTTAATTAATACAAGTAATCCCATGAAAGCGGGATTATTTTACCCCAACGCAGGTTGGGTTTCTTAAAAAATTTTAAATCCTGCACAACGCAATTGTGCAGGATTTTTTATATAAAAACAATAGATATGGCAGACGAAAAAGATCCCTTAAAACACGGACAAATTAATATAGAATTAGACGAAAAAATTGCAGAAGGTACCTATTCTAATTTAGCAATTATAAATCATTCGGTATCCGAATTCGTAGTAGACTTTGTAAGCATTATGCCTGGCACACCTAAGAGTAAGGTTAAATCTAGAATTATATTAACACCACAGCATGCTAAACGCCTTTTAAAGGCTTTAGCTGATAATGTTAATCGTTTTGAAAATGCTCATGGTGAAATTAAAGATTACGAGCAACCACCAATTCCATTAAATTTTGGACCAACCGGAGAGGCTTAATCTATAATTTAAAAGTTTATCTATAATAATATTCTGGTTGCTCTAAATGATTTTTCTCAGCAACCACCAATTCCATTAAGTTTTGTACCAACTGGAGAGGCTTAATCTATAACTTAAAAGTTTATATAGGATAATATTCTGGTTGCTCGAATTATTTTTCTCAGCAACCACCAATTCTATTAAATTTTGGACCAACTGAAGAAGCTTAAAAATTAAAAAGCCCTTTGATAATTTCAAAGGGCTTTTTATATATTATAGACTTACTATTTAATCAAATTCAGATGTTAAATGGAATTTGATACTTGGGTATTTTTGCTCGGTCATTTGTAAAGAGAACTGTGAGTCTGCTAAAAAAACCAATTGGTTTCTTTTATCTTTCGCTAAGAAACGTTGTTTTACACGCAGAAACTCTTTAAACTCGTCGCTTTTCTTATCTTTTGGTTCAACCCAACATGCTTTAAACACGTTTAAATTTTCGTATGTACATTTTGCACCGTATTCGTGTTCTAAACGGTATTGTATTACTTCGTATTGTAAGGCTCCAACCGTACCAATAACTTTTCGTCCGTTAAGTTCTAACGTAAATAATTGGGCAACCCCTTCATCCATTAATTGATCAACTCCTTTATTAAGCTGTTTAGATTTTAAAGGATCGGCGTTATTAATATATCTAAAGTGTTCTGGTGAGAAACTAGGAACACCTTTATAATTAATAATTTCGCCTTCAGTAAAGGTATCACCAATTTTAAAACTTCCGGTATCTTGCAATCCTACAATATCTCCAGGATAAGAAATATCTACAATTTCTTTCTTTTCTGCAAAAAAGGCATTAGGACTCGAGAATTTTACTTTTTTGTTACTTCTAACATGTAAATAAGGTGCATTACGCTTAAATTCTCCAGATACAATTTTAACGAAAGCCAAACGGTTTCTATGGTTCGGATCCATGTTGGCGTGTATTTTAAATACAAACCCACTAAACTTGTTTTCGTCTGGTTGTACTAAACGTTCTTCACTTTGTTTAGGTCTTGGTTTTGGAGCAATATCTACGAAACAATCTAATAATTCCCGAACACCAAAATTATTTAATGCAGAACCAAAAAATACAGGTTGTTGTGTTCCGTTAAGGTAATCTTCTTTATTAAATCGTGGGTAAATACCATCAACCAATTCAATTTCTTCTCTTAGTGTATTGGCTGCTTTTTCTCCAACTAATGTATCTAATTCTGGAGACGATAAATCTGAAATTTCAATAGTTTCTTCAATATCTTTTCTGCTATCTCCACTAAAAAGGTTTACATTTTTTTCCCAAATGTTATAAATTCCTTTAAAGTCATAACCCATTCCAATAGGGAAGCTTAAAGGCACAACTTTTAAACCTAGCTTTTGTTCAACTTCATCTAATAAATCAAATGCATCTTTACCTTCACGATCCATCTTGTTTATAAAAACAATCATAGGAATGTTTCGCATACGGCAAACTTCAACCAACTTCTCTGTTTGTTCCTCGACCCCTTTGGCCACATCAATTACAACAATTACACTATCTACAGCAGTAAGTGTTCTAAAGGTGTCTTCAGCAAAATCCTTGTGACCAGGTGTATCAAGAATATTAATTTTTATACCGTCATATTCAAAAGCTAATACAGATGTAGCAACAGAAATTCCACGCTGACGCTCAATTTCCATAAAGTCACTCGTTGCTCCTTTTTTTATTTTATTACTTTTTACAGCTCCTGCTTCTTGAATAGCTCCACCAAAAAGAAGTAATTTTTCTGTTAATGTGGTTTTTCCGGCATCGGGGTGCGATATAATTCCGAAGGTACGACGTCTGTTTATTTCACTTTTAAAACTCATAATAATTCTTGAAAATAGGTCGCAAAGATACTATTATTAGTAAGAAATGTAATAAATGATAGCGCTGCTTTTTAATTTTATCCTCACATTAACGTATTTTATAATTTTACTTGGTATTTTTACATTATGATAGAAGAAAACGTAATATTAGTTAACGAAAAAGATGAGCAAATAGGCCTTATGCCTAAATTAGAAGCACATGAAAAAGGGGTATTACACCGCGCTTTTTCTGTATTTGTTTTTAATGATGATAACGAATTAATGTTGCAACAACGTGCATTAGATAAATATCACACACCTGGGCTTTGGACAAACACATGTTGCAGCCACCAACGCAATGGAGAATCTAATATAGAAGCGGGAAGAAGACGTTTACAAGAAGAAATGGGATTTGTAACTGCTTTAGAAGAGTCTACTTCTTTTATGTATAAATCGCCTTTTGAAAATGGACTAACAGAACATGAATACGATCATATTTTAATTGGTTATTATAGTGGTGAGCCAGATATAAACCCAGAAGAAGTGGCCGATTGGAAATGGATGTCTTTAGATGCAGTAAAAGCAGATATTAAATTAAATCCAGAGCATTACACTTCATGGTTTAAAATTATTTTTGATAAGTTTTATGAATACATAAATATCGCGTAATACATGATTGCAAAAGTTAGTAGGCAAGGGTATTTTAATGCTGCCCACAGATTATATAGAAAAGATTGGAGCGACGAAAAAAATCAAGACATTTTTGGAAGATGTAATAATGCCAATTACCACGGACATAACTATGATGTTATTGTAAGTGTTTCTGGAGAGATAGATCAAGAAACTGGGTTTGTTATAGATTTAAAGATTTTAAAACAACTTATAAAAGATGAAGTAGAAGAGGCATTCGACCATAAAAATTTAAATTTAGATGTGCCAGATTTTAAAGATCTTAATCCTACTGCAGAGAATATTGCAGTTGTTATTTATAATAAGTTAAAACCTAGGTTAGCGTCTCATTTAGACTTGGAAATTACACTTTACGAAACACCTAGAAACTTTGTAAGTTACTGTGGTAACTAAATACTTCTTTATAATTTCTTAGATTTAGTATTTAAGCTAGATTCTGTGAAATTACTTTTAAAATAGGCTATACATTAGGTGTCTCCTTAAATAAAAAACAAAAAAAATCCCGGGTGTAACACTCGGGAATTTTATTTAACAAGCCGTTTTTGTTTCTTTTAAGTATTCCTTGTCCAAGGTAAAACCAAATAGCGCACTACAAATTGTTTCATGGTGATTATTGCTTTTGGGTTTGGTAACAATAACATTTATTAAATAGCCATTGTCATGTTTTTTTATTAATTGAGCCTGGATAGTTAACTCATCATTTAAAAATGCGTTTTTATGCATTTTAAATTTAAAATCTTCAAGATCAGGGACATCTTGTAAATAAAATTCTTTAATAGGGTAAGTTGCTACAGTTTTAACTTTGCTATATAAATTGTGTGGTAATAAAAAGCCGTTAGCATTACTTACATGTTCTGTTACAGTAAAAGGTACGTTGGTGTTTATATGTGTGCTCATAATGTGTTGTATTTAAGGATATATTAAAGTGGGTCTCAAGTTATAATTGTGGTATGTGCTAAACATGACGCTGACGTTAGAACGATTGGAACAAATAATAAACTTCTGGCTGTTTGATTTAATTGTTTTTAGATTTTTCATGATTTTAAAATTTATATTAGTAATTGATTAAAAATAAAAAAGGTGCCTTTAAAAAAGCACCTTTATTGATTATCGTTATATTATATAATAGTTAACTCAGTTCAAGATGCATGGGATGCTTACATTTAAGCATAAAAATGACAATCGAGTTCCACTGTTGTGAAATGCGATTGCAGATTGAATTATATTGCTTCTTGATTGTATTCATGCTATAAAAATAAGGAAAACATTTTAATTCAACAATAATTAAAATGTTTTTATAACACATTATATTTAGGATTAATGTAATTTTGCACTCAAATAAATACAATATTATATTATGGCAAATGTTAGAGATCTTAAAAAAGACATTAATTTCGTTTTAGGAGATATTATTGAAGCTGTTTATGTTTGGGAATATGCCAACACAGACAAAGACACAAAACAAAGTGAAGCAATTATAGATGAAGCAATCAATACTTTTGATGAATTAATTACAAAAGTTAATGATAAGAAAGTAGCAGACAAAAAAGCTCATTTTAAAGCCATTAACCAAGAGTTAGAAACTAAAGGGCGTGCGTTAATTGATAAAATTAATAATTTAAGCTAAATTTTTTTGAAAAAGATTTGCAGATATTAGAAATAGCTCTATATTTGCACTCGATTTTCAAGCCGATGTAGCTCAGCTGGCTAGAGCAGCTGATTTGTAATCAGCAGGTCGTGGGTTCGAGTCCCTCCATCGGCTCTTTAAAAGTTCAATGTTTAAGCATTGAACTTTTTTTTTTGCTTCAATACTTCTGAAGCTATTTTTAGATGTAAAAAACCCCACACTATTAAAATAGTGTGGGGTTTTTATTTTTATATCAATTATAGTATTATAATACGCTTTTAATGGCTTCTACCATCTTTAATGCTCTTTGCTTAACATCAGCTTCAGTCCAAGAGAGTTTAATTAAACACGAAATGTTTCTCGCAATATAATGATCTGATTGTTTAAACGATTTAGTACTTAATGCATTTAAAGCCTCTTTAGTTTGAGCTGGTATAGGAAATAATGTTTTAGCTTCTTTTAAATGATCCCATTTTCTTACATAGTGCCAATTGTTATCATAATAATGAAAACACCCATCTATACCTGCATGTTTTAAAGCAGCCATAGCTTTAGTAGTCGTTTCTAAGTCTGTTAAAAAGAAATTTAAAAACGAGTAGTTTTCTACACCTTCTTCAGGTATGGTTCTAAATGTAAGTTCTGGTATACTTTTTAAAGCATCTTTTAAAATTGTATAATGTTTTTGCTGTATATCAAGAAATTCTTGTAAACGTCGTACTTGCGCTAATCCTACAGCAGCGTGTAGTTCTGATATTCTGAAATTATATCCTAAAAACGGATGAGTTTCTGCACCACGATCAGACCCTACATGGTCATGTCCGTGATCACTATAATGATCTGCCCAAGTTGCGTAGTCGTCATTGTTGGTTATAATGGCTCCGCCTTCGGCAGCAGTGATAGTTTTTACAAAATCGAACGAAAAACATCCAACATCTCCATAACTTCCTAAAGGTTTACCTTCATAAGTTCCTCCAATAGCCTGACAGGCGTCTTCAATTAATTTTAAATTATGGGTTTCGCAAATCTCTTTAAGCTCTTTTAAGCGCGCCATTCCGCCGCACATATGCACAGGCATAATGGCTTTTGTTTTAGGTGTAATAGCATCTTTAACAGCTGCAATATCTAAAGTCAAGGTATCGTCTATATCAACAAGAATAGGAATAGCTCCTAACATTAAGACGGCTTCAAAGCTTGCGACAAACGTAAAAGTTGGCAGAATAACTTCATCACCAGTGCCAACACCTGCAACAGCTAATGCTACAGAAACCGCTGCCGTACCACTAGATACCAGCTGTGCATGTTTTACTTGCATATGTGTTTGTAATTCTGCTTCAAGTGCTTTGGCTTTCCAATGTCCATTTCGCATGGCATCAAAGCCATAACGCATTAAAATTCCGCTATCTAATACATCGTTTACTTCTTTATGTTCTGAAGGGCCAAAAAGTTCAAATCCAGGCATGTGTTTTATTTAAAAAGTTGAATCAAATTTACAATTAAACCAAGGAATATAAAAGGTGATAAAACGAAGATTTTTGATCTTATCATTTTTATATTTTTACATTTAGAAAATCAGCCTTATACGAGCAAGGGTTTAGATTACTGTATAAAAAAGGTTGAGTAAGAGCTTTATCTTTTGCAAGTGTAATTAGCAATCTATAGTAGTAACTATTTTAAGTATATGAAGTTTAAGAGTGATCCCTAGTTTAGTTGAAAATGTGGTTGGAAAAATATTTTTATATATAATACTTTGATTTTTATTAAGTTGTGTGTTTGTTCTAAAAATTTTTTAATTTTTTTTGTTTTTTGTTTTATAAAACCGAAAAAGGTTCTTATATTTGCACCCGCATTCAGGGAATACCTGATGAGACACTTGGAGAAATGGCAGAGTGGTCGAATGCGGCAGTCTTGAAAACTGTTGAGGGTCACACCTCCGGGGGTTCGAATCCCTCTTTCTCCGCAGAAACCCTATAAACAGTACGTTTATAGGGTTTTCTTTTTAGTTTCAATCTTCGTATTCCTGTCCAACTATTAAGTAGATATTATCTCTATAGTTTTGAATGTATTCCTTGAGATAGTGTAGAGCGCGCTTAAAATGCATTAAACATTATAAAATAGGGATACATAAATCTACGATACATTTTTGTTCAGGGTGTGTTCTAAAATCATTTTGGTATATTTCATACGGATGTGCTTCACTTTTTTGATATCCGTTTTCATTCATCCATATAAAAAGTCCTGTCCACGATTTTTCAAAATTATTAGGATTAATTTTAAAACGGGCCACAATACATTTCCCCTTGTTTAGTGTTAGGTTGTTAATTTCACCTTCTGAATTTATAGGTGTTTTAGTAATCAAAAAAACACTCATTCTTACTTTATCAGGAGCTGTTACTTTAAAACTATCGTAAAAAAGTCTACCTATTCTAGATTCAGGCTGAGTCATTAAATGTTTAGAATTTGCCCATAATATAAGTTTTTCAAAAGTTTGTTCTATGCCGTGTACGCCAATGTGTGTTAGTCCTGCGGCATATCTTTCTGGCAATTCTTTTATTTCAATATTAGCATTCATAGTAATCCAAGTTTTTAAGTTATCAATCATACAAATATATTTGTCGTAACTGGGGTAGACTTGACCATTCTTGCTTTGTAATTGACTAATCTTGCTAAACTTGTTCGGGTTTTCCTTTCTAAATACAGTAGGACTTACGCCATAATAGTTTTTAAATGCTCTGGTGAAAGAAGAATTATCATTAAAGCCGCACTCTATTGCAAGTTCAGTTATACTCGTGTTTTTGTGAATTAAAGCTAAAGCAGCTTTTTCTATTCTCCGTCTGTTTACATAACTGTTTAGAGTTTCATTTGTAATAAACTTAAAAATACGATGAAAATGATAAGGTGAGAAAAATGCAATACCTGATAAGGTGTCCAAAGACAAATCTTCGTTTAGATGGCTGTCTATATATGCAAAAACAGTATTAATTCTATGTTTATATGTAGTATGTAGCTCTTCTTGTGAATGTGCCATGTTAGCGTTTGCTAGTAGTTATTTTGTTTAATGCTGTACTAATGTAAGTATTAAAATCTAACACTTTTAAGCTTCGTTGTAGGAAAGTAGGGGTGAAACAATGCGAAAGGTAGTTTTAAGTGATTGATATTTAAAAGATTAACATGTTTGTTGTGAGGATGCTTATTATATTGTGATTTATATGAAAGAAAATGAAAGGTTTATCGATTATACACGGCTAAAGCGAGAGTCTAATTAAATACACACATTAATGCGTTCACTCAAATTAGTTTTAATCATTTTTACAATTGGTTTATTTGCGTCTTGTCAATCTACCGAAAAAAAGAAAGTAATCTCTACAGAGGTTACTAAAGATACAATTCCAGATCCATCTGAAATTCCAGTTTCCTTATCAGAATCTGAAAAAATAATACAAGAATCTATTGAAGCTCATGGAGGTGATTTGTACGACTCTGCTAATTATTCTTTTGTCTTTAGAAAAAACACCTTTCAATTTAAAAACGATAAATCTAATTACGAATATACTAAGACCTATAAAAAAGGAGATTCTTTAATAGTAGATGTGTTAAAAAGCGGAGATTTCTCTAGATCTGTTAATGGTAGCGTAGTAGAGTTATCTGATAAAGATATTGCTGTTGGCACTGGAGCTATAAATTCTGTTATCTATTTTGCTACACTTCCTTATAAACTAAGTGACAAAGCCGTAAACTCTAAACTTATAGAAAAGATTACAGTTAAAGGTGAAAATTATTATGCTATACAAGTGACTTTTGATGAAGAAGGTGGGGGAGAAGATCATGACGACCATTATTTTTATTGGATAAATACCAAAACTAAAAAGATAGATTTCTTAGCTTATAACTATAGTGTGAATGAAGGTGGTGTGCGATTTAGAGTGGGATACAATAAAAGCGTAGTAGATGGGATTACGTTTCAGGATTACACAAATTATGAAGCGGCTGTTGGTACACCTTTAAAAGATTTACCAAAGCTTTATGAAGCGAATTCGCTGAAAGAACTTTCTAAGATAAAAACAGAAAACGTAATTAATTTAAATAAATAATAGAATGAAAAGAATACTACTTATTGCCGCAATTGTATTAGCAGGAACGACTGTAAACGCACAAGAGTTTGAAAAAATGGATAAAAGTACCATGGATCGTGCATATTTTCCTCCAAAATCTGCTCACGATCGTATTTTTGAAAAAGATGCAGCTAAAAAAGCGGCTTTAACACCACAAATTCGTGTTACATATTCTCGTCCAGCTAAAAAAGGCAGAGTAGTTTTTGGAGAACTTTTAAAGTTCGGACAACCTTGGAGAGTTGGAGCTAACGAGTCTACCGAAATACTATTTATGAATGATGTTAAATTTGCAGGAAAAGATATAAAAGCAGGACGTTACACCATCATTATTATTCCAACAGAAAAGGAGTGGACTTTAAAATTAAATACAGATTTAGACGGCTGGGGAAATTACGGTTACGAACCAAGCCTGGATATTGCTAGTTTAAGCGTGCCTATTACAAAAAGTGACAAAGAGATAGAGAACTTATCTATTGCGCTATACGAAGCTTCTGAAAACACGGTTCACCTTAAAATAGGTTGGGATACTACGGTTGCAGAATTCCCTATTACCATAAAATAAATTTTTACTACACTCTCATTATAAAAAAAAGCGAAAACATCTGTTTTCGCTTTTTTTATACTAATATTTTAATTTAAAATTCGGTTTCTAATTTAGGCACTATAGTACCGTCTTTCCATTCTAATTCTCGGCTTACCGTATTCGTTTCAACCCAATGTGTAGCTTCATCTTGGTAAGAGCCACTTTCTTTTTTATACACTATTTTATCTTTAACTCCGTTTTCATCTACAGGAAATATAAGTTCTTCAAAAAACCAGTATACACCAGCGTCCGAGACCTGAGAAATAGTAAATACTTTTTTCATCTCACTATTCACCTGAAAAAAGTAAACACCTCCACCTTCAACTGCGCAAGCTTCAGCTAAATAATTTACAAAGATTATATTTTGAATTCCTTCAATGCCTTTATTGTCGTAAACTTCTACAGCAAAGTCGTTTGTTCTTAAATCTGTAATAGCTTCGTGTATATCTAATTGTTCATTTACATGTCTAATTATAATGTAATAAGTATCATCTTTTTTGCCGTAAGTATAGAAATATTTAGAAGGTCCCATTTCTTTCTTACCGAGCGAAATTAAACCACCTAGAATATATCCTATCTGCCCATTATATCTTGCTTTGTAATAATGAGACTCTACGCCGTTATAGATTAGAGTCTGTTCAGATTTTTCAATAATTTCTATCTCAGAACCTATTTTTAACGCATCTAAAGCTTTAGAGTTTTTATCAGCCTCAGATCTAAAAGCAACATTATCTCCGAATACATAATACGTTTTGCCATTGTCAAAATCGGAGTAAGTGTTGTTGTAATCTATGTCTTGACCGTAAATTAAGCATGACATTAAAAGGAAAAGTAATACGAGTTTATTCATTAAGATAATTATTATGAATGTTTATTAGCTGTTAAGTTACAGTTTTATTCGTGTTTTTACCATCCCAATTCTCCTTTAAATGTTTAAGTTTTAAAAGACTTCTTTCATGTGCTTGTAATTGGTTTTAACCATTTCTAGTACTTCATCCATACGTCCGCCTAAAATCATTTTACTTATAGATAATGTATACCCTTTCATTTGATCGAATTCCATTTTTGGAGGCATTGCTAAGGCTTGAGGATTAGTGAATACGCTCACTAACACCGGACCATTATGAGCAAATGCTTCTGTTAATGCGAGTTTCACATCTTTAGGATCGTTAACTGAAATGCCCTTAAATCCCATAGCTTGAGCGATGATTTCAAAATCGGGGTTTACCATATCCGTTTCATTATTCGGTAAGCCTTCTACTTGCATTTCTAATTGTACCATACCTAATGATCGATTATTAAAAACAATCAGTTTTATAGGAAGATTATATTGCTTTATGGTTGCTAAGTCGCCTAATAGCATTGAGAGACCGCCATCGCCACAAAATGCGACTACTTGACGTTCTGGATAGGCTAATTGTGCTCCTATAGCCATAGGCATAGCATTTGCCATAGAACCATGATTAAAAGAGCCCAACATTTTACGTTTCCCAGTACCGTCAATATATCTAGCACCCCATACACAACACATTCCGGTGTCTACAGTAAAAACGGTATCGTTATTAGCCATCTCGTTAATTGTAGTCGCTACATATTCAGGACTAATATGGTTTTCAGTGCCCGTTTCTTTGACATAGATATCTAAATTTTCTTTGACTTTTTCGTAAAATTCTAATTGAGCTTTTAAGAAGCTATCGTCTTCTTTTTCTTTAATTAGTGGAAGTAAAGCTGTAACAGTATCTGTTATTTTTCCTGCAAGTCCGATTTCTAATTTGGCACGTCTTCCTAAGCGTTCTGGTTTTTCGTCTACCTGAATAATTTTATTTTTAACAGGCATAAAATGTTCGTAAGGGAAATCTGTTCCTAATAGAATGACCACATCAGATTCATGCATGGCATGAAATGCAGAGGGTACACCAAGTAAGCCTGTCATACCTACTTCGTACGGATTATCGTATTGCATGCCCATTTTTCCTCTAAATGAATAGCCAATTGGGGCTTTTAATAAGCCAGCAAGTGTTATAATATCATCGTGTGCTTCTTGCGCACCTATACCACAATAAATTGAAATTTTAGGGTGTTTGTTAACGAGCTCTGCAAATTTTAGCATCTCGTTATTTGAAGGTCTTAAAATAGTTTCGCCATGAAAGTTGTACATTGAAGTGGCACTTTCTTCGGCAGGCATGGAAGATACGTCTCCTGGTAATCCAAATACAGCAACGCCTTTTTTATGTACTGCGTTTTGAATGGCAGCTTGTAACATACGCGGAACTTGTTTTGGTGTGCTTGCTAATTCATTGTAAACACTGCAGTCGTCAAATAATTTGTAAGTGTTTGTAGCTTGAAAATAATCTACACCAAATTCGGGCGTGTTAATTGTAGATGCAATAGCTATAATAGGCACTCCAGAGCGGTTAGCATCATAAAGACCATTTATTAAATGTACATGTCCAGGGCCACTACTTCCAGCACAACATGCTAGTCCGTCTAATTCTGCTTCAGCGGCAGCTGCATAGGCACCAACTTCTTCATGACGAACATGAATCCATTTTATTTTTCCGCTTCTTCTTACAGCATCATTTAATTCGTTTAAACTATCTCCCGTTACTGCATATATTCTTTTTACATTATTATTAACCAACATTTCAACGATTTGGTCTGCTACTTTCTTTCCCATGATTCTTATTTTTTTTCTGCGTTTACAGTACTTAATCTAATAAAATTACGAAATAGGAATTGTATATGGTTGTAATGTTTTGTTAACTTATGGAAATGGATAAGTTAGAAATCTCTATTCGTTTTTTATAATACAAAACCCAGATTGATATTTTTTCGTATAAATACGTATGAGGAACATTATCGTTATTTGTATTATTTCAATACTAAGTTTACCAGAATATAAAGCTCAAAAAATTGATAATTTAACTTCATTTAGAGACCTTAAAAGTGATACTTACTTTAGATTTCATTATGACAATGACTATTTTGCAGCTACCGATGAAAATTATACGCAAGGTTATAGCTTTGAACTCGTTTCTCCTTTTTTTAAACGTAACCCCATTAACTCTCTGTTTTATAAACCTGAAGACTCTGAGTTACGTTATGGCTTGGCTTTAGAGCATATTGGATACACGCCTAATCACTACGAACTCCCTGAAATTCAATTTGGAGATCGACCATTTGCATCGGCTATTATGCTTAAAAGTTTTATAATTGCTACAGATCAAGTAAAAAAAAGACGGTTTACATCGTCTTTTAGTTTAGGGATTATCGGACCTGCTGCCTTTGGAGAAGAGATGCAAGTAGGAATTCATGAAGCAACAGGAAATAAAATACCGTTAGGATGGCGACACCAAATTAAGAATGATATTGTAGTTAATTATGAGCTTGGTTATGAAAAACAACTTGTAAGATTCAGTAATATTTTTTCGCTTCAAGCTATGGTAAATGTAAAAGTTGGAACACTCTTTACAAATGGATCTATCGGATTTAATACCACATTGGGGCATATAAATTCGCCATTTACAACATTGATTAATAAGAAAGATTTTTCACTTTATGCTTACGCAACACCTATGCTAAATGTAATAGGGTATGATGCCACACTACAGGGCGGCATGTTTAATAAGCAGAGTGTATATACCATTTCTGCTGAAAATATTGAGCGATTTACAGGACAGTTAAATTATGGCATTGTCTTACAAACTAAAACACTGTATTTTGAGTATTCGCGCTCCATGATTACAAAGGAGTATGAAAGCGGAAATGCTTATAAATGGGGTGGCATTAAGATAGGATTTACACTTTAAAGAGACTATTGAACCTTATACGTTTCTTTAACGTCTTAATAAAAATAAAGTTTAAAATATTTGATCGGTTTTATACATGATCTAATAGTGCGCTTGGCAGTTTTATATGGACTTACTTTCTATTTAATTATAATAGATGCAATCTCTAATTTAAAATGTTCTGCTTTTTTATTGGCGATTAAAAAGGCGACTTCTTCTATGTTTTGCATATCGAAATTTGGAAGATCTAGTTTACGACCTTTAAAAGTTGGGCACATGTCTTCTAAATCGAATTCGACAATATCCCATGTTGTTGAGGTGTTAAAATAGGTTATATACGCATGTTTGTTAGTAGATTTGTCTTTTATTCTGAATTGATACCGTTTCCCGTCTCCTTTAATTTTTAGTTTAATTTTTGAAAAATCTTTGGTGTCTAGAGCATCAAAACGATATCTAACAGAAGCAAATCCGCCATTGTTTTCTAAAGACACATCGCCTTCGTAAACACCGTATCCGTTTTCATTTAAAGAAAATTGACTAGAAGAATTTCCGCCCATAACAACATCATTAACCGTTGTCCATGATGTAATGTCTGCCGTTTTATTAAATTTGAATATGTGATGTTCTTGTGTCATGATATTATTTTAAACTATTTAAATAATTATTAGCGTATTCTAAATGCTTTTGTTGTTTGTCTTCAGGCATTTTATCGTACATACGTATTAACATGCCTAACCTAGGGTTCGATAAGAAGAAATCGCGTTGCGTATGCATAAATCGCCAAAACAGACCATCCCAAATATTTTGCCAATCTCCTTTTTTGTAATTACTCATTTTCATGATATAATTACTACCGCTAATATAAGGTTTAGTTGCTATTAAACCTCCGTCTGCAAACTGACTCATTCCATACACATTGGTAACCATAACCCAATCGTAAGCATCAATAAAGAGTTCCATAAACCATTTATAGACTTCATCGGGATCAAATTCACAAAGCAACATAAAATTACTGAGTATCATTAATCGTTCTATATGATGGCAATATCCAGTTTGTAATACCTTTTTTATGGTTTGATCTATTGGAGGTATTCCTGTTGTGCCGTTGTAAAAGGACGTAGGTATTTTCTTTTTAAATGCCCAAAAATTAGTGGTGCGTTCTTCGCTTCCTCTAGTTTCGTAAACACCTCTAATAAATTCCCGCCAACCTATAATTTGTCTTACAAAACCTTCGGTAGAATTAATAGGGATGTTATGTTTTTTAGTATAGCTTAAACAGGAATTAATAACTTCTTTTGGTGTTATTAAGCCAATATTTAACATGGGAGTTAAAACGCTGTGGTTAAGTATAGAGTTTTCTGCAACAATAGCATCTTCGTAAATACCAAACTCCATAAAGCGTTGTTCAAAAAATTGGTATAGCCAATCTTTTGTTATTTTAAAATTTGTGGGATATATTTGGTATTCTGTGAGGTGTCCTAGATGATTATCGAAGTGTTTATTTACGTATTTTACAGCATTAACATAGTACTGATCTGTTTCAGGAAACTGAATTGAAGGCGGCGTTTTTTTAGCTGGATATTTCTTTCTGTTTTCTGCATCGAAAGTCCATTTTCCACCGGTTGGTTGCCCATCTGCATCTATAAGTATGTGTCGTTTTTTACGTTCTTCTGTATAAAATGTGGTTTGATGATACTTTTTTTTGTCACTCTTGAAAAATACAGAGAGTTCTTCTTTTGTATTTATAAACAAAGGAGAGGGGAGCATGGTTGTTGAAATATTATGTTTAGAACACCCTTGTTCTATCCGTTTCTGTAACCAATTATCTGTTGGATCTATATAATTTATATGCTGAATGCCTTGTTCTTTTAATACCGGTATTAATTTTCTGATGTCAGACAGATTATCAATAGCATCTATATAATGCACTTTGAATTTCTTTTCGGTCAAAAGAAAATCTTCATAACATGTCATGGTTGCCCTATGAAATGCAATTTTTTGTTTGTGAAAGGGGTATTGTTTAAAAAATAAATACTCTTCAATTAAATACATTGGTGCATCAATTTCAAAAAGTGGAGATTCTTGAAATAATTGATGTGGAAATATTAAGTTAATGCTTTTCATTTATTTTTTCTGCAACGTTCGCTACAATATTTAACGTGTTCCCAATTGGTTTTCCATTTTTTACGCCAACTAAAAGGACGTTTACAAACTGCACATATTTTTTGAGGAAGGTGTTCTTTTTTTATTGCCTTTTGAGTTTTAAATTAAACGTGTCACTATTTTTTATAATCGCTTATTTCGTGATTATGGGTAAACTGATTTGTGATGGGTATTTAGACGAATGATGTATTTTATTATGAGCCACTATACCTTCTTTTTCATCGTAATTATTTCCTCCAGTGTTTAAATTTCTTGCAAAACGCGGAAAATTACTACTAGATATCTCTATACGAATACGATGTCCTTTTTTAAAATAGTTACTTGTAGACATTGGTGTTAAATCTATTTTATACACCTTACCTTTTTTCATAAATACCTCTTTATCGTAGCCTTCGCGATATCTTGCACGTTGTATGGTTTCATCTAAATTATAAGCTTTACCATCAGGATGCACATCTATAAGTTTTATGGTAAAATCGGTATCTTTTACATCAGAAGATACATATAACGTAGATTCAATAAAACCAGTGACTTCTATGCCGTCTTCCAAAACATCTGTGGTGTATATTAAAATATCATCTCTAATTTCTGTTTGTTGATGATCGAATGCGCCACCTCTTAATATATTGTCGTTACAACATGGAGTGCCGCCAAAAGAAGGCACTGGTAACATCGGGTCGTACGTAAAACTATCCGAATTATCGGTTTTTACTTTTGTTGTTGTTAATGTGCCATCACCATAAAGACTATTGGCGTTACCATTGCTGTTTAAATAGTAAGTTGTTGGTTTTGCATTTTCAGGTGGCCAAACTTCTGAGCCTTGCCACTTATTACTTCCCATAGTATAATACTGTACTCGAGGTGTTTTGTCTTTAAAATCGTTTTGTTCTCCTTTTAACCAGAAATCAAACCAAGCATACATCTGTTCATTATAATTCAATCTTGCGTCACCCACATTTAGTTCCCCAATCATGGTGTTTTCACTTGTTCCTCGTATAAAACCACAATGTAAGTTTGGAGAAATTATTAAATACTGATTGTCTCTAATTTCAGGATCTTTGGTCGTGTTTCTTATATGATTAAATAAAGCCAGATTAGGTGTTATAGATATATCATACCAAGAAGCAAACCAAAAGCTTGGGACACCAATTTCCATGTCGTCATGATAAAGGCCGCCCTCGTACCATGCAGGATCATTGGGTTTACGACGAATCATTTTATCAAAAATTTCACTTTTTCCATTTATATTTTTAATACCATCTTGTATGGGTAAATGTTTAAAAGCTTCCGCGAAATCAACATACGGATTTTCTGGATCTAAATCGTAAAATCTAGATATTCTAATTAAATCTTCTTGTGTTGCTCCTTCAGGAATTCGGGGTTTAAATTTATCATGCTCTACGCGATATAACCAAGCCATAAAAGACATTTGTACCACGCCGCCACGATACCAATTACCTTGCTCGTAAATATCATCTATACGGCCAATACCTGCACCATAACCTTGCGCTATCATTGCGGCATGAGACGGATGATCTAATGCGGCTACTGCCATTTGCCATTCTGCAGAAGATGAGCAACCATAAGTTCCTATTTTACCATTAGACCACGGTTGGTTTTTCATCCACGTAAATGTATCGTAACCATCGGTTACAGGTACACCTAAAATGTCCCATTCACCTTCAGAAAAATAGCGTCCGCGTTCGTTTTGTACAACATAGGCATACCCTCTTTTAACGGCTTCTAGTGCTTTCTTAACTCGAATTGTGGTGATTTCTTTACCGTCTACCCAATTATTAAAATTATAAGGTGTACGCGCAAAAATAATAGGTACCTTTTTATCGGTCTTAGGGCGGTATACATCTGCGGCTAATCGAACACCATCTCGCATGGGGATCATTACTTTTTGGTCTATAATAGCAATGTCTTTCAGTTCTTTTAAAATGTCACTCTGCGCAATACTATGAAATGACGCTAGAAAAAGGCAAATGATACTAAAAGATGTTAAGATTGAAAGTTTTTTCATGTTATAAAGGGGTAAGTGTGACTGTACGTTTTAGTTCGTAATTAAAACTGATTAAGCCTGAACCTAAAATTCGTTTTAATGGTATACTATACAAAGCACTTAATGTTATAAAAATAGACAAAAAAATGCTATTGACTTTTCGGAGTTGTTTGAGAGCTAAAACAATTTATAAGGTTTGGAGCATTTACTTTGATTATAATGGGAGATGGGTTAGGTAGAAAAAAATAAACCTCTAATTCAAATCAATGAATCAGAGGTTTATTATTGTATTATACTAACGTCTTAACGGCGTTTCTTTTTGGAATATTGTTTCTTTTTTCTGAAAGAATTTTTAGACGGTTTAGAATATTCTGCGGGTACAGCATCATCAAACGTATTCTTTACCGGTTTTAAGTCTACCTTTTTCCAGCTTTTATTGTTTTTATTGTCTTTGCTTTCTGGTATCAATACATCTAATAAATCTGTTCTGCCAACCTTATTTAAGGTCTTTTTAATCCAATCTTTATTTTCTTGTTTATACCAAAAGAAAAATCGGTGCTGATCGTCTTTCTCCTTTTTAGATTTAGGCGTTTTAGTTGGTTTTAAGGTGTACGGATGATAACCACTATAGTAAATAACTGTGGCCACCGTCATAGGTGTTGGTGTAAACCCTTGAACTTGCTCTAACTGAAAGCCCATATCTTTGGTTTCTGCAGCTAGGTTTGCCATATCTTCAACTTCACAAGCTGGATGATTCGAAATAAAATACGGAATCAATTGAAGTTTTAAATCCTTTTTAATATTAATTTTATCAAAACGTTCTTTAAACTTATGGAAGTATTTAAAGGATGGTTTACGCATTAATTTTAAAACGGGATCTGACGTGTGTTCTGGAGCAACTTTTAAACGTCCAGAAATATGTTTTGTCATCACTTCTTCCGTGTAATCGTCTAATTCTTTTGGATCTGCGTTTTTATTAAACTCAGGCACTAACATATCATGACGAATACCACTACCAATAAACGATTTCTTTATTTTAGGATGTTTATCTACAGCTTTATATAATTCTGTTAATGGTTTGTGAGACGTATCTAAATTGCTACAAATTACAGGCGATATACAAGAAGGAGCCACACATTTATCACAAATGGCTTGTACTTTTCCTTCCATTTTGTACATGTTAGCAGAAGGTCCGCCAATATCAGATAAATACCCTTTAAAGTCTGGCATGTTTGCCACTTTATCGACTTCTTTTAAAACCGACTCCTGACTACGACTCGCAATAAATTTTCCTTGATGTGCAGAAATGGTACAAAAACTACATCCTCCAAAGCATCCACGGTGAATGTTAATAGAGAACTTAATCATTTCAAACGCAGGAATTGGTCCACGCTTGTTGTATTTTGGATGCGGTAATCGGGTATATGGTAAATCGAACGAAGCATCAATCTCGGCTTCCAACATGGTTGGAAAAGGCGGATTAATAACTAATGTTTTCTTATTTACTTTTTGCGAAATCCTGTTGGCATTAAGCTTATTAGATTCTTGTTCGATTATTTTAAAGTTCGAAGCAAATTTCTTTTTGTCTTTTAAACATACTTCGTGCGATTGAATTTCTACATCTTCCCAGTTTTTATTCTTTGGAAGTGCTTCATTTTCATCTATTAAAAAGGCGGTTTGCTTAATTGTTTTCAAGCTAGAAAACGGGACCCCTTTTTGTAATAGTTCTACAATTTCACGTAAAGGTTGTTCACCCATACCGTAAACCAACATATCTGCTTTAGAAGTTTCTAAAATTGTTGGCATTAATTTGTCGCTCCAATAATCGTAATGTGTAACACGACGTAAAGACGCTTCAATACCACCTATTAAAACAGGAACATTAGGAAATTTATCTTTTAAAATATTAGAATACACAGAGGTTGCATAATCGGGTCTAAACCCTTTATCTCCATTTGGTGTATAGGCATCGTTATCACGACGTTTTTTGGTTGCCGTATAATTACTTACCATAGGATCCATACAACCGCCAGTCACTCCAAAAAATAATTTTGGTGTTCCCAGTTTTGTAAAATCCTGTAAGTTATCGTTCACACTAGGTTGCGGAACAATAGCTACTTTTAAACCGTAGCTTTCTAAAATACGACCAATAACTGCAGGTCCAAACGATGGATGATCTACATAAGCGTCTCCGCTAAATAATATCACGTCAAGTTCTTCCCAACCTCGAAGTTTAACTTCTTTGTTAGTCGTTGGTAACCAATCTGTAAGTTTTTTAATTTGCATATGGCTGCAAATGTACAATATAATTCTTTTACTATTAAATACTAAAGGTTAAGTGTGTAAAGGCGCACTATAATTCATATTTAAAGGATAAAATATTGAGGATATACCTTTTATAAAATTAAAACCGGAAAATATTATAAAGGTATCACTTTGTTTTTTGGGCCCTAGTTAGCTATTTTACTTACAGATGCATATCTTTGTATCTATATTTTATAAATAAAAAAACTTAAACATGAAAAAACCCACTATCGGATTTATCGGACTAGGCCTTATGGGAGGTAATATGGTTGAAAATCTTCAAAAAAGAGGTTTCGAGCTATCAGTAATGGACCTTAATAAAGACGAAGTTGCAAAAGTTATCGCCCGCGGTAATGCTACTGAAGCTGCTACTCCAAAAGAATTAGCTGAAAAGAGTGACATTATTATGTTCTGTCTTACTACTTCTGCTGTTGTGGAAAAAATTGTATATGGTGAAGAAGGTATCTTAGCTGGTATTAAAGAGGGTGCTGTTTTGATTGATTTCGGAACATCTATTCCTGCTTCTACTAAAAAGATTGGTAAAGACCTTGCTGAAAAAGGTGCTGGTATGATTGATGCTCCTCTAGGGCGTACTCCTGCACATGCAAAAGACGGATTGCTTAACATTATGGCTGCCGGTGACAAAGACACTTTCGAGAAAGTAAAACCTGTTTTAGATGAACAAGGTGAAAATGTATTCTATTTAGGAGCTCTTGGTGCTGGACATACCACTAAACTTATTAATAACTTTATGGGAATGACAACTGTAGTTGCAATGTCTCAAGCTTTTGCAGCGGCTAAATTAGCAGGTGTAGACACGCAACAGTTATTTGATATTATGTCTGCTGGTCCTTCAAACTCTCCATTTATGAAATTCTGTAAGCACTATGCTGTAGATAACGTAAGTGATTTAGGATTCTCTATTAACAACGCTAACAAAGATCTTGGATACTTTGTACAAATGATGAATGATCTTGGATCTACTTCTGCAATTGCTGAAGCAACATCTTCTAATCTACAAGCTGCTGTAGCTGCAGATATGGGTAACGGAAATGTACCAGAGATTTTTGATTATTTCGTAGACTTAAAGAAATAATTCCAGCGTTAATTCTAGTATATGAATTAATACTTTTTGGGTTTAAAATTTAATAAATTTTGCTCTTTTAAGCTGAGAGAGGTTAAGTTACACTATGATTGTGTAAAGGTTGCAATTTTGAATGTGAATATTTTTTAATAAAATAAATGACAAGCAAAATTGCAACGCCCCTTGGCTAAATATAATACTATCAATCTTTTCTTCAGATTTAGTATTTAAATATTCAGATATACATATAGACTGTTGCCGTGTGCTGTTTTCAATTTAATTACGATTTACTTTTAATCTTGTTCACTTTATTCGTTGAGGTGTTATAGATTCGTTCACTTATTAACGTTAAATTTGCAAGTCTATAAAACCATATCATTAATCTTTAATTTATGCCTTATCAAGATCAATTTGTTATTTTTTGGGAACATGTAACACGTAGTGCTCAAGACGGGACTTTTGCTAAATTAACTATGGCAAAGACCATTGGTAAACCTAATTTGAAGAATATATTTGTTAGACCAGTGTTTGCAGATGCCGATTTTAAGGTTTTAGTAAAGTTACGTTATCAGTCTAAAGAAACCGAAGATGAAGAAACAGAGCTTACTTTAGAAGAAGCTTTTGAGTATTTAAAACCTTATCTTAAAACCTCATTCTCATCTGTAATTTTATTTACAACAACTAAAGATGTTTCTTTTAAAATAAATAAAAAAGGAGCTGCCCGAATTATTGAAAATGCTCCAACATTTCAAAATGTTATTCCTGCTAAACGCGATTTGGATTAAGTTTACTGCCTTATACTATTTTCTTAGAGGTAATCCTTTTTGCTTTTCTATGGTCTTTTTAATTTTTGTATAGATTAATAAGTAAGCAGTAGCAGCGCCATAAGACATTAATGTTCCCCAATATATACCGTATAATGGGTACACTATAGAAATGGTTAAGGAGTAAATAATTAGTGAAAACATACCAATGGGCACATTCTTAATAACGGTGTGTACATGTTCTGTAGAATAACTAATGTGAATAATTAGCATTAATGGAAATAGGGTAGTAGGAAAAGCAGAAAACAATCCAGCCCAAGTTGGTCCAACAAATTTTGGAACGCTTGTAATTACTATTATAATTAAAGCCGCAAAAAACGCTCTTACAAAAAGCGTTTTATAACTGAGTTTTGCTTTAGTTAAAATAGTTATGTTTTGTATGTTCCGGAATAGGTAGATATATAAGAACGAAAATGCTATGGGTATTAATATGGCTAAATACGTATTCACTTGAATATGATGTAACACCCAAACCACTAAAAAATATCCCAAGATAGCCGACACCGCCGATAAAGG
>NZ_LMAK01000005.1 GCF_001439665.1 Formosa algae
CACTAAAGTTAGCAAATAAAAACAGAATATAAAATCCGATAGGATTTTCGTGAGTAGGCTAGAACTAGAATAAATTATATAGTTTGTTTTAGCACGTTTTTATCTTCTTTTTCAGTAAATATCAGATATCTATTTTTTCCAAATGTTATATAATAAAGTGGGTACAAAAATCCAATTCCAAAAATCCAAATCAAAAAGTTCAAGTCAATATTCAGAGCATAGTTTCCAAGATAATAGAACAGCATAATTCCAAGTAAAGCTGGAAAAATCCATTTAGAATATTTAAATCCGCTTAACTTTATAGTTTTACTCTCATTTTGGGCTATATTCAGCTCAATTTTTGGACTACTACACCAATCTATTTTTGCAAAAATCTCGTGTTTTCCGTTTTCTAATTCATACTCTTGAGTTTCCCCGTCATTTATTGTTCCGACTTTTTCTCCATCAATATAAATTCCGATTGCACGAGCTTTATTATTCCATTCAGAATTTCGTTCTACTCTAATTTTTCTCATTGATTCAGGTTTTTATCAAATGTGATACCACGGTTTGTGTATGATTTCGTTGCGTGGTTTAGCAACTAATTTAGCAAACTTTCACAAGTAGACAAGAACCAAGCAATTAATTCTATACGGTGTTACCACACGTTTTTTAAATCAAATTCTTTTTAGTTACAACAATTTCTTTAGACTTTCCATTTTGTGAAATAATAAGGTTTAATTTTTCTACATGTGTTATTTTAGACCATTTTATATTCCAAAAATCACAGAATTCTTGGTGTGAAAAATTGGAAACATCGGTCTCATTAACTTTTAAAAGAAAAGCTCCATTTCTTATTTTATTTTTTTTTGTAAAAGCTCTTAATCCTGTCGCTATTTCTATTTTGTTGGTTTCAAAGTTTGGTTTGAAATTCAGTTCAAATCCTATGAATGTATCAGAACCTACATTTTTTATAGGTTCTAAAAATAATTGATGTTTTTCCCAATCAACTGTGACTAAAAAATTTTCAAGAAAAAGATTTCCTAAAAGTTGCAAGTTGCCAACTTCTCTTTGAAAACTTATAGTTTGATTATTTAGTTTTAAATCGCCAATACTTATACTTTTAGCAAGTAATTTATAATCTAAAGCTGATTTGCTAAATCCGTATTCTATAATTGAATTTTTGTCTTCTACAATAAAGTTATTTAATTCACTTGGTTTCAAAACTATTTTCTCACGTCCATTACCAGTATCAAAATTAAATTGTGAAACATAACCATCTATGTTTAGTTCTAATGTTTCTGTTCCCCAACCCCAAGAAGGAAGATTAAGATTTAGCGAATATTCTGGTTGCGTAGAGAGTAAGTTTGAAATATCATCTGATAAGCGAATAATTTGTTTTTCATAATCTATTTGCCATTTTGTTTTTTTCATTAAAGTACTACCTATTACTCCGTCTAATTGATTACAGAATTTCACATCATCAAATTTTATATCTAGTGAAACAGCTCCTATATCGGTAAATTCTACACCTGAAATATAAATGCTTGAAAGCGTAATTGTTGTAACATCTTCAGTTGTAATTAAAGGACCAGAAATAGTTGATTTAGAAAATGGTTTATATTCAAACTCATCTATAATAGACTTATCTATTACTGTTGCTTCGGCACCTGTATCAAAAAGAAAATTATATGTTTTATCGTTTTGAACGATATCTACAAAAATATATCCATCTACATATCGAAAAGGAATTTCTGAATTGTAAGTTATGTTCGTAACTGCACCTTGATTAGCCCATTCCATCATTTTTTCAGCTTGTTCATCTTGGGAGTTAACGTTTATAGTAAATACTGAAAGAAATAATATTAAAATATAAGTTTTAAGATTTGTCATTTTTTATATTTGTTTCTTTTGTTCTATCGCAAAAGATGTAAATTTTGTGAAATGTTTGCCTGATTACGGATTTTTATCAAATGTGTGGTAACGTTTATCTGTAAGGAACATTGCGTGTTTGAGTGCGAGGATTTTCCGAAGGAAAATCAGATGCTAGCAAACAAAGCAACGACCAAACGGTTGAACTAAAATAAGCAATGTTTTTTACACGGTGTTGGCAAATCGTTTTTTATAAATATTTTAAGTCAAATTCCCCTTCTCTTATTTCTATAATTTCTCCATCTTCATTTACTGCGTCAAACTCGAAACGACCGCCCAAAATAAAGTTATCAATGTCGTGATATAGAATTTCCAAAGTTCCAAAATAAATTTCGTTTGTTTTGTAAACAGAGCTGGCGGTATCAATACTATATTCTCCTTGATTTGGTTCATCACCAAGATTATAAATATTACCAACCATTGAAGTTGTTGTGCTTATTCCAGTAATTTCTATTGTTACAAATTGGTCAATGAAATCTGGTGACTGACCTCTATTACTAAACGAAAGGTACATACGATTTAAATCATCATATTCAGCCAAACTAAACCATACCGACCTAGCTCCAGGACTTGTTACTACAGATGGTTTTAATAGGTTGTCATTAACTTTACATTTCACGCCTCCTCTTCCGTCAAACACATAATTCTCATCGTCCAAATCAACTGAAGCTGTATCACAGGATATGAAAATTAATATTGATAAAATAAAAATCAATTTTTTTTTCATAGTATGCTTTTTTTATACGGTGTTGTAAGCTGGCTATTAATTTTCTAATTTAATATCTCCAGACTTTATATCATTGTCAATTTCCAACATTACTTTTTCAATTGCTCTTAAATCTCCATGTTGATATGATACTTCTTCATGTTTTTTTGTTTTGAACTTTATCATTTTACGTTCTCCAATTATTCTACTATGATAATAACTATAATTGTTAGGATTAAAAATCAGAATCAGAATTTTTTCCAAATCTTCTGAATTATGTTTTTCAAATACAATTCCATATCTCATTTGTGGTTTTGTATCGTAATAAGGAATAAAAGTTTCATTTATTTTTTTCAATGAATCAATTTTGAATTCAACAGTTCCTCTAGAAAATGGAAACTTATTTACGCTTTTTTTGTTATAGGAAGAACTTGATAAAAACAAAGAGTGAATTATTTTAGTTTCTTTATATAACAGTAGTTTCACTTTCTTTAATTTGTCAAATAAATATTCGCCTATGTACAAATCGAATGATTCTGCCATAGGATGAGGGTTGTCCTTTACAAAATTTTCTTTTGAGTAAATTTCGTCTGCAATTTTTATGAATTCAATTGGAGGGACATCTTTTGGGAATCGACTTTGGTCTTGAAATACGATTTCACCTTTAGGTTTTCGACAATATAATTTTTAGTTGACCAGAAATTATGCCTTTCACTAATGTGTATATTTCCAGTGTCCTCATTTCCTTTTATTAATATCAGATTATTTTTTTCCGAAACAGCTATAACATCTTTATAAGAATGCTTCGCTGTTGACATTAGCCGAACACCATAATATTTAAAAACAGGATTGTTCTTATTATTTTCTAATATTTCTTTTATGTCTTGTTTAGATAATAATTGCTCCAATATTTTTAATAGTTTTGGGTTTTTTCAGCTTGCTTACAACGTTGTTGTATATGGTTTGTTGCGTGTTTCAAGCAACTAATTTAGTAAATAATTACCGACCAAGAAAGTCCGCGAGGACTTTCGCAAGTAGGCAAGAAGCCAGCAATAAATTATATACGGTGTTCTACACCGTTTTTATTTCATTATTCCTGCTTTATCTAAATATTCTCCAATTAAATAAGTTGGAATTCCTTTTTGACAACCCATTCTGTAAAATCCAATTCCGTTACTACTTAATTTCTGTAATTCAGATGCTTTTTGAATGATTTCAAATTCCGTAAGAATTGAATTACTCTCTATTAATTCTCCTTTTAAAAATCCACCTTTTGCTCCGGAAGGAATCAAAATTATTTTTTCAGTATTTACTTTCCGCTGTGAAAATTCATTCTGATATTTATTCAACTCCGATTTTACTGCTGATTCCCAGTTTAAGTTTTTAATTCTGCCAAACCTCATTGGTAAATCCGCTCTAAAATATTCAGCTTCCTTTTGAGTAAATTCTTCAAGTTTTATTAATTCCGACTTTACTTTAAATAATTCAGTTCGCATTCTTAAAAATATACTTTTGCGTTTAAAATTTCCAGAGAAAGTCCATTTATTTTCATTCGAAAGACAATCGTAAAAAACTTCATAATTATCCAATCCAATTATTCGAAATACTCGTTCGTCAAATTCAGTTTTATATATTTCTCCTAATTTCAATTTATTCTCGATTTTTTTAAATGGTGTAGAACGAGTTTGTGTATCTTAAGTTAGC
>NZ_LMAK01000006.1 GCF_001439665.1 Formosa algae
CTTGTTTAGTCCCGCCGTAAAAAGATAATGGTCTGATTACATCATGCGTATAACGTTTAGAAACATCGTCGTTATTTACATCTGGATCTGCAATCATTGGTTCAACGATCTGATCTAAATCAACTACAACTTCAGCTTCATACTTCGCATTCGTATCTGGTCTTAACGCTGGTTTAATTCCTGTTTTAAGCTCTATAATTCTAGTTTCTGCTTTGTCAACAAGACCTTTAAGAACTTGATTAGCATTGTCCATACCTTTATCAATCATGATTTGGATACGACCTTTAGCAATCTCTAAAGATTCAATTAATGTTTCATCTTCAGAAATACAGATAGATGCCTTAGCTTTCATTTCTGCAGTCCAATCTGTAAATGTAAACGCTTGATCGGCAGTTAATGTTCCAATATGAACCTCAATGATTCTTCCTTGGAATACGTTTTCACCACCAAATTGTTTTAACATTTGTTGTTGTGTTGCGTGAACCACATCACGGAAATCCATATACGATTTCATTTCACCTTTAAAAGTTACTTTTACAGACTGTGGAATTGGCATTGAAGCTTCACCTGTAGCTAATGCTAACGCAACTGTTCCTGAATCTGCTCCGAAAGCAACACCTTTAGACATACGTGTGTGAGAATCTCCACCAATAATGATATCCCAATCTCCTACAGTAATATCGTTAAGTACTTTATGAATAACATCTGTCATTGGGAAATATTTCCCTTTAGGATCACGACCAGTAATTAAACCAAAGTCGTTCATAAAACTCATTAGTCTTGGTATGTTCGCTTTGGATTTGTTATCCCAAACCGATGCTGTATGACATCCTGATTGGTAAGCACCATCTACAATTGGAGAGATTACAGTTGCAGCCATCATCTCTAACTCTTGAGACGTCATTAAACCTGTAGTATCCTGAGACCCGACAATGTTAACTTCTACACGAACATCTGAACCTGCATGTAACACTTTTCCTGGAGTTGTTCCTACTGCATTTTTGTTGAATATTTTTTCAACAGCTGTAAGCCCTTGTCCTTCTATAGAAATTTCTTTTGATGGTGCATATACTGGTACAATATCTATACCTAATATTTTAGAAGCAATGGTTTGTAATTTCTTACCGAAAACAACCGCATAAGACCCGCCTGCTTTCATAAACTCCATTTTTTGTGGGGTAAATGCTGCAGAGATATCTTTTAACTCCGTGTCTCCGTTATATAATTTTTTCTCTTTTGTGTTAATCGTAAGCACTGTTCCAGTTGCAACAGAATACTCTTCTTTTAAGATCGGTTCTCCTTCTTCATCACGAATGGTGTTACCTTCGGCATCTTTTTGTTGTACCCAGTTTTTAAGGTCTAAACCAATACCACCGGTTACACCTACAGTAGTTAAGAAGATTGGAGAAATTCCGTTTGTTCCAGCAATTACTGGTGCAATGTTAATAAATGGTACATACGGACTAGCTTTAATACCTGTCCATAACGCCACGTTGTTTACACCTGACATTCTAGAAGAACCAACACCCATTGTTCCTTTTTCGGCAATTAACATCACACGTTTATCTGGATGTTGTGCTTGTAAAGCTTTTAATTCTGCTTGTTGTTCTTTATTGTGTTCGAATAAACACTGACCGTGTAATTCTCTATCTGAACGTGAGTGTGCATCACCACCTGGAGATAATAAATCTGTTGAGATATCTCCAACTCCTGCAATAAATGTAACTACATCTATTTTTTCATCTATGTCTGGAAGTTTAGTAAAAAACTCTGCTTTAGCATAACTTTCTAATAAATCTATAGCAATAGCATTACCTGCTTTAAATGCTTTTTCTAAACGTGCCGTATCTGCCTCGTAAAGGAATACTTGTGTTTTTAAAACCTCAGCAGCTTGATTTGCTAAAGCCTCATCTTCACCTAAAGCTAAATCTAACAATACTTCAATTGAAGGTCCACCCTTCATATGAGATAGTTGTTCAAAAGCAAAAGCAGGCGTAATTTCTTTAACTACTGATTCTCCAAGGATAATTTCTTTTAAAAACTTAGCTTTTACACTAGCCGCAGAGGTTGTTCCAGGTAACACATTATAGATAAAAAAGTTTAGAGAGTCTTCTCTAAATGCGTTATCTACATCTTTAATTTGCGCAATGATTTCGCTTAATAATTCAGCACCATCAATTGGTTTTGGATGAAGCCCCTGACCTTTACGATCTTCGATCTCCTTAAGATAATCTTTATAAGTAGTCATAAATAATATTTTTTTTGTCAATATTAGATTAGTGTAAGTTTATAAAATAGTAATTAGTTATAAATGTCGTTTTTACTGTTTATTAAAGGCTTTAAAAATAATTTCTTATTTTAATCTCAATACCTATTTTTATATGAGAACGAAATCGATATAATTTTGTCTTCGTATTGATATATTTTGTCGCATTAAATACTAAACATGTCAAATGCTAAACAACTTCTTTTTAAAACTTTGCAAACATAAAAAATTTAATGCAAAGTTTTGAAAAGAAAGCCTGTAATACAATCAAGTATGATACTAATTTATTATAGTATCATCAAATTTTAACATAACTCAAATTATATTCAATAATTATTATAAAATCTGACAATTCATTAAAATTCTGGAAGAAAATCATGCTTAATTATGAATATTTCACTTTGAACACATTCTAAATAATGATATTAATAATTTAAGTCTTGTTTGGTAATGAAATACACACAAATAATCAGGATAAAATCTGTGTAAAAGCAGGTATTAAAGTTTATTATAATCTTGAAAAATTAAAATAAACTCTTTATAATTTTTTCTTCTGAAATACCTTCTGCTTCTGCTTTATAGTTTTTAATAATTCTATGTCTTAAAATACCAAAAGCTACAGCTTGAACATCTTCAATATCTGGAGAAAATTTCCCTTTGATTATCGCATGTGTTTTGGCTGCTAAAATTAAATTCTGAGACGCTCTTGGACCTGCACCCCAATCTAAATAATTTTTAACAAGCTCTGGAGTTTGTGGTGTATTAGGTCTGGTTTTACCAACCATTCTAACCGCATATTCAATAACATTATCGGCAACAGGTACACGACGAATTAACTTCTGAAATTCTACAATCTCTTCAGCATTAAACAATGGATTTATAGAAATTGAACGGTCTGTAGTAGTCGCTTTAACCACATCTACTTCTTCTTGAAACGTGGGATAATCTAAATGAATAGCAAACATAAAGCGGTCTAATTGGGCTTCTGGTAACGGATACGTTCCTTCTTGCTCAATCGGATTTTGTGTGGCTAATACAAAGTATGGTAAACTTAATTTATAATGTTGTCCTGCAACAGTTACAGAACGTTCTTGCATAGCTTCTAATAAGGCTGCTTGAGTTTTTGGTGGTGTTCTATTTATCTCATCGGCTAAAATGATATTAGAGAAAATAGGTCCTTTAATAAATTTAAAGTTTCTACTTTCATCTAAAACTTCACTACCTAATATATCGCTAGGCATTAGATCTGGCGTAAATTGAATGCGTTTAAAATCTAAACCTAAAGCCTGAGATATGGCATTTACCATTAAAGTTTTAGCCAATCCAGGAACACCAATTAATAAGGCATGACCACCAGAGAACACAGAAATTAAAATCTGTTCTACGACTTGGTCTTGACCAATTATCATTTTTGATATTTCGGTTTTTAGAGCACCAAATTTTTTAACAAATTGTTCTACAGCAGCAACGTCTGACATGCTTATTTTTTTAACCAGTTACTTGCAAACTCACACTCTCTATACTCTCCATTAACTTTAATAAAGGTCTCAGAAATAGTATCTTCTTGCCACTTTTCAATCGTTTTTAAACGTTTCTCGCTTAAAGCTAACTCTTTAATTTTTAAATAATCTTGAGCGTAATTAGCAACGTGCTCATCTACACGATCTGATACTTTAAGAATTTTAAATTTCACTTTCCCTGTACGGTCTTGGTCTTTTAGAACGTAACTAACTTCATCATCTTTTAAATTTTGAATCTGTCCGTATAATTCGGTATCCATATTGGTAAGTTCAAAATTATAATCTTGTGTTGTTGGATTAATTAATTGACCACCATCAAATTTTGTTTCTCTTTCGTCACTATACTTACTTGCCGCTTCAGCAAATGTAAGTTCTCCATTAACAATTTCTTCTCTTGCTTTTTCTATTTTTTCTTTAGCTTTTGCAATTTCTTCATCAGAAACTTTAGGCATCAATAATATATGACGTACATCGTATTCCTGACCTCTAATTTTTTCTAAATAAATAATATGATATCCGTACTCTGTTGCAAACGGTTCAGAAATTTCACCTTCATTCAAAGAAAATGCAACTTGTCTAAATTCTTTTACCATTTTAGGACGTTTACGATTTAACGTATACAATCCACCATTAGATCGAGAAGCACCATCATCTGTATACAGTACAACTTTAGAACGGAAACTTGCACCATTTTCTAGTACATCTGCTTTCATTTCTTTTAAGCGCTCTATAACTTTATCTTTTTCTTCTTGAGTTACTTCTGGCTCTACAACAATTTGTGCTACTCTTAATTCTGTTCCAAATGTTGGACGCTGATCTTTTGGAATTTCATTAAAAAACTGACGAACTTCTTCTGGAGTAACTTCTACTTCTTCAACAATTTTCTGTTGCATAAGTTGAGCTAACTTCTGACTCTTATTGATTTCGAAAATTTCTTCTCTTAAACTCTTCTCGTCTTCCTTGTTATATAATTTTAACAAAGCATCCATAGATCCGTTGGTTTGTTGTAAAAACCCTTGCACTTGCTGATCTACGTAGGATTGAATTTCTATATCAGACACAATAATACTATCTTGGATAGCCTGGTGAGCATATAATTTATCTTCAAGAAGCTTTCCAAATAATTCGCAATTAGAAAAATCTGTAGTATTTACACCTTGCGCTTCTAATTGTAATTTGGTTCTGTTAACATCTGAATCTAAAAGGATATAATCTCCAACAACAGCCGCAACACCATCTACTTTCATTGCTCCGGCAGAAACTAAAGAATCTTTAACCATTTTTGGTTCTTCTGCTTTGGGTTCAGGCGCATCGTCTGGAATAATTTCTTGAGCAAACATGCCATTTGCGCACAAGATAAAGCTAAAAATTAAAGCTTGTTTTAGGTTAATTATAGATTTCAAATTGTTTGTTCTTAATTGCATCTTTTGTAATATCTTTTTCTAAATCTCTAATGAGTTCTAATTTTCTTTTGTTAATCACGATTTGATCGATGGTAGGCTTAACATACTCTAACGGAGCCGTACTACCACGCAATAAAACGTCATTTACGCGCATCAAATATACTCCTAAAGAATCTTTGAGTTGTATAAAATTAGATTTTTTTAACAGTTGATCTTTATTTTCAACAGAAACCACAGGAATCTTATTTAAAACCTGACTTACTTTTATCCAAATAGAGTCGTTTAAAGCATACGATTTAAACTGAATTGAAATGGAATCCAGTTCCTTTTTATCTTCTGAATTAAAGCGTTGAAATTTGCTTTGTAAGTCTTTAAAATCCAGCCTGTTTTCGTCTATATTTATATATCTAAACTTAATTAAATCTTCATTTAATTTAAAAGCTTCCATATTGGCATTATAATATTGTTCTGCCTCTGAAACAGATACCACAGTATCTATACTTCTGTTAACCAAAGCTTCTAAATAGGCTTTGGAATATAAATCTTTTTTATACTGATTGACTAAACGCTGAAAATCGTCTAATTTGCTTTCTTGTAAATTACGTTTTGCACCTTCTACCAATAACTCTTGAGTGGCCCAACGCGTAATAAAATTCTGAACAACTAGCGTGCTATCTTCCTTTGTACTGCCTTCGTCTACCAAATCCTTAATATCTTCTTGATATAAATACGATTCGTTAACACGAGCCACAGGAATCCTATCGTCTTCAGATTTGAAAAATTGACACGAGCTTACGCTTAGTAACGCGAATACTATAACTATTTTTATTTTCAATTATTGATTATTAATTAGGTTTCTTACTTTAGTTAATACACTTTCATTCACTGAAACCGTGTATTTGGCATGTAAATCTTGCATCCAGCGATCTTCTTTGTCTGTCTGAAAATCACTTATTACATTACCTTTGGCTTCGTCGTAAGATTTGAGGGTTTTTGGAAGCACTTCTTTAACTTTAGCGACAATATAACCATCGTTAAACTCATAAATATCTGACATTCCTGTTTCGAATTCAAAATCTTCAGGAAGACTCTGGTGATTTTCTTCTAAAATCCCCGTAGTAAATATAACATGAATTTCGTCGTTTACATTAAGCTTAGCTTTAATATTATCTATAGACACATCTTTTTTCAACAGTTTAGCTGCTTTTTTAATGTCTTTTCTACTTACTGAAGATGCAATTACAGCATCTATTCTTTTATTCCAATAATAATTATCCTTGTTCGCATCGTAAAACGCCTGTAATGCTACAGTGTCTCTGCTTCCTGCATTCCAGATCTCAGTTTCCATTAAATCGAACAACAATAATCCATCCCTATACTCTCCAACGATATCTGCAAATTCTTGATTTTCGTTCTCTAAATTAGCGTCCTGATACGTTTTTAAAGCGTCCTCTAAAAAGGTCTTATAACTAATATCTATAATATCACTAAAACTCACCTTTTCGGAAAACAGAGGTTGACGCTTTAAAATATAATCTCCGAAATCTTGATAACTATACGTTTTGGTGTCTATAGTAAGAAACAATTTATCTCCTGTAAACTTCTTAGGTAACTCCCAAGTTTGTTTATAATAGTTTGTATTCAATATTTTTACAAAATACGATAATGCAGGTTGATCTTCAGGCACTTTATATCTGGTCATTAAATTTTGAATACGAGTTTCATCGATAATCTTAGAGCGACTGTCTTGTTTTACTTTTTCTTCCAATTCAGCTTTAATCTCTTCTAGCGGTGGCACAGGTTTTTTATCTAACAATTTCACAATATGCCATCCAAAATTTGTTTTAAAAGGTTCTGAAACTTGCCCAACTATAACCAAATTAAAAGCAGCGGTTTCAAACTCTGGAGAAGACAATTGCCCCATTGAAAACGGAGACAACTCTCCGCCTCTATCAGCAGAACTTTTATCGTCTGAAAATTGTTTAGCCAAACTTTCAAAACTTTCCCCTTGATTTAGTTTTTTATAAATATCGTTAATACGTGCTTCCGGGTCTGAAATGGTATCGCCTTCTTTATTTTTTTCAACCATAATATGCGATACTGTTACTGTACCACGAGCAGGACGTTTGTCTAACACTTGTACGACATGGTAACCAAATCGTGTTCTAAAAGGCTGAGAAACATCGCCAACTTGAGTTTTGTAAGCTGCATTTTCAAAACTATATACCATTTTAAAAGCAGAGAAATATCCCAAATCTTCTGCAAAAATGGTTTTACCATCATGCACCTCTTTTTTTACCGTATCAAAACCTTCATCAATTAAACGGTTTCTTAGCTTAACGATTTTCATGTAAGCCGCTAAAGTGTCGGAAGCTGATGCAGTTTCATCAATTCTAACTAAAATATGTCTGGCTTTAACTTCTGTTTTTGTGCGCGCGTAGGCTTCTTCAATCAGCTCGTCGGTCACCGTGTTATCAGTTAAATAATTTTGAGCTAATTGATTTCTATACGATTTTAATTCTCTTTTGTAAGATCCTTTTTCGTCTAGTTTTAAAGATTTAGCCTCTGCTAATTTTAATTTATAATTGATGAATAATTGCAAATAAGCATCTACATCTTTTTGAGATTCGTCTTTAACTAAATCTAAATTCTTATTATAAACTCTTACAAATTCTGATGCGTATACTGGAGTTTCATCCACCGTAAATAGAATATCTTCTGAATTTATTTGCGCCATACTTAGAGTTGAAACAGCAAGCAAAAGCAACAATAAAACGGATCTCAATGTCATTATTTTATAATTTAACAAAAGCAAAAATAGTAATATAATACTATAATACAAGTTGGTTTAACAAACGTAAAGATGAGAACTTTAGTATTTATAATTATAATTTGTGTCTAATTATTTTTATATGGCTATAATTTATAAAAACACCACCTTAAAACATTATAACACAAACCTTTAATAATTATCTTTTTACTAGGTATAAATAAATGCATTGAGATTACAATCTGAACGTGTAATTTGTATTTTTGTTAAAATTTTAAGACATGAGACAAATAAAATTAATCTGGGATTTTAGAGGGCCAAATGCACTGAAAACGGCCGAGCATCACGAGATTCATTTAAAAGAATATATAGTCTCTGAACAGCTAGACCTTTCTATAACGGGATTTACGCCTATTACAGAAATGCATGCCATTGCTTTTTTAGTGGTTAACGAATCTGAAATGAAACCTTTACGAGATGCATTAAAGCCACATAGAGGGCAAGTTTACATGTAAATATCACAAAAAATTATCATTAAAATTATGATATTATACGCCTTAAACTTTAAGGTTTTAAACTACATTTGCAAATCGCAATTTCTAAGTGTATTAAACTATGTTAAACGATAGACGAACAACTAATTTTCTCCTACTAATAATAGTTATTCCAGTAATATTTTATTTACTAAAAATATTGTCATTTATCTTTGTACCGCTTATTTTCTCAATGTTTATCGCCTTATTATTTTTACCTATTATGCGATGGTTAACAAAACGAAATCTACCTAAAGCAGTAAGCATTATTGTGATTGTACTTATTATATTAGTCTTTTTTAAATTACTTGGATATTTAGTACACCTATCTAGTAAAGAAATTTTGTCGACTAGCGATGCTTTTATCTTTAAAGCCGAAGAAAAAATAAAGCTATTAATTTCTAGTTCTGAAGCCTTTTTTGGTACCGATTTAATAAAAGATAATATTAGTATTTCTGAACAGTTTCTTGACAAAGACACGCTACTTAGTAATTTTGGACCAACATTAAATTTTCTACGTTCTACAATAACCATGATGTTAATGACTGCGTTTTTTGTTGTCTTATGGTTAGCTGAATCTATTAACGTTCACAACTTATTAAATCGAACCATTCTAAAACAAAAACACACGTCGATTAAAACCTTTATGAAGATTGAAAAAGATCTGATTAAATTTATAAAAGTAAAGGTATTCGTGAGTTTAATGACAGGAATTTTTACCGGTTTGGCATGCTATGCTTTTGATGTAAGTTTTCCGATTTTTTGGGGATTATTTGCATTTATCATCAACTTTATACAAATGGTTGGTTCTTTTATGACGGTAATATTACTCTCAATATTCGCTTTTGTTGAAGTTGAAGTTACTAGCACCTTAGTCTTTTTTATTATGAGTATTACTGGTGTTCAAGTTATGTTTGGAACTATATTAGAACCTGTATTTATGGGAAAATCTTTTTCTATAAACATCATAACCGTGTTAGTAATGTTAATGCTTTGGGGCTTTATTTGGGGAATACCTGGATTAATTATGGCAATTCCAATCACTGTTTTTGTTAAGATAATACTAGAACAATTCCCTAGCACTAAACTTATAGCAGCCATACTATCTAAGGGTTAATGACGTTCTGGTGGCATGGTTCCAAATACGCGATCCCAAAACCGATTAGACACGCCAAAAGCTTTATCTGGATATTTATAATGATGTAAACTGTGGTGCAGCCATAATTTTTTAAAGCGTTTTGGAGGACGCATAACATGTGTGGCCCGATGCACAAACGAATACATTAAATATCCGCTAAAAAACCCCGGAAAAAATCCGTAAACTAAAGGCGTCATTCCTAATACCCAGAAGACCATATAGAATAGGCCAAATAAAATACTTGCCATAATTAAACCCGGAACCGGAGGCATTAATAAGCGATCTTTATCTCTTGGAAATTCATGATGCGAGCCGTGCATAATAAAATGAAACCGTTTAGACCATGCAGCCTCTGTAACCCAATGAAACACATAACGGTGTAAGATATATTCTGCGAAAGTCCAAAAGACTATTCCAAACATAAATAAGCCAATAAAATTTATAACAGAAAGGTTTTGAACAGCTATAGCGTAATATACCATAAATGCAATGGTCACGCCATAGACTATAATATTAGATATGGGATTGGTTTTGGTAAGACGTTCTAGAAATGGATTCTTAAAAATTTGCGCGTTCCCATGGGCATACTTTGTTGAAACTTTTGATTCCATAAATCTCAATTTATAATATTAAAATTGCAAAATATGCGGATTTAAAAAAACAGCTTAATGCAATCCTAAAAAAAATTGACGCAAAAAAAACTCCAATTAAAACCTCTTACAGTTGCAATTGGAGCTCTATATTTAAATTTTAGAACGTGACTTACATTCTAAAAACACATCTTATCTTGAGTAATTTGGAGACTCTTTAGTAATGGTAACATCGTGTGGATGACTTTCGTTAATTCCGCTAGCGGTAATTTTCACAAAACGTCCTGTTTCTTTTAAAGTTTCAATATCTTTTGAACCACAGTATCCCATACCTGCACGTAAACCCCCAACAAACTGATGAATACTCTCAAACAATTCACCTTTGTAATCTACACGTCCAACAATACCTTCTGGCACTAATTTTTTAATATCGTCTTCTACATCTTGAAAGTAACGGTCTTTACTACCTTCTTTCATAGCCTCTACAGAGCCCATTCCGCGGTAAGACTTAAACTTTCTTCCTTCAAAAATAATAGTTTCTCCAGGAGATTCTTTAGTTCCCGCAAGTAGCGATCCTAACATTACTGTATCTGCTCCAGCTGCAATCGCTTTAGGAATATCTCCTGTATAACGAATACCACCATCTGCAATAACTGGAACACCAGTACCTTTAATAGCAGCAGCAACTTCTAACACTGCAGAAAACTGAGGGAAACCAACTCCAGCAACAACACGAGTTGTACAAATAGATCCTGGTCCAATTCCTACTTTTACTGCATCTGCCCCAGCCTCTACTAAATATTTAGCAGCAGCTCCAGTTGCTATATTTCCAACCACAACATCTAAAGTTGGGAATTTCCTTTTCACTTCTTTTAATACATTTACCACACCTTTGGTATGTCCATGTGCGGTATCTATAACAATAGCATCAATCCCTGCATTGTATAACGCTTCTGCACGATCTACGGCATCGCCCGTTACACCAATAGCAGCTGCAACACGTAAACGTCCGTAAACATCTTTGTTTGCATTTGGTTTCTGCGTAAGTTTTGTAATATCTCTAAATGTAATTAAGCCAATTAAGTTATAATCTGCATCAACTACAGGAAGTTTTTCAATTTTCTTTTCTTGTAAAATAACCTCAGCATCTTTTAAAGATGTTCCTTCTGCTGCAGTTACTAAATTTTCAGAAGTCATAATCTCCACAATCGGGCGATTATTTTTATGTTCGAAACGTAAATCTCTATTCGTTACAATTCCTTTTAATTTACCGTCTTCATCTACAATCGGAATTCCGCCAATGCTATGTTCTTTCATGCAATTTTTAGCATCAATCACTTTAGCGGTTAAAGGCAAAGTCACAGGATCTATTATCATTCCACTTTCAGCACGCTTTACTTTACGAACTTCTTGAGCTTGTTGAATTATAGTCATGTTTTTATGCAACACTCCAATCCCACCTTCTCTAGCCATAGCAATAGCCATTGCGCTTTCTGTAACAGTATCCATTGCTGCAGAAATGATAGGTACGTTAATTGTAATGTTTCTTGTAAATTTTGTTTGAATATTTACCTCTCTAGGTAAAATTTCAGAAAATGCTGGAACTAATAAAACGTCGTCGTAGGTTAGTCCTTCTCCTAGAATTTTGTTTTCGTGTGCTGTCATGTTGCAATTAAGATATAATTGCGTGCAAATATACATTTTTTAATAGCAAAAACGGAATTGAAGCCACCAATTTTTAATGAGATTGTATTGAAATTTAAAATCCTCTAATTTTATCTTCAAATGGTAAGATCCATGTATTATGCTTTAAAGATTCTTTTTGCTGAAACAAATCAACTTTAGGATCTACATAAGGGGCACTTGGCCTTCCGTTTAAAGATACATAGCTTTTTGCATAAACGGCTACATTTTTATGGCCTTGTGTTTTAAAATGCTTACCTAAATAATGCGCATATTGAAGTATAAAATCAGGTTGAAAACTCATTTGTTCTTCTTGTCTAGCTGTTAAAAAATTTAAGTTATTAACTGTAATTGATTCCCCTGTATCAGAATCTACAACATTAAACGTAATGTTTCCAGAACGCTCTATTAATGCTGTTCTCCAAGAAAATAGATAGCCTTCTCCTGTCCAAAACAATTCGCCTTCGTAAAGCATGTAACGCAACGGAAAAAGTAACTGAAACACAAAAAACAAACTTAATACAAACACTGGTAAAGGTGTTCTATACTGAAAATCTTTTGTCATTTTTAAAGCTGTAGAAAAATGCAACCCGTTTTGTATGGGCGATAAAAATGCACGTAAAATTAACAAGGCTTTTTGATGCCAATCTTGACACAGAAAAATAGGTGCACAAATAATTATAATGAGCGGAAATATGCCAAAAGGAAATAAGACTTGAGACAATAATTGGTTGAAAATAAGTAAGCCAAAACCAACAAAACGTGTACGATTGGAAAGTAATAAAAACGGAATGGTGAGATCTAAAATCATAAAACTCCAACTCAAACCATAATGAAACCAATGAGACTGCAGTACAAATTCCCCAATTAACGGAATATGTTTGCTAGACGTTAACCAAAGCTCTAATGGCATAGCTTGTAGCAACCAATCTGAGTTTAATTTCGCTAATCCAGAGTAAAAGAAAACTATAATAAACATTAATTTTACGCTATCTATACACCATTTTGGAATGGTCCGATACGAGCGTCTTGCACGTAAAGAATCTATGGAAAAAGCAGCATTAGCGGGTAAAAAAATCATTAGAAAACTCAAGATCATGATAAAATAAGACGACGACTGGTACACCGTTTTATCCATGAATTGAATGTATGTAAAACTTAAAAAAAATGTTACTATGGCTATTCTATACTTAAAGCCAAAAGCAACACAAACCGACGATAATCCACATAAAGCAAACAAAGCATATGTATAAATCCCGAAAGGTTTTACCCATTCGAACGCATAAAATGTAAAATGAAATTTAGGTTCTAAATACAGAGACTCTATCCAACCTTTTTGCCAAAAACTTATTAAACTCGCACACATTAACGCTCCAAAACAAACTCTAAACACCACTAACGGCGCCGGACTCGTTGTTTTTATGAAGTAGTTATTCATGTATAAATAAAGTTTAAAAAGATTTGTTATGCATGCTTTGCTTTCTGAAATGCATAATTAATCGCTTGTTTAAGTATGCTAAAACTTGTTTACACAGATAACCATGTGGGGTAAAGCCTTGAAAACTTGCATACACACAAATTTCTAAATATTATTTAGGATAGTTAAGTAAAATAGGGATTAATTATAAAAAAAATGAACGTTTAGTTTTAATGATATTTACTAAATATTTTAGTCGCCTCATTATAAGCACTTTCAAAACTCAAGGCATTTAACTCATTTACTTTCTGAGTTGTGAAATACGATAATAATTTTTCGGTTGGCATATTTCCTGTTAATTCGTCTTTTGCCATTGGGCAACCTCCTAATCCTTGTATTGCACCATCAAATCGTTTACAACCTGCTTTATAAGCAGCATCAACTTTCTCAAACCATAAATTTGGAGTGGTGTGCAAATGTGCTCCAAATTCAATATCCTGATATTTCGGAATTAAATTAGAAAACAAATACGCTATGGTTTCTGGATCTGAAGATCCTACAGTATCACTTAATGACAAAATTTTCACGCCCATATTACTTAAACGCTCAGTCCAATCTGCAACAATTTCTACATTCCAAGGATCTCCATACGGATTCCCAAATCCCATGGAAATGTATACAACCACTTCTTTATTACATGTATCGGCAATATTTAAAATGTCTTGTAATGTATTTACAGATTCCGAAATAGTTTTATGCGTATTACGCATTTGAAAATTTTCTGAAATTGAAAAAGGATACCCTAAATAATCTATATTCTTGTGCTTTGAAGCATCTTCTGCACCGCGTGTATTCGCAATTATAGCAAGAAGTTTACTCACTGTTTTAGACAAATCTAACTGTTCCAATACTTCGGCAGTATCTACCATTTGCGGAATGGCTTTAGGCGAGACAAAACTTCCAAAATCTATAGTGTCGTAACCTACACGTAACAACGATTGTATGTATTGCACTTTTCGTTCGGTAGGAATAAATGCTTTTATTCCTTGCATGGCATCACGCGGACATTCTATTACTTTTACACTTTGTGCCATGATTTATTAGCGTTTAGACTTTAAAAATACCATTATTTTTCTGAAAGTAAGATAAACATTGCAATCCCAATAAATACAATAATTTGCATCCATTTTAGAACAAGCCCAGTGCCTTTGTGTTGTTTAAGGTACTCTGAAATGGATCCTCCTAAAATGGCAATCGTAGCAAAAACTATGAATGAGACGCCTATAAATATAAATCCTAATATATAGAATTGCTGAATTGTACCTAATGTATTACTAAATAAAAATCCTGGAAAGAATGCTAGAAAAAAAATAGACACTTTAGGATTTAAAACATTCATGATAAACCCTTGTTTAAATAATTGGACACCTGTTTTTTCAGGTACAAGAGTATCTGTTAGCATAAGATTGGCATCGCTTTTATAAACTTTATATGCCAAATAAATTAAATATATAGCGCCTAAAAGTTTAATACCGAAGAAAATGGAATCTGAAGCCTTTATAATGGCAGATATTCCAAAAGCAACCAAAGTCGTATGGACTAAACATCCGGTAACTAAACCAACAGCTGTCGCTATACCAAACGATTTTCCGTTAGTTATACTCTGCATCAAAACATAAATAACATCTGGTCCAGGAGCAATCGCTAAAGCTGAAGTCGCTATTACAAAAGATATTAATACATCTACATCCAAGAGTTAAGCACGTTTTAAAATCGCTTTATTAATCTTTTTAATTAAAGCTGGGCCTTCATATATAAATCCAGTGTAAATTTGAACTAGAGTTGCGCCTGCATTTAATTTTTCTAAAGCATCTTCTGCAGAATGAATTCCACCCACACCAATAATAGGAAAAGCCTTATTACTTTTTTCAGATAAGTATTGTATAACCTGAGTACTTTTGGCTGTAATAGGTTGCCCACTTAATCCTCCATTTCCTATTGCTTGCAGTTCAGAATCTGAAGCTTGTAATCCGCTACGATCTACAGAAGTATTTGATGCTATAACGCCATCAAGCTTAGTTTCCTTAACCAATGCTATAATTTCATCTAATTGAACATCGTTTAAATCTGGCGCAATTTTAAGTAAAATAGGTTTTTCTTTTCCAAACGTTTTATTCGCCGCTTTTACAGTGCTTATTAATTCTAGTAAATAGTCCTTATCGTTTAATTTGGCATGGCTACCAACATTTGGACAGCTCACATTAAGTACAAAATAATCTACATAAGGGTGTAAAGCATTAAAACACGTCACATAATCTGCTGTGTAATGTTCTGGCGCCGTTTGGGTGTTTTTTCCTATATTTCCGCCGATAAGAATTTTACCTTTATTTTGTTTTAATTGTGTAATTGCAGTCTCCACACCTTCATTATTAAATCCCATACGGTTAATCAATCCCTGATCTTCTATAAGTCTAAAGATTCGCTTTTTAGGATTTCCAATTTGTCCGATTGGTGTTACCGTTCCTATTTCAACAAAACCAAAACCGAAGTTGGCCAATTCATTAAACAACACCGCATTTTTATCGAAACCTGCAGCTAAACCGACTGGGTTTTTAAATGTTAATCCGAATACTTTGCGTTCTAATTTTTTGTCTTCTACTACAAATAAAGATCGAAATAAACTCGGAACAAAAGGAATTTTAGATAGAAAACGCACCATAGAAAATGTGAAGTGATGCACCTTCTCAGGATCGAAATTAAAAAATAAAGGACGGATTAATAACTTATACATTGCAGTTTTATTTGTGCAAAAATACTTTTAAATAAAAAATCCTACAATTCAAAAAGCATAAATAATTAATAATAGTATTTTTGTTTAAAATCTTACCCCACATGATAGACAAACAACACCTTATAAACCGTTTTGTAAGCTACGTTACTGTAGATACAGAATCGGATCCTGAAAGCAATACAACACCAAGTACCGAGAAACAATGGAATTTAGCCAATGCCCTTACGGAAGAGTTAAAAGCGATTGGTTTAGAAGATGTTTCTATAGATGAAAACGCCTATATCATGGCAACTTTACCTAGTAATATAGACCATGAGGTGCCAACAATTGGTTTTATCTCACATTTTGATACTTCTCCAGATTTTACAGGTGCTAATGTAAAACCTCAATTTATAGAGAATTACGATGGTAAAGACATCATTCTTAATAAAGATCAAGACATTATACTCTCTCCAGATTATTTTGAAGACTTACTACTTTATAAAGGACAAACACTAATTACTACAGATGGTACCACTCTTTTAGGTGCCGATGATAAAGCTGGAATTACAGAAATAGTTTCTGCAATGGAATATTTAGTACAACATCCAGAAATTAAACACGGAAAAATTCGAGTTGGTTTTACCCCAGATGAAGAAATTGGTCGTGGTGCTCATAAATTTGATGTGAAAAAATTTGGAGCAGAATGGGCTTATACTATGGATGGTAGCGAAATTGGAGAATTAGAATATGAAAATTTCAATGCAGCAGGAGCTGTGGTTACTATAAAAGGGAAAATAGTACATCCGGGTTATGCAAAAGGAAAAATGATAAATTCTATGTATATCGCTACTGAATTTATTAACTCATTACCACGTTTAGAAACACCTGAGCATACTGAAGGCTATCAAGGCTTTTTTCACTTAACAGATATTAACGGAGAAGTAGATCGTACCGTCTTAAAATACATTATCCGCGATCATGATAAAGAGCATTTTGAAGCGCGTAAAGAGGTGATGGTTAAATTAACGAAAGAACTAAATTTACAATACAACCAAGAAGCTATTAGTGTTGAAATAAAAGATCAATATTTTAATATGAAAGAAAAGGTTGAACCTGTAATGCATATTGTAGATCTTGCAGAAGAAGCTATGAAGCAAGTTGGTATTACACCAAATATTAAAGCCATTCGTGGTGGTACAGATGGATCTCAACTGAGTTATATGGGTTTACCTTGTCCTAATATTTTTGCTGGCGGACATAATTTTCATGGGCGTTACGAATATGTTCCGGTAGAAAGTATGATAAAAGCCACTGAAGTTATTTGTAAAATCGCAGAACTTACGGCGAAACAACATTAGCGTTAGCGATTGCAGTGGCATCCTTTTTTAGCTCTCATAAAAGGCTAAAAAAGATATAACGTAAAGCGCGACCTAAAAGGTAACGCCAAAATAAAGAGTCTGATAAACGAAAATTTTATCAGACTTTTTAATTTAGTGAGCTATCTCTTACAGATTATTTTTGAAACCTGTAGAATTTTCACTCTGATAAAAATAGTGGTATCTTTGCTAGCATACTATTGTTACTAAGCATTTCACTACAATACTTACACAATATTTTAAAACACTACAAAACAACACTTAAACAATATAATGGTCGATAATATTTTTGTAAACCGATTTAATAAAATGACTAATGAAGAACTTGAAGCCATTAGTTTTAATGAAGACGTTTACACCAACGAAGCCCGCTTAACTGCTACAGATATATTAAAAAATAGAGGCTTAAACACAGATGGTATTAACGAAACACATACTGCCTTAACTGCAGAACTTTTAGCTGAAAAAAAAGCACTTTTAGAACATACGTTAAAAGCTGCATCTCCGGCACCGGATGATAATGATACTAAGGCAAAGCAGCTACCAGAACTGTATTCTAAAACTTTTATTCTTTCAATATCTATACTATTTTCACCAATATTTGGGAGTATTTTATTGATTTCTAATTTTAAAAAGATGCGTTTAAAGACGGCTGTAAATCATGTTATTTATTTCATTTTAGCCTACCTCGTCATTGTTGTACTCATTTCCATGCTTGGAATTAATTCTAATTTCGCATTAATTACAAATGCTATTGGCGGATTTGTTTTAACTGAATATTTCTGGAATACACATTTAGGTAAAATAACAGCTTACAAAAAACGTGACTGGGTAAAACCTGTACTTATTATATTAGCTGTAACCATACCACTTACCTATTTTGTACTAAAATCTGGAGGAGCTTTATAGGTTTTAAAAATATTAAAGCATAAAAAAGGCTTCCAAATTGGAAGCCTTTTTTAATATATAACTAGTCTTTTATTATTTATTTAAATACATACGACGTCTTGAGTATAAATTGTAAAACTCATCGTCTTTTAAGCTATCTATAAACAAGATGCTTTCTCCTGTACTCTTCATTTCTGGTCCAAGTTTCTTATTCACATTATGGAATTTATCGAAAGAGAATACTGGCTTTTTAATTGCATACCCTTCTAGTTTAGGTGTAAAGTTAAAGTCTTTAACTTTCTTCTCTCCTAACATTACTTTAGTTGCGTAGTTTACATACGGTTCGCCATATGCTTTTGCAATAAAAGGAACAGTTCTAGAGGCTCTTGGGTTTGCTTCGATAATATATACTACATCGTCTTTAACCGCAAACTGTATGTTTATTAAACCAACTGTATTAAGAGCTAAAGCAATCTTTTTAGTATGATCTTTTATTTGTTGCATTACCAAATCTCCTAAGTTAAAAGGTGGTAATAAAGAGTTACTATCTCCAGAGTGCACACCACAAGGCTCTATATGCTCCATGATTCCGATAATATAAACATCTTCTCCATCGCAAATTGCATCGGCTTCTGCTTCAATTGCACCATCTAAATAGTGATCTAACAGTAATTGATTACCAGGCATTCTGCTTAATAAATCTACAACATGTTTTTCAAGTTCTTCCTTATTAATTACAATTTTCATTCCTTGACCCCCAAGTACGTAAGACGGACGTACTAATATTGGAAAATCTAATACATCTGCAATTGCAGAAGCTTCATCTGCCGTTGTTGCAATATCAAACTCTGGGTAAGGAATATTGTTTTCTTTAAGTAATTTAGAGAATAGTCCTCTATCTTCGGCTAAGTCTAAAGATTCAAAGCTAGTTCCTAATATTTTCACACCCCATTTGGTTAATTTTTCAGCAAGTTTTAAAGCCGTCTGACCGCCTAACTGAACAATAACACCTTCTGGTTTTTCATGTTTAATGATATCGTAAATATGTTCCCAGAATACTGGTTCGAAGTATAATTTATCTGCTGTATCAAAATCTGTAGATACCGTTTCTGGATTACAGTTAATCATGATGGTTTCGTAACCACATTCTGCTGCAGCTAATACACCGTGTACACAACAGTAATCAAACTCGATTCCCTGTCCGATTCTATTTGGTCCAGATCCTAAAACAATTACTTTTTTCTTATCGCTTACAATACTTTCGTTATCTGCAAAACGTGTTCCGTCTGCAGTTTCCATATCGCTTTCAAACGTGGAATAGTAATAAGGTGTTTTTGCTGTAAATTCGGCAGCACATGTATCTACTAATTTGTAAACACGATTTACACCTAACTCTTCACGTTTGTTATACACTTGACTTTCCAAACAGCCCAACATATGTGCAATTTGTCTGTCTCCGTAACCTTTTTGTTTAGCTTCTAAAAGTAAGTCCTTCTGAATGGTTTCTATATTAAAGGTAGAAACTTCATTTCTAAGCATATGCAATTCTTCATATTGCTTTAAGAACCACATGTCTATTTTCGTGATCTCGTGAATTCGGCTTAATGGAATACCCATTTCTATTGCATCGTAAATAATAAAGACACGATCCCAAGATGCATATGTAAGCTTCTCTATAATTTGATTGTAATCTTTATTTTCTTTACCGTCTGCACCTAAACCGTTACGTTTAATCTCTAAAGATTGGGTGGCTTTATGCAAAGCTTCTTGGAACGAACGTCCAATTCCCATCACTTCTCCAACAGATTTCATTTGAAGTCCTAAAGTTCTGTCAGAACCTTCGAATTTATCAAAATTCCATCGAGGTATTTTTACAATCACATAATCTAATGTCGGTTCAAAAAGCGCCGAAGTTGATTTTGTAATTTGATTTTGTAATTCATCTAAATGATATCCTAAAGCTAATTTTGCTGCTATTTTAGCAATAGGATAACCTGTTGCTTTAGACGCTAATGCTGAAGAACGCGATACACGAGGATTAATTTCGATAGCAATAATATCTTCTTTTTCGTCTGGACTTACGGCAAACTGCACATTACATCCTCCGGCAAAATCTCCGATACTACGCATCATATGTATAGCCATATCACGCATTTTTTGATACGTTTTATCACTAAGAGTCATAGCTGGTGCTACGGTAATAGAATCTCCAGTATGAATTCCGATAGGATCCATATTTTCAATAGAACAGATAATAACCACATTATCGTTAGCATCTCTAAGTAATTCTAACTCGTATTCTTTCCAACCAATAAGCGCCTTATCAATCATAACTTCATGAATAGGAGAAATCTCTAATCCACGAGTTAATAATTCATCGAAATCTTCTTCTTTATATACAAACGAAGCTCCTGCTCCACCTAAAGTAAAAGAAGCTCTAATAATTAAAGGGAATCCAAATTCTTGAGCAATTTCTTTTCCTTTTAAGTATGAAGTAGCTGTAGCTTGAGGTGCCATTGGCACTCCAATTTTAAGCATTAACTCTCTAAATTTCTCTCTATCTTCAGTAATGTTGATAGCATCAATATCTACTCCAATAATGTCTACACCAAAATCTTTCCAAATACCTTTTTCATCAGCTTCTATACATAAATTTAAAGCTGTCTGTCCACCCATTGTTGGTAAAACAGCGTCAATTTGTGGATGCTCTTTAAGGATTTGTACTAACGATTTTGTAGTAAGTGGCAACAAATATACATGATCGGCCATTGAAGGGTCGGTCATAATCGTTGCTGGATTGGAATTGATTAATACGGTTTCTATCCCATCTTCGCGAAGCGATCTTAAGGCTTGAGTTCCTGAATAGTCAAATTCGCAGGCTTGCCCAATTACAATTGGTCCAGACCCGATGATAAGAATAGATTTTAGCTTTGGATTTTTTGGCATTGTATTATATTAAGATATTTCAAAAGTAATTATAAAAACGAGATATAAAAAAAGGCGTTACCATTAAGTAACACCTTTCTATTATATCAAAACACTGATATCATTATTTTTTATGTCTTGACTCAGAAGATACAGACAGTTTCTTTCTTCCTTTAGCACGTCTACGTGCAAGGACTTTTCTACCATTGGCAGAAGCCATTCTTTCTCTAAAACCGTGCTTGTTTCTTCTCTTTCTTTTTGATGGTTGAAACGTTCTTTTACTCATTGTCTTGTATCTTTAAAATCTTCAATATATTAACTACACTTGGCTTTGATTGTTTGTCAAAACTGCGCGCAAATATACAAAGAGTTTTTAGTTTAACAAACCTTATTTAAAAAATATTTTTTAGTAAAATTTTTAGTTTCTTTGTAGTCCCAAATAATATAGTATAAATGACTCGATTTTTTCTTAAGATATTAGTGTTTACCTTAGTAAGTGCATATTCTGTATCTGCCCAATCCTTATTGCAATATCGTTTAAAAATAGGAGATAGCATAACGGTTTTACAAAAGGCTACACAAAATATTGTACAATGTGATCAAGGTTTAGAGCATAAAATACTTAATAACCTTGAAGAAAATTACACCTTTAAAGTCGCTGCGAAGACAGACAGCACCTATAGATTGAAGTTTCGCTTCAACCAATTTAAACTAAAAACAACTTCTAATCAGTTTGGTGTTTTAGTTGATGTAGATACTAACAAACCTGTTGCAGACAACGATACAGAAGGTAAAATATTTGGCGGATTAACACATTCTGAGTTACAAATAGAAATGTCTTACACCGGTGAAATTATTGAAGTCTATGGTGCAGAAGACATGATTAATAATATGGTTAGTTTATCTGGAATACGAGACGAATTTACCAAACAACTCATGATAGAGTCGATGAAATCTGAATTCGGTAGCGAATCTTTATCTAAAAGTTTCGAGCAACTCACCCATATTTACCCAAAACAAGAAGTAAAAATTGGAGATACTTGGAATAATGAATATACTGGCGAGATTAATTCTAAAAATACTTGGAAGCTTAAAAACATATCAGATACTATAGTTTTAAATGCAGAATCGACCTTAAGTATGATTATTGAAGACGAATTTACCAACCTCCTTTTAAAAGGAAAACAAAATATTGTAGTTATAGCCGATAAAGAAACTGGATTTATAAACGAAATGACGGTAAATGCAGAAGCTAGTAACGCAGTAGATTTAAATCATACAGAGAATAATCCAACTAAAGTAACATCTATAACAACTTATAAAATTAAATAAACACACATGTACAACAAAAACATAAAATTAGTTATCGCTGGTTTAATTATAGCCTACGCTGTCTATCAATTTATAGAAGGAAATATTGGAAACGGGATCATGTTAATCTTATTATCTTCTATTTTCATCTTTTTATACTTTAAAAATGAATTTATTTTATTGGCCTTTTTAAAGTTACGTAAGCAAGATTTTGAAGGCGCAACCAAGTGGTTAAACAAAATTAAAAACCCAGAATCTGCTTTAGTTGCAAAACAACAAGGGTATTACAACTACTTACACGGTATTATGGTATCGCAAACAAATATGAATGAATCTGAAAAATATTTAAAGAAAGCTGTGGCTTTAGGTTTAAATATGGATCATGATTTAGCTATGGCAAAATTAAGCTTAGCTGGTATCTCTTTATCTAAACGCAGAAAACAGGAAGCTACTAAATTATTATCTGAAGCTCAAAAATTAGATAAGCAAGGCATGTTGACCGATCAAATTAAAATGATGAAAGACAATATGAAGCGCGCACAAGCACCTAACCAACATTTTGGCGGACACAGACAACCAAGAGGTGGCGGAAGACGATAGACTTCTTTTAAACAAATACAAAAAAAGGCGTTGAATTTAATTTCAACGCCTTTTTCTTTTTTATAAAAATACTCTTAGTTTTTATAAAAGCCTGCTTTAGGAATCTCGATCTCGTATAATTTTCTTGAACTATTATTTAAGAACGATTCTCTTAACCACGGATTATGAATTTTTAAAATCTTATAATTAATATCAAATTTCTGAGCAAAATCAGCGAAATCTGTCACCGCAGTATCAACCTTTACAGTATAAGTTGGCACATAAGTGTATAAATCTTTATCTCTGAAATTAAACCCATATTTTAACGGACTGTTTAAAATTTCTTTTAAAGCTATAATTCTAAACACATAACGCCCTGTTTCTTCTCCCAATAACAAATCGTAATAATCGTCTACTTTTTGAGCTTCTAACCTAGAAGACACTCCTCTATTTCCTGCATTGTAAGCAGCTGCTGCCAAGGTCCAAGACCCTAATTGAGCTTTAGACTTTTTTAAATATTCACAAGCGACTTCTGTAGATTTTTCAAGATTATAACGTTCATCTACGTTATCATTCACTTCTAATCCAAAATCTTTTGCAGTCCCTTTCATAATTTGCCAAACTCCACGAGCTCCAGCTGGAGACACAGCATTTGTTAGTCCGCTTTCTATAACAGCTAAATATTTAAAATCGTCTGGAATACCATGTTTTGCTAAAATAGGTTCAATAATAGGAAAATATTTATGTGCACGTTTAAACAATAACAAAGCATTAGATTGCCAGTACGTATTTACTAGTAATTCGCGATCCATACGTTCATGAACATCTGGATCATGTAGTGGCAACTCTTCACCTGCAAAATCTAATTGTTCAGGCATTTGTAACGCATATACATTATAGTCGTTAAATTGTTTTTTCTCAAAACTCTCGTCGGTTTCTGGATCTCCTACTGCATTAATAGATAAGGCAACTACACCTAACAAGCCTGCAAACATTAGACCTTTATAAATATGTTTCATAATAATTGGTATTGTTTTAAAATTAAAATAGTATCAAAATCTAAGCCACGTTATCGTTTAAAATTAATTGTGGTAAATTTTCATTAAACCATTTGTATTTATTAATAATCATTATATGTGTACCCTCTTTTACAGTGATACAGTTTTTAATATATTGGTACGGAAACACGGCATCTTTATCGCCATGAATATGAATGGTATTAGGTAACGGTTCTTCTTGTTCCCAACAGACCACTTGTTCTATGGCCCAATCTAAATAATTTTTATCACGTACAGACAAATATTTCTTATATAAATCTATACGTTTTGTGGTAGAACTTCCAAATGTAAATTTAGCATAATTTTCAAAATCTCTAACCAAATGCGTTGGCAGAAACTTATACATTTTTGTAGCCTTTGCAAGTTTCATTCGTTTTGGCAATTCATATTTAGTTAATACACTAGATATAACTATAACCTTTCTAGTTTGTATGTGCTTGCTCATTTCCTGAACTAAAATTCCTCCAAAAGATACGCCTACCAATACGGGATTCTCTTCTTTTACATCTTTACAAATGCGTTTTGCATAATCTGATAAGGTTTCTTTATTATACGGAATAACCCATTCCAACAAATGCATTTTAAAACGATCTTTTGGCAAATTAATATACTCAAAAATCGAAGGATTTGCAGCCATTCCTGGCATAAAATACACATCTATTATATCTTGACTCATAAGGTATTAAACTGTTAAACTCTTTAATTTCATAATATTTTTTCGTAAATTTATATCAGTTTTCAACTGAAAACTTAAAAGAGTTAATTCTATTTTTCTCTTTACTCCATTCGTTAAAAACATGATCATGATAGAAACAGCAGAAGTATCGGATAACGATTTTTTACGTCAGTTTGAATACAAAATTGACGACGATTTAGCCATCATTGAGTACTCTTTACAAGAACGAAAGATTTTTTTAACAAAACTAATAGTTCCTGAAGAAAAACAAACAGAAGCATTCGAAAATAAATTTATCACGCTGGTTCTAGACAGTTTGCAAGAACGCAATTTAAGCGTTGTGCCCACTTGTCCAACAATAGCTAAATTTATGAGAAAACACAGACAATACAAAAGTATGTTGCCAATTGGTGTTAGAATATAATTCTCATTTAGAAAAGCCACTTGTATCAAGTGGCTTTTTTTTTTATGCTATACTGATATTGAATCTTTTACAAATTCAAATCTCACTAAACCATCTTCGTCTATTTTTGTAAGATTTATATCTTGTAACGTATTTACTAATTCTGGATTCCAAGGCGCTTTTACTTTAACGTAATTCTCTGTAAAACCATGAATATAACCTTCTTTATTCTCACCTTCAAATAAAACAGTTCGTGAACTTCCTAACTGACTTTCATAAAAAGCTCTTCGTTTTTTAACCGATAAACCTCGAAGCATTTTACTACGCTTACTACGTATATTTTTAGGCACAACACCTTCCATATTTACAGCTTCTGTATTATCGCGCTCTGAATATGTAAAAACATGTAAGTACGAAATATTTAATTCTGTTAAGAAATGATACGTTTCTAAAAACAACTCGTCTGTCTCTCCTGGAAATCCAACAATAACATCTACACCAATACAAGCGTGAGGCATTACTGTTTTAATTTTATTTACGCGATCTATATATAATTCTTTCATATAACGACGACGCATTAATTTAAGAATTGTATTACTGCCGCTTTGTAAAGGAATATGAAAATGCGGTACAAAAGTTCGGCTTTTAGAAACAAAATCTATCGTTTCATTTTTAAGCAAATTAGGCTCTATAGACGAAATTCTGAGACGCTCTATACCTTCAACCGTATCTAAACCTTGTACTAATTCGTAAAACGTATGCTCGTGTTTTTTATTTCCGAACTCCCCTTTTCCGTAATCACCAATATTTACACCTGTTAAAACAATTTCTTTAATATTTTTCTCTGAAATCTCTTTCGCATTTTTCAGTACATTTTGTAAGGTATCGCTTCTAGAAATCCCTCTAGCTAAAGGAATTGTACAATACGTACATTTATAATCGCAACCATCTTGTACTTTTAAAAAAGCACGTGTACGATCTCCAATAGAATAACTTCCTACATAAAAATCGGCATCTTCAATCTCGCAAGAATGTACTTCTCCAAAATCGTTTTTAGATAAATCGTTTAGATAATCTGTAATTTTAAATTTTTCTGTTGCTCCCAAAACCAAATCTACACCATCTACATCTGCCAATTCTTGTGGTTTTAGTTGTGCATAACATCCAACGGCAGCCACAAAAGCTTTCGGATTCACTTTTTGAGCTTGCTTTACAATGGTTTTAAAACGCTTGTCTGCATTATCGGTTACAGAACACGTATTTATTACATAAATATCTGCAGGGTCCGAAAAGTCTACACGGTCAAAACCTTCATTTTCAAAATTTCTAGCAATAGTAGAAGTTTCTGAAAAATTTAATTTACAGCCTAAAGTATAAAAAGCAACTTTTTGTCGAGTCATAATTTGATAATCTAAAATGCTGCAAATTTACAAAAAAACTATGGTGTTTATGTCAAAACCCTCTTAATACATATATTGTATGCTTTTTAAATTCTGTAATCGTTTCAAAAAAATAAAATAATTTAAAAACGGAGTTCTATTTGTGAGCTAATACACTTACTTTTGAATTTATAATTCCTTAATAAATTATTACTGATCTCTTTTATGTCTAAAGTTTTAAACGCTTCTTCTACCTTTTTTAAAAATATCTTACTTATATGTTTTGGAAGTCTAGTTTTTACGAATTGCAATTCAAGCAAAAAAGAACATGACGACAATCTGGTTTTTAGATATAATGAACATAAGAACATCAGTTCTTTAGATCCTGCTTTCTCTAAAGACATTTCAGATATTTGGGCAACAAACCAATTGTTTAATGGTTTAGTACAGATGAACGATAGCATGCAAGTTGAGCCTGCTATTGCTAAATCGTGGACAATTTCTGAAGATGGTTTAACCTACTCTTTTCAACTAAGAAAAAGTGTATATTACCACAAACACACCTTATTCGGAAGAGATTCTACACGTGCTGTAACTGCTGAAGATTTTGAATACAGCTTTAACCGTTTGTTAGATCCTCAAGTCGGATCTCCAGGACGTTGGGTTTTTAATAAAGTAGACTCTTTTAGCGCCGTAAATAAAAACACTTTCAAAATTCGCTTAAAACAACCATTCCCAGCTTTTTTAGGTTTACTAACTATGAAATACTGCTCGGTTGTACCCAAAGAAATTGTTGAACATTATCGTTCCGATTTTAGATCTCACCCAATTGGTACTGGTCCTTTTTACTTTAAACGTTGGGAAGAAAATATAAAATTAGTCTTTAGAAAGAACACTTTATATTACGAAACCAACTCGCAAGGCCAACATTTACCATATTTAGAAGCCGTGGCCATTACGTTTTTACCAGACAAACAAAGTGAATTTTTACAATTTGCTCAAGGTAATATCGATTTTATCTCAGGCTTAGATGCATCGTATAAAGATGAAATTTTAACAGCAAATGGAACGTTACGAGATCGCTACACAGATGAAGTGAATATGATACGTGGACCGTATTTAAATACCGAATACTTATCGTTTTACATGGACTCTAAACTCACAGAAATTCAGTCGGAATGGTTACGAAAAAGTGTTAATTATGGCTTCGACCGTAAAAAAATGATGACATACCTAAGAAATGGCATTGGTATTCCTGCTTATGGAGGATTTATACCTAAAGGCTTGCCTGGCTATAAAAACACCATTGGATTTAATTACAACCCTGAACTTGCTAAAGTTTATCTTGAAAAATTTAAAGAAGAAACCGGGATACAACGCCCCGAAATTACAATTACAACCACAGGAAATTATTTAAGTTTCTGTGAATATATTCAGCGAGAAATTCAGAAAACAGGATTGTTAGTACATGTAGATGTTGTACCTCCTTCTGCATTAAAAGACGCCAAAGCAAATGGAAAATTAGACCTTTTTAGAGCGAGTTGGGTGGCAGATTATCCTGATGCAGAGAATTACTTATCTTTATTTTACAGTAAAAACTTCGCGCCTAATGGTCCAAATTATTCGCATTTTAAAAATGATTTGTTTGATACTTGGTACGAGCAATCGTTTACAGAAACAGACACTAAAAAACGAGAACAACTGTATACCAAAATGGATTCTTTAGTTATTGCACACGCCCCTGTAGTCCCTTTATTTTATGATGAAGTGGTTAGGTTTACACGAAAAGAAATTTATAATTTAGGTATAAACCCAACTAATCTATTAGAATTAAAACATGTAAAGAAATACGACTAGATTATGACTAAAACTTAATCTCTTCTGTATTTTTTTGTCTCTTCAAAAATGTGTTCTAAGATAGCTTTATCCATGTCTGAGAATTCTATATCGCGTCTTTTCATAACCATTTCGGCAACCTCAAAAGCTTTTTTAGTGGTGTATGTTGTAAATCCGCTATGTCCTCCCCAACTAAAGCTAGGTACAAAATTTCGCGGATAACCTGCACCAAAAATATTGGCATTTACTCCAACCACAGTCCCCGTATTAAACATAGTATTGATACCACATTTACTATGGTCGCCCATCATTAAACCACAAAACTGAAGCCCTGTTTTAGCAAAATTTTCAGTTTCGTAACTCCATAAACGGACTTCTGCATAATTATTTTTTAGATTAGAATTATTGGTATCTGCACCTAAATTACACCATTCTCCTAAAACAGAATTTCCTAAATACCCTTCATGTCCTTTATTAGAATTGGCAAATAATACAGCATTATTTACCTCTCCTCCCACCTTAGAATATGGTCCGATAGTTGTTGGTCCGTATATTTTAGCACCCATTTTAATCGCAGCCTTTTCACATAAAGCCAATGGCCCACGAATTAAAGTTCCTTCTAAAATTACAGCATCTTTTCCTATATAAATAGGCCCTTTAGATGCATTTAAAGTCACAAAATTAAGTTCTGCTCCTTCTTCAATAAAGATGTTTTCTGGAGCAATTGTATTTACAGTTGCAGGAATAGGTTCTGAAATTCGACCTTCAGTAATCAAGTCAAAATCTTCTTGAATAGCCGCTCCGTTTTTAGAAAAAATATCCCAAGTATGTTCTATTTTAAGGCAGTCGCCATTGTATTCTATAGCGTCATAAGTCTCAAAATCTATATCTTCTTGAGAGTCGGTTGTAAAAAACGCAATCACATCTTCATCTTTAAAAATGGCTTGATTGTGTTCTAACCCCTTTACCAATTCTACCAATTCGTAGTTTGGAAGATAAGATGCATTAATCATTACATTCTCGTCCATCTCAACCATTGGAAATTTATCGGCAAGATAATCTTCTGTAATAGTCGTTGTGGTATATCCTAAGTATTGCTCCCATTTTTCGCGAATAGTTAAAATTCCAATTCTAATATCTGCTACTGGTCTAGTAAAGGTAAAGGGCAATAAACTATTTCGGGAAGGACCATCGAAAAGAATATAATTCATATGTCAGTATATTTTAAGTAAAAATAAAAAAGCCTTTCAAAATTTGAAAGGCTTTACCAATATATATTTGCACTAAATTATTTTTTGAATTTAGCGTATTTGTTTTTGAATTTATCAATACGACCAGCCGTATCAATTAATTTAGATTTACCTGTATAGAACGGGTGTGATGTTCTTGAAATCTCCATTTTAATTAAAGGATACTCAACACCATCTACTTCTAATGTTTCACTTGTGTTAGCAGTAGATTTAGTTAAAAACACATCTTCGTTAGACATATCTTTAAATGCTACTACTCTATAATTTCCTGGATGTATATCTTTTTTCATCACTAAACTTTTTAAAACTTATCAATTTTTGAGAATGCAAATTTAAGTATTTTTTATTATCCTGCAATCTTTTTTTCAATTATTTATTTCAGTTTCTTTTTGTAACGTTTTACTATATTTGTTAACTAACCTTTAGAAACCAATTAATCACGCACAAACTTATGGAAAATTCTTTAAAATCTATGGCAGCCACTTATGGTATTTATTTAGCCATATTATTATCTGCTTTAACAATAATAGCCTATGTTATTAATCTAGAAATATTAACAAGTATGTGGGTTGGCGCAGGTACTTTTATTGTAATTGTTGTTTTTGGAATTATCTCTACAGCGAAAGCTAAAAGTTCACAAAACGGATTTATTACCTTTAAAGATGCCTTTACAGCCTATTTTGTAACCATATTAATAGGAGTTGTAATTAGTACATTGGTAAGTATTATTCTATTTAATTTTATTGATCCTGAAGCTGCAGAAATTTTAAAACAACAGATTATTGAAAAATCTACAGACATGATGAAAAGTTTTGGTGCTGCTCAAGAGCAAATAGACCTTGCTGTTGTAGAAATGGAAAAACAAAATCAGTTTGAAATAGGAAGTCAGTTAAAATCTCTAGCTTTTTCAATCATATTTTATTGCATCATTGGATTAATAATTGCTGTTGCAATGAAAAAAAATGACCCTGAAGCTAATTAATTATAGTATTTTTGAACTTTTAAGAGTTTAAATCGCATACATGGATATATCAGTAGTCATACCACTACTTAACGAACACGAATCTTTAAATGAATTATACGATTGGATTGCAAAAGTTATGCAGTCCAATCGTTTTTCATACGAAGTTATTTTTATTGATGACGGAAGTATAGATACGTCTTGGACTATTATTTCAGAACTTTCTGCAACACACCCAGAGGTTAAAGGCATACGTTTTTTAAGAAATTACGGAAAATCTCAGGCTTTACATGCCGGATTCTCTAAAGCATTAGGCGATGTTATTATAACAATGGATGCCGACTTGCAAGATAATCCTGAAGAAATCCCTGAACTGTATAGCATGATTATTAAGGATAATTATGATTTGGTTTCGGGATGGAAAAAGAAACGTTACGACTCTATAATTTCTAAAAATTTACCGTCAAAATTATTTAATTGGGCAGCACGAAAAACCTCTGGAGTAAAACTTCACGATTTTAACTGCGGATTGAAATCTTATAAAAATGCTGTGGTTAAAAATATCGATGTAAATGGCGAAATGCATCGTTACATCCCGCTTTTAGCTAAAAATGCCGGATTTGCTAACATTGGCGAAAAAGTAGTACAACATCAAGCACGAAAATATGGTGAAACTAAATTTGGTATGGATCGCTTTATCCATGGCTTTTTAGACCTTATAACCATTTGGTTTTTATCCCATTTTGCCAAACGCCCCATGCACCTTTTTGGAGCATTAGGTATATTAATGTTTGCTATCGGATTTGTATTTTCTGTATATTTAGGAGTTGATAAAATTTTTCTAAATCCGAATGGACGATTAATTACACAACGGCCTCAATTTTACATAGCATTGTGTACCATGATTATTGGAACCCAGTTTTTTGTAGCCGGATTTTTAGGAGAACTTATTTTAAGATCTAAACCAAACAGAAATAGATATACCATTAAAAATGAATTAAATTTAAACTAGGCGTCAAACAATTTAACGCACTATTAATCATTACCATTTAACGAAATACTTATTTTTGCTTACTATATATTTAAAACATTATGATTTACATTGAACCAGAATTATTAGAACGCGTAAACACATGGTTAACACCTGCCTTTGATGAAGATACACAAACGTACATTAAAGACTTAATTGCAAACAATCCAACAGAATTAAAAGAAAGTTTTTACAAAGACTTAGAATTTGGAACTGGTGGTATGCGAGGTATAATGGGCATAGGTACAAACCGAATTAACAAATATACTTTAGGAAAAAACACTCAAGGTTTAAGCAACTATTTACACAAAAGTTTCCCAGACGAAACTGTAAAAGTAGCCATTGCTTACGACTGTAGACATAATAGTAAAACATTAGCAAAAGTTGTTGCAGATGTCTTTTCTGCGAATAATATAGAAGTTTATCTTTTCGAAGATTTACGTCCAACACCAGAATTATCTTTTGCTGTAAGACACTTAAACTGCCACTGTGGGATTGTGTTAACAGCATCTCATAATCCACCAGAATATAACGGATACAAAGTATATTGGCAAGATGGTGGGCAATTAGTTCCTCCGCATGACGATTTAATTGTAAAAGTGATAGATGCTTTAGATTATTCTGAAGTTAAGTTTGAAGAAAATGCAGATTTAATTCATTATATAGGTAAAGATGTAGACAATGCTTTTATTGAAGCATCTATTGAAAATGGTAGCTATACAACACCAGAAGCAAGAAAAGGATTAAAAGTTGTTTTTACACCACTTCACGGAACATCTGTAACATCTGTACCTCAAACACTAAAACAAGCAGGTTACAACCACGTACATATTGTAAAAGAACAAGAAGTACCAAATGGCGATTTCCCAACCGTAAAATCTCCTAATCCAGAAGAGCCTGAAGCTTTAAAAATGGCTTTAGATTTAGCAGAAGAAACACAAGCAGATATTGTTATTGGTACAGATCCTGATTGTGACCGTTTAGGTGTTGCTGTTCGTGATTTAGATGGTAAGATGATTCTTTTAAACGGAAATCAGACCATGTTATTAATGACAGATTTCCTTCTTAAACAATGGAAAGCTAAAGGAAAACTTAAAGGCAACGAATTCATTGCTTCTACAATAGTATCAACTCCAATGATGCATCAATTAGCAAAAGCTTACGATGTAGATTATAAAATTGGACTGACTGGTTTTAAATGGATCGCTAAAATGATTAAAGACTTCCCGGAACAAACGTATGTTGGTGGTGGTGAAGAAAGTTTTGGGTATTTAGTTGGTGACTTTGTTCGCGATAAAGATGCAGTAACCTCGACCCTATTAGCTTGCGAAATTGCAGCACATGCCAAGGCAAACGGAGGTTCTATGTATCAAGATTTATTAGATCTTTATGTAGCGCATGATTTATATAAAGAGCGTTTAATTTCTTTAACTAAAAAAGGCATTGAAGGTGCTCAAGAAATTACTCAAATGATGGCTGATGCTCGTGAAAACCCTGTATCAGAAATTAACGGATCTAAAGTGGTAAGCGTAGAAGATTACCAAACAGCAACCGTTAAATATTTAGCAACAGGTAAAGAAGACACGATAGACATTCCGAAATCTAATGTTATTATTTACTATACAGAAGATGGTAGTAAAGTGGCCTTAAGACCAAGTGGAACAGAGCCTAAAATTAAATTTTATATTAGCGCAAACACACCATTAGATAGTACTGCTAATTTTAAAGCAACAGAAGCAAAACTTGAAGCTAAAATTGACGCAATTATAAAAGATATGAAGCTTAGTTAATGGAGTATCTAAAAAAACTATCACGCTTTATAATTCCGTATAAAAAATACGGTTACTTAAATATTTTCTTTAACATATTATATGCGTTTTTTAGCACCTTAGCTATGGTGTCTTTAATGCCTATGATTAATGTATTATTTGGAGAAACTGAAAAAGTAACCGTAAAACCTGTTTATCAAGGTATTACGCATTTAAAAGCATATGGTGAAGCTTTTTTAAACTATTTTGTAACAACAACCAATGCTAACGAAGGGCCGCAACGCACTCTTTTTTACATGATTGTACTTATTATTAGTTTATTCTTGCTTAAAAACATATTCAATTATTTAGCTTTATTTTCAATTACATTTTTAAGAAATGGTGTTTTAAAAGATTTAAGAAATGCCATTTACGATAAGGTTATCACCTTACCAATCTCTTATTATTCTGAAAAAAAGAAAGGAGATATTATTGCTCGTATTTCAGGAGACGTAAACGAAGTTAAAAACTCTTTACTAGCTATTTTAGAGCTTATAGTTAAAGAACCTTTAACCATCGTTTTCGCCATTATTACCATGTTTACGATTTCATCTAAACTGACCATATTTGTATTTTTATTTATTCCTGTCGCTGGATTTATTATTTCTAGAATTGGAAAAAGTTTAAAACGTAAATCGAATAAGGTACAGACCGAGCAGGGTGTTTTTATTTCAACATTAGAAGAAACATTAGGCGGATTAAAGGTGATTAAAGGTTTTAATGCAGAACAGAAGTTTAATGACAAATTTCAAGATTCTACAAATCGGTTTTATCATTTTTCGAACACACTTTTAAACAGACAAAACTTAGCATCTCCAACCAGTGAATTTTTAGGTATTGTAACTATTGCGGCCTTATTATGGTACGGAGGTAGTATGGTTTTAATTGAGAAAACCTTGTCTGGTGGTGCATTTATAACCTATATGGCTTTGGCTTACCAAATACTAACACCTGCAAAAGATATTAGTAAAGCAAGTTATAAGGTTAAAGCTGGGAACGCAGCTGCAGATCGTGTTTTAGAAATTTTAAATACAGAATCTGTTTTAGAAGATAAACCTAATGCAAAAGTAAAATCGGACTTTACAAGTGATATTTCATTAAACAATATCTCGTTTAAATATGATGATGAAATGGTCTTAAAACACTTCACTTTAAAAGTTCCTAAAGGAAAAAGTGTTGCGCTTGTTGGCCAATCTGGTAGTGGAAAAAGTACCATTGCCAATCTTGTTACCCGTTTTTACGATGTTAATCAGGGGACTATTACTATAGATGGCGACGATATTAAAGATTTAACAAAACAATCGCTCCGTAGTTTAATGGGCTTAGTTACTCAAGATTCAATTTTGTTTAACGACACCATTAAAAACAATATCCTACTAGGGAAAGAAAATGCTACAGACGAAGAAATTATCGACGCTTTAAAAATCGCAAATGCTTGGGAATTTGTGAAAGATTTACCGCTTGGTATAGAAACCAATATTGGTGATTCTGGAAATAAATTATCTGGCGGACAAAAGCAACGATTAAGTATAGCTCGTGCCGTATTAAAGAATCCACCAATCATGATTCTAGACGAAGCCACTTCTGCTTTAGATACAGAAAGTGAACGTTTGGTACAAGATGCTTTAGAGAATATGATGAAAAACAGAACATCTATTGTTATCGCTCACCGTTTATCAACCATCCAAAGTGCAGACCTAATTGTGGTCATGCAAAAAGGAGAAATTGTAGAACAAGGCACGCACGACGAGTTAATTAAAAAAGACAATGTTTACAATAAATTGGTCCACATGCAAAGTTTTGAATAACACATAAACCAAATTAATTCATAAAAAGGATAAGCATATTAAAACATGTTTATCCTTTTTTTATAACCAAGTTTCAAACTTTATTCCGAAATTTACAGCTACAAGTTAAACTTTTAATAACTTAAGAAGTCTAAGTATAAAACGTATGAATGATTAACGAGTCTCAACTTTTAGAGCAACTAAAATCTGATGCTAGCAGAGATTCAGCTTTTAAAGACCTTATTAGTCTTTATAAAGAACGGCTGTATTGGCACATTCGTAATATTGTGAAATCTCACGACGACACGGATGATGTATTACAAAATACATTCATCAAAATTTTTAGAAATATAAATTCGTTTAACGGAGACAGTAAATTGTACTCTTGGATGTATAGAATAGCAACTAACGAAGCCATTTCTTTCATAAATAAAAGAGCAAAACTGTTACAAATAACAAACGAAGAGACACAGCAATTAGCTTTGGATCACTTACAATCAGACGTCTATTTTGAAGGTGATGAGATTCAATATAAATTACAACAAGCTATTGCAAAATTACCTCACAAACAACAATTAGTTTTTAATATGAGGTATTTTGAAGACATAAAGTATAAGGATATGTCTGAGATTTTAGAAACTAGTGAAGGCGCATTAAAGGCCTCTTATCATTTAGCAGTAAAAAAAATTGAAGACTATTTAACACATGATTAAACCTTTGAACAAAAACACAGTCTAAGCATTAAGATGAAACTGAAAGACTTACATAACGATAAAACCGCTGGGTTTAAAATGCCAAAAGATTATTTTAATACTCTTGAGGATTCCATTTTAAATGAAGCTAAACTGCAAGACAAAGTCTCAGACCACGGTTTTAAAGTTCCAGACTATTATTTTGATACTTTAGAAGATGAAATTCTAACTAAATTTCATTCTAAATCGACAACAAAAGTTAGAACTTTAAATATAAAACCATGGGCATATGCTGCCAGTATAGCAGCCTGTTTGGCACTTATGTTTACGCTTACATTTTCTAAAAATCAAACCCATTCTATTAGTTCAATAAACAACGACACCCTAGAATCTTTTATTTTAAGCGAAGAATTAAATACTTCGGAAATGGCAACATTAATAACAGATTCTGATGTATTCGAAAACGACATTTTAAACAGTGCTTTAAGCGATGCCTCTATAGATTACTATATTGAAAGTGAAGTTGATTTAGAAGACCTCTTAGACAATTAAACTTAACTTATGAAAAAAGGATATATCATTTTATTAATTGCCTTATGTAGTGTAAATGTATTTGCACAAACTAAAGACGAAAAAGTAAAGACACTAAAAATAGCTTTTATAACAGAAAAATTAGATTTGTCTAAATCTGAAGCTCAAAAATTCTGGCCCATTTATAATGCTTATGAAGAGGAAAATGACGCATTAAGAGATGAAATGAGAGCACAAAGAAAGGATATTAATTTAAACGATTTGTCTGAATCTGAAGCTAACAACCTTTTAAATAATATGGTGCAGTCTAACGAAAAAAGACTTCAATTATATAATCAATATGTAAAAGACTTAAAGAAGATTATACCTGCTAAAAAAATAATCATTCTTAAAAAATCTGAAGACGATTTTAGAAAAAAACTCTTCGAAGAATACAAAAAACGACATAAAGACGATAAAAAATAACAGTTTAAAAAGAGGCAAATGCCTCTTTTTTTTGGTTTAAACCGAAAGATTTTTCAAATAATAAAATACTGACACACTATATATCAACCTCTTACCTTGCATTAAATTTCATAATAATCATTAATAAAAGGGATATTAATTCTTTTCCTTTCAGTCTCATTTTTTTGTTTTTTCAGAATAATAATTTCGCTACATTTACAATCATTAATTACTACTATATAAACCAACCGTTTCTTACGTATAAAATTATTTATATATGATTGCTTCTAATATTCGCCATTTAAGGACACTTAAAAAACTTTCTCAAGAGGCTCTTGCTAAAGATTTAAAGATTACTCGATCTAGAATTGGATCTTATGAGGAAGCACGCTCAGAACCTTCAATAGACATGTTAATTGCATTTTCAGATTATTTTAAACTTCCAATAGATATTTTATTGCGCACAGATTTAAGTAAAACTAAAGACGGGTCTTTTTTAAATGTAGGAACTAATCGTATTCTTTTTCCAATGGTAGTCGATCTAGAAGACGATGATTTAATTGAAGTAGTGCCTGTAAAAGCTTCTGCCGGATATTTAAACGGTTACGACGATCCGGAGTATATCGACCAATTACAAAAAATAAAACTACCTTTCTTACCAACAGGAAAGCACAGAGCATTCCCTATTAAAGGCGATTCTATGCTCCCCTTAAAAGATGGTTCTTTTGTTGTTGGACAATTTATAGAAGATTTAAGAGACCTGCAAAACGGACGGACATATGTTGTTTTAACAGCCTCGCAAGGCATGGTTTACAAACGTGTTTACAATCAGATTAAAGAGAACAACTGTTTGCTTTTAGTGTCAGATAATAAAAGCTATGCGCCGTATTTAGTCCCAGCAGAAGATATTTTAGAATTATGGGAATTTACATGCTGTATAAATACACAAGAATACGACCAGCATGAACTACAAATGAGTAGTATTATAAGAATGTTTAACGAGCTTGGAGTAGAGTTGAAAGCTTTAGAAAAAATGATACAATAATGTATACAGTTATAGATATTGAAACAAACGGTAGCGGAAATAAAATTACCGAGATTGCGATTTTAAAACATGATGGGACACAGATTATTGAAGAATTTACGTCTTTAGTAAATCCAGAGGCTCAAATTCCACCATATATTACAACTCTTACAGGTATAGATAATAGAATGGTGGCCGATGCGCCAACCTTTGCTGAAATAGCGCAACACGTATTAGATATTACAGAAGATTCTATTTTTGTGGCTCATAATGTAAATTTCGATTACAATATCATCCGCAATGCTTTTAAAGAATTGGATATAGAATTTAAACGAAAAAAACTTTGTACAATACGGTTATCCAGAAAATTAATTCCTGGCCATCAGTCTTATAGTTTAGGAAAATTATGTACAGCACTTAACATCGATGTTTTTGACAGACACCGTGCTAAAGGAGATGCTGAAGCTACAGTTATTCTATTTGAATTATTACTAGCTAAAGAACAAGCAGACACGGTAATTAAAGATTTTTTAAAACCTTCGTCTAAAGAGGCCACTTTACCTCCTAATTTACCTAGCGCTGTTTTTAATGCCATTCCTAACAAACCCGGAATTTATTTTTTCAAAAATAAAAAAGGCACTATACTTTATGTTGGAAAAGCAAAAGATTTAAAAAAACGCGTCTTAAGTCATTTTTATAATAAATCGGATAAAGAGATGAATCTTTGTCGGGAAACGGCTGATATTACTTTTGAATTATCGGGAAGCGAACTCATCGCATTACTTATGGAAGATGCCGCTCTAAAAGCTCATTATCCAGAATTCAATCAAGCCGCCAAACGCAACCCCAAAGCATTTGCTATATTTAGTTATGAAGATAGAGATGGTATTAAACATTTAGCATATAACACCTTAAAATCTGCTCCTAATCCGCTTAAAATATATTACTCCATAACAGATTGCAGACAGCAATTAGAAAAATACTGTAAGGCATTTAATTTATGCCCTAAATACTGTCATTTACAAGAAGGAGCTACTGTATGCTCTCATTATGAAATTAATACATGCAAAGGGATTTGTAAACAAACAGAAACTGCAGAAAAATATAACTTGAGAGTTAATGAAGCTATTGAAGCCATTAAATATAGTAATCAAGAATTGGTTTTAAAACAAACTGGACGTCATCAAGAAGAGTCTGCATTTGTTTTAATAAAAGATGGATTTTACAAAGGCTACGGATTTATAGACACCACAGAACAAATTATGCACACCGAAGACTTGGAGCGTTTTTTAATCCCGCAACAAGACACTATGCATACACAAAAGATTTTACAAAGTGAATTATTAAAAGCACCTATACAATCGGCTATTGCAATCTAAATTAAGACTTCTTTATATATTCTTTTAATTTACCAATAATACCACTCTTTTTATCTTTTTCGTGGTATGCGTTTCCGTACACGCCATAGCCATAACCGTAACCATAACCGTAACCATAGCCATAACCGTAATTATGATTGGTTTTATGCTTGTAGAAGTTTAGTACAAAACTTATGTTTTTAACTTCTCCCATACGGTATTTCGCATTAATTAATGACAACATTCCTTTCTTGGTATAATCTAATCTTACCATAAAAATTGTAGCATCTGCAAACTGAGTCAGTTGTAACGCATCTGTAACTAAACCTAATGGTGGTGTATCCAAAATAATCATATCGTAATCTATACGAAGTTGATCTATTAGATCTGCCATCATATCACTCATTAATAATTCTGATGGATTTGGAGGTACAGGACCAGAAGGAATAATATCTAAATTATCTACGTTAGTATGACTGGTAACACGCTCTAAATCGTGTTCTCCAATTAAATAATTAACCATTCCCGAATCATTCGTAATTCCGAAATCACCAAATATTTTTGGTTTACGTAAATCTAATCCTAATAATATGGTTTTCTTACCAGATAGCGCATAGACCGTAGCCATGTTTATAGACGTAAAGGTTTTCCCTTCTCCACTTACAGACGAAGTAATCATGATGGTTTTTCCTAAATTAGACTTATTATCTTGCTTTTTTAGGATGAATTGCATACTCGACCTAATCGATCTAAAAGACTCTGCTACTGCAGATTTTGGCTTTTCAAATACCACAAGATTGTTATGGTATTTATATTTTCCAATAAGACCCAAAATAGGTATACGAGATAAACGCTCTACCTCATCAGAACCATGAATGGTATTATCTAATAAATAGATAATAAAGATCATAAGCATAGGTAAGAAAAATCCAACCATAAGCGCCATCATGTAATTAAGCGATTTATTTGGTCCAATTAATCCGCCTCCTATATCTTTAGCGTCATCAATAGATGTAATATCTGAAATATTAGCCGCTTTAACAATAGCCGCTTCACTACGTTTGGCCATGTATATATTATAAGCTTCTTGACTGATATCTAGCTTACGCTGAATTTTCAAGTATTGTTGTTGGTCTTCAGGTAAATTACTCAATTTAGACTCTAAGTTAGCCGCCTGTCTTTGAATACTATTTAATTGTAATCTTATCGTTCTTTTAGTGGCGTCTATAGTTTCTAATAATACCTTCTTTTCTGCATCTATTCTACGATCTAAATCTTTAAACAAGTTAGACCCTTCTTTCATGGTATATTCTAAACTTTGGCGTTCTATAGCTAAAGCCGTTATTTTACCTACACTTTGTTGAATGTTTGGTTCTTCAATCCCAACAGAAGATGGAGCTGCAATATTTATGTAATTTGTTTTCGTTTGTAAATAATCATCTAATGCGTTTAAGTAATTAAGCTTAGTTTGCTCAATTTCTTTAGCCATTTCGTATTCTCTTAAACGCGAAGACACTTCAGTCATTTCTGCATCTACATCAAATACTTTATTTTGCTTTCTAAACGTGTTCATCTCTTCCGAGACATCTTTTAAACTATTATTTACACTAGCCAAACTACTGTCTATAAAACGAATGGTATTGGTTGCATATAAGTTTTTTCGTTCTAACTCTGTCCGGCTTAAAATGGCAGATGTCGCATTTAAATAATCTACAATTTTCGCTTTATTATGTCCTGATAAGGATAACTTTAAAACAGAAGAAGATTCTTTAGAGAAGGGTTCTGTTTTAACCGCATTTTTATAATCGTTTACGACTTGATCGAAATTTAAAAATCTAACAAAATATTCTTCATTATTAGAAATGGTATGATCAGGCTTTGTAAACAGTGTAAAGTGAACAAAAGGTAACTCAACAGGTTTTCCTATAGTAAAGGTTTTAGTAAAAACTCCAATGGGTAAACGTACAGTTTCTGTATGCTTGTCTCCATAAAACTGCATACGTCCGTCTTCAGTTTCAAATTCATTAAAAATTTCAAACTGTGTAGCATTTATAAATCGTATCCCTAATGGCTGATTTAAAAGCTGACCTTTATCTTTATCAATTTCTACAAAGAATGGAGCATCTTTATAAATATCTTCTTTTCTATATTTCCCTTCTTTTAAATAATCGACATAAAACTGAAGTGAATCTACAACCAATTCGTTATGCGTTCGTGTTTGTAGTGAAGTAATTACCTTACCAACTTTTCCAGAAACACCACCCCAGTTAAAAGAAATACTGGTGTTTGCAGTAAAAAATGGGTTTTGATCGTTTTCTACAGTAATTAATGAATCTAATCTATATATGTTTTGTTTTCTAACATTTATAAGATAAGCTATAATTAATGCGACACCAATACATAGAAGTACTAATTTCCAAAGGTTAAGAACCTTAAATAAATATCCTCTAAAATCGAAGGTCATCCCTCCAGATTCCATTTGGTCTTGATCATCAAACTCGTATTGTGTCATTCGTTATAAGCGATCTATTAATAATAAAGTTGTAGTTCCTAATGTAAGTATGGTTGCAATTGTCGTTAAAGTTTGCACACCTGTTTCTCCAGTTCCCCAAGATTTCTGAGGTAAAGGTTTAACATAAATAATATCGTTAGGTTGTATGTAATAATATGGCGAACTCATAACATCTTCACGCGTAATGTCTAAATGATGAATTTTTTGCCCTTGTGGATATTGTCTAATAATTAAAATATCTTTTCTATCTCCAGTTATTGGTATTTCTCCAGCGTTGGCAATAGCTTCAAAAATATTTACACGATCTTGAAATAATGTATTTGTTCCAGGAGCTTCTACTTCCCCACTAACCGTATAACGTAAACCTGTTAATTTAACTGTTACAAAAATATTTGCGGTCTCTTTAAATTGCTCTTCAAGTAATTTTTTTTCTAAAATCTTCTCTATTTCTTCGGTGGTATAGCCTAAAACATTAATACGACCTAGCGCTGGCACTCTTATTTCTCCGTGTAAATCTACAGTGAACCCATCAAAATATGCACGCTCATCACTATTTGCATCTAACAAATCTTCTCCCATCGGATTAAAAATTTGTACAGCATCTTGATCTAAGGCTTTCACACGTATATTCAAAATATCATAGATCTGAATACGGTAAGGTGCCTGAGCAGCAACAACTTTAGCAATAGAATCGTTTACTGTTTCTGAAGGTTGTAAATAGACCATTTCTTTATGAGGAACGCATCCTGTAATTGAAAGACATAATACAACACAAGTGATTATAAAATTTTTGGTCATGAAAAGAAGTCAGATATTTGCGACAAATATAAGTTTTCGATAGGAATATAAAAACTAATCGTTTACTTTTTGGATATTTGCAAATCAATTCTAAAACATAGAAAACACTTGAATTATTTAACAGTAGAAAATATAGCTAAATCTTACGGAGAACTTACGTTATTCGAAAACCTGTCTTTTAGCATCCATAAAGATCAAAAAGTTGCTTTTGTAGCTAAAAACGGAACAGGAAAAACATCGATTCTAAACATTCTCTCAGGACTTGATCAGCCAGATACTGGACAAATAATTTTTAGAAAAGATATTACAGTGTCTTTCTTACCACAAGAACCCGTTTTAGATCCTAATCTAACGGTAGAAGCCACTATTTTTGATGGGGATCACGATATTTTAAAAGTGATAAAAAATTACGAAACGGCTTTACATAATACGGAAGATGCAGATGCTTATCAAAAAGCATTTGAACAAATGGACCGATATAATGCTTGGGACTTTGAAACGCAATACAAACAAATTCTATCTAAATTAAAATTAGATAACTTCTCACAGAAAGTAAGCACGCTATCTGGAGGACAAAAAAAACGTTTAGCCTTAGCGAATGCTTTAATTAATAAACCTGATTTATTAATTTTAGATGAGCCTACCAACCATTTAGATTTAGAAATGATTGAATGGTTAGAATTATTTTTTGCTAAAGAAAACATGACGTTATTTATGGTAACGCACGACCGTTTTTTCTTAGAACGTGTCTGTAACGAAATTATAGAATTGGACCAAGGCGAAATGTATAGTTATAAAGGAAACTATTCCTACTACCTTGAAAAGAAAGAAGCAAGAATTACTCAAGAAACTGTAGAAACAGGTAAAGCTAAACAACTTTTTAAAAAGGAATTAACTTGGATGCGTCGCCAACCTAAAGCACGTACTACCAAATCGAAATCTAGAATAGACGATTTTCACGATATTAAACAACGTGCCAGTAAGCGCCGTAAAGACCATCAGATCGAGTTAGAGCTTAACATGGAGCGTTTAGGAAATAAGATTGTAGAATTACACAACGTAAAAAAATCTTTTGGAGACAAAACCATTTTAAACGGATTTACTTACAATTTCCAGCGCGGTGAACGTGTAGGTATTATCGGAAAAAATGGTACTGGAAAATCTACCTTTCTAAACATTTTAACAGAAACGGCTAAACCAGATAGTGGCACAATAACACTTGGGGAGACTGTTAAGTTTGGTTATTATACCCAAGCGGGAATAGAGGTTAAACCCGATCAGAAAGTTATAGATGTAGTTCGTGAGTTTGGAGATTATATTCCTTTAAAAAAAGGACGTCAAATTAGTGCACAACAATTATTAGAGCGCTTTTTATTCGATAGAAAAAAACAATACGATTTTGTTGAAAAATTAAGTGGTGGAGAGCGTAAACGTTTATACTTATGTACCGTTTTAATTCAGAATCCTAATTTCTTAATTCTGGATGAACCCACAAACGATTTAGATATCGTAACGCTAAACGTTCTTGAAGATTTCTTATTAGATTTCCCGGGTTGTTTATTAGTAGTAACTCACGACCGTTATTTTATGGATAAAATTGTAGATCACCTTTTTGTTTTTAGAGGCGAAGGTGTGGTTGAAGATTTTCCTGGAAACTATAGCGATTTTAGAGCTTATGAAGACAGTCCTGAAACATCGCCTACAGACGAAAAAAAAGAAAAGAAGAATTGGAAACAAGATTCTAGTACTAAATTATCTTATAACGAACAGAAGGAATATAACAATATAGAAAGCAAACTAAAATCGTTAGCATTCGATAAAACAGAACTAGAAGCTAAGTTTTTAAATCCTGAGCTCTCTCAAGACCAGATTAACGAACTCTCTGTGAAATTAGAAAAACTAATCCAAGAAATAGACGAGAAAGAAGAACGTTGGTTTGAACTTGCCGCAAAATTAGAAGGTTAAAATTTCAATTCGAATTTAGAAATCGTGCTGCATCAAATTCAAGAATATATAAAATTTTTAAAACGCTCTACAAATCAGCATGGGGTGCACTCCCCTTTTGTCTTTAACCTAGTTACAAAATGCTTTTACGACAAAAAACAGTATGCTGATTATGCTTTAATTACAAACTATAAAAAAGCGCTTTTAAACAACAACACTCTAATAGAAATCACCGATCTAGGTACCGGTTCTCAGTTTACAAAAAACAACACTCGCAGTATAAATAGTATTGCTAAACATTCTGGAGCATCTTTAAATCGTGCTAAATTATTATATCGTTTAGCAAAGTATTTTAAATTTAACAATAGCCTTGAATTAGGAACCTCTCTTGGCATCTCTACACATGCCATAGCGCTAGGTTACAAAAACGGAAACGTAACCTCTATTGAAGGTTGCCCCGAAATAGCAAAATTCACCACACTGAATTTAAAAGAAAATAATATTAAGCATGCCAAAGTTCGCGTTGGAGATTTCAGCAAGGTTATCCCTGAATTAAAAGACGAGACCTTCGATTTTATATTATTTGATGGCAATCATAATAAAGAGGCAACTTTAACTTATTTTGAATTATTACTCCCTAAAATTCACAATGACACCGTATGTGTATTCGATGATATTTATTGGTCTAAAGGCATGACAGAAGCATGGGAACTTATTAAAAAACACCCTAAAGTAAAAGTAACTATAGATACGTTTCAATATGGATTTGTATGTTTCAGAAAAGAGCAAGTCAAAGAACATTTCACGATAAGATTATAACTTAGTCAAGTTAATTTTACAGTTTTATTTATCAATTTTGTAACAAATCGTAAAGTCCTGCGTCTTATTTCTTATATAAATTCCTGTATCTTGCAGTAACCAATATCAGCATCAATTTTATGGATAACGTCATTGAAATCACCAACATCATCCGCGATTTTAAACTCGGACAAGAAACCGTTCATGTATTAAAAGGTATAGATTTAACCATTAAACGAGGCGATTATATTGCGATTATGGGACCTTCTGGTTCTGGGAAATCTACACTCATGAATTTATTAGGGTGTTTAGATACTCCAACGGCGGGATCTTATGTTTTAAATGGCAAAGATGTTAGTAAAATGACAGACGATGAGTTAGCTGATATTAGAAACACAGAAATCGGATTCGTTTTCCAAACGTTTAATTTACTTCCAAGAACAACGGCTTTAGATAATGTAGCATTACCTATGGTCTATGCAGGTTACTCGAAAGCCGACCGTACAAAACGAGCCGAAGAAGTGTTAACAGAAGTCGGATTAGCAGATCGAATGGACCATAAACCCAACCAACTTTCTGGAGGACAACGTCAACGTGTTGCTGTAGGACGTGCTCTTGTTAATAAACCTTCAATAATTTTGGCCGATGAACCTACAGGAAATTTAGATTCTAAAACCTCTGTAGAAATTATGGGTCTTTTCAATACCATACATGAACAAGGCAATACAGTAATTTTAGTAACACACGAAGAAGATATCGCAGAGCATGCTCATAGAATTATTCGATTAAGAGATGGTATTATTGAAAGCGATACGAGAAACGAAAAAATCACTGTTCAACCTCAAATGCTTTAATCAAAATCTTATTTCATTTTTAAAGCCTAAATTTTCCATGTAACTTTGGAATGTGTCAAAAATCTAAAGACACCATTTTAATTTTAAGTTAGCATTACATGAAAATATATACTAAAACCGGCGATAAAGGTACAACTGCACTTTTTGGAGGCACACGTGTGCCTAAACATCATATTCGTATTGAAAGTTACGGCACTGTAGACGAGTTAAACTCTTACATCGGACTTATACGCGATCAAGATATTAATCCAGCTTATAAAGAAGTCTTAATCGTAATTCAAGATCGATTATTTACCGTTGGCGCGATGCTAGCAACACCTCCAGAAAAAGCGATTTTAAAAAATGGTAAGGAACGATTAAATATTCCAAAAATTGAAGATGCCAATAGTATTCTCTTAGAAAACGAAATGGATGCTATGAATTTAGAATTACCACCAATGACGCATTTTGTGTTACCTGGTGGCCACCAAACCGTGTCATTCTGTCATATTGCACGTTGTGTATGCCGTAGAGCAGAACGCTTAGCCTCAGAGCTAAACGATATAGAACCATTAAATCCGCAAACGTTAACCTATTTAAACCGCCTTTCTGACTACCTTTTTGTGTTGGCACGAAAGTTGTCTCATGACTTACAAGCAGACGAAGTAAAGTGGATTCCGGAAAAACAATAATTTAAAGTTTTAAGGGTTTTATAACCTGCTTGAAGTCAATTTGTTTGAAAAAACAAGTCGTTCTTTAATTTAATGATGAAATAATTCATTTTTTTCTTGACTATTTAAACTAAAAAATTATTTTTGCAAAAAATAAAACGAATTACAGATGTATTGGACATTAGAATTAGCATCATATTTAAGCGATGCGCCTTGGCCAGCTACTAAAGATGAGCTGATTGACTACGCAATTAGAACTGGAGCACCTTTAGAAGTTGTAGAAAATTTACAATCCATTGAAGATGAAGGCGATTCGTACGACTCCATTGAAGAGATATGGTCTGACTATCCTACGGATGAAGATTATCTCTGGAACGAGGATGAATATTAGTATTATATAAAGAAAAGTTAAAAAGTCTCGTATCGAGGCTTTTTTTTGTGCTATTCTTTATTAAACATAACAACAAAACGTATATTTGAGTGCTATATTTTAAACGCATTTAAAGTACATAACTGTATCTATTAAGTTGCAAAACTTAATACAACCATTAACACATATACACATGAATTTTTTAAATTCTGTACTTAAGGTATTTGTTGGAGATAAATCCAAGCAAGATGTAAAAGCCATCATGCCTTTAGTAAATAAAATTAAAACCTTCGAAAAGGCGCTAGAAGCTTTATCGCATGACGAATTAAGAGCAAAGACCGCTTTTTTTAAAGCTAAAATTGCAGAAGGAAGACAACCTTTCGAAGATCAAATCTCAAAGCTTTTAGAAGAAGCTAACAATACCGAAGACATAGACAGACGCGAAGATATTTATCAAGAAATTGATAAAATTAAAGACGACTCTTATGCTGCTACAGAAGACGTATTAAACGACATTCTTCCTGAAGCTTTTGCTGTTGTTAAAGAAACAGCTAAACGATTTAAAGACAACACAAATATTCCGGTAACAGCAAGTGCTTTCGACAGAGAAATCTCTGGTACAAAAGACTACGTTGTTTTAGAAGACGACAAAGCCGTTTGGGCAAACTCTTGGGATGCTGCAGGGAAAGCCATTACTTGGGATATGGTACATTACGATGTCCAACTTATTGGTGGTATTGCCATGCACCAAGGTAAAATTGCAGAGATGCATACAGGGGAAGGTAAAACATTAGTAGCCACCTTACCTATGTATTTAAATGCGTTAACCGGAAGAGGTGTACACTTAGTAACCGTGAATGATTATTTAGCAAAACGTGATAGTGCGTGGATGGCTCCTATTTTCGAATTTCATGGTTTAAGTATCGATTGTATCGATTATCACCAACCAAACTCAGATGCTCGTAAAAAAGCATACAACGCAGATATTACTTACGGTACAAATAACGAATTTGGTTTCGATTATTTACGTGATAATATGGCACATTCGCCAAACGATTTAGTACAACGTCCGCACCACTATGCCATAGTCGATGAAGTCGATTCTGTATTAGTAGATGATGCACGTACACCGTTAATCATTTCTGGACCAATACCGCAAGGAGACCGTCAAGAATTTACAGAGTTAAAACCAAAAGTAGATGATATTGTTGCTGTACAACGCAAGTATTTAACTGGAGTTTTAGCAGAAGCAAAAAAACTAATTGCTAGTGGAGACACTAAAGAAGGAGGTTTCCAACTGTTACGTGTATACCGTGGTATGCCTAAAAACAAAGCCTTAATTAAGTTTTTAAGTGAAGACGGAATCCGTCAATTATTACAGAAAACAGAAAATCATTACATGCAAGATAACAACCGCGAGATGCCTAAGGTAGACGAAGCGTTGTTTTATGTAATCGATGAAAAAAATAATCAAATTGAATTATCAGATAAAGGTGTAGAATACCTTTCTGGTAAAGATGATCCTAACTTTTTCGTGATGCCTGAGATTGGTATCGAAATGGCTAAAATTGAAGCTAAAGGTTTACCTGCGGAACAAGAAGCTGAAGAAAAAGAAGAGTTATTTAAAGACTTCGGTATAAAATCTGAACGTATTCATACCTTAAACCAGTTGCTTAAAGCATACGCCCTATTTGAAAAAGACATTCAATATGTGGTTATGGAGAATAAGGTTATGATTGTCGATGAGCAAACAGGTCGTATTATGGATGGACGTCGTTATAGTGACGGATTACACCAAGCGATTGAAGCCAAAGAAAATGTAAAAATTGAAGCAGCAACACAAACATTTGCAACAGTAACGCTTCAAAATTATTTTAGAATGTATCGTAAACTGTCTGGTATGACAGGTACTGCGATTACAGAAGCTGGTGAATTCTGGGAAATCTATAAATTAGATGTTGTAGAAATTCCAACAAACCGTCCGATTGCAAGAGATGACAGAGAAGATTTAGTTTATAAAACGAAACGTGAAAAATACAATGCAGTAATTGACGAAGTAACTAAACTCTCTCAAGCTGGTCGTCCAATATTAATTGGTACAACAAACGTTGAAATTAGTGAACTTTTAGGAAAAATGCTTAGCATTCGTAAAGTGCCACATAATGTCTTAAATGCCAAGTTACATAAAAAAGAAGCAGATATTGTTGCTGAAGCTGGTAAGCCAGGACAAGTAACTATTGCAACTAACATGGCTGGTCGTGGTACCGATATTAAGTTAATAGACGAAGTTAAAAAAGTTGGTGGTTTGGCCATTATTGGTACAGAACGTCATGATTCTCGTCGTGTAGACCGTCAGTTACGTGGTCGTGCAGGTCGTCAAGGAGATCCAGGAAGTTCTCAATTCTATGTGTCATTAGAAGATAACTTAATGCGATTATTCGGATCTGAGCGTATTGCAAAAATGATGGATAAAATGGGATTAGAAGAAGGTGAAGTGATTCAGCATTCTATGATTTCAAAATCTATTGAGCGTGCACAGAAAAAAGTTGAAGAAAATAACTTTGGTGTTCGTAAGCGTTTATTAGAGTATGATGATGTTATGAATGCACAACGTGAAGTTGTATATAAGCGTCGTCACCATGCTTTATTTGGAGAACGTTTAAGCGTAGATTTAGCAAACATGATTTTCGATACTGCTGAAAATATTGCTGAAACGAATAAAGGTGCAAACGACTTTAAGAATTTCGGTTTTGAAGTGATTCGTTATTTTTCAATGAGCAATCCAGTAAGTGAACAAGAATTTAATAAGTTAACCGTACAGGACATTGCTGCTAAAGTTTATAAAGCTGCTTTCGATTATTACAAAACTAAAATGGCTAAGAATGCAGAACTTGCATTCCCAATCATTAAAAATGTTTACGAAACACAAAGCGATAAATTTAAGCGTATTGTAGTGCCATTTACAGATGGTGTTAAAACGTTACAAGTGGTAACAGATTTACAACAAGCTTATGAAACTGAAGGAAAACAATTAATTACAGATTTTGAAAAAAACATTACGTTAGCTATTATCGACGATGCTTGGAAATCGCATTTACGTAAAATGGATGAGTTAAAACAATCTGTTCAATTAGCGGTTCACGAACAAAAAGATCCGTTATTAATTTATAAGTTTGAAGCTTTCGAATTATTTAAAGACATGATCACTCAAGTCAATAAAGACGTGATTTCATTCTTATTTAAAGGAGAGTTACCAAGCGAAGATCAGAATGCAATTAGCGAGGAAAGACAACAAGCACCTAAAAAGCAAAAATTAGAAACGACTAAAGAAGAAATTCCTAATTTAGATGAGCGTGCGTCACAAAGTAGAGCTGCTGGACAAACGCAACGCCAACCAGAAGTTGTAGAAACTATTGTTCGCGACAGACCAAAAATTGGTAGAAACGATAAAGTGACGATCAAGAATGTAATGAACGGAGAAAGTAAAACCGTAAAATACAAACAAGCTGAGCCACTTTTAGCAAAAGGTGATTGGGTAATTACTGAATAAGAAAAAAGCCAAAAGGCTTTATCATAATATAAAAGGATCTAGGCTATGTAAAATAGTCTAGATTTTTTTTTGGAAGTATTTTAAACTACTCCATCAATACTTTACTAAATTTTGCATTCACAATAATTGATTTATTGCTACTTAAATCCCCTGTAGAAAACGTAGATGCATTTTCACTAGTTGTTTTCTTTGGGTGTTTAAAACGCGACTGTTTTCCGTTGTATTGTAAACTATAGGCTGTGTTTGGCAGCTTAATTACAGCATCACTATTATCTAATACAATATTTAAATTTTGAAAACTATCTGCAATCTCGTTAATTTTTAAATCTCCAAAACTACCATTAATAATAGTATTCCCAGAAATGTTTCCCAAATGAATACTAGAAGAATTTGAATTTAAAACCATACTATTTACTTCAGATAATTTAGCCTGTTCAACATAATTTAAAATCAGATTTCCTTGATTCCACTGCGCAATAGATACGGGTGCATAAGACACATCGATGGAAGTCAGACTTCCATCGATGGTTTGTGCTGTTAATTTTGTATGAGACATTACAGCCTTTAAATTTTCTATTAAAGACACAAATTGTAATTCGCCGTATTTTACATTCACTTTTAAATTGGCCTTTTTAGGCATACGAATAATTATGGTTTTTTTAAGATTAGAATGTGCTGGTTTACTACTTTGATTGACTTCTAAACGACTTTTAGCCTCTTCGGCACGTGCTCTACTTTCTTGGGCATGTGCCTGAGCTTCCATTTGTTTTTCAAAAGATTTACCAAACGATTCGCCCCAAGCTTCCATACTTTTCTCGAAATCTTTTCCAAACCCGTCCTCAAACTGTTTTCCCCAAGCTTCCATTTGCTTGCCATAAGATTCTCCGAATTTCTCGCCCCAAGCTTCCATTTCCTTTTCATATTCTTTAAAACCAGATGCACTAAACTGTTTTGCCCAAGATTTCATTTTATCCTGATACTCTTTACCATATTTTTTCTGATAAATTTTACTCCATGATTCCAAATACGATTCCCCTTCTTCTTTATAGCGTTCGTAATCAAAATTTACTTGAGTAATCCCTTCAGGTAAATCTGGCAATTGCGGCATTACCGGAGCTTGCGGCATAGTTGGCAGCTGTGGTAAATGAGATACATGCGACATATCTGGCATGGGTGGCATTGGCGGAATTTGAGCTAAATCGAATTCTAATGTTTTTAATGCAGACATGGCATTAGAATCGAAAATATAATCGTCTTCCCACCCATTTTGGGTACTCTTAGAACTTATGGTTACAAAATTATTTGAACCACTTACATCTACATTCCATTGTTGTAAGGCTTTTTGCAAATCGGTTTTACTTAGCTTATCACTTTCAATAAAAGCTTCGACTTCAATAATATCTTTATTCCAGGTATCTATTTTAACCGTGGTATAATTAGACTCTAATTGTATGGTCACCGCTTTATTTACTTTTAAAGATTGTGAGGCTTTGTTCAGTTTTTGTTGTGCTAGTGTGTGATGAGACACGAAACACAAAAACAGAACACTTGTTATTGATTTTATAATAATCTGTTTCATTTTTTGATTGATTTTTTTAAAAAGAGTGTTGTGTTGCTTCTTCGGCAACAGTTTCAGAACTTAATGTTTTTAATTGATCGCGTAAACGGTACAATAAATTCAAACGCAATTTTAAGTTGTCTATTAACGCGTTTACTGTAAATTCACTAGGACCAGATGCCGTTAATTCTTCAGACAGTCGTTTGTATTCGTTAGATAATTCTTCAAGTCTTTCAATATAACCGTCTATTAACTCTTTGTTTTCCGGAGTCAGTTCTACTTTAGATAATTCGGTATGAATACTTGCTAAATAATAATCTTCTACCTTCTTTAAATCTGGAGACAAATCTCCTAACGTTTTTATTCTAACTTCTGGTTTTGTATTGACATCTGTGATTGTTGGTGATTGACTATTGTTATCTTGATTTGAATTTAAATACGTATAACCACCAAAACTCAAACCCAACAAAATCACTAAACTTACAGCTATTTTCACCCAATTAACCTTCGACTTTACTGGAGTTTCTGGTAAACAGGCATTCAACTTATCCAAAAAGCGCGCTTCATGCCCTTCAGGTATACTATCGTTTTTATCTTGTGCCCTATCAGCCATAAATAAGTCTCTAATATCTTGCGCCATAGTGTTTAGATTTTAAAAGTTCTTGTAATTTTTGTTTCCCTCGAGATAATTGTGTGCGTGATGCAACTTCAGAAATATTTAAAATTTCAGAAATTTCTTGATGATCGTAACCTTCTATTAAAAATAACATGACAACATATTTATATTTTTCGGGCAAGGTTTCCATCACCACTTTCACATCATGCACTGTGGCCGCATCATCAATCTGCCAATCGTCATCTGTATCATTCGCATCTATAACTTTAAGGTGCACCTCGTCTAGTGTTTCTAAATGCTGTTTTTTTGACTTCAAGGCATCAATACATGTATTGACCACAATACGTTTTAACCAGGCACCAAAAGTGACATCGCCTTTAAATTGATGCAATTTGCTAAAGGCCTTTATAAAAGCATCTTGCACAAGATCTTCGGCTTCGGCTGTATTCGAAATAAATCGTTTGGCAACAATATACATGCCTTGGCAGTACTGGTTGTATAACTGCATTTGCGCCTTACGGTTATTTCGTTTACATTCTTCTACAAGATGTATAGAAAATGAATTCACTTATGGTATTTTTGGTTAGTGTACATCTTAAAGACACCTTTTATTTGGAAGTGTTGCAAAAAGATAGCATTTTTTTTAAAAGCTTGTTAAATTTGAATTAATTAAAGCACTCTGCTTTATGTTAGTCATCTTTTAAAGTATATTTATTCTCTTAAATAATAATTAGTATATGAATAGATTTTTAAAGTGGGTCATGATACTCTTAGTCTTTGTAGCTGTAGGAATTTTTCTATATGCATATTTTGAAAAAGGAGCCTTTAGTAAAGTTCTAAGTCCAAAGGACACAGTAGAATACAAACTAAATGACTTAAAATTAGAAGTCTTTTATAATAGACCCTCTAAACGTGACCGTTTAATCTTTGGAGGTCTTGTACCTTATAATGAAGTTTGGAGAACTGGAGCTAACGAAGCCACAACTTTTAAAACAAATAAAGCTTTAAAAATAGGAACAGATTCTTTACCTCCAGGAAAATATACACTTTGGACCGTACCAAACGATACCATTTGGCATGTTATGTTTAATAAAAAACAATACAAATGGGGCGTAGACGATACGATGAAAGCAATGCGCGATCCAGATTTTGATGTGGTTGATTTAAAAGTTCCGGTTGAAAAATTAAATAATGTTGTTGAAGAATTTACTATTTCTTTCGATAATTCTACAGATAATTTAGCCTTAACCATGGCATGGGACGATGTAAAAGTTGCAGTACCTTTAAAGTAAACGGACATTTTAGTGAGTTTATTTAACATTTTTAAATGTTAAAAATTTCTTTTCTAGAAAAAAGAATACATTTGTACTTTCAAGTTTCTATCTATGAGTTACCAATTCACCATTATAGTCCCTGTTTATAATGAAGAAGACAATTTATTACGTGTTGAGCAAGAACTTTCTGCATATGCAAAAACGGCTACTAAATCCACTAAAATTCTTCTTGTAAACGATGGCTCTAAAGACAAAAGTCAAGAACTTATAGAAACCATTTGTAACCGCTCTGAGGCTTTTGAATTTATTAGTTTTAAACAAAACAGAGGTTTAAGTGCAGCCATAAAAGCAGGGTTCGATTACACAAACACCCCTTTAGTGGGCTATATAGATTCTGATTTACAAACGGCACCATCAGATTTTAATATCTTATTACAACATATAGGCGAATATGACTTAGTAACCGGGGTACGCTCAAATAGAAAAGATTCGTTTGTAAAAAATATGTCTTCTAAAATTGCTAATGGTATCCGTAGAAGTTTCACGCATGATGGCATGGACGATACAGGATGCCCATTAAAAGTGATAAAAACAGATTACGCCAAACGTATTCCTATGTTTAAAGGGTTACATCGCTTTTTACCAGCCATGATTTTACTACAACATGGAAAAATAATTCAGGTGCCTGTACAACATTTTCCACGTATAGCTGGTGAAGCTAAATTTGGATTATGGAACAGACTTTTAGGGCCTTTAGTAGACTGTTTTGCCTACATGTGGATGAAAAAGAAGTATATTAACTACGAAATCGAGACCCGTAGTTAATGAATAATTATATTATATATACTATAGGATTTATTGCACAAATCCTATTCTCTTCGCGACTTGTTGTGCAGTGGGTAACGTCTGAAAAAAAACGTAAAGTTATTACTCCTACGCTATTCTGGACGCTCAGTTTAATTGCATCATTCTTACTATTTGTGTATGGCTATCTAAGGCAAGATTTTGCCATTATGCTCGGACAAAGTTTAACGTATTTTATCTATATAAGAAATCTTCAACTTCAAAATCAGTGGGAAAAATTTCCTAAACCTATGCGTTGGTTTTTACTCTTTGTACCATTATTTATTGTAATTTATTACTTTAATAATAACCAAATAGATATCACGTTACTATTTAAAAACGAAAACATTCCTGTTTGGTTATTGGTTTTAGGTATTATATCGCAAGTGGTTTTTACATTACGCTTTATATACCAATGGATGTATTCTGAAAAGAAAAAAGAATCGACACTCCCTTTTGGTTTTTGGGCTTTAAGCTTAGCAGGATCTGTACTTATTTTAATTTATGCCGTTTTAAGAAGAGACCCTGTGTTATTTACAGGACATATACTTGGCGCAATTATATACAGCAGAAACCTTGTTTTAATAAAGAAATATCATGATTAAAATCATTGAAAAACATCCTATTGTAACCATTTGTATTATGGTGGCAGTGATGCTCCTTCCCAATTTGCACGTTATGCAAGTGACTATTATGGAAGCGAGAAACTTTATTACAGCCCGCGAAATGATTTTAGATAATCATTGGCTATTAACCACTATGAATGGTGAAGCACGCTACGAAAAACCACCATTACCAACCTGGTTATCTGCGATTTCAGCTTTGATATTCGGAATACAAGTCTATGCATTACGATTGCCTACAGTATTTATGATTATGCTATTAGGTGTGTTTGTGTACAAACTATCTGTATCTCTCGTTCAGAATAAAGTCCACAGCCTAGTCAATGCATGTTTAGTTATTACAGCTTTTTATACAGTTGGAATTACCATTGAAGCCCCATGGGATATTTATGCTCACGGATTTATGATGGTGGCAATTTACAATCTCTTTCAACTTTTTCAGAAAACAAGCAATTTTTGGACACACACATTAATAGCCGGAATCTGTTTAGGATTTTCTTTTTTAAGTAAAGGTCCTGTGTCTTTATATGCACTGTTTTTGCCGTTTGTATTAGCGTATGCGTTTACCTATAAATTTAAAGCTTTTAAACCTAAAACCTTTTCTGTTTTTAGTGTCTTAATCTTAATGCTTGCTATTGGCGGTTGGTGGTTTATTTACGTACGATTGATAGATCCTGAAACCTTTACACATATTACACAAAAAGAAACTAGTAACTGGGGAAGTTATAATATTAGACCCTTTTATTACTACTGGAGCTTTTTTACACAAAGTGGTATTTGGACCATTCCTGCATTTATAAGTTTATTATATCCGTATTTAAAAACGAGAGTACGGAATTTAAAAGCATACAAATTCAGTTTCTATTGGACGCTAATTGCTGTCGTTTTATTATCATTAATCCCGGAAAAGAAATCTAGATATCTTATGCCTGTTTTAATTCCTTTAGCCATAAATACTGGTTTTTATATCGATTATTTAATCCAACATTTTAAAACGTTAAAGGACAAAAGGGAAACTATTCCTGTGTATTTCAATTTTGGCTTAATAGCAGCAATTGGGATAGTATTTCCTGTAATTGCTTATTTAGGGTTAAAAGATCAATTACAAGGATTTTGGATACAATATATTACTGCTTCTATTGTACTCTTTAGTATTGGAATTTTAATTTTTATCAACTTAAAAAATAAGGCGATAAAAACGGTATTTTATCTTACCGTACTATTTTATGGATCTATTTTTATTGTAGCCTTACCACTATACAATGCCATGGTACCGGAACATTATACCCAGATTACAACTTTAAAAGATGAAGCTAAAACTGAAGGTATAAACGTTTACGGCTCTAATTATGTGTCTCCAGAGATGATCTGGTTATACGGAGACGTGCTGCCTATTATTGCAGATGACAATGATGAATTGCTTTTCCCAAAAGATAAACGTTTCGGATTACTAGCAAGAGAATTTACAGATACAGAACTGCAATCTATAGGTGAGTTATACAACATAGATTTTGTGAGAACATACGACATAAATATGGCCGATTCGTCTTCAAAAAAACATAATGATAGGCTTGTAAATACTTACTATATTTTAACTAAAAAGTAGGTAAACCACGACGCTTCGCTATATATACAAACAGTTTAAAGAATCCGAAACCTGAAAGGGCTCCAAAAGTTAGTCCACATAATAAATCTAACGGATAATGCACCCCAACATATACACGACTATAAGCTACAATTAAGCTCCAAATCATTAATAAGTATATCGCTTTCTTATAAAAAGGCCTAAGTATTAATCCGCCAAAAATAGCAGCAGCCATAGTATTAGACGAGTGTCCTGAAAAGAAACCATAACGCCCGCAACGCGCTGCAATATAACGCATGTGTTCCATTACTCCTTCTGCCCTACACGGTCTAAACCGTTGTACGGAATGCTTCACCACATTAGTCATTTGGTCTGTAAAAGTGATCATCAGAACAATTATAATTAAAGACACAACCAAAGACTGTAAGCCTCTTTTTTTATAAATTAGGACTAATAAAAGCCCATATAAAGGAGCAAATGTATACTCGTGTGTTATGGCTAACCAAAACGGATCCCAAGTTTCAGAACCTAAGTTATTTAAGTATAGAAATAGCTCTTTATCTGTATTTACTAGTTTTTCGAACATAAAACTTAATCTTCGTAGCGTGCGACTTCTCTATCGTAAAAATCTGTCGCTTTTTGGATTAAACCTTCTGTTTCCATTTCAATTTCTTTTTGATCTTCTTGATCGAAATCTTCAAACCACTCCACTTCATCATCTTCTAAATTGATGATAAAACGAGGAAATTCTGTATGAATTACGAAAATTGCATTTGGGTAATCTGTATTATCTCCTAATATAAATTTTGGAAGCTCCATATCTGTTAAGTTATTTTTGTAAAATTAATTGTTTTGTTAAATAATTGAACCTAATATAAAGTAAAATTGCTGCTGAAGTTAATCCCGCTAACAACCCTAACCATATACCAAAGCTCCCTAATTGATCTGCCTTCCCAAAATAAAAACTAATAGGAAATCCAATAATCCAATAGGCAATAAATGTAATTATTGTTGGCACTTTCACATCCTGAAGTCCGCGTAAAGCTCCTAAAACTACCACCTGAATACTATCACTAATTTGAAAAACAGCAGCGGCAAGTAATAAATTTGAAGCGATATAAACCACTTCAGAGTTATCTGCAAAGTTTGCGGCGTCACTTAAATCGACATATATTTTTGGTAATTCTGTACGCAATGCTAAAAACATTAAAGCGAAACAAATGGCAAATAACGTTCCCATTAAAAATAGTGAAAATGCAATACGTCTTAATTCATGATAATTTTGTAACCCTTTCTGATTTCCTACACGTACCATACTCGCTACACTTAATCCTGTAGCCACCATAAACGTCATAGAAGACAAGTTTAAAGCAATCTGATTTGCAGCCTGTGGATTTTTACCAAGTAAACCACTTAACCACACAGCCGATGTAAATATAGCCACCTCAAAAAGCATTTGCATAGCACTTGGAGCTCCAAGATTAAAAATACGCTTCATCATTAACTTTTCTAAAACGAAGAATTTTATATTGACCACGTAAGCGCTAGATTTTTTGTTTCCTTTTAAGACCCACCAAATAAAAGCAACCATAATAAAACGTGATGCTAAAGTCCCGTAAGCTGCTCCAACTATACCATAAGCTGGTGCTCCAAACTTTCCAAAAATAAACATATAATTTAATACTACATTTACCACATTCGCGATAATTGTTGCATACATCGGGTATTTAGTCATAGACATACCATCGCTAAACTGCTTAAAAGCTTGAAAAACAATTAGCGGAATTAATGAAAAAGCAACTAAATCTAAATATGGAATAGCCAACTCTACAACCTCTACGGGTTGTTTCATTAAATACATAAGTGGTTTGGCGAAATATAAAATTAAGAATAAGAGAATACCCAAAACTGTACATAAAAACAAGCCGTGTTTAAATGCCGATTTACCAGATTTAAAATCGTGAGCCGTATCTGCTTCTGCAACTAAAGGTGTAATCGCGGTAGAAAAACCAATTCCAACAGACATGGCTATAAACATAAAACTATTCCCCAAGGAAACCGCAGCAAGTTCTGCAGTCCCCAGTTGTCCGACCATAATATTGTCGACAAAACTTACAAATGTATGTCCTAACATACCTAGCATAACTGGTGCTGCCAGTTGCCAATTGTATTTAAATTCTTTTGTATATTGAGATAAAAGCACGCTTTAATTTTTGTTGGGCAAAGGTAGGACTTAAAACCGCCTAAAACCTATGCTTTTACTAAAATTTTATAAAGAGGATATATGAGTTTTTGCATGTTCGAATTCTGAAACGATTTCTGAAACAATCTCCGAAACCGGTTTTATATCATGAATTAAACCTGCTATTTGTCCTATTTCTAATTCTCCGTTTTCTAAATCACCTTCAAACATCCCCAATTTAGAACGTCCTTTACCTAATAAGATTTTTAAATCTTCGGGAGTGGCTCCCTTTTTATACAATGCTTGAACGTCATTATAGAAGTTGTTCTTTATTAAACGTACAGGCGCTAATTCTTTCAATGTTAGTTGTGTTTCACCTTCATTAGTGTGAACTACGGTATTTTTAAAATTAATATGTGCAGAAGATTCTGTACTTGCCACAAAACGACTTCCTATCTGTACACCATCGGCACCTAAAACCATAGCGGCTAACATACCGCGTCCGGTCGCAATTCCACCAGCTGCAATTAACGGAATTTCGATTTGTTCTTTCACCATTGGAATTAGCGTTAATGTTGTGGTTTCATCTCTTCCATTGTGTCCGCCTGCTTCAAAACCTTCAGCAACTACGGCATCTACTCCAGCAGCTTGTGCTTTCAATGCAAACTTTACACTACTGACTACATGCACGACTATAATGCCGCGTTCTTTTAGCCAAGATGTCCACGTTTTTGGATTTCCGGCAGCAGTGAATACTATTTTTACATTTTCCTCTACAATAATATTCATTAATGCTTCAACGTTCGGATATAACATTGGTACATTTACACCAAACGGTTTATCTGTAACTTTTTTACATTTCTGAATATGCTCACGCAATACTTCTGGGTACATAGACCCTGCTCCAATTAACCCTAAAATACCAGAATTACTAGCTGCAGATGCTAATTTCCAACCACTATTCCAAATCATTCCTGCTTGAATAATTGGATATTGAATATTAAACAGGGATGTAATTTTATTTTGCATTAGTCTTTTATCAGTTTTTTGACCACTTTAGTATCTGCAGTCGAAATTTCTAACATATACATACCATCTGTTAAAACAGACACATCTAATCCCTCTTGAGGACTTAACGTTTGGCTTAAAATTTGTTTTCCTAAAACATCAAACACCCTTATTTTTAATGTTGAAATATCTGATCCCGTTTTAAAAAACACGGTATGTTTAGTAGGATTTGGATACATAACTAACTGAGATGTTTGCGAAAACTCTTCGACTCCTAAAGTCCCTTCTTCCAGAGCAGAAGCTAAATTAGGAATACCGTAACCTAAGAAATAATCTGGTGTTGTATATTGAGACGAAGATGCTCTCACTAAAGCTTTAAGCTCTGTATTACTTAAATCGGGTAACGCTTGCCATAAACACGCCAATCCGCCTGCCAAAATGGGAGCACTAAACGAGGTGCCATTTAATGAGATAATAGTATTAGTTTTGCTAACCACTACACTTCCTAAACCTTGAGCAGAAACATCTGGTTTAATTGAAGGTTGAATTTCTGAGCCTTGCGAACTAAAATACGCATACACTCCTGAAGCATCTACAGCTCCTATAGAAAAAACAGCTTCAGAATCGGCTGGAGCTCCAACACCAGATGCTCCCGAATTCCCTGCAGATGTTACCATTAAAATCCCTTTTTCAGAGGCTATAGTTGCACCTCTAGTGATGTAAGCGGTTAAACCGTCTAAATCCTCATCTGTATAATCGTAATTTGGATTATCGAATGTTTTATAACCTAAAGACGTATTAATAATATCTACACCTAAGCTATCGGCACGCTCAGCAGCTTCTACCCATAAACTTTCCTCTAAAGGATTTTCTGCAGCACCATCTTCAGTAATAAACAAATAGTAAGCTGCATCTGGCGCAGTACCAACAAATTCGTTTTCTATATACCCAGCCATAGTACTTAATACCCAAGTTCCATGGTCGCCTTGAGTATCTGCATAGATATCTGAATTTCTATTTACAAAATCGTAACCACCTAAAAGGTTATTATTATCTCTTAAATTTTGAAACGCTCCAATGGTATTTACATTTGGAAAACCTCCGTCCAAAACAGCGATTGTCATGCCTGTTCCTGTATAGTCCTGATTGTGTAACGTGTGGACTTGAATCATCTCGACCTGATTAGTAGCTTCACCATAAACAAAATCTGTAACTGAAGCCGCTTCAGAGAATTCACTTTGTGTTTCTCTTCTACTTGTAGCCGATAATGTTTTGTCTGCAAATTCAATTTCAGAAACAAAAGAAAAATCTAATAATGATCGAATTGCAGCTTCTTCACCACGTACATGAACAGCATTAAACCATTTCGATTTTGCCAAAATTAGAATATCGTCTTGAGTTTTTAATGTTGAAATATAAGATTCGTTTACAGGTACGTCTCGGCCATCGATTTCGATACCATGACGCTGTTTTCTGTCTATAGCTTTCTGAGTTAAAATACTAGTTGGATTAGCTATAGAAGCCTCTACATCGCTTTTATCAGAAAAATAAACCCAAGCATCTTCTTGCCCAAATACTTGAAGCTGAAATCCAATACATATTATAAATAACCATTTATATGACATAACGGTTGTAATTTAAGAAATTACTCCAGAACCTACTAATTCATCTTCTAAATACCAAGCTACAAATTGTCCTTCCGTAATGGCAGATTGAGGTGCTTCAAACTCAACAAATAAGCCATTATCTACTTTATATAATATTGCTTTTTGTAATGGTTGTCTATAACGAATTCTCGCCATAACTTCCATAGTTTGATTTTGTTCTAATTTTAAATCTTCTCGAATCCAATGTTCTTCTTCATTGGTCACAAATAAAGCCGATTTAAATAACCCTGGATGTGAATGACCTTGTCCGGTGTAAATAACATTTTCGTTAACATCGGTATCAATAACAAATAAAGGTTCTACTGTACCACCAACACCTAAGCCTTTACGCTGACCTTTGGTAAAGTAATGAGCGCCTTGATGTTTCCCTACAATCTTCCCGTCGGAAACAGCATAGGTTTTCTTAGTTGTTAAGTACTTAAGCTCTTCTAATTTTGAAGCAAATTTTGTTTGTGTATTGCGATAGAAATTTTGATCCTTATCCACTTCAACAATCACCCCTGTTTTAGGTTTAAGTTGTTGCTGAAGAAATTCTGGTAAGCGTACTTTCCCAATAAAACATAAACCTTGAGAGTCTTTTTTATCGGCTGTAACTAAATCTAATTCTGCTGCTATTTTACGAACTTCAGGTTTCGTTAATTCCCCTATTGGAAATAACGCCTTCGCTAATTGATCTTGAGATAATTGACATAAAAAGTAGGACTGATCTTTATTACCATCTACACCCGCTAGGAGCTGATATGTTTCATCTTCGCCAGCATTAAGAATCCCTTTTCTACAATAATGTCCTGTTGCTACATAATCTGCGCCTAGGTCTAATGCTATTTTCATAAAGACATCAAACTTAATCTCACGATTACAAAGCACATCCGGATTTGGTGTACGCCCGTTTTCATATTCCTTGAACATATAATCTACAATACGTTCTTTATACTGCTCACTTAAGTCTACAGTTTGGAAAGGAATACCCAACTTTTCTGCCACTAACATGGCATCATTACTATCGTCTAACCACGGACATTCGTCTGAAATCGTTACAGAGTCGTCGTGCCAATTTTTCATAAATAGCCCGATAACTTCATAGCCTTGTTGCTGTAAAATATATGCTGCAACACTAGAGTCTACGCCTCCCGAAAGTCCAACAATTACTCGTTTCATGTGTTATAATGTATTACATGCAATATTATGCATGATAAAAAACGTACTGTAAACACGCGTTTAAACAGTCCGTTTGTACTCTTTTATTGTTTCGCAGGATTTTTACTATAGTTGGTATAATCCTTTGTTTCATCTAATTCCCCGTCTTTATAAAAATTCCAAAGACCATCTTTTTTATCATTTTTAAAAGCGCCTTCTGCAACTAGATTTCCGTCTAAGTCGTAATATTTAGACATCCCTTGCAATTTATCGTTTACATAAATAAACTCTTTTAAAACAATTTCTTTTTCTGAATACCAAGTCGATTTTCCCTCTAACTTTCCATTCTTATAAAAAGCACGTTCTGCAATTTTCCCATTATCGTAAAACACCAAACGTTCTCCCTCTAATTTACCGTTATTATTATACGTTTCGGTAATCATGATTTTGTCTGAATTTTTATGGAAGTATTGCCAATCCCCCATATATAATTTGCCTTTCATTTTCCCTTTACTAATTACTTTTTTAAGGGACGATAAGAATTGAACTTCTGCAATATCACTATTAGCATCAAACTCTTTAATAGCAGTTAACACCGGTTTATTTCCTATTTTTTTATAAAACTTAAAAGTTCCGACTTCTTTACCATGGGAAAACTGACCTTCGTAACGAAGTACTTTAGTACCCTCGAAATTCTTTTTCCAAACACCATCACGTTTTCCGTTGGCGTCTAATTGATTTATACTTTGTGCCATTACGGTTCCAACAACACATATTAATAAGATTGATAATAACTTTTTCATAAGACTATAACGTATAACTTTTATAAAAATTACAAGTAACAAAAAAGCTGCCAATTAAGGCAGCTTTGAATTATTTTTTACGGTTTTGAGATTGTTTTTGCTGTTCTGCCTGCTCCATCATATCTTTCATTTTCTTCTGAAAACGATTCTCCTTTTTGGGCTTCTTTTTATTCTCTTGAATTTTAGCATGAATTTTATCTTCATCAATAATGAAATTTTTGATCACCAACATAATTCCTATTGTAATTAAGTTAGAGATAAAGTAATACAAACTTAAACCAGAGGCATAATTATTAAAGAATACTAACATCATTAATGGAGAGAAATAAATCATATATTTCATCATTTTCCCCATATCTGGCATTCCTTCTTGTGTAGGCTGTGATGCCGCTTGTTGTCCTGTGGTCATTTTCATATAAAAGAAGATGGCTACAGAAGCTAAAATTGGAAACAAACTAATATGGTCTCCATAGAAAGGAATTTTAAAAGGTAATTCTGCAATGGTATCATAAGATGATAAATCTTCTGCCCAAAGGAAACTTTTGTGTCTTAAATCGAATGCAGATGGAAAGAACTGAAACAAGGCATAGAACACAGGTATTTGCAGCAATCCGGGCAAACATCCTGCCATAGGACTGGCTCCTGCTTTACTATACAACGCCATTGTTTCTTGTTGTTTTTTCATGGCATTATCCTTATACTTCTCGTTAATCTCGTTAATTTCTGGTTTCAGAATTTTCATCTTCGCCTGAGATAGGTACGATTTATAAGTTACTGGAGACATTACTATTCTTACTAAAATTGTCATTACAATAATGGCAAATCCATAAGGCATCAATCCACTTAAAAAGGCAAATACTGGTACAAATACGTAACGGTTAATCCATCCAAAAATACCCCAACCAAATGGAATACTATCGTCTAAACTATACTCGTATTGCTTTAACACAGTATTATCTGTAGGTCCAAAATAGAATTTTAAAGGCGCATTAATTTCTCCACCTTCAACTGCCAAAGGCACTGTAGATTCGTATAATTTGGTAAATTCCGCATCATCATCATCTTTTTCCAGTAAGTTTTCTGAAATTAAATCAGCTGTTTTAAATGGCTTTTGAGTCACTAAAATTGAACTAAAGAAATGCTGTCTGTAAGATAACCAAGTTACATCTTCTTCAACATCATCGTCGTCACTTGTCGGACTTAATTTATCAATTTTTCCACCATCGTGTTGGTACGTTAAACGTGTGTAACGATTTTCGTATTCAACACTTTTATCGCCACGATACATTTTTTGTTTCCAGTTTAAATTAACATCTTGAGTACTGTTAATTACATCGCTTAAACCTTGAGAACGAATCGTGAAATCCATCATGTAGTTATCTGGTTTCAGTTCGTAACGGTATTCTAAGAACTTAGACTCAGACACCTTCAGTTTCATAGACACTACTGTGTTTGCACCGTTCTTAGAAATTGTAGGTTGAAAATATAAATCTTGTGTATTTAAAACACGGCTATCTGTAGTATTAAAATTGATGTTGAAAGCTGCACTCTTATCTTTTATAAGGTAAACAGGAAGCGAATCGTAATTATCGAATTTTTTAAGTCTAATTTCAGAAAGGAATCCTCCTTTGTTACTAAACTTTAGATCGAATAATTCTGTTTCAACTTCTGTAACATTATTCGTTGCAGATGGTAATGTAGAAGAATAAGCAAAGGCTCCTAACTTGTTTTTAAGTCCAACTAATTGTAAAGAATCTGTTGCAGATGCTACTGAAAAATCTTCTGAAGACGTTTCTAGAGTATCATCCTTAACATTAGCTTTTTTCTCAGCTTCAACTTGTTCTTGTTTTGCTTGCTCCTGAGCTTCTAACTCTTCTGGAGTTGGCTGATTTTGCCAAAGCATAAACATCAAAATTCCAAAGATTAGGACAAATCCTATGACCGAGTTTAGGTCTAATTTCTTTTCTTCCATTTAATTATATTCTAGGTATAAAATGAAACCGCACAGATTGGTCTGAAAGGTTTCGTAGTATGAGTAAGCTACTCAAAAAGGTGACCACAATTTAAATTATGACAATGTGGCACTATTTTTTCTTGTTTTTTAAGGCTGCATTCACAAAAGCTACAAATAATGGGTGCGGATTTGCGACCGTACTTTTGTATTCCGGATGATATTGTACTCCTACAAACCAAGGGTGAGATGGTACTTCTACAATTTCTACCAAGTTGGTTTTAGGGTTAACACCTGTAGCAATCATTCCAGACGCTTCAATTTGGCTTCTGTAATCACTGTTAAACTCGTAACGGTGCCTGTGACGTTCTTCAATAATTTCTGAGCCATATACTTTTTTAGCAATGCTATTATCTGTTAAAGTACATTCCCAAGATCCTAAACGCATAGTACCGCCCATATCTGTAATGTTCTTTTGCTCTTCCATGATGCTAATTACAGGAGTGTCGCAATTGGCATCCATTTCTGTAGAATTGGCATCTTTTAAACCTAATACATTTCTAGAGTATTCGATAACGGCCATTTGCATTCCTAAACAAATCCCTAAGAACGGAATATTGTTTTCTCTCACATAACGTACAGCATCAATTTTACCTTCAATACCACGTTCTCCAAAACCTGGAGCAACTAAAACACCATTTAAATGTGCTAGTTTTAATTTGGCATTATCTGCATTTATATATTCAGAATGTATAGGTTCTACATTTACCTTAACTTCATTTTCTGCACCTGCATGAATAAAAGCTTCTAAAATCGATTTGTAAGAATCCTGTAACTCTACGTATTTACCAATTAAACCTATAGTAATTTCTGAAGTTGGATTTTTATGACGCTTTAAAAACTCATTCCATCTTGATAAATCAGGTACACTACTATTTAAGTTTAACTTTTTAAGAACCACTTTATCTAAACCTTCATCCAACATTAAATTTGGAACATCGTAAATTGTAGAGGCGTCTATAGATTGAATGACTGCTTCTTCACGTACGTTGCAAAACAATGCTAATTTTTTGCGAAGGTCTTTTGGTAAATGATGTTCTGTTCTACACACTAAAATGTCTGCTTGTACACCACTTTCCATTAAAGTTTTTACACTGTGTTGTGTAGGCTTTGTTTTTAATTCTCCGGCAGCAGATAAATACGGTACTAATGTTAAATGAATAACAAGGCCGTTATCTTCACCTAAATCCCAACGTAATTGTCTAACAGCTTCTACGTATGGTAAAGATTCAATATCTCCAACAGTACCACCAATTTCGGTAATTACGATATCGTAATCTCCAGATTTTCCTAAAATCTGAATACGTTCTTTAATTTCGTCTGTAATATGAGGAATAACCTGAACTGTTTTCCCTAAGAATTCGCCACGACGCTCTTTTTCAATAACACTTTGGTAAATTTTACCTGTAGTTACGTTATTGGCCTGACTTGTAGGCGTGTTTAAGAAACGCTCGTAGTGTCCTAAATCTAAATCGGTTTCGGCACCATCATCAGTAACGTAACATTCTCCATGTTCGTAAGGATTCAATGTTCCTGGATCTACATTAATGTAAGGATCTAATTTCTGAATGGTTGTTCTGTACCCTTGAGATTGTAATAATTTTGCCAAAGAAGCGGCAATAATCCCTTTTCCTAATGATGAAGTAACACCTCCGGTTACGAAAATATATTTTGTTGTAGTTGTCATGATGCGCTTTTAAACGCAGGCAAATTTACAAAGAACTATTGACAATTAAGTACGGATATCTATATTAATTCCGATTAAAACATAAACATCTTAAAAGCTGCTTTCTTAACCTTAATCCATTTCTAACGTACTATAATCAAACACATTACTGCAACATCTAATAAAAGCGAATAAATATCATTAAAGTTTTTAACAACTTAGTAAACTCTATAAGGCTTTTCATTTTAGATATTACAAACCTAAATGCGAAGGAGGTTTTCTATAAAGATTATAAAATAATCTTCTAAATACGCGCTTAAGTGATACGCTTAGGATTGGGGTATTTTTGTTTTATATTCCGAATTAAATCTTCTAGTCCGTTAAGTTTCAATTCGTAAACCATTTTAAGCTGGTCGCCTATTTTTCCTTTAGGAAATCCTTTATTATTGTACCACACAATATAAAACTCGGGCAAGTCTATTAAATAGCGGTGTTTATATTTTCCGAAAGGCATTTTAGTATGTGCCAACTCAATTAAGAGATCTCGATTAAGTTGATCCATAATATAGTATTAGTCAAAAATAAATTAAATCCTGAAAGATAAAGTCGTTTCTATGACTTCCAATTAAACGTTATCACTTTTTCTATATCTGGGTGTAAACTATAGTGTACAGGACATGTATTTGCAGTATGTTCTAATATTTTACGTGTTTTATCTTCTGCAGCAATAGGAAAATGAAACACGACTTCTATTTTAGAAATGCGTCTTGGATCTGTAGACATGTGTTTTGTGACAGCCGCTGTTGTACCTTCCATATTATAATCCAAACCACTAGCTTTAATCCCCATAACAGTCATCATACAACTTGCAAGTCCTGTAGCAACAGTATCTGTTGGCGAAAAAGCCTCGCCTTTACCATTATTATCTACAGGAGCATCTGTAACATAAGTGTTTCCAGATTGGATATGTATATTTTCGGTACGTAAACCACCAAGATAAGTTACTTTAGAAGTCATATTTTTATTTTTTTACTTCAACTATTTTTAAGTCTTCGTATTGTAATAAATACACCGTATCGTTATAATACCCACCAAAAGGAGTCTTTTTATACTCGAATTTATTTTCAATATATTCTGTTAAAGGTGCAACTGTTGCAGAGCTATACAAATCTGTAGATGTTGCCAATCTTAATACCACATCCATAGTAATATCAAATCCTCTTACAGCAACTTTATCAGGAGTTACGCCATAAGCATCTGTGTACGATTTTATAAATCCGTTATTCATATCGTCGTCAAATGATTTGGATATTGAAGCAAAGTGAAAATGTAAATTAGATAAGTGATGATTAGATACTTCACTGTTTTCAAAAGCACTATTAAAATCTGTTGTTGCCAACACAATTTCAATTTTATCTGAATTCAGGGTATTTAAATTTCCGACAACATTAGATGCAAATCCTGAGTCTTCCGTTTCAATAAACACAACATTTTTTCCAGGTTTTAAATATTTTGAAACATCTTCCATACGGATATAATAGCCTTCTTTTCCGTCTTTATCTTTTCGAGAGCGTACAACTTTTGCTAAAGGAAATGCCGATTTTAATGCTGCATTTTTAGACTCACTTTTTGAATCGAAAATAAGAATAGTATTTACCAAACTATCGCGTTGTTTAAAATAATTTACAACCTTATTTTTTAATAAATCTTCACTAGGTCGCGATTGAAACACATTATTGGTTAATGTTACATTTTTAGTAATCGGAGACACTACTGGCACATTATAAGTACTTAACCTTTCGGCAGTATACTCTACAGTATTTTGTGATAGCGGACCAATAACAGCATCTAAGTTTTCAAAATTATGCTGACTTATTAATTCACTTATAGTACTTGTTTTATTTTCAGTATCGTAAACATCTACCTTAACAGATATGCCTAAAGCTTTTAGAGAATCTAAAGCCATAATTACTCCTGTTTGGAATTCTAGAGCAAAATTTAAATACCCATCTTTTCGAACCTGGTTGATAGTCCCTTGAATAGAATCAAAACGTACTTGATTTAATTTAAAAGGCATTAAAACAGCAATGTGTTTTGTACCCGAATTAAATTGACTTTTAGATAAATTGGAAACTGCTAGAGTTTGCTCTGAAATCATTCCAGAAACTTCATTATAGTTTTTTTTAGGTACACGTAGCACCATACCCGCCTTTAAGTCTGAACCTACTAAATCAGGATTTAATGCTTCAAGTTCTTCTTTTTCTAAACCTAATTTCACCTTTAAGCGGTAAAAACCTTCTTTAGGTTGTACCTCGTAATAATTATAGTCATTCTCGACTACTTTCTCATGCGTGTCTGGAATATTAGGAACTTGTAGAGTATCTCCTACTTTTAAAACTTCTGGTATATCTGGATTTAAAGCTTCTAAATCTTCAACAGTAATTCCAAATTTATAAGCCACACGCCATTTACCTTCTTTAGGCAATACCACATAAGGTTTGGTTAAATCTACTGCAGTAGAAACTTCTGCTAAGATTTGTTTGGTCTCGAAAATAGGAATTCTAATCTTAGTCCCTTTTTTTAACGGTTCTGAATACAGAAATACATTTGCTTTCTTAATATCATCTGCCGTGACTTTATAATCGTTTGCTATACCGTAAAGCGTTTGTTTACGTTTTACACGATGTTGTTTATAGCCCGTAATTTCTTTAACAGTTGCTAATTCTGCTTGAACCTCTGTTTTAGGAATAATTAAAACCATATTGGCTCTTAATCCATTTTTAGCATCAGGATTTAAAGCATATATATCGTTTACAGTAATCTTATACTCTTTAGCAATACCCTCTATTTTTTCACCTTCTTTTACTTTATGCGTTTTGTAATTTTGAGCAAAGACATGCCCAGTTACCATTAAAAGTAATGCTAAAACGACTAAAAACTTTTTCATTCAATATGGTTTAATTCTAAAAAATTGATGTTTTATTATTCTATTCCCACTCTATAGTTGCAGGTGGTTTAGAGCTAATATCGTATACTACTCTATTAACGCCTTTTACTTTATTTATTATATCGTTAGATGTTTTTTGCAGAAATGCATAAGGTAAATTTACCCAATCTGCAGTCATACCATCTGTACTTTCTACGGCTCTAAGGGCAACACATTTTTCGTATGTACGCTCATCTCCCATAACACCAACACTATTAACAGGTAATAACATTGCGCCTGCTTGCCATACTTTATCGTATAAGCCCCATTCTTTTAATCCGTTAATAAAAATAGCATCAACTTCTTGTAAAATACGGACTTTTTCTGCAGTAATATCACCTAAAATACGAATTCCAAGTCCAGGACCAGGAAATGGATGACGTCCTAATAATTCTGGATCGATACCTAACGTTGCTCCAACACGTCTTACTTCATCTTTAAAAATAGCACGTAAAGGTTCTACAATTTTAAGTTTCATAAAGTCTGGTAATCCCCCTACATTATGATGACTTTTTATCGTTGCCGAAGGTCCGCCTGTAGCAGAAACACTTTCAATAACATCCGGATAAATAGTTCCCTGAGCTAACCATTTTACATCGGTTAGTTTATGAGCTTCATCATCGAAAACTTCAATAAAAGAGTTCCCGATAGCTTTACGTTTTTTCTCAGGATCTTCAATACCAGCTAATGCATCAAGAAAACGTTTAGAGGCATCTACACCTTTAACGTTAAGTCCCATGCCTTCGTATTGTTTTAAAACACTTTCAAATTCATTTTTACGTAATAACCCATTATTTACAAAAATGCAATACAGGTTTTTACCTATTGCTTTATTTAAAAGCACTGCAGCAACTGTAGAATCTACACCTCCTGACAATCCTAAAACCACTTTATCGTTTCCTACTTTAGCTTGAATAGCTTCTACCGTTTCTTCTACAAAAGAATCTGGTGTCCAATCTTGATTAAGACCAGCAATGCTTACTAAAAAGTTTTGTAATAGTTGTTTCCCATCTGTAGAATGATATACTTCTGGGTGAAATTGAATCGCATAGGTTTCTTCACCTTCAATTTTATAAGCTGCATTTGCAACATCGTTTGTACTTGCAATTAAAACCCCATTTGTTGGCAATGATTTTATAGTATCACTATGACTCATCCATACTTGGCTTCCTTCAGAAATATTTTTAAAAAAAGTTTCGTCTGGTTTTATATAAGACAAGTTTGCACGACCATACTCACGCGTACTAGAAGGCGCTACTTCTCCTCCAGAAAAATGCGCTAAATATTGTGCACCATAACATACAGCCAATAATGGTTTTTTTGCACGGATATATTCTAATTCAGGGTGTAAGGCTGCTTCGCCTCGCACTGAATTAGGACTACCAGAAAGTATAACAGCTTTATAGCTCTCTATGTCGGTTGGAATTTTGTTGAATGGGTGTATTTCGGAGTAAATGTTGAGTTCTCGAACTCTACGGGCAATAAGCTGAGTGTATTGCGATCCGAAGTCTAAAATTAATACCTTGTCGTGTTGCATGCGCAAAATTACTATTTATATTTTATTTGAAAAGTTTGAGGCAAACTTTATTCCATTGTTTTTAATATATCTACTATATCTTGTTCTGTTGTATCTGGATTTATAAAACAGAAACGCGAAATGGTCTCGTATGTATCTCCAGATTTCCACTTAGATGGTGTTACTAGCGCAAATCCTTTCTCGTGATTTTCGTATGTCCAATGTGTATAATCTTCTGGCGTCCATCCTATTCTTCTATATAATACACAAGATAAACTTGGTTCGCGAACCAACTCTACATTTGGATGCTCGGTAATTAATCGGCCTGCAATTTGTGCCAATTCCATACCGCGCTCTACCGCTTCTTTATAACGGTCTGTACCATGAGTAGCTAAAGAAAACCATAAAGGTAAGCCACGTACGCGTCTTGTTAATTGTATTTGGTAATCTGTAGGGTTAAAACCGTGAGCACCTTCATCTTTAAATATATCTAAATATGAACCGTCTTGAGAATGTGCATTCTTTGCTAATTGCGGATCTTTATATAAAACAGCTCCACAATCGTAAGGTGAGAACATCCATTTATGCGGATCGATAGTCACACTATCTGCATTTTCAATACCTTTAAATAAATGTTTTACAGAGTCTGCAACTAACGCTCCTCCTCCATAAGCGGCATCGACATGCAACCATAAATGCTCCGACTCGCAAATTGCAGAAATCCCTTCTAAATCGTCTATAATTCCAGCATTGGTTGTACCACCTGTGGCCACAACTGCAAATAAACGTTCGCGTTGGTCTGCAGATAAGTTATCGATAGCTTCGCGTAAAGCATCACCTTCCAGACGGTCTTCAGAATCGACTAAAAACACATCAATATCGGCTACTTTAGCCATGGCTTTTATAGAAGAATGCGCTCCTATAGAAGTTATAATTAAACCTTTTTCGTTTTTATGTGCATCTTTAAGACTTCTCCAATATTCTCTGGCTGTAACAATAGCAGAAAGATTTGCTGCTGTTCCGCCGCTAGTAAATACTCCAAAAGCTCCTTCTGGCATGCCTGTTAAAGACACGATCCATTTCATAGCTTCATTTTCACAAAAAATTCCACCAGCGCCTTCCATCCAATATGCACCATGAATACTCGATGCAGATGTTACTAAATCGAACATTACAGCTGCACGCGTTGGTGCTGCGGGTACAAAAGCAAGATTTCTAGGATGATCTATAGGTACATTTACTTTAGACAAATGGTCTTTCCATAAATTAAAAGCAACTTCTCCACCAATACCTTTATCGGTTATGGTTTCTCCAACTAAAGCTTTTAATTCTTCACTTTTTTTAGGTTTCCCAATCAGTCGGTCTGTTTTAGATATTCTTTCGATGGCATATTTCATGACATCTAAGGTCATTTCTACCAAATCAAAATCTACTTTATGCATGTGCAATTATAAGTTAAGTATTAAAAATTCTTGTTTCAATGGTTGCAAATTTAACACTAACTGTGGAATTAATTGGTCTCCAAACTCGAGATATAATTCAGAAAAGTTAACAGCGCGTTCTTGTAAACTTTGATTGGGAAATAATTGATCTTTTAATTCGGTCATTCTTGAAACCTGATCTGCTAATTTCTTTTTTTGCGCTTTTAGCAACCGTTTCTCAAGATGCTCTAACCCTTTGATTTGCTTACGTTCTTGAGCTTTTACAGCGCCTAAAAAAGACGAGTCTGTTTGCTCTGCTAACGCATACATATCTTTAAATTGTTCTTGAAGATGCGTTTTTTGTGATGAGAAATCGATATCGATATTAGAGATACTTCTCACCCTTTTGTTAATAAAAGTATCGCGTTTGTAAAACAAATCACGATTTGTAATGTTTAATTTATCCAGCTTTTTAGATTGCTGATTTGTTTTTATTAATACAGAATTTCTTAACAACAATATAGGAAATGGCACTTGTACAGCTTCAAAATAATCCTTCAACTGCAGCCAATAAGCCAATTCTCCGCCTCCACCTATGTAGCATAAATTAGGCAAAATAACTTCTTGGTATAACGGACGCATAATAACATTTGGAGAAAAACGTTCTGGAAACTCATGGATTTCTTTTAGAATTTCTTCTTTAGTAAATGTGATGCTCGAATTAATAACCTTATAACACTCATCTTCAAAAACAATACGCTCGCGACTATTTTTAGATAAATAAAATAAATTAATCGCTCTTGGATTGACCTGAATATTATAATCTGTTTCTGGAATATCTGATAGTAAAGCATTTGTTTTAGACACTTCTTGCGAAGATATTTGAGATAAAATATCTTGTTCTATATACGGAATAAAAGCACGTTTTAAATCGGATTGATTAGCATCTATAACCACCAAACCTAAATCTGAGAATAACGCATTGGCTAAATACCTAGTCGCAGCTGCCAAGTTATCATGTTTTAAATAAGCCTCCGAAAACAAAACTCTTAATTGATCTGCCGCTTTTCCAACTCCTAATTCTTTGGTGTATAGATCGAATACATGGTCTAATCCGTATGTAGAGAATTCTCCTACTGCACCACCATCTTCGCGATTCCATTGGATTTTTTTTCCTTTAAAATTAAAGTAGTTAATCTCATCAAAATCATGATCTTCTGTTGCCATCCAATATACCGGCACAAAATGCTGATCGGGATATTTTGCTTTTAATTCCTTTGTTAAATTTATTGTAGATACAATTTTGTATAAAAAATATAAAGGTCCTGTAAACAAATTTAATTGATGTCCAGTAGTTACCGTAAATGTATTCGATTCTTTTAAAAGCGAAATGTTTAAAAGTGTAGCTTCTGAAGGATTAACATCTGTATATTGTTGCTCTAATACAGAAGCCAAAACATGGCGATGTGATTTAGACAAACCTTTAAATGCCGACTTTTCTTCAATTTGAGCTTCAAAATTTTCAAGATTTGGAAACCGGTTATAAAACCGTTGTAATTCAGGTTTTTCTTCTAGGTAATCGCAAATTAATGATGAAAAGTAATGGGTCTCTCTAAACGGAATACAGTCAGTTGGCATAAATTATTCAAATTTATTGTAAATATACAGTTATTAGAATTTTCAATTCTAAAAAATTAGTTAAGACTTATGTTTATACAACAATGGTTTTCAAGATTGCAAAGTAAGCCATTAAATATTTAAAAATTAGTGTGTGTTTTTTTATCAATAGTCTTTTAAACTCTATTAAAATTACAAAAAACATAATCAAATATTAACCCGAAATAAAAGTGACTCATCCCCAGTAAAAAAAGCAGCTAGTAGTTTATTTTTTTTAGTAAATTCGTTGTACTCCATAACCCAATATATCAAATTTAAAACTCATTTTTGGATGCACAAATTTTTACTTGTTCTTAGCTTCATACTCATTGCAATCACGAATTCATTTTCTCAAGACTTAAAATCGCCTTCAGATTTTTTAGGCTACGATTTAGGCACTCAATTCTCTAGACATCATCAGGTTATTGATTATTTTAAACATGTTTCAGAAACTTTACCCAATCAGGTGCTTTTAGAGCAATACGGACAAACTTATGAACGCCGCCCGCTTTATATGACTATAATTTCCTCTGAAGAAAACATAAAAAACATAGACCAGATTAGAGAAAATAATTTGAAAAATGCTGGAGTTATTGAAGGAAATTCAACATCTAATAACCCTGCAATTATCTGGCTAAGTTATAATGTGCATGGAAATGAAGCGTCAAGTACCGAAGCAGCCATGAAAACACTTTACACTTTAATTACCGAAAAACAAGATTTGTTAAAAAATACAGTTGTAATTATCGATCCTTGTGTAAATCCTGACGGTAGAGATCGCTATGTAAATTGGTATAACGAAACGTCTAGTATGCCTTATAATACAGACCAACAAGCGAGCGAGCATCACGAACCTTGGCCTGGAGGGCGACCAAATCATTATTTATTCGATTTAAATAGAGACTGGGCTTGGGCTACACAAATAGAATCTTCTTCACGCCTAAAAGTTTATAACACATGGCTTCCTCAAATTCATGTCGATTTTCATGAACAAGGCATTAATAATCCTTATTATTTTGCTCCTGCGGCTGAGCCTTTCCATGAAATTATTAGTGAATGGCAACGCCATTTTCAAACTGAAATTGGGCAAAACAATGCCAAATATTTTGATAATAACGGTTGGTTATATTTTACCAGAGAACGTTTTGATTTATTGTACCCCAGTTATGGAGACACCTACCCAACTTATATGGGAGCTATTGGTATGACTTATGAACAGGCAGGGCACGGAAGAGCGGGATTAGGAATTATGAATGACGAAGCTACCGAATTAACGCTTAAAGATCGAATAGCACACCACACAACAACGGGATTATCTACTATAGAAATGACTTCTCAAAATGCCGAAAAACTAAATTCGGAATTCAAGAAATTCTTTGACAATACCGGTTTGAAATACAAAAGTTATGTGATGCATGGTAACAGCGATAAAATTGAAGCGGTTAAACATTTATTAGATAAACATGACATTACCTACAAATATGCAGCTAAAGGAAAAGTTTCAGGTATGATGTATGGCACAGGTAAAGAAGGAAAATATGAAGCCACAGAAAAGGATTTAATAGTAAGCACAAATCAGCCAAAAGGAAAAATGGTTACTGTATTGTTCGAACCAGATACCAAGTTAAACGATTCAATTACTTACGATATTACGGCGTGGAGTATTCCTTATGCCTATGGTTTAGATGCCATTGCTAGTAAGCAAGAAGTTAAAACAAGTATTACTACAAAGACACCAACTTTAAATACCAAAGACACCTTAGGTGTTGGTTATATATCGGCTTGGAATTCTTTAAAAGATGCTGAGTTTTTAACTGCTTTACTTCAGAAAAACATCAAAATTCGCTTTAACGAAAAACCATTCACCACTTTAAAGCCAGAACTTAAATACGATAGAGGTTCTTTAATTATTACTAGAGGAGATAACAAATCTAGTAGCGATTTTGATGATATTATTATAGAAACGGCTAACCTACATAAACGCAAGATACAATCAATTGCTACTGGGTATTCAAAATCTGGAACAGACTTAGGGTCTCCTGATGTGAAATTAATTCATAAACAAAAAATAGCCATATTATCAGGAAAAAGCACATCATCGTTAAGTTATGGTGAGTTATGGCATTTCTTCGAGCAGCAATTACACTACCCTATCAGTTCTATTAATACAGAACATTTACATAAAACAGAATTAGACAAATACAATGTCCTAATTATTCCTGACGGCTATTACGGTGATGTATTAAACGAAAATGCCTTAAAAAAATTACAAACGTGGATTAAGAAAGGCGGAAAATTAGTTGCTATTGATGGTAGTTTAAAATCCCTTGCCAACAAAAAAGGTTTCGCCTTAAAGACCAACAAGGTTAAAGACACTACTAAAACAAAATCGAATTTAGTTCCTTATGCCGAGCGTGAGCGTGAAGCCACTAACAAATTAATTACAGGCGCAATTTTTAAAAGCAAAGTTGACAATACGCATCCTATGGCATTTGGTTACGATAAATCTTACCTTACTTTAAAGTTGGGTAACGATTCTTATAGTTTATTAGAAAACGGTTATAACGTAGCCTATTTAGAAGAAGCTCCAAAACCAATTTCTGGTTTTGCAGGTAAAGATGCTTTAAAAGAACTGGGGAATTCCTTAGTATTTGGAGAAGAACGTATTGGAAAAGGAAGCGTTATTTACATGGTAGATAATCCGTTATTCCGAAGCTTTTGGGAGAACGGAAAACTATTTATGGTAAATTCAGTATTCTTTGTAAACAATAATCGCTTTGAATTATAATTCAAAGCGATTATTGTGATATATAAAATATTCTAAATGTTATGCTTTAACAACACTTGCATACAAATCGAAATCTGCTGCTTCTGTAATAACTACTTGAGCAAACTCTCCTGTTTTTAAATAGGTTTCTGTAGCATCAATTAGCACTTCATTATCTACATCTGGAGAGTCATATTCTGTACGTCCTACAAAATAATTTCCTTCTTTTCTGTCGATAACAACTTTAAATTCTTGTCCGATTTTAGCCTGGTTTAGTTCCCAAGATATTTGCGATTGAATTTCCATAATTTCATTGGCACGTTCTTGCTTCACATCTTCTGGCACATCATCTTCTAAATTATAAGCATGTGTATTTTCTTCGTGAGAATAGGTAAAACACCCTAAACGTTCAAAACGCATATCTTGAACCCATTGTTTTAGTGTTTGGTAATCTTCTTCTGTTTCACCAGGATACCCCACAATAAGTGTTGTACGGATAGTCATGTTTGGAACAACTTTTCTAAACTCTTGTAATAACTTCGTGGTTTTCTCTTGGGTTGTACCACGACGCATACTCTTAAGAATAGAATCTGAAATATGCTGTAACGGAATATCTAAATAATTACAAACTTTAGGTTCGCGATTCATCACATCTAACACATCCATAGGGAAACCCGTTGGAAAGGCATAATGTAAACGAATCCAATCTATACCATCTACCTTTACTAAAGCTTCTAGTAATTCTGCTAGATTACGTTTTTTATAAATATCTAACCCGTAATAGGTTAAATCTTGAGCGATAAGAATTAATTCTTTAACACCGTTTGCAGCTAATTTCTCTGCTTCGGTAACAAGGTCTTCTATTGGAGTGGATTTGTGTTTTCCACGCATTAATGGAATAGCACAGAAACTACAAGGACGATCACATCCTTCAGCAATTTTTAAATACGCATAATTTTTTGGAGTTGTAGTTAAACGCTCCCCAATTAATTCGTGCTTATAATCTGCACCTAAAGCCTTTAATAAACCTGGTAATTCTGTAGTACCAAAATACTCATCTACATTTGGAATTTCTTTTTGTAAATCTGGTTTATAACGCTCAGACAAACATCCAGTCACAAATACTTTATCAACTTCGCCATCTTCTTTCTTTTGCATGAATTCTAAAATAGTATTCACACTTTCTTCTTTCGCATTATTGATAAATCCGCAGGTATTAATCACTACAATATTACCTTCTTCCTCGTGCACAACATCTTTACCGCTTGCTTTAAGTTGCCCCATTAGCACTTCGCTATCGTAAACATTCTTACTACAACCTAGCGTTACGACGTTGATTTTATTCTTTTTAAGTGATTTCGTTCTCATATCAAAATTTCAGAGTGCAAAGATACGTAATGATTTAGGATTAACGATTTAAGATTGATAATTTTTGAATGCAAGACCATCACAGTAAAAAACACTAAGATTTTATAGAGGTTGATAATACTGAATAAACCATAATTGATACATACATAGCAATAAAAAAAACAGATCATCTCGGTTAGTTTAAGCCCTTCACGTGACAGCCAAATTGAGATACATTCTGTTAAAATAGCTTCAATAATACTGATGTAAAGTAACAAGATATACTAATAACGGTGATATCATCTCAGTTATCGTAAAAGAATCTAAAATAAAATTGTCGCTCAAATCATCAATTCTGCATCTAAATACAGACAAACTCATATTTTTTGAGGCCATAATTTATAAAATTCATAAAAGCCTACATCTGTAGTATAAGTGTAATCACGAGATACAGCCTATTCACCCGTATTATAATTAATTTGAAAACAAAATGCAGTCAGTGTACTTCTTGAGTAAATAAAATTTGACAATATCAAATCCCCTCTAATACGCTAAGACAAATCACTGTCTGTATTTTATATAACCCTAATTCATTAAAATCTAAAAACATTATGAAAAAAACTTTACTCAAAACATGTATCCTTTTTGCTTTCACCAACTTGTCTGCACAGGACATTACAACAGGTTTAGTCTTTAACTTAGGCTGTGACTCTAGTGTAAATATTACAGATGGAGAAACCCTTACAGAATTATCTTCAAGTGCAGCTACGGGAACTATAGTAGGAGAAATAGAAACTATTGAAGGCCCAGATGGTAATGCAAATAGTGCCTTTAATTTTACTTCAGATTCACATATAAACTTTGTTCCTGCAGCAATTACAGATTTACCACTAGGAGATATTAGTGCAGACGGAAGAAGTTATGCGTTATGGATTAAAACAGCAATTGGAGAAACAAGAATGCAAATTTTTAGTTACGGAACCAATCTAAAATCGCTTCATGTACACCTTAATATTAATCAAATTACAACTAATGCAGGGCAGTTAAACTTAGGATTTTGGAATACAGAAACAGCTCAAACAGGACCTTTTTCTGATATCACAGATAATGAATGGCACCATGTTGTTGCGGTTGTAAATAAGGCTGAAGATGGTTATACCACAGATTATTATGTAGATAACGAACTGACAGAAACCGTAAATTTAGTGACAACAGATATTGTAGACACTCAAATACCAACAACCGGTACAGCTTATGTAGACTTTAGAATTGGGGGTCGAAACACAGAAGATGCATCTCTGTCTTATACTGGTGGTTTAGACGATGTGCGTTTATATAATAGAGCTTTAACTGCTACAGATGTTGAAGCTTTGTATTTAGCTAAAGGGAGCACTTTATCTATTTCTGAAGTAGAAACTACAGACATTTTTAAAGTATACCCAACAGTAACATCAGATATTTTAAATATAAAGTCTAATGTTAACTTAGAGCAACTGTCTATTATTAATTTAAATGGCGTAGTGGTTAAAACCATTGAAACACCATCTGAAGAGATAAACGTATCTCAATTAACTAGCGGATTGTATTTTATCGTTGGAAAAACAGCTACAAGCACAAGTACACTTAAGTTTATTAAAAAATAAAACATTATACTTCTAAGAGTGTTAGTCTATTACTATTCTAGCACTCTTACATTTATAACCCTATTTAAAGAAAGAGTCTACAAATTCGTATTTATTAAAGACTTGTAAATCTTCTATACCTTCACCAACACCGATATATTTTACAGGAATTTTAAACTGATCGCTAATTCCAATAACAACACCACCTTTTGCTGTACCATCTAATTTGGTAACAGCTAAAGAAGTCACTTCTGTTGCGGCTGTAAATTGCTTAGCTTGCTCGAATGCATTTTGTCCAGTAGAACCATCTAAAACAAGTAAAACATCGTGAGGCGCATCGCCAATCACTTTTTGCATGACACGTTTTACTTTAGTTAATTCATTCATTAAATTAACTTTATTATGTAAACGTCCAGCGGTATCTATAATGATAACATCTGCATTTTGAGACACTCCAGATTGTAACGCATCAAATGCAACAGATGCAGGATCACTTCCCATATCTTGTTTTACAATAGGAACATCTACGCGATCTGCCCAAACTTGTAATTGATCTATTGCTGCTGCTCTAAAAGTATCGGCTGCACCGAGAACCACCTTAAAACCATTCTTTTTAAACTGATAGGCCAACTTACCAATTGTGGTCGTTTTACCCACACCATTTACACCAACAACCATTAGTACATATGGTTTTTTATTAGCTGGAATGGTATATTCGGTTTCTTCACCAGAATTTGTTTCAGATAACAAACCTGCGATTTCTTCACGAAGAATTTTATTAAGCTCTGTCGTTCCAAGATATTTATCCTGTTCTACACGAGCCTCAATACGATCAATAATTTTTAGAGTTGTATTTACACCAACGTCGCTAGAGACTAAAATTTCTTCAAGATTATCTAAAACGTCATCATCTACTTTAGATTTTCCAGCTACGGCCTTACTTAATTTATCGAAAAAAGTAGATTTAGATTTTTCTAAACCTTTATCTAAAGTTTCCTTTTTTTCTGAAGAAAATATTTTTTTAAAAAAGCTCATTGGTTATTATTTAGAATTTATGCAATTAAGTATGGTTATACCAACCAAAAACAGATTGGCAACTTTTAAAACTCTTAATACAAAATGCCTGCCTAATTTAAAAAGCTGAAATTTTGTCACTATTTTAAATGTAAATATAAAACAAAAGCTGCTCTCTATTAAGAAAGCAGCTTAAATTATCTTGTGCGATAAAAAATAAAAGTATTATTTTTTATTTAAGTAATCATTTACTTGATCTGGAGCCATAATAGCTTCAACAAAAGTGTAAGCACCTGTTTTATCAGACTTTACCATTTTGATAGCTTTAGTTAATCTTTTAGACCCTGTTTGTAATGTTGCTACGGATTTCTTTGCCATGACTTAATTATTTAATTTCTTTATGAACAGTCATTTTCTTCAAGATAGGATTGAATTTTTTAATTTCCATTCTATCAGGAGTGTTTTTCTTGTTTTTTGTAGTAATATATCTAGAAGTTCCTGCCACCCCAGATTCTTTGTGCTCAGTGCACTCTAATATTACTTGGACTCTATTACCTTTCTTTGCCATTGTTATATTATTTTATAAGAGGGGCTTATTTTAAAAACCCTTTAGATTTAGCTTCTTTAATAGCAGCTGAAATTCCTATTTTGTTAATAGTTTTCAATGCTGAAGTAGATACTTTTAAAGTTATCCACTTATCTTCTTCAGGAATGTAAAAACGCTTTTTAACTAAATTCGCATCAAATCTGCGTTTAGTTTTGTTCATAGCGTGAGACACATTGTTCCCTACCATTGCCTTCTTACCTGTAAGTTCACAAACTCTTGACATTCTTTCTAAACTTTAAATGTTGTTATTTCAAAACGAGGTGCAAATATACTAATTCTTTATCTTATAACAATTTAATTATGACCTATTTTTTAAAATTTCTTTTTGAAGCATCGCTAAAGCCTTGTCTACCGCCTTGTTAACGACTTTTATTCTTAGGTTTCCAAGATTGAATTTCTCTGAAAACACCCCTGTTTTTGAAGCAATTGCAATAAAAACAGTTCCAATTTCTTCTTTTTCAGCAGCCTTACTTGGCCCTGCATTACCAGTTGTAGCAATTGCATAATCTGTTTTAAACATTTTTAACGCCTGTGTTGCCATAGCTTCCGCTACAGCTGCACTTACTACCGAATGTGCTTCAATAAGCGCTTCAGGTATATTTAAAACATCAATTTTAGCTTGCGTCGCATAACTTACAACACTCCCTTTAAAATATTCTGACGCACCTGCATGTGCCGTAATTTGTTCTGCAATACGACCTCCTGTACAACTTTCGGCTGTAGCCAAAGTTTGCCCTAAAAGCGTTAACGTTTTCCCTATTTGCTCTTCTAACGTATCTTCAAACCCCTCAATTCCTATAAAAATATCTTTAATTTGGGGCATCAATAATTGTTCTTGCCGATCCATCTCCGAAACAATAACATCTTTATCGAATCCTTTTGCTGACAACCTTAATCTCACTTTTCCTAAATTAGGAAGATAAGCCAGTTTTATATATTCAGGAAGTGCATCTTCCCAAGTTTCAATACGTTCTGCCAAGGCACTTTCTCCCAAACCAACCGTAAGGTAGGTTTTGTGCATGATAAAAGGACATTTATATTTTTTTTGAATGCGAGGAATAACATCTGAATCTATTAATCCTTTCATTTCAAAAGGCACCCCAGGCAACGACACAATAACAGTGCCTTCATGCTCAATCCACATGCCTGGAGCTGTTCCATATTCATTATGTAACACTGAAGCCATAGATGGCACTAGTGCCTGATTTATATTTAATTGCGAAATGGGATTAGCCGAGTATTTAGCAAAAATGCCTTCTACATGCTTTAAAACAGCATCATTTTGCACCAAGGTATCATTAAAATATTCAGCTAAGGTATGCTTAGTAATATCGTCTTTAGTTGGTCCTAAACCTCCTGTTATAATAACGATATCTACATTACCTTCTGCTTCTTTTAGAGCCTTTAGAATATGTGTTTTATCGTCTTGTATCGATGTAATTTGATATACCGAAACTCCAATTTTATTAAGTGCTTTTGCAATATAAGCGGAGTTCGTATCTATAATTTGGCCAATGAGAATCTCATCGCCAATTGTAATTATTTCTGCTTGCATTATGAAATCTCGAAATCTGATTTAATTTCTAAAATTGCCGCCTCTAAAGCATCAACAACTTTTTTAAACGTTGGAGTAATATCTACATTTTCTTGTTTTAATTTACCCCAATCTTGTACTACAATAACATCGTCCAAAATACCAAGTTCAAACAAATCTACCGTTGGCTTTAATTTATGAGCCATTTGATAGGTATTATAATAGTCTTTTTCTGCTACAGCTTTCTTTAAAACGTCTAAATCTTCTGGAACTTCTTCTAAAAATGTTAAGGCTAAGGCATTAATAAAATCTTGATCATTATCTGCCAATTCTCTTACTCTAAATAATTTATAATGTTGTTCCATGTTATTTTACAGTTATTGAAAATAGTTCTTTATCTTCTATGTACCCCTTTAAGACATCATTGGGAGCCACTGGGCCTACTCCAGACGGCGTCCCCGTAAAGATAACATCTCCTATCTTTAAAGTGAAATATTTTGAAACACATTCTATCAACTCATCGATTTTCCAGAGCATGTGACTCGTATTTCCGTTTTGCACCGTGTTTTCGTTCTTTTGTAATGAAAAATTTAATTGATTAACATCTGAAATCTCACTTTTAGTTATCCATTTTCCAATTACTGCTGCACCATCAAATGCCTTTGCTTTCTCCCAAGGCAAGCCTTTTGCTTTTAATTTAGCTTGCAAATCTCGCGCTGTAAAATCGATTCCTAATCCAATTTCGTCGTAATACTTATGTGCAAATTTTTTATCAATATACTTCCCTACTTTATTAATTTTCACCAAAACCTCAACTTCATAATGTACATCGTTCGAGAAATCTGGAATAAAAAACGGTTGTTTCTTTAAAAGTATAGCTGTATCTGGTTTTAAAAACACTACAGGATCTGATGGTTTTTCATTCTCTAATTCCTCAATATGTTCGGTATAATTTCTACCTATACAAATAAGCTTCATATGCTATTAACTCAATTTATTATTAAAACTCCTTAATTTAATGGCCGTCAGCACTTTCTTGGTATAGAGCGGAAAATCTGCATTTAAAATCCATCCAAAATAGCCTGGTTCATCATTTAACACATCTACAACGCGTTTATTTTTATGTTTACCAAAAGCAAAGCACTCTTCATTATCTTTGTTAAAGACTAAAAACCCTGCAAAATCTGCAAATTGTTTTCTACTACTAAACTCTGAAAGAAATTTGGTGTCGTTTTCCAAGTCTTCGTACTTCTCTACTTGCGCTTTTAGTACTTCGTAAGTTGCATAGGTATCTGCTGCTGCACTATGTGCATTTTCTAGATCCTTATCACAATAAAATTTATAAGCCGCCACAAGTGTACGCTGTTCCATTTTATGAAAAATAGTTTGTACATCTACAGCTAAAGTACTTTTCATATCAAAATCGACATCTGCTCTAAGCATTTCTTCTGCTAAAAGCGGAATATCAAAACGGTTAGAATTAAAACCTGCTAAATCAGAATCTTTAATCATCCCATAAATGTCTTTAGCCAATACTTTAAAAGTTGGCGCATCTGCAACATCTGTATCAGAAATTCCATGTATTTCTGTTACTTCTGCTGGAATTGGCATTTCTGGGTTAACTAACCAGGTTTTAGAAACCTCCTTACCATCAGGAAATACTTTTAAAATCGCTATTTCTACGATTCTGTCTTTTGATATATTTATACCCGTTGTTTCTAGATCGAAAAAACAAATAGGCTTTTTTAAATTAAGATTCATTAAAATATTGTTTAGTAAAATGTAAATTTAGTAAATGTTATCTGTGTAGAACAAAAAAACCCAACTGAATTCAGTTGGGTTTAAGTTATAATGTGTTATTTTTTTAAATATCTTGATTCACATCCCAAGCTTCTAAATAATCTTTTACTGCTTTTACAAACATACCACCAAGTGCGCCATTTACAACACGATGATCGTAAGAGTGAGACAAGAACATTCTATAACGAATGCCTATAAAATCGCCTTCTGGTGTTTCTATAACTGCTGGCACCTTTCTAATTGCTCCTAAAGCCAAAATACCAACTTGCGGCTGATTAATAATTGGCGTTCCCAAAATAGTTCCAAAACTTCCGATATTAGTTACCGTATATGTACCGTCCTGAATATTATCTGGTTTTAGTTTATTTTCTCGTGCGCGTTTCGCTAGATCATTAACCTGTTTAGTCATGCCCACCAAATTTAATTGATCTGCATTTTTTATAACAGGCACTATTAGATTACCATCTGGTAAAGCTGCTGCCATACCTAGATTTATATTTTTCTTTTTAATAACCTTGCCATCTTGGAAAGAGATATTCATCATTGGATAATCGCGTAATGCTTTAGCAATAGCCTCCATAAAAATAGGAGTAAACGTTAAATTTTCACCTTCACGTTTAGCAAATTCATTTTTTACTTTCTTTCTCCAATTCCAAATATTAGTGACATCTGCTTCTATAAAACTTTGAACATGAACAGAAGTATTAACAGACTCAACCATATGGTTAGCCACCAATTTACCCATTCTAGACATCTCAATAATCTCATCTTCACCTGTAGCAATAACCGGAGCGACTGTTTTAGTTGCATTTGGTTTAGAAGTAACAACTTCCGACTTAACATTATTTACTGGCGCTGCAGTTTCTGCTGCTGGCTTAGCACCTCGGTTACTAATATAATTAAGAATATCGTTTTTAGTTACACGTCCTTCAAGCCCTGTTCCAGTAATACCATCTAGTTCAGATTGTGCTATGCCTTCTGCTTTTGCTATGTTTTTCACTAAAGGTGAATAAAAACGATCCTCGTTAGACACTACTGTGCTTGAAACCGTCTCTTTAGCTTCTGTGAAAGATTTCTCTAAAGCTTCTACTGCTTCTGGCGCAGCTTCTACCTCATCTTCTAAATCTTCTGAAGGTTTGGTTTCAGATGCTCCTTTGCTATCGGCTGCAATTTCAATTATTGCTATGGTTTGCCCAACCTGTACTACATCATCAACATTAAATAATTTTTCTAATAAAACACCTTCAAATTCGCACGGGACTTCACTATCTACTTTGTCCGTTGCTATTTCAAGTACTGCCTCATCGGCTTCTATTGTTTCACCAACTTCTTTTAACCATGAAGTTATTGTTGCCTCCGCAACACTCTCTCCCATTTTAGGTAATTTCAGTTCAAATTTTGTCATATTAATAATATAATACTGTTTTAAAAATTAAAAATGCGAAATTAACAAATAAAGACGTTTTTTGCCTAAAAATCTGCAATAACTTTTCCAATGTTTTTAATAATGGAAATCTATTGCAAAGGTACTAAAAATGTGTAACATTTCCTCTAGACACCTTATTATCGCTACCTAACACAAAATTACTCCCTCGTGGAATAATACGATAGGTAAGTGTGTTATTATATTGATATGATACCATTATAGAGATAATCTCCTTAAATGTCAGTGTGTTATTATCGAAAATAATTTGTTGATGATTTTCAACGTCATGAAGTTTACACTTAGTTTCGACTTTAAGATTTAAGGCACATTCTAAAGTTTTATTTGCAGAAGGAGATAATAAAACTAAAGCATTCACTTCTTTTTCTTCTACTGATGGCTGTAAATTTAAAAATGTCAAACTTTTAATTCCAATCCAAATTAGGCATTCAAAAACCATATTTTTCTTAAAATGTTTCTGATAGAAAATACGCATAGAACCATTAAAACGCTTGGCATATTGATGATTTCTAAACGTACATTCTCCCTTAAAATGTATTACTGTAGTCTCTCCAAAATAATAATTTTTGAGACCTTTGTTTAAAATTTTATATGATAAATCGACATCTTCTCCATACATAAAATAGTCTTCATCAAAACCATTTACGCTGTGATACACCTCTTGTTTTAACACCATGAAAGCACCAACTAAAACTTCTGTTTCTCCTATACTATTTTCATCTAAATGATTTGCATAATATGAACTTGTATCTCCTAAAATCTTTTTTAAAGCAATATTTGGAGTTGGTACATTACGTTTACTCTCCGGCAAAAATGTCCCGGATCCATCTATTAATTTGCAGCCTATAATCCCTAAATCAATTTGTTGTTCTGCAAATTTTAAAACACGTATAAAAGTATCTTCCGCAACAACTGTATCTGGATTTAAAATACAAATGTATTCGCCCTTGGCTTGAGCAACTCCGATATTATTTCCTTTAGAAAATCCGAAATTGGTTTTGTTTTCTATAAGTGTAACTTCTGGGAATAATGTTTTAACCATTTTGCAGCTATCATCTGCAGAATCATTATCGACTACAATAATTTCAGCATCGATTTCAGAAATAGCATCCACAACACTCTTAAGACATAACTCTAAAAAATAGCGGACATTATAATTTAATACAACAACTGAAAGCTTCAAATTACTTTAAGATTTTAGAGACCCTTCAAACGGAATTCGATTAAGAATACTTCGACCTAAGGTGACTTCATCTGCATACTCCAGCTCATCGCCAACAGAAATTCCGCGTGCAATTGTAGATGTTACAACCTCGAAATCCTGAATTTGTTTAAAAATATAAAAATTGGTGGTATCGCCTTCCATTGTAGGACTTAAAGCAAAAATAAGCTCTTTAATACGGCCTTCTTTTACTTTATTTACTAATGGTGCAATATTTAAATCGTGAGGTCCTATGCCATCCATAGGCGAAATTTTACCTCCCAAAACATGATATAACCCCTTAAAGGAGCTTGTATTTTCAATAGCCATAACATCACGTATGTCCTCTACAACACAGATAACATCTTCTTGTCTTCTTGGGTTAGAACATATCTCACATAACGTATTGTCGCTAATATTATTGCATGACTTACAAAATTTTATTTCTGTACGCATATTCAATAATGCCTGAGCCAATTGAACTGTTTGCGATTCTGGCTGACGTAACAAGTGCAATACCAGACGCAAAGCTGTACGTTTGCCAACTCCTGGCAGTTGCGACATTTCGTTTACTGCCTTCTCAAGTAATTTAGAAGAAAATTCCATGTGGCCAATTTACAATTTTACTTTTAAGATTTAATTATTATAAGGTTGTTATTTGTATTTTGGTCTTCGAAAACTATTTTATGAGCGCTACTCAAATTATCTTACTTATTGTCGCCTATTTTGGTGTCCTTATTTTAATCTCTTATATCACTGGAAAAAAGGCAGATAACAATGCTTTCTTTAAAGGAAACAAACAATCGCCTTGGTATGTTGTTGCATTTGGAATGATTGGAGCTTCTCTCTCTGGAGTCACATTTATTTCGGTTCCAGGCTGGATTGAAGCGTCTCAGTTTAGTTATATGCAGGTAGTTTTTGGTTATGTGGTAGGGTATTTAGTTATTGGTACAGTCCTATTACCGCTTTATTACAAGCTTAATTTAACGTCTATTTACACCTATTTAGAAGAGCGTTTTGGAAACTACTCTTATAAAACAGGCGCCTCTTTTTTTTTAATTTCTAGGATTGTTGGCGCGAGTTTTAGATTGTTTTTAGTTGCCAATGTATTACAAATTATTTTGTTTGACGATTTAGGAATTCAATTTTGGCAAACAGTAACCATTACTGTATTATTAATCTGGTTATACACTTTTAAGTCTGGTATAAAGACCATTGTTTGGACAGATACTTTACAAACGCTTTTTATGTTGGTTGCCATTGGTGTTGCCATTTACTCGGTAAGTGCAGATCTTAATCTTGGCGGAAAAACAGCCTTAAACTTTGTATTGGATAGCGACCTTTCTAAAATGTTCTTTTTTGATGATGTAAAAACTGCAAATTATTTTTGGAAACAATTTATATCTGGAGCCTTTATAGCCATTGTTATGACAGGTTTAGACCAAGATATGATGCAAAAAAATCTAACTTGTAAATCGCTTAAAGATGCCCAAAAGAATATGTTTTGGTTTACCATTGTACTTACCATTACAAATTTTGTAATTCTAAGCTTAGGTTTACTATTAACCGTTTACGCACAACAAAACGGCATAGATGCCCATAAAGACGATTTATTTCCTATTCTAGCAAAGCATCATTTAGGAACTGGTGTTTTTATATTCTTCTTATTAGGATTAATTGCGGCGGCTTATAGTAGTGCCGATAGCGCACTAACCTCGTTAACAACCTCTTTTAGTATTGATATTTTAGACATCGAAAAGAAATACGATGAAGCCAAACAAATTAAAGTAAGGCGACAAATTCACGTGCTAATCTCTCTACTTTTAATCTTAGTAATAATTACCTTTAAATACGTTATTAAAGACGAAAGTGTTATTGCCAAACTGTTTGTATTTGCAGGATACACTTACGGACCATTATTAGGACTGTACAGTTTTGGATTATTTACAACTTGGAAGGTAAAAGACAAGCTTGTACCATTAATAGCTGTGCTCTCACCTATTTTGTCTTATATAATTAGCGTAAATAGTTTAAAATGGTTCGGCTTTGAATTTGGATTTTTTATTCTAATTCTAAATGGATTTTTAACCTTTTTAGGATTAGTATTGATTCGTAGACAATAACACTAAAGTACAAGCAATTTCAAAATCAATTCCGTTTTCCTTTAAAAGCTCATAAAATTCTGGATTTTCTGTCCCAGGATTAAAGATTACACGTTTAGGATGTAAGCCAATTATATAATTATAATACTGCTCTTGCCGCTTCGGGTTTAAGTATAGCGTCACTGTATCTATATCTGTATATGCTTTTAAATCGGTATCGATAATCACATCAGAAACTTCTCCAGATCTTAATCCAAAAGCAACGGTGTCCTGCTTAGCGGCTACTAATCGTTTTATCGCTCTATTAGAATAACGTTCGGTCTTCAGAGAAGCTCCTACGACTAATGTTTTTTTATTCATATGTAATGATATATAAAATAGTTTAAAATATATGTAACAAGAACTAAAAAATCTAGTCTTTCTTATATAGCAATCAATTTAAAAATTAACTCTAACACTTAAAAATATCACAACATATGGTGTAAAATAAATTTAAGTCTGAGTTTGACGAAATCTGAAAAGTTTAATGGAAACAAGAAATAATATCTATTAGTTTTCTAAATATTGTGTTAATAGTGTTAAACTTTTCAAAATTACTGATTATCAAAGCAATAGGCAGTGTTTTTTTTCGTTACCTTTAAATAAATACATTGAACGAATTATCATTTTACTTTTGAATTAGTCTTCTTACCAAAATTATTATTCGCAGAATTGTGTTAACTTATAGATTGATTAATAGCTAATAATCAAAAACAAAGCCGAAACTTATATTTCGGCTTTTCTATTTTATAATCTGTAATAATTTACCATTTAATAATGGCACTTCCCCAAGTAAAACCACTACCAAAAGCAGCTAAAACAACGGTATCTCCTTCTTTAATTTTTCTTTGCTCCCAAGCTTCTGTTAAGGCAATTGGAATAGATGCTGCCGTGGTATTACCATATTTCATGATATTATTGAAGACTTTATCATCTGTCAATCCAAATTTTTTCTGAATGAATTGCGATATTCTTAAGTTCGCTTGATGCGGAATTAACATATCAATAGCATCTTTATCTAAATTATTAGCCATTAACCCTTCCATAATCACTTCACTAAAACGAACCACGGCATTTTTAAATACAAATTGTCCATTCATATGCGGAAAATAACTCTCGTCTTCAGGATCGTTATCTTTTAATATATCACTAACCCAACGCGACCCCATTGCTGGAGCGATTAAAGCTAACTCTTCTGCATGTTCACCTTCAGAATGTAAGTGCGTAGATAATATACCTTTAGAATTATCTTCTGTTCTACTTAAAATCGCTGCTCCTGCTCCATCTCCAAAAATTACAGAAACCCCTCGTCCTCGTGTCGAAATATCTAAACCTTTAGAATGAATTTCACTACCAATCACTAAAACATGCTTATACATTCCTGTTTTAATAAACTGATCGGCTACCGAAAGTCCATAAATAAATCCAGAACATTGGTTACGGATATCTATAGCACCTACAGTTTTTATATCTAAAGCTTGTTGCACTTGCACACCTGGTCCTGGGAAATAATAGTCTGGACTTAGTGTAGCAAACACGATTAAATCAATATCGTTTTTATCTATACCTGCACGCTCAATCGCAACCTTTGCTGCTTTTACTCCCATTACAGAAGTCGTATCTTCAGAACCTGCCTTTACCCATCTTCGCTCTTTAATACCTGTGCGTTCTTGTATCCAAGCATCATTAGTATCCATTAGTTTAGACAAATCGTCGTTGGTTACTACATTGTCTGGAACATAATATCCAAGACCTATAATTTTAGAATTGTACATAAATTAACTTTTATAAGGTGCAATTTAATCATTTAAAATGTAAAACGATTCCAAACGCATTTCCAATTACTATGCAAGCATAACAACTGTAAATACAGTCCTACACTACAACTGTAAAGTTTTTTTTACTAACTTCATCAGCTTAAACTCATTCTAAACAATATTTATTTGCCCATGAAACATTTTTTTACTCTTTTTCTGTTCTGTTTTGTCATAACAGGATACGCCCAAGAAAACTTAACGTACCAAAAACCACACAAAAACATTTTAGAATTAGCTGAAGCGCCACTTGCTCCAAGTATCCGAATGGACAGCAAAGGAGAGCATATTGTATTATTATACAGAAGCAGCTACAAAACTATTGAAGAACTTTCTGAAACCGAATTACGCCTAGGAGGTTTACGTATTAACCCAGTAACCAATATTGGAAGCCGCACACGGTATTACACAGATGTAAAATTAAGCACCAGAAATGACGGGACTCCTAAGGCCGTTTCTGGATTAACTGCAGATGGACGTTATGCAAACTTTTCTTGGTCGCCAAATCAGGAATACATGACGTTTACAAAAACACTTAGCACTGGTGTAGAATTATGGCTGTTAGATATTGAAAACGCTTCGGCTAAAAAAATAAGCGAAGCAAATTTAAATGCCAACATGGGAAATCCTGTAACTTGGTTTAAAGACAGCGAATCTTTATTAGTTAAAGTATTACCAAAAAACAGAGCGGCGTTAATTAATACTAGCGAAGCAGTACCAACAGGACCAACAATTTCTGTAAGTGAAGCTGGTGTAAAAGCGCAAAACAGAACGTATCAAGATTTGTTAAAAAACAAAAACGACGAGCATAATTTTGAACAATTATCTCAATCTGAATTATACAAAGTAACCTTAGACGGGAAAGCAACACTTTGGAAACCAGCAGGAATGTATCGTGGTATTTCGTTCTCTCCAGACGGTAACTACATCATGCTTACTACTATTAACAAACCTTTTTCTTACCTAGTTCCTTATAGCAGATTCCCTTCAGAATCTATTGTATATACAGCTAAAGGCGATTTAGTAAAATCTGTATTACAAGTGCCTTTAATTGAAGATTTACCTCAAGGATTTATGGCAGAGCGTACAGGAAAAAGAGATCTAGATTGGCGTGGAGACAAACCTGCAACCTTATATTGGGCTGAAGCTTTGGACGGAGGAGATCCTGCTAAAGACGTACCATTTAGAGACGAAGTCTTCCAACAAGACGCTCCTTTTAATGGAAAAATCACTTCTTTATTAAAAACCAAAGACCGTTTTAGAGGCATTACTTGGGGAGACGACCATACTGCAATTGCTTATGATATGTGGTGGAATTCTCGTAACACCAGAACATATGTATTCGATCCGTCTAACGCGAGTAAAGCTCCTAAAATTTTATTCGATCGTAACTACCAAGATCGTTACAGTGATCCTGGACAATTTGTTTCTACAAAAAACGAATTTAGCGAGTATGTTTTAGACTTAAATAAAAACTCTGCTTATTTAATTGGAGATGGTTATAGCGATGCTGGTAAATTTCCGTTTGTAGATGAAATAAACCTAAGTACAACAAAAACAAAACGCTTATACCAATCTAAATTAACAGATAAAGTTGAAAGTATTTCCACGGCCTTAAATGCTAAATCTGGAGAATATATTGTTAGTATAGAATCTAAAAACGAATATCCTAATTATTACGTTAGAAACATTAAAAAACGTAACGGATTAACTCCATTAACACATTTTGAAAATCCGTTTAAAAGTCTTCAAGACGTTAAGAAGGAAGTTATTTCTTATAAACGTGCAGATGGTTTAGATTTATCTGGAACATTATATTTACCTACAGATTATGAAGCTGGTAAAAAATACCCAATGGTAATGTGGGCTTATCCGCGAGAATATAAAGACAAAAATAGTGCAGCACAAAGCACATCTAGCTCTAACGAGTTTACCTATCCGTATTATGGTTCGCCTATATATTGGGTAACTAGAGGTTATGTGGTGTTAGACGATGCTGCTTTTCCTATTATTGGAGAAGGAGACGAACAGCCTAATGATACTTTTAGAGAACAGTTAGTTGCCAATGCAAAAGCTGCTATAGATGCTGTAGATGGTTTAGGTTATATAGATAGAGACCGTGTGGCAGTTGGTGGCCATAGTTATGGTGCATTTATGACAGCCAATTTATTAGCACATTCTAATTTATTTGCTGCTGGTATTGCACGTTCAGGAGCATACAACAGAACATTAACGCCGTTTGGTTTCCAAAGTGAAGAACGTAACTACTGGGAAGCTCCAGAAATTTACAACAGCATGTCACCTTTTATGCATGCAGATAAAATGAAAACGCCTTTACTACTTATACATGGTGAAGCAGACAATAATTCTGGAACCTACCCATTACAAAGTGAGCGTTACTTTAATGCTTTAAAAGGACTAGGTGCACCAGTAAGATTAGTCATGTTACCTCGTGAAAGTCACGGTTATTCTGCCAAAGAATCTATTTTACATATGCTTTGGGAACAAGACCAATGGTTAGAAGAGCATGTGAAAAACAAAGAAAAAACAGAATCAGCAGAATAAGATTCACCAATAACATCTGCTTATATATCACAAAAATGCCATTCCTTTCGAATGGCATTTTTTCATTTATCAATGTCAAATTGTCACTTTTCTATCCTTGGTATTTTTTTTGACTATCATGTATCAGAATTAAATCAATTTAAAAACATACATATTATGACAAAAGGAAGTATTAATGTTTCGGTAGAAAATATCTTTCCATTAATTAAAAAGTTCCTATATAGCGATCACGAAATATTTTTACGTGAATTAATTAGTAACGGAACAGATGCAACCCTAAAGCTTAAACACCTTACAAGTATTGGTGAAGCAAGTGTAGAATATGGTAACCCACACCTTGAAGTAAAAATTGATAAAGAAGGAAAGAAACTTCATATTATCGATCAAGGTTTAGGTATGACTGCTGATGAAGTAGAAAAATACATTAATCAAGTTGCCTTCTCTGGAGCTGAAGAATTTTTAGACAAATACAAAGACTCTGCTAAAGATTCAGGTATTATTGGACATTTTGGTTTAGGATTTTACTCTGCATTTATGGTTGCAGATAAGGTTGAAATTATTACAAAATCGTTTAAAGACGAGCCTGCTGCACATTGGACTTGCGACGGATCTCCAGAATTTACATTAGAGCCTTCAGATAAAACTGAACGCGGTACAGAAATTATTCTTCATATTGCAGAAGATTCTACAGAATTCTTAGAAGAAGCGCGTATTAGTAGTTTACTTTCTAAATATAACAAGTTTATGCCAGTGCCAATTAAATTTGGAACTAAAGAAATTGACGATCCTGAGCATGAACCTGCAACAATTACAGACAAAGACGGAAAGGAAACAAAAGAACCTCAACGTAAAATTACTGTAGATAACATTATTAACAACCCGAATCCAGCTTGGACAAAACAACCAGCAGATTTAGAAACTGAAGATTATCAGAATTTCTATCGCGAGTTGTACCCAATGCAATTCGAAGAGCCTTTATTCCATATTCACTTAAATGTAGATTATCCGTTTAATCTTACTGGGGTTTTATATTTCCCTAAGATGACGAATGATATGGGAGTACAAAAAGACAAAATCCAATTGTACCAAAACCAAGTATATGTTACAGATAATGTAGAAGGAATTGTACCTGAATTCTTAACGATGCTACGTGGTGTAATAGATTCTCCAGACATTCCATTAAACGTCTCTCGTAGTTATTTACAAGCAGACGGTGCGGTTAAGAAAATCTCATCTTACATTACTAGAAAAGTTGCAGACAAATTAAAATCGCTATTTAACGCAAATCGTGAAGATTTTGAAGCAAAATGGAACGATATTAAAATTGTGATTGAATACGGAATGCTTTCTGAAGATAAATTCTTTGATAAAGCTGAAGCTTTTGCACTTTACCCAACTGTAGATGGTAAATACTTTACTTATGAAGAATTAACTGAAAAAATAAAAGACGCGCAAACCGATAAAGATGGTAAGCTAGTTATTTTATACGCATCAGATAAAGACGCACAACACAGTTATATTGAAGATGCTAAAGCAAAAGGTTACGAAGTATTATTATTAGACTCTCCTATTATTTCGCATTTAATGCAAAAATTAGAAGGCTCTAAAGAAAACATTACCTTCTCTAGAGTAGATGCAGATCACATCAATAATTTAATTAAGAAAGAAGACACTCAAATTTCTAAATTAAGTGACGATGAAAAGAAAAAATTAGAAGAGGTTTTAAAAGCAGCTATTCCTGCAGAGAAATTTTCTGTACAATTAGAAACGTCAGACAGTGATGCAACACCATTTATTATTACGCAGCCAGAATTTATGCGTCGTATGAAAGAGATGCAACAAACTGGTGGTGGCGGAATGAACATGTTTGGTAGTATGCCAGAAATGTACAACTTAGTGGTTAACACTAACGCACCTTTAGTATCTGATATCTTGAATACAGAATCTGAAGACGATCAAAAACGTTTAATTACGCAAAGTTTAGATTTAGCTCGTTTATCTCAAGGTTTATTAAAAGGAGAAGAACTTACTAACTTCATAAAACGTAGTTACAGCATGATTAAATAATCTTGCAATTATCACATATAAAAATCCCCACTTTAATTAAAGTGGGGATTTTTTTTATTTATATGTAATGAGTTTTATTAATCAAGAAAGAAATAGTTTTCTGTTAACAACAATTCTTTTTTATCTACTGCATGATCTAATTCGACTTTGACTGTAGGTAAAACATTAAAAAATTTACGCCCGTCTGCTCGCTTTATTACAGCTACTCTAGAGCCATCTGTATCTTCTATACTTACTACTTGTACTTTTAAACCTGCCAAGCTATTATAATTTATAATACCACCACGTTTTATGATAAAATTACTCTTAGGAAATTTCAAAGAGGCATAGGTAAATGTACTTGGAGTACCAAGTGTTACTACATCTCCTACATTTACAGGAACAGGGTTAACATGTAAGGCGCTAGCTGTCAAACTTAAAGACAACAATCCTGCAAAAAATAAAACTTTTTTCATACTTAATTTATTTATTATAGACCGAAAATATCTAATTTAAACACGATTTAAAAATTATAATTCTTAATAAATTATTAAAATATATAGCTTCAGATTAGGTGCATTTTTCATCTCTTTTTACAGACTTTATATCTAAACGGGAACTATAGTACTGTGTTTTACTTCGTTAATCACAAACATACTGTGGGTACTTCCTATATGATTTATTGTAGTGAGCTTATTCACCATAAATTCTCTAAAAGCAACCATATCTTTAACCAACACTTTTAGCAAATAATCGTAATCACCACTAATATGATAACATTCCATAACCTCGTCTAGATTTGCAACTTCTTTTTCAAACTGCACCACGTAATCCTGACTATGTTTTATTAATTTAATATGACAGAAGGCTACAAACGATTTTTGTACTTCAGCTTTATTCACCATAGCTACATAACGATCAATAACACCATGATGTTCTAATTTTTTAATACGTTCGTAAACAGCGGTAACAGATAAATTTAATTGCACAGATAATGCTTTAGTGGTCTGTTTGCTGTCTGTTTGTAATAATGTTATGAGTTGCTTATCTATAGGATCAAAAGTCATCATGTAAATTTTTCTATGTAGTGGATTAAATTCAGTACTTAAGCAAATTTAAAACTATTTAATCACTAATATTTAGTTTTAAAATCTAAATAAATCACACTCTATTGATTATTAATCTAATTATCATGAATTTTAATAGATTAAAAATTAATAATATGGCATTTAAACCCGCAAATAAACTAGAAGATTTACAACAATTTGGAGAATTTGGAGGCATTAACCCTTCCATTTCAGACTCAACTACATATACGTTTTTAACCGCTAAAAGCATGCAAGATACTTTTGAAGGAAAAACAGAAGGTTGCTATTTATACTCTAGACACACGTCCCCTTCCAATTTAAATTTAAGTGAAGCCTTAGCAGCTATGGAAGGTACAGAAACAGCACAAGTCTTTGCTTCTGGAATGGCAGCAATCTCATCTACATTACTACAATTGTGCAATGCAGGTGATCACATACTTTCAAGCCGAACTATATATGGAGGAACCTATGCCTTTTTAAAACATTTTTCTCCGAAATTCAAAATAGAAACCACATTTGTAGACATCACAGCTTTAGATCGTGTTGAAGCCGCTATTACTCCAAACACCAAAGTGTTATACTGCGAATGTGTGAGTAACCCGTTATTAGAAGTTGCAAACATTGAAGGATTAGCAAGACTGGCTAAAAAGTACAACTTAAAACTTGTTGTAGACAATACATTTTCACCTTTAAGCATGTCTCCAGCTTTACTTGGTGCAGATGTAGTCTTACACAGTTTAACCAAATTTATAAACGGAAGTAGTGACACCGTAGGCGGTGTAGTCTGTAGCTCTGAAGATTTTATAAATCAATTAAAGGATATTAATAGCGGAGCATCTATGCTTTTGGGTGCCACTATGGATAGTATGCGTGCGGCCTCCATATTAAAAAATATAAGAACACTTCATATTCGTATGCAACAGCATAGTAAAAACGCAATGTATTTGGCAGAGAAACTTGAAGCTAACGGGTTAAAAACGGTGTACCCAGGTTTAAGCTCGCATCCTGAACACAAACTATACAAAAGTATGATGAATACGCAATATGGTTTTGGAGGGATACTAACAGTTGATGTAGGAACTCATGACAAAGCAAATGCATTAATGGAGCTTATGCAAACTAATAATATAGGATACCTTGCTGTAAGTCTGGGATTTTATAAAACTTTATTCTCTGCCCCAGGAAGTTCTACATCGTCTGAAATACCAGAAGCCGAACAAAAAGAAATGGGACTATCGCAAGGCATTATACGGTTCTCTATTGGACTAGATGCAGATATAGAACGTACCTACAGGATAATGCACGATTGTATGGTACAATTAGAGATTTTAAAATAAAAATTGAGCTTTTAGACTTTAAGACACACTTCTTTTTATTAGAAGTGTTTTTTTTTGACACTTTTTTTATAGATTTTGTTTATCTGAATCTCTATTTGCACATAAGCGTGTAAAATCGTAACATTACAGAAGAATATATTTATTATTTTAATCCTAATAATTGCGCATGGAAAGCCAAGATATAAAGCCAAAAAAAACTGAAGACAACCCCATTGTAGAAAACAGAGAATTAAGTATTTGGGAAGCATTAACCCCAGTTTTGGCTTTAGTAATCATGCTCTTTTACAACGTAAAATATGCATTTGGAGACGATGCATTAAGCGGAAGTAATCAGTTTATTTTATTACTTGGTGCTGCAGTTGCTGCTATAGTAGGCTTTTTTAACAAGGTGTCTTACGAACAAATGCTTGAAGAAGTCGCTGAAAATATAAAATCGACTACAGGTGCTTTACTTATCCTCCTATTTGTAGGATCTCTAGCAGGTACTTGGCTTATAAGTGGTATTATTCCCTCTATGATTTACTACGGACTACAAATATTAAGTCCGTCTATTTTCTTGCCTGCCTGTGTTATTATTTGTGCTATTATATCTATTGCTACGGGGAGTAGTTGGACTACGTCTGCAACTGTAGGTATTGCCTTAATTGGAATAGGAAATGCTTTGGGTATAGACCATGGAATGACAGCAGGAGCTGTAATTTCGGGTGCTTATTTTGGAGATAAAATGTCGCCATTAAGCGACACGACTAACCTTGCTCCTGCTATGGCAGGAGGAGAATTATTCTCGCATATAAAGTACATGACGTACACAACCATACCTACACTTATAGCTACTTTAGTGATCTTTATTATAATCAGTTTGTCTTTAGACGTTCATGGTACTACAGACACATCGGCTATGCTTAGCTCTATAGACAGTGCCTTTAATATTTCTCCATGGCTATTTTTAGCGCCCGTTTTAGTCATCCTATTAATCGTTAAAAAAACACCTCCGTTACCGGCTTTACTTGTAGGTACATTATTAGGTGGTATTTTCGCGCTTATATTTCAACCTGAAATTGTAAAGCAAATAACAGGTGCAACAGAACTAAATGCACTTACAGCTTATAAAGGAATCATGACTGCGATTACTGTAGATACTTCGGTAGCTACAGATAGTATAGAGTTAAACGATTTATTTTCTTCAGGCGGAATGGCAGGTATGCTAGGAACCATTTGGCTAATTATATGTGCTATGGTTTTTGGAGGTATTATGGATGCAATTGGTGCCTTAGCTAGAATTAGTAAAGCTGTGCTACAATTATTCGATTCTGTATTTGGTTTATTCGCCAGTACAGTAATTAGCTGTATCGGACTGAATGCAATTGCGAGTGACCAATATTTAGCCATTGTAATTCCTGGAAGAATGTATAAAAAAGCATTCGAAGATAAAGGCTTAGCGCCAGAAAACTTAAGTAGAACCTTAGAAGATTCTGGTACAGTAACCTCGGTTTTAGTGCCTTGGAACACTTGTGGTGCTTATCAGAGTAGTGTGTTAGGTGTAGATACTTGGCATTATGCTGGCTATGCGTTTTTCAATTATTTAAGTCCGTTTACTACATTAATATTCGCTGCATTTAAAATAAAAATTAAGCAACTTACTGATAAATAGTCAACAACTATAATCCTTTTTTAATGGTATAGAAAAAAGCTATATCAGTATAAATTTTTAAAATTTTGTTCACACTTTAAACAGAGATTCTACCGTATATTTGCAATGTAAAAATTAACAATTAAAAACATATTACATGGCATTTGTAGGTAAAAAATTTCCAGATTTAAACGTTGACGCAATGAACGAAATGGGCGATACTTTTAAAGTAAACGTTCTAGATGAAGCGGTTAACAACAAGAAAAAAGTAGTTTTATTTTGGTACCCAAAAGATTTCACTTTTGTTTGCCCTACAGAATTACACGCATTCCAATCAGCTGTAGCTGAATTCGAAAAAAGAAACACTATTGTAATTGGTGCGTCTTGTGATACTCCTGAAGTACACTTTGCATGGTTAAACACAGCTAAAGACAACGGTGGAATTGAAGGCGTAACTTACCCAATATTAGCAGATTCTAACAGAAACTTAGCGTCTACATTAGGAATCTTAGATATTACTAACGAAACATTTAACGAAGAAACTGGAGTTGTAACTGTAGAAGGTGATAACGTAACTTACAGAGCAACTTACATTATAGATGAAGATGGTGTTGTACAACACGAAAGTATTAACAACATGCCTTTAGGTAGAAATGTTGGAGAATATTTACGTTTAGTAGATGCTTTAACTCACGTTCAAGAAAAAGGTGAAGTTTGTCCTGCAAACTGGGAAGAAGGAAAAGATGCAATGAACGCTAACAGAGATGGTGTTTCTAGCTACTTAGCTTCTCACTAATTAAAAAACACAATCTACCATCCTTTGTCGTTAAAGGATGGTAAACTAAAAATCATCTATTATGGTACAAGAATTAGAACAAGACAATTTAAAAGATATTGTATCTGGAAATGATACAGTTATTGTACAATACTCGGCAACTTGGTGTGGTAATTGTAGAATTATGAAACCAAAATTTAAAAAATTAGCTACCGAAAATGAGAATATTACTTTCGTTATTGCTGATGCTGAAAAATTTACAGAATCAAGAAAATTAGCGAACGTAGATAACTTACCTACTTTTGCTACCTTTAAAAAAGGAGCTTTTGTTAACCAAGTACAAACAAATAAGTTTGACGTTTTAAAAGAGTTAGTCGATGAAGTTACCAGTAATTAAACACTTAACTCAATTTATTGAGGACAACGACGAAGATTTCGTAAACGAAACAATCGAAACACTTGAAGCTTTAACAGAAGTATCATCTTTAAAAGATGAAGAACTTGATGTTATTGGCGAATTAATCTCTAACATGTATGGTGCCTTAGAAGTTAATAGTATGATTAAAGATGGAGTACCACAAAAAGAAGCACTTAACAGTTTTATGAAACGTGTATTAGGCTCTATAGATAAATAACAAAGCTTTATAATATCTAAATCCCCTTTTTCTAAACAGAAGAAGGGGATTTTTTGTTTTATATATAGTCAACACACATCTTCCCCATTTTTAGTATGTTATATCAGTTACAAACCTTTAAAATTTATCAGTTTACGTTTATTTCTGTAAGCCTTAATTTCTCACACCGACTTACAGTATTAACAACCTATTAAATTTGATGAATAGTTTAGAAAAAACAGTCTTAATTCTTACATTCTCAATTATTTAATCAAAATAACTGAGTTTTCTTATTATTTTCTTTTAATTTTAAGAGAACCAAAAAGCAAATTATAATTTATAATTATAACACAAACACTAACCATCAATTATACTTATACTTGAATAGAATATGAAAATTAAATCTTTCAATTTCTCACTCGTAACTAAGGTATATTTGAACTGTAGCAATTTAAAAAATCCTAAACCTTATAGATATGGAAAACGATAACAAATCAAATCCAATGGGAGACATTAGCCAATGTCCACATCACCAGCAACAGCAGCAAGCTGAACAAGCAGAACCTATCACTGCAGAAAATCAAGAAATGTCAAATCCTCATGCATCATCTGCGGGTAAATGCCCAGTTATGCATGGAGCAAATACTTCTAATCAAGATTCTGTAATGGAATGGTGGCCAAACGCCCTTAACCTTGATATTTTACATCAACACGACACAAAAACAAATCCTTTAGGCGAATCATTTGACTATCATGAAGAGCTTAAAAAATTAGATATTGAAGCTTTAAAAAAAGACATGCATGCGTTATTGACAGATAGTCAAGATTGGTGGCCTGCAGATTGGGGACATTACGGTGGATTGTTTATCCGTTTATCTTGGCACTCTGCTGGATCTTACCGTACATCAGATGGTCGCGGTGGCGGTGGTACAGGAAACCAACGTTTTGCACCATTAAACTCTTGGCCAGACAATGTAAGTTTAGACAAAGCAAGACGATTATTATGGCCTATCAAGAAAAAATATGGTAATAAAGTAAGTTGGGCCGATTTAATTGTATTGGCAGGAACAATTGCTTACGAAAATATGGGCTTAAAAACTTACGGTTTTGCTTTTGGACGTACAGATATTTGGCACCCAGAAAAGGACACCTATTGGGGAGCTGAAAAAGAATGGCTAGCACCAAGTGATGAGCGTTATGATGATGTAGACAACCCATCGACTATGGAAAACCCATTAGCAGCAGTACAAATGGGATTAATTTACGTAAATCCAGAAGGTGTTAATGGTAAACCAGATCCTTTAAAAACAGCTGCACATGTACGTGAAACTTTTGCACGTATGGCTATGAACGATGAAGAAACTGTGGCATTAACTGCAGGAGGACATACAGTAGGAAAAACACATGGTAATGGAGATGCTAGTATTTTAGGTCCAGAACCAGAAGCTGCTAATGTAGAAGAACAAGGTTTAGGTTGGACAAATCCAAATCAAACAGGTAAAGGACGCTACACCGTAACCAGCGGACTGGAAGGTGCATGGACTACTCACCCTACGAAATGGGATGGCGGATTTTTTGAAATGTTATTTAACCACGAATGGGAATTAGTTAAGAGTCCTGCTGGAGCTTTACAATGGGAGCCGGTAACTATTAAAGATGAAGACAAGCCTGTTGATGTGGAAGATGATAGTATCCGTCACAATCCAATGATGACCGATGCAGATATGGCTATGAAAATGGATCCTATTTACAAGGAAATCTCATTAAAATTCATGAACGATCAAGAGTATTTCTCTGAGACATTCGCTCGTGCTTGGTTTAAACTAACCCACAGAGATATGGGGCCTAAAGTAAATTACATTGGAACTGATGTTCCAGAAGAAGACTTAATTTGGCAAGATCCAATTCCTGCAGGAACAACAGAATATGATGTAGATGCTGTTAAAGCTAAAATTACAGCTTCAGGATTATCTATTCCAGAAATGGTAAATACTGCTTGGGATAGTGCACGTACATATCGTGGATCTGACATGCGTGGTGGAGCAAACGGCGCACGTATTCGTTTAGCACCTCAAAAAGATTGGGAAGGTAATGAACCACAACGTTTAGCTCATGTATTATCTGTATTAGAACCTATTGCTAAAGAATTCGGAATTAGTATAGCAGATACTATAGTTTTAGCTGGTAACGTCGGAATTGAACAAGCTGCAAAAGCAGGTGGAATTCCTGTAACGGTACCTTTTTCTCCTGGACGTGGAGACGCTACAGACGAAATGACTGATGCAGCATCTTTTGAACCTCTAGAACCTTTAGCTGATGGATATAGAAACTGGGTTAAAAAAGATTACGTAGTAAGTCCAGAAGAATTAATGTTAGACCGCACCCAATTAATGGGCTTAACTGCTCCAGAAATGACTGTTCTAGTTGGAGGTATGAGAATGTTAGGAACTAACTTCGACAATACTAAACATGGTGTGTTTACTGATAAAGTTGGCGCTTTAACAAACGATTTCTTTGTAAATCTTACAGATATGGATAACACGTGGAAACATGTAGACAATGGACTATATGAAATTCGCGATCGTAAAACAGGCACTGTAAAATGGACAGCGACACGTATGGATTTAGTTTTTGGATCTAATTCTATTTTACGTTCTTATTCTGAAGTCTATGCACAAGACGATTACAAAGAAAAATTTGTAAACGATTTTGTAAAAACATGGGTTAAAGTAATGGATGCAGATCGATTCGATTTAAAATAATAGTAAAGTTTAAATATATAAAAGCAATAGCGGCTTCAATCTTAGATTGGAGCCGCTATTTTATGTTTTAAACAAGTGTATTAAAAGTAGAATATAACTAAAAAAAGAGCCACTTCGTAACGAAGCAGCTCTCTAAACCTTAACTAACCCCTAATTAATTAAGATTTTGGTAACAAAACAGAATCAATAACATGAATTACCCCGTTAGATTGATTTACATCAGCAATTGTTACTTTAGCAGAATTTCCGTTTTCGTCTGTCACATAAACGTCTTTTCCTTTTAACCATGCCGTAATCATTCCACCACTTACGGTTTTAATTTCAGCTTTTCCTTTTCCTTTTTTAATCAGTTTTAAAATCTCCTTAGCATTCCATTTTCCTGCTACAACGTGGTATTTTAACACCGTCTGTAATTGCATTTTATGTTCAGGCATTAGTAATGTTTCTACTGTACCTTCTGGTAATTTATCGAACGCTGCATTAGTAGGGGCAAATACAGTAAATGGTCCTTTACTAGATAATACATCAACTAAATCTGCAGCTTTAACAGCAGCGACTAAAGTGGTATGATCTTTAGAGTTCACAGCATTTTCGACTATATTTTTAGACGGATACATTTTAGCACCTCCTACCATAACGGTTTTTTCATTCATCATTTTCTCTTGAGAGAATCCGGAAATAGAAGTAAATAGTGCGACTGTAAATAATGCTGATTTTAATAATTTTAATGTTTTCATAATTTTAATGATTTTGGATATTGTTATGTTATTCTTTCTGTTCTATTAACGAATTTTAAAGGAAGACGGTTTTTACATTTTAAACACCTTAACAATTTTTTAACCAACCACAAACCATTAACATATTGATTACAAATGATTTAAATTCATATTAAAAAATTAAAAAAAAGGCAAACAAATAGCTAAAACATCTATTTATTATTAATTTTAGCATGTAATCAAAAAATCATAAATATGGCAACTGTAACCTTAAAAGGAAACGCAATAGAAACTTCAGGAGAATTACCAAAAGTAGGTACTAAAGCTCCAGATTTCACTTTAACAACTATAGAGTTAGGTTCAAAATCTTTAAAAGATTTTGAAGGAAGCAACGTTATTTTAAACATATTTCCAAGTGTAGATACTGGAACTTGCGCGCAATCTGTAAGAGAATTTAATAAAGAAGCAAGTAGTTTAGAAAACACTAAAGTACTTTGTATTTCTAGAGATTTGCCTTTCGCTCAAGCCCGTTTTTGTGGCGCAGAAGGATTAGAGAGTGTAATTTCTTTATCAGATTTTAAAGATGGTAGCTTCGGTAAAGCATACGGTTTAGATTTTAAGACAGGACCATTAGAAGCTTTACATTCACGTTGTGTTGTTGTTTTAGACGAAAAAGGTGAGGTAAAATACACAGAGCAAGTCTCTGAAACGGTAGACGAACCAAATTACAAAGCCGCTTTAGAGGCATTACAAAATGGCTAAAAAAGAATCACTTCTAGTGAATAGAATTAAAAGTGTAGGATATGCGTATAAAGGCGCTATCCTACTCTTAAAAACAGAAGCGAGTATAAAAATCCAGTTCGTGATTGCAGTTTGCGTCACCGTTGCTGGATTTTATTTTAATATATCGCCTACAGAATGGATGGCTCAAACTCTAGCTATTGGTATTATTATGACTGCCGAGGGCTTAAACACAGCAGTAGAAGCCATTGCAGATTTTATTCATCCAGAACACCATACAAAAATTGGCTTTATTAAAGACATCTCTGCCGGAGCTGTTTTTATAGCTGCCATTGCAGCAACTATCGTTGGTTTTATTATTTATATGCCAAAAGTATTTTAAATACTATACCTTTAGGATAAACGTTAGTAATTTGTATTTTTGCTCAAATTAACAACAGCGCGTTGATGGCTAAAAAAAAACCAAAAACTAAACAATCTAGTACGCCTAAATTTAAGAAACCAAGTCTAAAATTAACGAACCAACAAAAGCTTATTTTTGGTAGTTTGCTTATTATTCTTGGGATAATTTTAGGTACCGCATTTTTATCCTATTTTTTTACCGGAAAGGCTGACCAAAGTATCTTAAACGAATTTTCTACACGTCAGGCAGAAGCAGATAACTGGGTTAAAAAATTAGGAGCTTACCTGAGTGATATCTTTGTATATCGCGGCTTTGGTATTGCTGCTTTTATTTTTTCTGGATTATTAATACGATCTGGTTTACACGTCCTTCTAGATATTAACTACGAGAAATTAAGACGTCATTGGTTTTGGGGACTTTATATTATTTTATGGTTTTCAATATTTTTTGGCTTTTTTGGCGAAAAACATGCTATTCTTGGTGGAACTGTCGGATTTGAAACCAATACCTTTTTACAAGACTATATCGGAATTTTAGGGGTATCTCTCCTCCTATTCTTTGGGTTAATTGTCTATCTCGCTACACGTTTTAAAATCACGATACACAGTTTTATAGCTTTATTTAAATCGGCTAAAAAAGATATTTCAGACGAATTAAAATCGAATGCAGACGACGACAACTTTGCTTTCGACAATAATCTAACTGAAGAAGCAGAAGCCATTAAAGCGGCGCATTTAGCCACTCAAAAAGAAGCTCAACAAACAAAGCCTAAGCCTAGCACACCAGAACCGGTTAAGGAACCAACTCCTGTTGTCGAGTTCGAGCCTATTGCTAAACCGCAACCTGTAAAAGATATTCCTGAAAGCTCTTTTGAAGTTACAGCTCCAAAAGAAGAACCGATAGAAGAGGCAGCGGAATTAAAAATTGAAACCGTTGAAGAAGAACTTTCTGAAACCGATAATTTATCAAATAAATTAGTCGCAGATTTTGGTTTATTTGATCCGACTCTAGAACTGGGAAAATATCAATTTCCGCCATTAGATTTATTAAAAAAATACGATAACGAAGGCATTTCTATCAATCAAGAAGAACTTGAAGGCAATAAAAATAGAATTGTAGAAACCTTAAACAATTATAAGATAGGAATAGCGAGTATTAAGGCCACTATAGGACCAACCGTAACTTTATATGAAATTGTGCCAGAAGCCGGAGTTCGTATTTCTAAAATTAAAAACTTAGAAGATGATATTGCCTTATCGCTTTCTGCATTAGGGATTCGTATTATCGCGCCTATTCCTGGAAAAGGAACCATTGGTATAGAAGTGCCTAATAAAAATTCTACGATTGTATCCATGCGATCTGTAATTGCGTCGCAGAAATTTCAAAAATCAGATATGCAATTGCCTATTGCTTTTGGTAAAACCATTAGTAATGAAACCTTTGTAGTCGATTTAGCTAAAATGCCTCACATGCTTATGGCTGGTGCAACAGGTCAAGGTAAATCTGTTGGACTAAATGCTGTACTTACATCCTTATTATATAAGAAGCATCCTGCAGAAGTGAAGTTTGTTTTGGTCGATCCTAAGAAAGTGGAATTAACCCTTTTCAACAAAATAGAACGTCATTATTTAGCAAAACTTCCAGACGAAGCTGAAGCAATTATTACAGATAATACCAAAGTAATTAATACACTTAATTCACTTTGTATAGAGATGGATAACCGTTACGAAATGCTTAAAAATGCATTGTGCCGTAACATTGTAGAATATAACACAAAATTTAAAGCACGAAAATTAAACCCAAACGACGGTCACGCCTTTTTACCTTACATTGTATTGGTGGTCGATGAGTTTGCCGATTTAATTATGACGGCTGGTAAAGAAGTTGAAACTCCTGTAGCACGTTTAGCACAATTAGCTCGTGCCATTGGTATTCACTTAATTATAGCCACACAACGTCCATCTGTTAACGTGATTACAGGTATTATTAAAGCCAATTTCCCGGCGAGAATCGCATTTAGAGTAACATCTAAAATCGATTCCCGAACTATCTTAGATGGTTCAGGAGCAGATCAACTTATTGGTCGTGGAGATATGCTTTACACCCAAGGAAACGAATTAGTACGTATACAATGTGCGTTTGTAGACACCCCAGAAGTAGAACGTATTGTAGATTTTATTGGAGCGCAAAAAGCATTTCCAGACGCACACTTACTTCCAGAATATGTGGGTGAAGAAGGTGGCACAAATCTTGATATTGATATATCCGACAGAGATAAATTATTTAAAGAAGCCGCAGAAGTTATTGTTACAGCACAACAAGGTTCTGCCTCCTTATTACAACGTAAATTAAAATTAGGTTATAATCGTGCCGGGCGATTAATCGATCAATTGGAAGCCGCAGGTATTGTTGGTCCTTTTGAAGGCAGTAAAGCCCGCCAAGTATTAGTTCCAGATTTTATAGCGTTAGAACAATTATTAGAAAATGAAAAGAATAACTAGAATGAAAACATTTTTACTTTCACTTACCTTATGTATTACACTCGTAGGGTTTAGCCAAAACGACGCTAAAGCGAAAGCCTTATTAGATCAAGTATCTTCAAAAGTAAAATCTTATGATAATATTGCATTAGATTTTAAATACGTTTTACAAAATACATCTGAAAACATTAATCAAGAAACTCGTGGAGATGTGGTTATGGAAGGTGACAAATATGTTTTAAACATCTTAGGCATTACCAGAATTTTTGACGGTAAAACGCTATACAGTATCAATCCTGAAGATGAAGAAGTGACTATTTCTAAAGAAGATCCAGAAGCAGAAGGCAGCATTACTCCTAGTAAAATGTTATCCTTTTACACAGATGGTTACACGTATAAAATGGGTGAAGAAAAAAACATTAAAGGACGCAAAATTCAGTTTGTTAAGTTAACACCAATGGATTCTAATTCAGAAATCAACCATGTTTTATTAGGTATAGATCCTCAAACTAAACACATATACAATTTAATTGAAGTTGGTAGTAACGGTACGCAAACGACGCTTACTGTAACCTCTTTTGAAACAAACCAAACGTTATCTAAAGCGTTATTTTCTTTCGACAAAAACAAATACAAGAATTACTACATCAACAAATTAAATTAGGTCCTACTTGAAAATTTTAGATCGATATATCTTAACCACATACCTTAAAACCTTCCTTAGTGTTTTTATAATACTAATGATGATTTTTGTGTTGCAAACCATCTGGCTATTTATAAAAGAATTGGCTGGAAAAGATTTGGATGTTGTGGTTATTTTAAAGTTTCTACTATACTATTCTCCTAAATTAATTCCGTTAGTATTACCACTTACCATATTATTATCTTCTATTATGGTATTCGGAAATTTTGCAGAGAACTATGAGTTCGCAGCCATGAAATCTACAGGGATTTCACTGCAACGTGCTATGGCTGGTTTAAGCGTATTTATAGTAATATTAGGTATCGTGACCTTTTTCTTTTCTAATAATGTTATTCCTTGGGGAGAGTACAATTCTTACAACCTCCGTAAAAACATTGCTAAATTAAAACCTGCAATGGTTATTGCTGAAGGCCAATTTAACGAAGTAGGAACTATAAATATAAAGGTCGAAAAAAAGACAGGCGATAAAGGACAATATTTACATGATGTTATAATTCATAAAAAAGCAAATAGTGGTCTAGGAAACTATACCACTATTACTGCTAAAAATGGTGAATTAATTGGACAAGAAAATTCAGATATTTTAAAACTGATATTAAAGGACGGTTATTATTACGATGATACACCTCCAAAAAAATCAAAGGAAAGACGCCGCAGACCCTTTACTAAAAGTGCTTTCGATGTCTATACGATTAACACCGATTTGTCTCAATTAAACGATGTCGATTTAGACGATAAAAATGTTGAGGGAAAGTATAATATGTTAAATGTATCTGACCTAAATTACACCATCGACTCACTAGCGTTAGAGCGTGATGAAGATTACCAAAAACTATCCAAAAATATATATAACCGCTATAGTATAAAAAACTTAGAACTGAGTTTAAAACCTACTACAGATACTGTATTTAAAGGTAATATTTTAGAACTATATGGTAATGACAAGCGTTTACAGATTGCAGAATTAGCAATAAATAGTTCTGCAAGCACCAAACAAATTCTTGTAAATAATCAAAAATCGTTTAAAACAAAAGCAACCTGGTTAAACAAGCATGTTATTGCCTTACACGAGAAATTATCTTTAGGATTTGCCTGTGTAATTCTCTTTTTTGTTGGCGCACCATTAGGCGCATTAATTAGAAAAGGAGGTTTAGGATTACCTATGATTATTGCCATATTACTATTTTTAACCTATCACTTTATTGGGATATTTGCAAAAAATAGTGCCAAAGACGGAACGTTTAGTCCAATATTAGCGACTTGGTTTTCAACAATAGTCATGTTTCCATTAGGTGTATTTTTAACACGTCGTGCCACCGCAGATAAAGGCTTATTTGAATTTGATCATATTTTAATTCCGCTTAAAAAAATATTTAAATTTAAAACAGGTTCTGAAGATTTTGCCGACGGATTTAATCACGATTTCAGTGATTTTAAACGTTATAAAGAAGACAAACTTTTAAGTATTATAATGGATCCAACAGCTTACAATTATCACGAATCTGGTAAAATTGAAGCTTTATATACTTTAGAAGAACGTAACTTAGATTTACAGGCGATAAGACAAAAAGGAATTCAAATTGATGAAATATTTGAAACCTCAAAACATATTGTAACTCGGGTTAATATATACTCTAAGATTGCGTTAGTGTTTAATATAACAGGTATTGTATTACTCGTTTTATTCTTCATTTTAAGAAATAATAAAATGCCCGATTTAGCATCAATCTGTATACAACTAAGTGTTATATCTTTACTTATTTATCTCGTATATTATATTGCACAACAATTTAACATTATTGCTTTTAACAAACATTTAAAGCAAAAAAGTAAGCAGTACAATATATTATTTACAATTTTAGGGTTTATAATTTACCCTTTAGCTCATGTCTTTTTTAAATACCAAACTAAGGCAGACTTAAGCACAAATGCAATACAACATTTAAACTAAAAGCAATATCTTTGCATCATGATGACAGAACCTAAAGAAAAGACATCTTCATCTTTTAAACTACATACTATTAAAGAAGCCATTAACGACATACGAAATGGTAAAGTCATTATAGTTGTAGATGATGAAGACCGTGAAAACGAAGGCGACTTTATTGCCGCTGCATCTAAAGCAACACCAGAAATGGTGAACTTCATGGCCACACATGGTCGTGGCTTGATTTGTGCTCCGCTTACAGAAAGCCGCTGTAAAGCCTTAGATTTACATATGATGGTCTCTAACAATACAGACCACATGGAAACAGCCTTTACAGTATCTGTAGATTTACGTGGAAAAGGCGTAACTACAGGAATTTCTGCTGCAGACCGCGCACTTACAGTTCAAGCTTTAGTAGACCCAGAAACTAAATCGTATGACTTATCTAGACCAGGACATGTATTTCCTCTTGTAGCGAAAGATGGCGGTGTATTAAGGCGTACTGGACATACAGAAGCGGCTATAGATTTAGCCCGATTGGCTGGTTTAGAACCTGCGGGAATGATTGTAGAAATCATGAACGAAGATGGTTCCATGGCACGATTACCTCAGCTAAAATTAGTTGCAGAAAAATTTGATTTAAAAATTATTTCTATTGAAGATTTAGTGGCTTACAGAATGCAACACGACTCTTTAATTGAAAAACAAGAAGATTTTGATATCGAAACCCGTTTTGGAAGATTCCGCCTTAGAGCCTATAAGCAAACTACTAATAACCAAGTGCATATTGCATTAACTAAAGGCCAGTGGAAATCTGATACACCTGTGTTAACGCGAATAAATTCTACACTGGTTAATAACGACATATTAGGAACCTTAACCAATAATGCTGATGCCAAATTAGACAGCATGTTTAAAGTTATTAATGATGCTGAAAGTGGTGCTATAATTTTTATAAATCAGGAGCCTACTGCAATGAATATTATTAGTCGTTTGGCCATACTAAAACATGAACAAAAAGAAGACACCGTGACTAAGGCGCCAAGCATTGCTATGGATAATAAAGACTTTGGTATTGGAGCACAAATTTTGCATGATTTAGGAATCCACAAACTGAGATTAATATCTAACAGCGAACACACTAAACGTGTTGGAATGATTGGTTACGGATTAGAAATTACAGATCATGTAAATTACTAATCATATATAAATTCAATAATACAAACCACCTGCTTTCAGGTGGTTTTTTTATTTGTAAACATTACAATAATTTCCTAAAAGGAAGCTATACAATACTATCAGCATTATTAAGATGCTATATATTTATTACCTTGATGATTATTTTATAAACCACACCCGAAAACAAAACGTTATGTCTGAAAAAATAAGTTTAAAGGATGCCATCTCAATCGGAATTGGAGGTATGGTTGGTGGCGGAATTTTTGCCGTTCTAGGACTCGCGGTTTCTTTAGCTAAAGGCGGAACACCTATTGCCTTTCTATTCGCCGGTCTTATTGCATTACTTACCGCATATTCTTATTCTAAATTATCTAAACGTTACCCAGAGAATGGCGGGACTGTAAAATTTATTCATCAGCAATTTGGCAATGGAATTTTGGCAGGATCTATAAATAATTTACTTTGGATAAGCTACATCGTCATGTTGGCACTTTATGCCTCTGCGTTTGGATCTTATGGAGCAACATTAATAGTTTTAACTGGAGATACCGTTTTAGACACCCATATTTTACAAACGGCTATAATTGCATTAGCCTTAAGTATTAATTATTTAAGTGTAACCCTTGTAAGTAGAATTGAATCTGTTGCGGTAGTTATTAAACTTATCATTTTAATTGTATTTATAGGAGTTGGTTTCTACGGATTTGTGAGTCATCCAGAACATCTCGTGCAACTCACTCCAAAACATTGGGAAAGTCCGCTGTCGTTACTCACTGGAGGGATGGTAATATTTGTTGCTTATGAAGGTTTTGAGTTGATTGCAAATTCTATTTCAGATCTAAAAGACAGAGAAAAAAACACTGAAAAAGCATATTTTGGCGCTGTAGGATTTGTAGTTATCTTGTATATATTAATTGCAATAGTTACGGTTGGCTCTTTACCTTTTGAGCAAATAGCCGATGCTCAAGATTACGTGTTAGCCAAAGCAGCCGAACCTACATTAGGACATTTGGGGTTTACTATTATTACTATTACAGCATTAATTTCAACATTTTCTGCTATTAACGCCACAGTTTTAGGAAGCGGAAGAGTAAATTTTGATATTGCTGAAGATGAAGAATTACCAAAATATTTCTGCCATCAGTATTTAGGCAAACCTATCGGATTGTTAGTTACCGCCCTACTTTCTATACTCCTTGTAAATCTGTTTAACTTACAAAGTATATCTACAGCAGGAAGCGCAGGATTCTTACTTGTTTTTGGCATTGTAAATTATATAGGATATAAAAAACACGATATCTTAGGCTCAAGAAAATGGATTCACATCATAGCCAGTGCACTCTGTTTTTTAGCTTTTGTGAGTTTAATTATTCAACAGTTTTCTACAAATAAAACAGGCGTAATTGTATCTCTAAGTATCATTTTAAGTTGTTTTATCTTAGAGTTTATCTACAAAAAAACAGTATTAAACACCTAAACACCAATCAAGTTATTTACGAATTAGTTTCTTAATAATTAAAATCCGAATCCTAAACCAAAAGCAACACGTATTCCATCTACAGAATTAAACACCCCTAATTTTGCACTTAGCAATTCAGCTCCATTTACAAAAATTCCACCGCCATAAGAATTATGCCAGCTGTTAGATTCTTCTTTAGATAACCAAACACGTCCGTAATCGAAACTTCCATACATACCAATTTTAATTGGAAGTATTGGTGTTTTTAAGTTGGTTAAACTATAGCGTAAATCTGAATTCTGATAAAAAGAACGTTTCCCAGTAAAGCGTTGGTTTCTAAAACCACGTAATCCGTCATCACCTCCTACAGATGCTGCCTGATAAAATTCATAATCGTTTCCGATATTTAGCTGAGATTTTAATGTGGTTGCTAATACCAAACGTCCGGAATGGTCTAATTTATGTGCAATAGATAATTTAGGAATCACAAAACCATAATCGCGGCCACTAATATCTAAATTTTGACTATACCCTATTTCTAAATCAAATTTTAATCCCAGTGTTGGATAAGCTTGATTATCATAATTAGAAAAATGATATCCTGTGTGTATTCCAGCAAATTGTACCTCATCAAATATATAATGTGGTAAAGTTGTTCCGTCGTCATCTACAAATCGATTTGAAGAATCGTGAACTTCTGTGGTCTTATAATGAATTCCAAAATCTACAGTGCTCCCACGTAACGAATTCCAAACTAAACTTGGCGCCACACCAAAACTTCTAACTTTTACACGATTATAATCTATGCCCAAGTCATCATCTAGATTAGATGTTTCATTACCATATCCGAAAAAATTCAAGGTGTAATTCGGACTTTGAAAATCGGCTTGAACTTTTAAATTTAAATGTCCAACGACATGTGCAAATTCGCCACTATAAAATAACTCATAACCGCTTGTCGCAAAATAATAGGCACCTTTAAATTGATGCTGACTTGTAAACGGATTACGCTCAAAACCGTATGTGGTATAGGTATCTGAAATTCCCAGTTTTAATCCGTCGTCTGGATTTGCACCAATAACGGGCAGAATTTGATTGGTATTACTTTTAAATTTTTTATAATTATATACTTGTGTATCGTAATCGTCTGTCAGTTTAATTTTAGCAGACTGGGCTTTAATTGTATTGTTTTTTTTAGATTTATAATCGTAAATCACGATATTTTTACCATTTTCAATGGTGTAATCATCGTTATTTTGTCCGCCTATTAATCTAATTTTAATCCGTTTACTTTTACCTGAAACCACAAAAGTATCATCATCATCTAAACCATATACCCAAATTTCTTTGGTGACTTTAGGATCGTATATTTTATGGTGAAACTGGTCTTTTACTGTATCGTCTTTCTTCCTTAACACTGACACTTCAACATGACCATTTTCAAGGCTATTCACCGAAATATAATCGTCTTTATTTGTTCCAGTAATCACTGCATATTTACTTATTAATTCGTAGTAACGATTAGATATATCTTTAAGATTTTTACGACGTGCTTTAATAAGTTTTTTTATTTCTAAAACGGATTGATCTTGAACTTCTTCAGGAAATTTTGAAAAGGCTTTATCGATAACGTCATCTGTAACATGCTCCTGAATGTAGGCGACTTGGGCATCCCAAACAGATTTTTCTACATCTAAAATAAACGCCACATCTAGAGGAAAAGGTTCTGCGTTAACACCTCTCACATCTCTTAAATCTTCATCATAACTTCTAAGTACTCGGGCTCCGGGAATTAAAGCGACACCGGCTGTTAGCATAAAACCTTCCGACATTCTAGAAAATGCTTGATCGCGATCTCTTGGCAAAGCTCTATATACTTTTTGTCCATTTTCTTTAAATTCTAACCATCTCCATTGGTCTTGGTGTCTATCCCAATCTCCAATAAGCATATCGAACAATCTAGCCTTTACGTAATTTTCTTGATCTAAAACCACATCTTCATCAGAATGAATTTCTTCAAACACATCGAGCGTACTTTCAATATCTCCTGTAAAATGCTCTCCAGCCAAATTCATATGACCTTCTGAAGCATGCTCTTCAAGAAAGTATAACTCGCCACCAAACTCTGAATTAAATTCTTTTAAAGCATTTTGTTTAGGCACATAATACAGTTTCGGATTTAAATGATAAACGCCAATAGCATCAGACAACACATCTATAACTAATGGTGCGTAAGGGTGTGCTCCGGTAAAGACGTCAGACACCAGAGCTTCGGCCGCAGTATCGTCAAACTGGCCTTCTACATATTGATCCCGAAACATTGCGGCTTGAATATATTGCGTTGCACTCTTTTTTAAAGCACGCATTACATACTGTTTTCCATTGCGATCTTCTAGGCGCAACGATTTGGATTGTGTTCCACCACCTTTTCTAATCGGAATCACTCCTCCGTAAAGCGTATCTAAATTTAATGTTTTTGCTAAAACTGGAGTGCTGTAATAATCGCGAAAACGCTCGCCCCACAAGAACTTATAAAAGGAAGATTTTGTAGTATTTTCTGTTGTTAGAACTGAAGCTCTAATGGAGTCCTGAAATTTACTTGGATAGGTTGTTCTATTTGGAATTACAGCCTTATGAATGTTTTTTCTAAAAACCACTTCGTTGTGTTCTGCAGTTAAAAACTGCACATCTGTAGCCATGTTTTTATGAATATTTAATACGGCATAACCATTTTCACTAGCACCAAACTGATCCTGAGAACGGGTTCTTACACCAGTTGTTTTAGATCCAGATCCACTAATAATTTGAGTTAAATTGTCTAACTGAATAAATTGTAAACTGTGTTCATGTCCCGATATAAAAATAACATGATCGTTTTGTTGGGCAGCTGCAATGAGTTGTTTACGCATGTCGTTATAAAACCAATTAGACATATCTGCATTAGAAATACCTGTTGTAGATCTTAAAATATTTTTAAGCGTTCCTATTATAGGCAACGGTTTCATATGTTCTGCGAACGTATATTGCCCATTATGTGGACCATTACTAAACATAGGATGATGAATGGCAACTAAAGTTGTTTTACCCCTTGCTTTTTTAACTTCACTTTTAAATTCGTCTAAAAATTGCTCCCGTGTTTTAATTTCGCAATCGTCGTTTATAGTCGGTTGTTTATCCCAATTGGTAATATACCATTGCGAGTCTACTAAAATTAAAACCACATCGTCGCTAATATTTATTCGATCGATACCACAACCATCTTCAGGTTTAAATGTGTTTTTTCCTAAGGCATCTTCTACTAATTTTTCCTGACGTTTTAACCCTTTTATTCCGCTATACCAATCATGATTCCCTGGTATAACATATACAGATCCTGGAAAAGTTTTGGCAACCTCCAATTGCAACTCCATAGCTTCTTTTGCGGCATCGTGTCCTTTTTCGCCTTTATCAGGGAACCCTTTTGGATAAATATTGTCGCCTAAAAAGAACAATAAATCTTCTTTTGTCGCTTTTGAAAATTGCTTTTGCATTTCTAAAAGCGCTTTGGGTGCTTTTCCATTTTCAGGCTTACCAGCATCGCCTACCAAAAAGACATTTAAGGTTTCGCTATTAATATCTTGCAGTGTTGCACCATCTTGTAAGGAATGACTAGACTCGAAAGTGGCACAACTTGCTAAGGTTAAAAAAAGTGAAAAAAGTAAAAATTTATTCATAAACTGAAGTTGCGATTAAATTGCTGCTACTATATCTGCAATAGAAAACACCGTTCCGGCATGCTCTAAACCTGTATTAATATCTGCTCGAATGGCTTTTATACCATTTGCACCTTGAAGCTCTTCAACCTCAACAATTTCTATATTTTGCCCTATATAATTTTTAGATTGAAGAAATTCAAAATAATTTAAATATTCTCGTTCTATTGTACTTGTAGAGTAAACAACACATAATTTATGTGGCTGAGTTATACGTTCTGTGGTACCTTTAATTAATGCTTTGTCTATTCGTTTTTTAATCATTTCGTAACGGACATTATAGGCGCCATCTACATCAAAATGTTTTTCATCTATACGGTAACGAATTGTTAAAGGAACATCGTAAACCAATATAAGAGAAGTAACGTCTAACTTAACAGGGAAATCTTGTTGATGTTTATAATACAAAGCTTCCATTTCGCACATGACTTGTAATTGCCACAACCTTAAATTAAATAGCATAGATTCATGATACTCATTATGCTGGGAAATAGATTGCCCTACATACATATTATGTTCAATACCATCGGTTTTAAATTTTTCGAAATAATGTGGAAAAATAGCTTGAGCATTCACCTGCTTTACATCTAAAAATATAGACATGGTTTTATTGATGCTATTAATAGTCTGATCGTATTCTTTTCTAGCCGAATAGAACAATTGCTTGTCCTGATTTACCGTGTTTAAAAAATAATCTATATCGTCATTAACCATTCCTGAAGCTTTAAAATACTTAAATAATGGATAAATCTCTTTTTCTAAAAACAGATGTATTTCTTGTTCTGTATTGTTAGTAAACGAAGCCTCTAACTCGTAAATACTCTTATCAATTTTATATACCAGTTGCTCGTAAAACGGCATACTTTGCGTGGCTAAAACATCTTCTAATATGTTTTTAATTTGTTTTAGCGCTTTGCTTAAATCTTGTCTAATAGCATCATTTCTAGCTGCAGACGAGCCAACAATATCTATTTGCCCATATAAAGGCAGTACATTTTCAAACGTAATTTCGTTAAAACTAGGAGAAATTCCTGCTTCGCGTCCTTGTATAAATCGATGAGCTTCTTCTATAAATCGCCACTCTACTGCTGAATGAATTGACGTACATTGGTTTTGTATTACCGCACTTACTTTATTTTCGTATTCATCTAAAGAGCGTTTTGAATGACTTAAAATAAATGGCATAATAGTGTCTAACTTCACCTTATTTATGGCATTTAATTGATTGATTTCGTAAGCCGCTAATTCTACTATAAACTGAAGTTTACCTTTTATTTGAATAGGTAATAATATGGCACTTTTAAATCCTTTTTCTACCAATCTTCGACTTAAATTATTTCCTTCAGTCTGTTCATGGTATCTAGGCACGTTAGATATTATAACGGGATTATGTTTAACGAATAAAGACTCATGCACATGTTTACATGCGTAAGATTTACACGATAAAGAGTGCCCTTCTTGTAAAGTTAAAGCATGTACACCAACGCCTAATGGTTGAAATAACACACCTTTATCTACTATATAATTTCCGAATTCTAGATTGTCTATGTTAAAGATTTTACGGACATCTTCTAAAATTTGTATAGAATTTTCTGATGTTCCTTCTATAAGATGTGTTTTAAATTCATCAATTCGTTCATCTAAAGTAGTATCTATCATACTTATTAGTCCAAACCCTTCTACAGTCCAAGAATCGTTTGGAAAGTAACGATCCCAAACCGATTTATCTTGAGCATTATCTAGCAGTTCGTCTAAAATTTCTGGTGTAATTTCTACGGCATTTTCGTTGGGATAAATATTTAAGAAATCGGCATTAAACGTCATTCTATATGTTCTTAGTGTTCCATTAGCATCCTCAAGTTGAATTTGTTTAGGCCGTTCAAAATCGACATTAAAGCCATAATATGTATTTAAAATAATCGCATACGGATTTAAATCTATAGAACTCTCGTTGTCTTTATACAGCCGTCTTAAAACTTCATTGACTTCGGAAGGTGTTTCATCTATAATCTTCTGGAAACGTTTAGAAACGTAGAAATATTCGTTAGAATATGGGTATAAAGCCGCTTTAATTTCATTTTGACTTAAGGCTGGCGGAAATAAAAATGCCATTAATTTATCAATCTCTTCCTTGTACGTCTTAAAGACTTCTAAGGAACGAATACCGGTTACTAATTCCGGATTTTTGTCTAAAATAGAGAGTACCTGTTCTGCCAAAAACTGTTCCATAGGTTGTGCTGAAGCCAATAGTTTTTTAAATGTTGACTTGACATACCTGAATGAAATAACGGGTTTAAATGGTCCTTTTATTAATTGTTCCATAATAGTTTTTACTTGACGGTTACTAAATAATGATAGCTAATAATAAATGTTAAAGCAGATACAATAATACCTACCATAAAAACAGTATAAGTAAGCCTTAGCAACCTATATTTTCGCTCTAAAACCAAGCCCAAATAATACAAATCTTTGGTTAGAGAGCTATATAATTTATCTTCATTTTCTTTTAAATAATCTATGCCCCATTCAAAATCTTCTAATGTCATTTTATAGAAATTTCCGAAAAATAGAATATTTGTTTTGTTTGCTTTAATCATGTCTCTAGTCACAACATTTGTACTCGATACATTTGGACGTGTTGAGATTACTGACAACACTATCGCAGAGACTGTAAAGATTAAAAGTACTAAGGTGGGATATACCAAAAAAGAGTTAGAGGCATTATCTAACTTCGGAACCAAATTAGAAAGGGCTACAGATAGAATAATCGCGTTAACAGACAATAAAATATTGGCTTTAGAATCTGCAATACCACTTAGTGTCATGTGATTTCTAAGGGTTACTCTATACATGGTTTCTACACCGCGACCTACTTTTTGAGAACCAGACTTATTGGCCTTCTTTTTTTCAATCTTATTTATTTTTTTCTGAAGCTCGTAAGCGTTCATTTCTTTTTTAGGCTGTAATTTTACTTGTGCGAAAGTGGTATAAAATTTATGCTTAAAAATAAATTCTTTGTTTTGCTTTAACCAGTCTAATTCAGAAATCTCTTCTTCCTTCTTATACTTTAACTCTAGTCTTAAACGGTCAGAAATTTCAATAAAATCTTCTGAAGCAACATGCGCACAATCGGCATCTTTAATTATTTTCTGAAGTAATGTTTTAGGCTCCTCACCTATTTTTGTAACTAAAATTAATTGTTCAACGGTTGATAAATCTGATTCTGATAAACTTGCATCTTTCATAAACTGATGCACAATACCTACACTTTCTACTTCATGCCCATCGTCTACCTTAACATAACCCGTATCGTGAAACCAGGCAGCCAATTGTAATAGCAACGTATCGTGTGCTGTACAATTTTCCATCTTAGCCAATAACATAACCGTATCTATAACATTACGAGTATGCTCTATATTGTGGTAATAATTTTTAGGTGAAAGTTGTCTTTCAAATAAATCACTAACAAAAATTTCAGCTTGTTGTATGAGTGTTTCTTTCATGATATAAAGATAATGTATTTTGACGTAGAACACCTACGTCCCCAAGTGTGCTATAAAAATCAAACTTTATTGAGTAGTCGTATATTTTTATAAAACTCAACACAAGGGCATTAAAAATTAAGAATTTAGGCTATTTTTGCTTAGCAAAAATTTCGCTAACAGTCGCTTTATAATTTCTCGGACTTCCGTTTTTCTTAATGGCTTTATACACCTTTCTTGGATCGTTAAACGATTGTGAAAAATATTCCCAAAACCCTAACATTTTCATTTTTATAGGCATAGGTCCAGATAAAGCTTCGTCGTATTGCTGATAAATAGTATCGTGAAATGCCTTAAATATTTCCCATCTATTTTCAGGGTATGTCGTTGTATTATCTTGTATCATTTGTGGTAAAAAAGGATCGGCAATTAAACCTCTGCCAATCATCCAATGGTCTATACTAGGAAAATGTTCTTGTAGCACTCTGTATGCTTCCACACTCGTGACATCGCCGTTATAATATAATTTGTGCGGACTTTGATTTACACAGTTTTGGAAGGCTTCTAAATCTGTTCCACCTTTGTATAATTGTTTTCCTATTCGTGCATGAATAGCCACGTTTTTTATAGGATATTTTTCTAGAATAGGGAACACACCAAGAATTTCTGTAGGATCGTCGTAGCCCATGCGCATTTTCATAGAAATGGTAATGTCGCTTTCGTTATGGGCTTTATGCAACACATCGTCTATTTTTGAAGGGTTACAAATCATACCAGATCCCATACCTTGTTTGGTAACCATGGGATACGGACACCCTAAATTCCAGTTTAATTCGGTGTATCCTAAAGACTCTACATATTTAATTACAAATAAAAATTCATCTGGGTCATTAGTCATAACCTGAGGAATTAAATGCGGGACCGTATTATGTTCTGGATTTAAATCGCGCTGATAATTATTCTTAATAACCATCTTCCCATTCAACCGTATATATGGCGCGTAAAACGTATCTATCCCGCCAAAATACTGATGAAATGCATTTCGAAAACGAAAGTCTGTAAATCCTTGTAAAGGCGATGATAAAAGTGTGATGGACATCCAAAAAATATTTTTGCGAAAGTAGTGAAAAACAAAATCAACTTTTCAAAAAAAGAATCTTAGCTTTCTTAAAGCTTGTGCAGGATTTTAAACTTCAGAATCTACAATACTGTCTTCAAAAAGTATTCCCCCCTTATACATTTCTTTTAACACCGGACGAATTTGTCTGCCAAGATCGGTTAAACTATACTCGACTCTAGGTGGCACTTCTGGAAACACGGTACGTTTTATTAAACCGTCTGCTTCTAACTCTTTTAGTTGCTTGGTAAGCATACGTTCACTAATATCTGTTAGCAATCGAACCAACTCGCTATATCTTTTATCGCCTTGGTATAAATGCAAGATTATTGTCCCTTTACGCTTTCCTTTTACTGTATTTATAAATGTGTCTATCGGACAATAACTTTTTTTCATTTTTTTTCGCTCTTAAGGTACTGTAAACATACAAATCTGCACAAAATGTTCGTTAACGCACTTTTTGTAAGCGGTTGATTATTAACATTATTATACTGATCTTTATACAAAAATAAGTAAAACTAATAGATTAAAGATGAAACAAGTCAATTCAACATTTAAAGCATTTAGAGTAGAAGAAGCAGATGGCAGTTATAATTGTTCGATTAAAGACATGGCATTTAGTCCTTTAGAACAAGATGAAATACGTGTTAAAGTCCATTACAGTTCTTTAAATTATAAAGATGCATTATCGGCTTCTGGAAACAAAGGAGTCACAAGAAATTTCCCGCACACACCAGGTATCGATGCAGTGGGAATAATAAAAGAATCTACAGATCCGAAATGGAATATTGGTGACCAAGTTATAGTTACGAGCTATGATTTAGGAATGAATACCGATGGCGGATTTGCCGAATACATTCAAGTCCCATCGGCTTGGGCGGTGAAGCTTCCGGAGCAACTTAGTATGAAAGATGCCATGATTTATGGTACTGCAGGATTAACCGCTGGTATGTCTGTAAAAAGACTTATAGAATTGGTTAAACCTGAAGACGGAAACATTGTTGTTTCTGGTGCAACTGGTGGTGTTGGTGGATTAAGCATATCTATATTGAGCAAATTGGGCTACAATGTTGTAGCTGTTACGGGTAAAGCATCAGAGAAAGATTTTCTATTAAATCTAGGCGCTAAAGAAATTTTATTGCGTGAAGAGATTGAAAACATGGCTAACAAACCGTTATTAAAACCACAATTTGCTGGTGGAATTGATACCGTTGGAGGTGTAATTTTAGAAAACATCATAAAAACAACCCACCCGATGGGCGCCATTACGTGTTGTGGAAACGTTGCTTCTCCTAAACTAGAGTTAACCGTATTTCCATTTATTTTACGCGGAATTACTTTAGTTGGAATTGACTCTCAGAATTCTAAAATGAAAGACCGCACAAAGGTTTGGGAAAAATTAGCTCATGCTTGGAAACCTGAACAATTAGAACACACAGCTCATGAAGTTACGTTAGAAGATGTAAACCAAAACATTCAATTAATGCTTAAAGGCCAGTTAAAAGGTCGAACTATAGTAAATTTGAAAGCTTAAATTGATAATATAGCCGCTATAAACGGATTTCAGGATTTTGTGTAGTTGAATTTATTTTTAGCAAAATTCCAGATTCTGAAATCCGCTTAAGGCGACAATATAAAATTGTTTTACTTCACAAGATTAAGTATGTTCTAATCTGTATGTAGACGGATTTACTTGTACAAACTTTTTAAAAAATCTAGAAAAACTACTCATAGAATCGAAGCCTAAAACATAGGCTAACTCTTTAATAGTAATTTCACTTTTAACAAGACGGCGTTTAGCTTCTGTAATTTGGCGTTGCTGAATAATTTGTTTTGCAGTAACATTCAGTTTTTCTTTTAAAATCTGATTTAATCGTTTTTCGCTTATGCCCATTTCGTTAGCATAATAATCCGCTTTTGTTTCTTTTAAAAAAGAGGTTTCCATGAGTTTTAAAAACTGAAATACACGTTTCTGATTTAAATCCTGATCGATAAATGTGTTATTCTGAAAACGTATTAAGTGTAACATTAACACCTTTAACACTGTTTTAAGCACAATATATGATGCCTTTTCACTTAAAAATTCATCTGTAATCAAATCAATTACACTTTTAATTTTAGCGGATTGATTTGCATCTTCTATTCTAATACGTTTAGAAGTGTTAAATAACAGCATAATTTCTAATGCGTATTCAATATCGTCTTCTTCAATTAATTCTCTTTCAAAATTAAGCAATACGCCAGAAGAACTTTCACTAATATCTTCAGGAAAGACATCGTTTAAAGGTTTAAAACTAACCGTTATAGTCGCATCATTTAAAAACTCAAAATAAATACCGAATGCATTCTCAGACAACAATTTAGTTTGTGTATAATGACCTGTTGTAATCTTAATTTTATGTATCCAGTTTAATTTACGCATTTACATTTAAAATAGAATTTAAATGCAATTATAATAAACCTAATTTAATTCGCGTCTACTTTTTTAAAGGCTAAGATTAAAACCACTCCAAAAAGTAAAGCCATAGCTGCGGCACAACCAAAAATAACAGCATAATCGTGAGATAAGTATTCTATGAATGTCGATAAGAATTGTCCGCCAAAAACACCCATGGAATACAAGCCTAAATTTTTACCCAGATTTTTACTTGAGCTCGCTTCAATCATCATATGGTTTAACAACGGAATGGTAAATCCAAAACCGATCCCAATTAAAATTGCAACTAGTATTAATAAAGGTAAGCTGGTAAACATAGCCAAGACAATATATCCAAACATAAAACAACCAAAACCAAGTCCTACGGTATTACCATCGCCTAATTTACTCACTACTTTCGGCATTTGGCTTGCGGTAATGATAGCAATTAACGATATAAAAGCCATATAATATCCGGTTATAGAATCGCTAAAACTAAACGCTTCTGGCAAGTATAATGGTAACGACACAAAACTTACAAAGAACAAGACCATAGCTGCCATTGATGCAAAGAATACAAGCCTGACTTTAGATGTATGCTCTACTTTCAATACCGTTGAATTATCTTTTAAATGATCTGTTTTTTTTACTTTAGTTAGGGTTTTAACTACCAGAACCAAACATATTAATGCCACCAAATAAATATAAAATGGATATTGCCAATGCCATTCCCCGAGTATACCACCTATAGATAAAAAGATAACACCTCCAAGTTCTATAGACATACCTTGCCACGCAATGAGTTTCATACGATCGGGACCTTGAAATACCTCAACAATAAAAGAAGTTACAGATACTTGTAACATGACTGTTGCACCTCCAAGTAAAAAACGATCTGCGATTAATACATAGTCGTTTGTAATAAATCCTCCAGCAACTCCTAAAAGCGCATAAGGCACCAACCCTAAACACAACATTTTAATCGAGCCTAATTTACCCAACATCTTTCCAACAAAAGGCGCAAAAACCACAACACCCAAAGCTGGTAATGTAATTAATAAGCCTGGAGAATAGTCAAATTTTAAATTAGAGACAATACGCCCTAAAGATGGCGCAATGACTGTGCCTACCATTATAGTTAAACTACTTATTAGTAAAACTGTAAAAATTCCGAAATTAGATATGTGTTTCATACTGCAAATCTGCAAACATTTCGGTTAATACATTTGACATCTTTTCTAATAGATTATACAAAATTGGAAATTATATAGTTTTCATTCCTTATCATACTTTATTTAAAAACAAAACCGACTCCTACCCTAACGCTTTAACCTACTAGAAACAAAATAATTAGTAAGTAACATAAGTCACTTTACAAACCATCATTAAACTGTAATTTTGAAAAAACATTACAATAAATGCTATTGTAAGCATTCAAAAAATACGTGCCAATTTCAATTTAATAATACAGATTATGATAAAGGACTTACAGAAGTGTTATGGGCATGTTTTAGAAGATGCATTACTAGAAGATATCGCGAAAGTTGGAATGATTAAAATAATACCCGAGCACGTTAAAATGATTGAAATTGGCGATTATGTAAAATCTATGCCTTTACTCATTTCGGGAGTCATTAAAATTTTAAGAGAAGATAATAATGGTAACGAATTACTCCTGTATTATCTTGAAAAAGGAAACACGTGTTCCATGACAATGGCTTGTTGTATAGATCATAAAAAGAGTAATGTTAGAGCGTTTACAGAAACCGAAGTCAAATTGATTTTAGTACCTGTAAATAAAATGGACGAATGGATGGGTAAATATGAGTCTTGGCGCAATTTTGTAATAGAGAGTTACCACAACAGAGTACTAGAACTACTATCTACACTAGATAATATTGCGTTTAAACAAATGGACGAGCGCTTAATACAGTATTTAAAAGATCAATCCAGAGTAAATCACACGACTATTATACATAAAACACACAAAGAGATTGCATACGATTTACATACCTCTAGAGTTGTGGTGTCTAGGCTTTTAAAAAAATTAGAAAAGCTAAACAAAATTGAATTAGGTAGAAATCACATTAAAGCAATCAAATTATAAACCATACATAAAATAAACACTATAACAATATGTCATTATTAAGTTCATTATTTGGATTAAGTTCACAAAAAGATGAAGCCATTACAGTTTTAAATGCTTCCGATTTTAAAGCAGCGATTTCTGCAAAGAAAGTGCAATTGATAGATGTAAGGACACCTAACGAATTCAAATCTGGTCATATTAAAGGAGCTAAAAACATAGATGCTTTTTCTGCTAATTTTAATGCACAATTAGAGAAATTAGACAAAAGCAAGGCTGTATATGTTTATTGCAGAAGCGGTGCTCGAAGCAGACAAAGCACTAAAAAATTATCGGCATTAGGATTTACTGAAATTTACGATCTAAAAAATGGTATTTTAGGCTACAATTAATTTTTTATATGGCTTTAACTGAAACCTTTTGGAATACTAAATACAAAAATCAAGATACACGTTGGGATTTAGGGGCGGTTTCTCCGCCTTTAAAATCTTATTTTGATCAATTAACAAATACCGATTTACGTATTTTAATTCCTGGTGGCGGACATGCGCATGAAGCCGAATATTTACATAATAACGGATTTAAAAATGTATATGTTGTAGATGTTTCTGAAATCGCTTTACAACATTTTAAAAATCGCGTGCCTACTTTTCCCGAAGCTCATATCATTCAGAAAAACTTTTTTGAGCTTGACATGATTTTCGATTTAATTATTGAACAAACATTTTTCTGTGCCATTACGCCCAACTTAAGGCCAGAATATGCTAAACAAACTCACAATTTATTAGCCACAAAAGGCAAGGTTGTGGGCTTACTTTTTAATGTTCCGTTATATCAAGACCATCCTCCTTTTGGCGGACATCAAGACGAATATCACGGTTATTTCAAAGAAAATTTTAAAATCCAATCCATGGAAGCCTGTTATAATTCGCATGAATCTAGAGCAGGTAGAGAACTCTTTTTTAAAATTCAGAAGCATTAATTATATATCCAATTCACGGCTTGAAAACACATCAATTTTGAAATCTTTTACCATTTTTTAGCAACCTAAAGCTGCTAACATTCTAGCCTATTTTCTTCCTTCATATTAATCGCAACTGCTTTATAATAAATTGCCGCTTCCTTAAAGCTTTGTTTACAGATTTAAAAGACTGTAGTGTATAAAAACACAAAAATACATTTGATTAAAACAAACTATATATCAGATAGATACATCTTAAAAAAGATACAACCATTTTATATTTCCTTAAGTAACCTAAGTAACTGACCACCGTATTTTATTGCTCTATTTTTGACTCAATAAATTACATGAAAATGAAAAAAAGACACCTTTTAGTATTTAGTTTTTTTCTATTTACAATCTGGCTTCAAGCACAAAATATTACCCCAATTAAAAAAGCTGAAGTCTTAACAAAAGTTATGGAAGAAAATAGATCTATAAAAATTTCTGAACAAGAATATAATGAAGCGCAAGCAGATTATAGACAAACCAATGCGGTGTATTTACCAAATATTACAGCATCTCATACAGCTTTAGCGACCACAAATCCGTTAATGGCATTTGGGTCTAAATTAAATCAAGAAATTTTAACGGCTAACGATTTTAATCCGGATCTGTTGAACGATCCTTCTCAAATAGAAAATTACGCTACAAAATTTGAAATTCTACAACCGTTAGTTAATGTAGATGGCGTGTATCAGCGTAAAGCCGCTAAGACAAAAATGCATGCTATGGCTCTGCAAACCGAGCGTACCACAGACTATTTAACGTTTGAAGTAGATAAAGCTTATATGCAATTACAGTTGGCTTATAAAGCTGTAGATGTGTTGGAAAAAGCATTGGAAGCTGCACTGGCCAATAAAAAATTAGCCGATAATAGTTTTAAACAAGGCTATTTACAACGTGCAGATGTGTTGTCTGTAGACGTGCGTGTTAACGATGTTAAAAACCAGTTGCAATCTGCGAAGAGTAATGTGCAAAATGCATCAGATTACATTTCGTTTTTAATCAATGATAAAACAGATGTTATTTACCAACCTACAGACAGTTTAACAGTAAACATACTAAGCTTAACTGATAAAACTATTTCTGAAAGCAGATCAGATATTCAAGCCATGCAATTATCTACAGAAGCTTATCAGGACATGTATAAAGCAGATAAAATGGCATTCTTACCGCGTTTGAATGCTTTTGGAAGTTACGAGTTATACGACGACCAGATTTTCCATGCAGATGCGAGCGGTTATATGTTTGGTGCGCAATTAAGCTGGGATGTGTTTCAAGGTTCTAAACGCTTTGGTAAAGCACAAAAAAGTAAAGCAGAATTCGAAAAGTCTAAATATCAATACGAGCAATATGTATCGCAAAGTCAGTTAGAGCTTAACAAAGCAAAACGCATGCTTTTAGACGCAGAAAGCAAACTAGAATTAACGGCTTTAGCCTTAGAACAATCTAAAGAATCTTTAAGAATAAGAACCAGCAGATTTGGTGAAGGTTTAGAGAAAACAACAGATTTATTATTGGCAGACACCCAATACGCAAAAAAACAATTAGAGTATTACCAAACTGTTTTTGAATACAATTACGCACAAGCCTATTTACAATTTTTAACTAAAGACTAATTTATCAAGATGAAAACATACACTTATATAATCGCCTTAATTGCAGTATCCATATTCACGACAAGTTGTGGAAGTGACGAGAAAAAAGTAGACGTAGACCGTACGTCACCAATAGCTGTAACGGTAAGCGCTATACAAACCAACCAAAACAATCCGTTTGTAACTGCTAGCGGAAAAATTCAAGCTAAAAACAGTGCCGATTTAAGCACACGTTCTATGGGCTATGTAAATAGTATCCCTGTGAATGTTGGAGACCAAGTACGTAAAGGTCAATTATTAATCGCTATAAATAATGCCGATTTACAAGCTAAAAGTGCACAAGTAGACGCGAGTATTACTGAGGCTACTGCTGCATTTAACAATGCTGAAAAAGACTATAACAGATTCCAAAATTTATTTGCCGATAATAGTGCTTCTCAAAAAGAAATGGATGACATGACAGCCAACTTTGAAATGGCTAAAGCCCGTTTAGAAGCTGCGAATCAAATGAAAAACGAAGTAAATTCCCAGTTTGCATATTCTAACATTAAAGCGCCATTTTCTGGAATAGTAACCAGTAAGAACATAGAAGTTGGTGATATGGCCAATCCAGGAATGCCTTTAATTTCTGTTGAAGCGCCAGGTCTATTTGAAGTATTGGCTATGATACCAGAAAATGAAATTTCTGAGATTAAAACCGGCACAGATGTGAACGTTACAGTAAAATCTATCAACAAAACGGTAACTGGAAAAGTCACCGAAGTGAGTACTTCTGCAAAGCATACTGGCGGACAATATTTAGTTAAAGTGGTTTTAAATAAAACAGAAGCCCCTTTATTATCGGGAATGTTTGCAACGGTTCAGTTTCCTGTCGCTAAAAAAGCATCGGCATCAAGTATGATATTAATTCCAACTTCTGCACTAGTTACCCGCGGACAACTTACGGGTGTGTATACTACAAGTCAGAGTGGAACTGCCGTTTTACGTTGGTTACGATTAGGGCGCACGTATGGCGATATGGTTGAAGTGTTATCGGGATTAACTGAAAACGAATCGTATATCGTAACTGCAGAAGCAAAATTATTTAATGGTGCCAAAATTTCAATTCAATAACTAACACACCGCGTTAAGGATAGCAGCGACATCCTTTTTATTGTGCATTAAAACCACAGTAAAAAGATATAGCGAATAGCCTGTTTAAACGCCCAAAAAAAGATAAATTATGAAAGAAGGTTTAGCAGGGAAAATAGCCAAAGTCTTTATAGGCTCTAAGCTAACTGTACTTTTAATGATCGTGTTTATGGTTATTGGAGTGTATAGTTCATTTTTAATTCCGAGGGAAGAAGAGCCACAAATTGATGTGCCAATGGCCGATATTTTTGTGGGCTATCCTGGGGCAAGTCCTACAGAAGTTGAGTCGCGAGTTATAAAACCTTTAGAAAAATTAATTTCGAATATTAAAGGTGTAGAATATGTGTATTCAACCTCGATGAAAGAACAAGGTATGGTGATTGTTCAGTTTTATGTAGGTGAAGATATCGAGCGTTCGTTTGTAAAATTATACAACGAAATTAATAAACATATGGACGAAATGCCCGAAGGTGTGACGTTTCCGTTGGTTAAAACACGTGCGATAGACGATGTACCGATGTTGGGTTTAACGTTGTGGAGTGAAAATTACGACGATTACCAACTAAAACAAATGGCGCAAGAGTTAACGGATGAAATTGAAAAAGTAAACGACGTAGCCATTACACAAAAAATTGGAGGAAGAAATCGCCAAATGCGTGTGGTTTTAGACAAAGATAAATTAGCGGCAAGTGGCTTAGATTTCTTGACCGTTTCTGAAATGATTAAAGCCAATAACAAACAACTTAGCGCTGGTAGTTTTGATAAAAGTGACACCGAATTTCTTGTAAACACAGGAAAATTCTTAGAAACAGTTGAAGATGTTGAAAATTTAGTAGTCGGTGTACAACAAAATCAGCCTATATATTTAAAACAGATTGCAACCATCGTTGATGGTCCTGAAGTACCTCAAAATTATGTGAGTTTAGGTTTTGGACAAGCGAGTGAAAATGGCACAACATACAATTCTGAATATCCTGCAGTAACCATTTCTATTGCAAAACGTAAAGGTGCAGATGCCATGAAAATTGCAGATGTGATTTTAGATAAAGTAGACCATTTACGCAAGCATTTAATTCCGGACGATGTACATGTAGAAATTACAAGAAACTACGGAGAAACGGCTTCTAAAAAAGTATCGGAATTATTATTACACCTTATCGGTTCCATTATTGCCGTAACTTTTGTTGTGATGTTAGCTATGGGTTGGCGTGGTGGTTTAGTGGTGTTTTTATCGGTACCAATCACCTTTGCGTTAACACTGCTAAGTTATTATATGCTAGATTATACCTTAAACCGAATTACCTTATTTGCGTTGGTATTTGTAACGGGTATTGTGGTAGACGATTCTATTATTATTGCAGAAAACATGCACAGGCATTTTAAGATGAAACGTTTGCCGTTTAAACAGGCCGCTTTATATGCCATTAACGAGGTAGGAAACCCAACAATTTTAGCCACGTTTACGGTAATTGCTTCGGTGTTACCTATGGCATTTGTGTCTGGTTTAATGGGACCATATATGTCGCCAATGCCAATTGGAGCTTCTATTGCTATGATTTTATCTTTATTTGTAGCTTTAACGATAACGCCATATTTAGGGTTTATTTTTCTACAAGAAAAGGATAAAAAAGGACAGCCAGAAAAAGTTGAAAAACCTATGGAAGACACGCTTATTTACAAATTGTACGATAAGTTTGAGCGCCCATTACTAGAAAACAAAAGTAAACGTTGGTTGTTTTTAGGCATCACTTTTGTAATTCTATTGGCGTCTATGGCCTTGTTTTTCACCAAATCTGTAGCGGTAAAAATGTTACCATTTGATAATAAAAACGAATTCCAAGTCGTAATCGATATGCCTGAAGGCACAACATTAGAGCGAACAGCTGTAGTGACTCAGGAAATTGCACAATATTTATCGACCCGACCAGAAGTAGTAAATTATCAAAGTTATGTAGGCACCTCTGCTCCTATTACTTTTAACGGTTTAGTACGTCATTACGATTTACGTGGCGGAAGTAATATGGCAGACATTCAGGTGAATTTAGTCGACAAAGAAGAACGTACAGCACAGAGTCATGATATTGCCAGACTGTTACGTCCAGAAATTCAAAAGACAGGTTCTAAATACAATGCCAATGTAAAAATTGTTGAAGTTCCGCCAGGACCTCCAGTAATGTCTACTATTGATGCTGAAGTTTATGGTCCGGATTATGACGAACAAATTAACGTTGCCAACCAAATACAAAACATTCTTAAAAACACTGAAGATGTTGTAGATATAGATTGGATGGTTGAAGCCGATCAGGTAGAATACGGATTTAATGTGAACAAGGAAAAAGCCATGTTGTATGGAGTTGCTCCACAGCAAATAGTATACACCTTAAATATGGCTTTGTCTAACCGAGCAATTACGACGCTTTACGATGAAAATGCATCTCACCAAGTGGGATTAGTTTTAGCCTTAGACGAAAAAGAGAAATCGACCATTAATGATATATCGCAATTAAAGGTAAAATCTAACCAAGGCCAAATGATTACTATTGGTGATTTGGTAGATATTTCAGAATCTACTAAAGCAAAAAGTATTTACCGTAAAAACCAAAAACGTGTGGTGTATGTTATGGGAGATATGGCTGGAAATTTAGAAAGTCCGGTGTACGCTATTTTAGGTATGGAAGACAAATTGAAAGACGTAAAACTTCCTGAAGGCTATTCACTAGATGAGATGTATTTAGGTCAGCCAGAATTTGAAGATAATTACACCGTGAAATGGGATGGTGAATGGCAAATAACTTTGGAAGTCTTTAGAGATTTAGGAATTGCATTTTTAGGTGCCATTATAATTATATACTTATTAATTGTGGGATGGTTCCAAAACTTTAAAGCACCAGTAGTTATGATGGTAGCTATACCCTTATCGTTAATCGGAATTATACTTGGACACTGGATTATGGGAGCTTTCTTTACGGCGACTTCGTTTATTGGAATGATTGCACTTGCGGGAATTATGGTACGGAACTCCGTGTTACTTATCGACTTTATAAACTTAAGGTTAGACGAAGGCGTGCCTTTAAAACAAGCAGCTATTGAAGCTGGAGCAGTGAGAACAACACCCATTTTATTAACTGCAGGAACTGTAGTGATTGGAGCCTTTGTTATCTTATTCGACCCTATTTTTCAGGGCTTAGCGATTTCATTAATGGGCGGAACTATAGTTTCTACCGTACTAACATTATTGGTTGTGCCTTTAGTGTATTATATGATTGAAAAAAAGAATTATAAATAATTAGCCTTGTCGAATGCAATCAAAACGACAAACAAACTAGCAATTCTAACCATTATAAACAGGTTTTGGTTGCGCTCGAAAGGCCTTAACTCTACACATCATGAAATTAGTTATAGTAACCTCTGTTGGAGATTTTCAAAAAGAAATTTTGAGGCTCTTCAAAAAAGCAAATATTGAAAATTTTAGTAGTTCGGATATCGAAGGCTTTAAAAACAACACATCTGTATTAATGGAGTCGCAATGGTTCTCTGGTGAAAAGCTTAGCAATGCTTCAGATTTATTTTTCTCTTTTACAGAAGATAAACATATTGATACGCTTTTTGATTTAATTAAAGCGTTTAATGCAAACTTAGAAACCAATAATCCGATTCGCGCTATTGTAGTTCCAGTAGAGCGATTTATATAACCTAAAACTTAATATAACATGTTAAACACATATTTTAGAACAATTGTAGGTACTATGGTATTACTAAGCGTAGTCCTAACCGTATATGTTAACCCAAATTGGATGTGGTTCACCGTTTTTATAGGGGTGAATTTAATTCAATCGGCCTTTACAAAATGGTGCTTATTAGAAACCATTTTAAAGAAATTAGGCGTAAAATAAGGTTCTTTTTTTTATTATGAACATAACTTAAAATGTGTGATGCTGTGTTACATAGCAAATGTTTCAATCCTAAATCCAAATTGAAAAACAGCACATTTCTAGTTATGTTCAATATAAATTCTGTTTCATCTCTTGATTAAAAACAATCGCTTTCCTTCTATTATCAGCTCTATTTTTGGTAAATTTACGTAGTGTCTAAGTCAAAATTATAGTGACGCATTCTTGTTTCCCTATAGACTTAAACATAAAGATCACTGAGTAGTTAGTATTCTTAAATGCTTAACATGAATATAGAATTAGTAGAGTATCCTTTTGAATCGTTATCGTATAATATACTTCCCGGAACAGACGATTACGAATGTATTAAACATCACTTAAAATTAAAAAACACGGCTCAATTCCACACAGAAGTTGGCACCATTCACGATAATGTACATATAAAAGACATTTGTGTAAACGAGAATCGTTTTTTTAACTATCAGATTATAAAACCAAAAAATAACGACGTTGCTAAAAAAGTTATTTTTCTTTTGCACGGTTTTAACGAACGCGATTGGACAAAATATTTACCTTGGGCAGAAAATATTTGCGAAGGCACCGGCAGCCATGTGGTGTTATTCCCTTTGGCATTTCATATGCAGCGTGCGCCTAAACATTGGAGCAGCAAAAGGGATATGTATAAATTAAGTGAGGAACGCAAAAAAAGATATCCTAACATTATTAATTCTACACTGTCTAACGTAGCCATTAGCATGCGATTACATGCCATGCCTCAGCGTTTTATTTATTCTGGACTACAGACGTATCACGATATTATTCAGCTAATAGAAGAATTTAAATCTGGGAAAAACCCACACATTAATAAGGATTTTCAATTCGATATTTTCGCGTATTCAATAGGAGGTTTTCTTGCTCAAATATTAAAACTGACCAATTACAAAAATTATTTCTCTGATGCTAAAATGTGTTTATTTTGTAGTGGCACAACATTTAACCGGTTTTCTTCGGTCTCAAAATTCATTTTAGACAGCGAAGCCAACGTGGCATTATATTCCTTTTTAATCGAGCATTTCGATAAGTTTTTAAAGCAAGATGCTATTCTAAAACATTATATTTTAGAAGATCATTTGGAAGGAGAAGTCTTTCATGCCATGCTCGATTACCAAAAAATGAGAGTCTTTAGAGAAGATTTATTAAAAAAACATGAAGATCAGATTTATGCTATAACTCTAAGAAAAGATCATGTTATTCCATCTTTCGAAATTATTAATACATTGCAAGGCGCTTATCGCGATATTAATATAAAAGTAGAAGAACTCGATTTTGACAGAGATTATACTCACGAAGATCCGTTTCCAGCAACGAAACATAATAGTGAAGAGATTTCTAAAGATTTTAAGATGGTTTTTAAAAAAGTTTGCGATTTTTACAATGCATAATCTATGAAGAGATTTTAAATTATAATTTAAAGTTCTTCTTTGCTACCTAAAAATTAATAACGCATGATATGGAACTTTTAAGAACAGATTCAAACCATAAAGATTTTATAGCCTTAGTGAAATTGTTGGATTCTGATTTGGCAATAAGAGATGGTGAGGATCATGCCTTTTATGCGCAATTCAATAAAATTGATATGCTTAAACATGTTGTAATTGCCTATAATAATGCTATTCCCGTTTCTTGTGGCGCTATTAAACCATTTGATACTACAAGTGTTGAAGTGAAGAGGATGTATACGGCAGAACAAAGTCGCGGGCAAGGATTAGCTTCTATCGTGCTTTCTGAATTAGAACAATGGGCTAAAGAATTAGACTACACCTCTTGTGTGCTAGAAACTGGCATGCAACAACCAGAAGCCATTGCTTTATATCATAAAAACGGCTATGAGCTTATTCCTAATTATGGACAATATGCGAACGTAGAAAATAGCCGATGTTTTAAAAAACATATTATTTAAACATCTCTCGTTTCTGATTTAACTTCAAATTAAATACGGCAGGCATGTTAGAGCCTGAACAAATTGAAAAACATCCACATTAAACCATATTAATTTGAAAAGTACAACTAAAAAAGCCTCAAAATTAATTTGAGGCTTTATAATACATTACTTAATTAGAGGGATTTAAGTGTGTATAAATGCATGTATATCAGTTTCATCAAGTTTTGGATTAGCACCTTCGTGACTGGCCACTAATGCACCAACTGCACAAGCATAATCTATAGCGATTTGCGGTGGTGTATTTACAAGTAATTTGGTAATTAAAGACCCTAGAAAAGAATCGCCTGCACCTACAGTATCTACTACATTTACTTGATAGCCTTCGTTTTCATAAAATGTACCATCTAAGTATAAGAGTGCACCTTCAGATCCTTTGGTAACACAAACACATGTCGTGTTGGTTTTATCTGCGATAAACAAAATCGTATCTTTTAAGTCTGTCGATTCAAAATTTAGAGATTTTGAAATTTCAAAAATTTCATCATCATTAAACTTAATAAAATCGGCTGTATCCATTAAATAACTCAAAACCGCCGTGGTATAATGTGGGGCTCTTAAATTAATATCTAGTATCTTATATTTTGCGACTTCTAATAGCGCATACAATGTGGCACGAGAAGTTTTATCTCTGGCTACTAAACTACCAAATATAAAAGCATCTGCCTGTTTTGTTTGTTCTACAGCAGTTTCTGTAAGCTGAATATTATCCCAAGCACGATTAGCATTAATGGTGTAGGAAGCAGATCCTGTTTCGTCCAAAACAACATCTACAGCTCCAGTTTCTAGCGTATCATCAACCTGAACATTTTTAGTATTAACACCATGTGCTTTAATAAAGTCAAAAATTTCAGCACCTTTGGTATCGTCTCCTATTCTAGTAATAATAGACACTTTATTTCCAAAAGACTGTAATCTTAATGCGACGTTTAGGGGTGCGCCACCAATTTTTTTATGTGTTGGAAACACATCCCATAAAACCTCGCCGAAACAAACAATATTTTTCATTTAACTATGTTTTAAAACCGATGTATTCCAAGCAATAACACTCTGTTCTACACCGTTATCAGAAATAGAATTATAAGCTTTTGTAAAGGCTTTCACAAAGGTTTCTGATGTTTTTAATTTTCCAAAAATAGATTCTAATTCTAAAAACTCTGAAGGATTTTCTTTAGCCAATTCTGCTTGTTTTGCTAAAGAGGCTTGCATGACATCTTTTATAATTAAATCGTGTTGATTTTCGTCTTTTCCTAAACTATAAATTGCCCAAGCTGCAACAACTAGAGCTGCAAAATCTACAGAGCCCTGTCTTGCTAATTGCGCATTTACAGTAGGTAATACAAATATTGGGAATTTAGCTGAGCTTTCTGAACAGATACGATCAATTTGATCTTTCATATAAATATTTCCAAATCTATGTAATAAGGTTTCTTTATATTTATCTAAATCTACGCCTTCTAAATCTGATAAAGTTGGAGTCACTTCCTCGTCCATATACAATCTTAAAAACGTACTAATTTCAGTATTATAAACCGCTTCATCTATAGTGGTATACCCTCTTAATGCTCCTAAAATTCCTAATACAGAGTGTCCAGCATTAAGCAGTGTTAATTTCATTTTTTCATACGGATCTACGTCGGCTACAAATTGTGCACCTACAGTTTCCCAAGCAGGTCTTCCGGCTTTAAATTCGTCTTCTATAACCCACTGATGGAAAGGTTCGCAAACCACTGGCCAAGCATCATCAATTCCAGAAGATGCGTTTAGATTTGAAATGTCTACAGGTGATGTTGCTGGTGTAATACGATCTACCATACTGTTTGGAAAAGATACATTATCTTCAATCCAAGCCATTAGTTCTGGTTCTGCTTTTTCAACATAACTTAACAACATCCGTTTAGCTAAATCGCCGTTACCTTTAATATTATCGCATGACTGAATAGTAATCGCTAAACCTTTTGCTTTTCTTCGCTTTAAGGCTTGAGTTAAATATCCGAAAATAGTTTTCGGTGCGTCTGGATGTTCTAAATCGTATTGAATTTGTGGATTCTCAAAATCGAATGCTTCAGTAGCTTCGTTATAATTATAGCCTCCTTCTGTAATAGTTAACGTTATGATTTTGATACCTGGACTAGCCATTTTATCAATAACCTGCATCGGATTTTCAGGAGCATATAAACATTCTACAATAGAACCGATAACGCGTTTAGTTAATGTACCATCTAATTCTTTAATAATAAGCGTGTATAAACCATCCTGGGCTTTTAATGTATTGTATATTTTAGTGTCGAAATCTAATAATGCAACACCACAAATACCCCAATCTGTAACACTAGTATCGTGTAATAATTGATCTGTGTAAAACGCTTCATGTGCTCTGTGAAATCCACCAATCCCTACATGTACAATACCTGCTTTTACTTTAGAACGATCGTAAGTTGGGCAAGATATTTTTTTGGCAACTTCAGCCAAATTCATCTGATTAAGTTTAATTAAATTTTCCACGATATTATATGTTTTTATTTTTTCCTCTTTTTAATTTCCAATATGCCGTTACAAAATATATTAGTGTACATACAAAAGCATAACGATAAAAAATCTCTCTGTTATTAATATAAATATTTTCGTCTGCACTACCAAATAATACATTACAAGCTAATACTAAAGTTATGGCTAAGGATATTAACGCTACTCCGCCTAAAATTTTAGAAAATAGAGAATGATCCTTAATCGTTTTCGTTACATGTTCAGCTTTTTGCTCTTGGTAAGCTTCTATATTTTCATTTCTTACTTTTTCTTTTAATTCTTCTACTGGATAGCTTTCTTTAGCACCATATTTTCCAGCCAAAAGGGTATAAATAATAATGGTAAATAACCATGTTGGTAAGAACAGATAGTAGAATGGCATCACGTCTATAATATTTAAACCAAACCCAAACACTAATCCTAATCCCCAAGAGACTATCGCAGGTGTACTAAAAGTTAATTGTTTGTAATGTGACCAATACCTTGTATAACCAATTTTTGGAAATATTTGGTGTTCTGCAAATACGATTCCTCCTACTGGAACGACTAATAAACCAGCATAAGTTAATAAAGGCAATATTTGACTAAACACAAAAGGGAAACATGCAACTATCATGGTTATAATACCAACCACCATAGTTGTTTTTTTACGAGAATGCGAATTAAAAACAGCTTGTGCTGCCAAACCAGCACGATATAAATTAGCGATAGCTGTAG
>NZ_LMAK01000007.1 GCF_001439665.1 Formosa algae
GGCTAACTTAAGATACACAATCACGTTAACAACAAGCAAACAAAAATCCGTGAGAGCATTAAAGTTTTTAATAATAATAATAATATTCATTTTGACTTCTTGTAATCAAGAAAAAAAGTCTGAATTCTCAATAAATGGAACTACCAACAAATTGAAAAATGGAACAGTCTTGTATCTGTTTGACACTTCAAAAGAGAAAATTATTGATTCTGTAACGTTGCAGAACAATAAATTCAATTTTACAACCAATTTGCAAAACTATCCTTTTCTTGCTGTTTTAAGAAACAAGGATAATTCGCTATACAAAAGGCTTTGGTTAGAAAATAGGCCAATGATATTTAATGCGTCAAACCGAAATTTCAAAAATGCCGAGATTCTTGGTTCTGATTCTGAAACAGAGTATAATAATCTATATAAAGCAGTTGACACGCTTCCAAGAAAGGAACGTGAAAAATTATTAACAGAATTTATAAAAAGTAATTCTGACAACATTTTAGGTTCTTACGTTCTTGCTGAATGGTATATTTCGTGGAAAAAAGAACGAACAGAACCATTATTCAATCAGTTCTCTGAAAAGAATAAGAATTCGATTTACGGCAAAGAAATTCGAAAATATATTGAGTCAACCCAAAATCCAAAAATTGGAGAAAAATATGTGGATTTTGAAAGTACGGACCAATATGGCAAAAAAAACAAACTTTCAGAAATTAAAGGGAAATTAACTCTTTTAGAATTTTGGGCAAGTTGGTGCGCACCTTGTAGAAAGGATAATAAAAATTTAGTTGATTATTACAATGAATATAACTCTTTAGGATTTGAAATTTTTCAAGTATCATTGGATGACAGTAATGAAAAATGGTCAGAGGCTATAAAACAAGATAGTCTTCAATGGACTAATGTGAGCGAATTGAAAGGGTGGAAAAATAACGGTGCAATGATTTACGGTATAAATTTACTTCCAACCAATTATTTGATTGACGAAAAAGGAATTATAATTAGCAAAGATTTACGAGGAGAAAAACTGAAACAAAAAATAATAGAAATTCTTGAATAATGCCAGTTGCTATCACCATATAAAATTTATTGCTAGTCCTCACAGACTTTATATTCGGTTTGTATTTGCTAAATTAGTTGCTGAAACACGCAACAAACCATATACAAACACGTTACCACCAATTACAAAATATGACGAAACTGAAATTCATATATCTTTTTTTTATTCTATTAATTTTAGGTTGTGAAACCGAGAAAAAAAACACCCAAAATAACCTAATCGGAAAATGGAGTAAAATTGAAAAAGTAGAGGATAATGATTATCCACCACCACCAGGTTTTAACAGACCTTTTGGTATTGGGTTTACAGAAGATAAAATTGAATTATTTAATGGATTTCAAAGATATGACCAAGATTCGGTTACAGGAAAACGACAACTGAATTACAAAGGAACATTTACTGACTATAAAGTTAAAAACGATAGTATTTTCATTCTAAATCCATTTAATGAAAATTGGGAGTTTAAATGGAAGATTAAAGGGCAATTAAACGATACATTAATTCTTACAAAAAATAACACGACTTTCATTAAACTTCAAAGAATAAAAGAGAAAAAGAGCAACTCATTTGACCAAATTATATTCTCAAGTTCTGGTTGTTATGGTTCTTGCCCGATAATCGACATTTCAATAAATAATAAAAACAAAATATATTTTCAAGGAGAAGGCTATGTAAAACCATTAGGATTTTACGAATCCTTAATTGATAGTATTAAAACTGATTACATATTTTCAAAGTTTGCGAAAGCAAATATTGACAGTTTAAAAAATGAATATGCAGTTGGACATACAGATGATGAAAGTATTACAACAACATTTGTGAAAAATGGACAAATAATCAAGACGATTCACGATTATGGAAAAGCAGGTCCTAAAGAATTAATTTGGGCTTATGTTCCAATCCAAAATTTACATACAGAAATTGAACTAGATAGTATAGAAAATGATGAACCTTTTTACCCTAAACTACATTACTACACTTTCGTAAAAGATTCGAAAATATTACGATTAGAAAAATCAGAAAGCTTCTTTTTATGGACAGAAATAAAAGACTCTAAAATAGTTAACACAAAATTTAATTCTAAATATTCTATTGGCTTTAGAGGCAACTATACGTATTGGGGAGCTGACCCAAACGAAAAAAGAAAACACCTGTATGAATTGGATAAAATTGAATCTGATGGGAAATTATTTAAGTTTTCATTCAAAGACCAAAAATCAATAACATATGATTTAGATTACGATTTTATCGAAAGAAATTATAAAGAAACTGATTTTAAGAATAAAACGAAATTCGATTAAAAACAGGTGTTAACACCATATAAAATTTATTACTACTGCAAGCCTATTTACAAAAGTCCTCACAGATTTTATATTCGGTTTGTATTTGCTAACTTAGTTGCTTAACCATACAACTATTCTCACTCCATACCATTAAGTATAATTAGAGCAACTCATATAATGAAATATTGGACATTTATAATCATAATTCTCTTCACTACAAATTGCACAAATAAAATGAACCTACAATCTATTCCATATAACAATCAATTAAAAAAGGTGAAGTTTAAAGATATTGCATTCCATATCGTTTCATTTGAAGAAATTCCTAAACCGTATTTTAAAGATAATTCTCATCATAAAAGTGCAACAGCAAGACACTACAAATCTTATGACACAATGGGGTTTAGAGACCTTTTATTGGACCAACTATCAAGCTCCTTAAAAAATAAGGTTTTAAAATTATTCATTATTACACCAAAAAGCGAAGGATTACCTTATGATGCTTTCGCCTATTTATCTAATAAGGAAATAGTTGGCATACAGTTCGAAAATAAAGGAAATTTCAAATTATGGATGGATTTAATATTCGAGAAACAATATCAAAAACTTGAAGAATATAAAAATAATGGTCAATTTGAAAAACAGGCGGAACTCAATCCAAATCCACAGTTTATGCTTACTCTAGGAAAAGGTCAATTTTCCCAAAACTGGGTAAATTCAGGGATGTTAATAGATATAAAACCTTATGAAAATACTGGAGCATTTTTACACAAAGAAGCACCCAAGCAATACAATGAAGTAAAAATTGCTAAAGAGAAGCAAAACTATCTTAAAAAATACATTAAAACCAATAGCGACCATCTTGATGAAGATCATTTACAGAAATTGTTTGTCGAATATATTGATAAAAAAAATCTAAAACCAAACGCACCTAAAAATAACGAGAACATTTATAAGGATTTTGAATCCTTAGCTAACTATAAATTTCCCCAAGAATTAAAAACACTTCTCACTACTCACAATGGTATCGAAAACTCAGGTTTTTTAACTGCTGAACACATAGTAACGGAATGGAAAAATTGGAAAGAAATTTATGATGATGTTAATTGGATGCTTATTGATTTAACAGGCAACAGCCAACCAGATGGGAGAAAAACCGTTGGTATGTATACTAATCCTTATTGGGTTCCTTTTTACAGTACCGGTGAGGGGAACTTCATTGCTATAGATTATGCACCAGGAAGTAAAGGAAAATCTGGGCAAATCATCGCTTTTGGGGCTGACGAAACTAAAATTAGGTTTATAGCTGAGAATATGATTGATTTTTTACAGCAACTTACAGCAGGAAATGATGTTTTGAATAACGGATTTGAAAAATAACTTTGCCCATACGGCATATTAGAAAGAGCGGTTTTAAGTCTAAACTAAAGTATAAACATAAAACTAAGGTCTCTGTTTTTATAAAAATTAGTATTTCAAAATCCGCTACTACTCCTATACTAGACCATAAGCTTTAATATCTAAAAAATTAACCATACATAAAGCACTGCTATTAATTACACCTCATTCTCTCTACACTCATTTCTCTTACTAATAACACTCTATCCTTTTATAACGTATAAATAAAGGTTCTCTTAAGAGTATATTAAATAAATTAATTTATTGACTTACGTCAAATAATTTGGTTTAAAACAGTATTAATTTTGCTTATCAAAAAACTAAAACAATTTTAAAATGCAATTAGCAGAATTACATACAATACAAACAATTAATACCGAAAGTCAACAACTGTTAGAAAAAGCCCTACTACACCTTCAAAACGGAAATGGAATCATTTTAATGGATGACGAAGACAGAGAAAATGAAGGCGATTTAATCTTCTCTGCACATAGCATGACTATAAACCAAATGGCACTTATGATTAGAAAATGCAGTGGAATTGTTTGTCTTTGTTTACCAAATACTAAAGCAGATGCATTAGAATTACCTTATATGGTAGAAGAAAATACCAGTAGTTACCAAACCCCTTTTACCATTTCAATAGAAGCAAAGGAAGGTGTTACTACAGGGGTTTCTGCTAAAGATAGACTAACAACCATTATAGCGGCTTGTAAAGAAAATGCCCATAGTAGCGATTTAGCAAAACCAGGTCATGTCTTTCCTTTAAGAGCAAAAAACAATGGTGTTTTTGAAAGAAAAGGACATACGGAAGGTAGTGTAGATATAATGAAATTAGCAGGTTTAAAACCAGAAGCTGTACTGTGTGAATTAATGAATGATGATGGAACAATGGCAAAAATGGACACCATTTTAGACTTTGCAGATGAGCATAATTTGATAGTGTTATCTATACAGGATATTATTCATTATCGTAAATTTGTAAGAGACTACAAATAGATGACAGATACTCTAGCACTCACTAATTTTATAAAAAAGAATATAAATATTGATGATGAAGATTTAAAAATCGTGTTGTCTTATTTTAAAACAATTAAAAAAAATAAAAACGACATTTTACTGTCCCATGGAAAGAATAGTCAGGTGAGTTATTTCGTAAAAAAAGGCTGTCTAAGACTATTTTACATTAATGAGGAAGGAAAAGACGTCACACGTTACATCGCCTTCGAGAATCAATTTGCAACAGAACTAGTGAGTTTTATCACCAATGAACCTGCACAAGAAACAATTCAGGTTATTGAAAACAGTGAACTTCTATACATCACTCACGATGATTTTAGACATCTTATGACCATTGTCCCAAAATGGAAAGATTTTTATAGCATCTATTTAGAAAAAGCTTATGTCAATAATGCGAAGAGATTAATCTCTTTTACTACACTAGATGCATCAGAAAGATACAAGCAATTATTCAAGATAAATCCAAATATTGTAAAGCGTTTACCTAACAAAATTGTAGCTTCTTATATTAATATATCACATGAAACATTAAGTAGGATAAAGTCTAAAATCTTATACTAAAAAATAAAAATATGCAGTTAAAAAACAAAAGTAAACCGCTCTAGTTTTATACAAAAACAGATCTTTAAGAAACAGCATATATCAACCTTAATTGAGATTTGGTAACTCCTAACACTGCATATCGCCTACTCTAAATCATTTAATTACGGCTTTCCAGTAATTACATTACAATAAATTATCTTACTTTTAAGATTATAACACTAACAAATAGTCTTTACGGGATAAACACATGTTTATTTCGTATAAAAGGAGTTGTGTGTAATGTAAGAGAAACTTTATGCTCACAAAATAAAAAATGAATAAAATTGAATTTGGAATAAAATTTGTATTATATTAGACACACTAAAACTTCTCATTATGACTACTATATTTGAAAGAAAACCTAAAAAAGAAACTGACTTTGATAAAATCAAGGTTACTTCTAATGGAACTTTTTTTATGAAAAGTGGAGATATTTTTGATGATAAAGACAAATCTTTGAAGTTAATAGCTAAATTGAGAAATTCAGTAAAAGTTCATAATAAAAGACCTGGAGCTGTTGTCAGAGTATCAAAACGCAAATAATAAATGCCAAAATTTGACTTACTCTTATTACCATTACTAGGAGGCTATATATTTTTAATAACATTTTTTCTTACAAGATTTTATCATCAAAGAATAGAAAGACAAAGGCTGATATTTAATTCTTCGATTTTAGCAGTTGCTTTGTCCTTATTAATGTTAGGAGTAGACGAATTTATTTTAAAAAAGTTTTTTCTTAATTTCAGAGAGACAATCGGTAAAATCAATCCTATTGAGTATGAAGGGTTGAATCAATCCTTATTCATCTTTTTATCTTCATTCCCTTTAGCTAAACTTCTAAATTTTTTATTACCAAAAAAACTTGCTTTAAAATACGTTGTAAACAAATGGGGCAGTGATTTTGAAAAACTTTTTTGGACTTCATTACAATCTAAGGATGATGAAGACAAGCTTCTAATGGTAACTACTAAAAGTAATAAGGTCTATGTTGGTTATGTCAATCAAATTTCAGAACCTATTGGCAGTTCTTATATAACTATAATCCCAAACTTTAGTGGTTATAGAGATAAAGAAACTCAGGAGTTTACAGTTACTACAGATTATTTAAATGTTTTAGAACATTATATAAACATCGGACAGCAAAACCAAATCGACAAAAAAATGGGAATCATAATTCCATTAACTGAAATTTGTATGGTTTCTAAATTTATTTCGGAAATTTTTGACAGATTTAATTATAATGAAAATGATGAAGATATTGCTGAAAATGAAAATACAGAATAAATAAAACACTACACACAACAAAGTACTGTGGTAAAAAACAAGTAAAACTACATTAATTTTTCACTAAAGTACTTCTATGTGAATCATCATAAACTAACCCAGATTTTGCTATGGCAAATGCTTGTTTTAATAGCTTATTACAGACTGCAATTAATGCGAGTTTTTTACTCTTTCCCTTAGCCACTATTCGCTCATAAATTTCTCTGCATGCTTTGTTATATTTACATGCATTAAAACTGCACATAAATAACAAGCTCCGTAGCTTTTGGTTCCCTATTTTACTAATCCGTGGACGACCAGTTACACTGCTTCCACTCTTCCTAATCACAGGTGTTAATCCGGCATAACTACATAATTCACTGCCGCTTGTAAAACGTTCAAACCCGTCTGTTAATACCACCAACATCAAAGAGGTTTTTGCTCCAATTCCTGGTATACTTTTTAAACGTGTTAAGACATCTTGATGCACTTCTTTTACTAATATAATAAGTTTGTCTTCTAAGGTTTTAATCTCTTTCTGAACTTGCTTTAAACTTCGTTTTAGAGAACTTACAACCACTTTACTTGGATTACCTAAAACAGCTTCTCCATGTAATTTATTTTTCAACATAGTCGTCTGTTTTGTATACACAGCAAGGAGTCTGGTCATTTGTAGACATTCTGTTTGATGTTTAGAATTACCCTTCCACAGCTTTAATTCTACTTGTTTGGCGTATTCACAGATAAGTTTAGAATCGCTCTTATCGGTCTTGATCTTAGACAACTTCATCTGTATAAATCGCTTCACTGATAAGGGATTTTCTACGGAGACTTTTATCCCTGATTCCAATAAATAATAGGCCAATTGATAATGATAATACCCTGTGGCTTCCATCACACAATAGCTATCACTTCCTAGAAGTTTTACAAACTTTCTAAAACCTGAAATCGTGTTTTTAAATTGGTAATAATTACCATCGGAATCTGTGACATCGAAAACCAAATGGCTTATGTCAATTTATTCATGTTTTATTATTTTTTTAATAGGTATTCATGATGTGCTTCGCAGTTCAAAATATTTAATATCTTTATTCATAATAAAATATGTTTTGAAAGTACCACTACGCGAGTTTCAACGACTTAAAATCGAGGTCTTATAGCCTCATAGAACTGTTCGAAATCTGTGTAGAAAAAGAGAGGGGATTTTCAATGTTGACGAGATCTGTAGTCTCTGCGTATATATTAACCTTACTCCTCTCTTTTGTGCTTTCTTTTTATAGATCTTAATTTAGTACTTTTTATTAAAATGCTAACTTAAGACGTATATAATTTATTGCTAGTTCTAGCCTACTTACCAAAATCCTCGCGGATTTTATATTCGGTTTTTATTTGCTAAATTAGGTGCTTAAAACACGCAACAAACCATATACAACAACGTTAGCAGTTATTAAAAAAAAACGAACCGAATTTGGAATAAGTAACACAAATCAGAATATAATAATGAAATTAAAAAATAAAGTTTGGAAAGTATTATCAATTATTATTGGCTTTCCAATATTGTATATTCTATTTGGAAAAACCTCAATTGCAATAGAACTTTTTGCAAATAAAAATTTGGATTATTATATTCCATTTTGAGGAGGAATTATAATACTTCATTGGCTTTCGGTATTAGTAGTTGTGAAATATCTGAAAAGTCAGAAAAAAACGCTTGTTGATATTGGATATAAACTTTCGAATAAAAAAACGTTATACCTAGTAGGTAGCTATCTTTTAGTTGCCCTTCGAATGCTAGTTGGTGTTGAAATAATGCTAAATAAAATAGAAATAGACACTTCAAGATTTGGTACTATTTCAGGATTAATTCCCAAAACAACTTCACATAGAATATTTTTCATTCTTCTTGTTTTTTCAACAGGTTTTTGTGAAGAAATCGTTTATCGAGGTTTTGCGATTACGCAACTGAATGAAATTGGTCTGAATAAATGGATTGCACTAATAGTTGCTGCTTTACTATTTATAGGAATTCACGGAATTAACGCATATACCAATCGCTTTTTCTTCTTATTTGGCGGAGGAATTATGTTTGGCATGACATTTCTATTAAGTAAAAGACTACTTCCTTCAATTCTAATACATTTAGTTATTAACTTATCGGCAATGATGGCAATAATGCAATTATCGGAATAAAGATTATGGAGCAATAACAAGAGATGTTCATCCATGCTATGTTTCAAAAACAAAGGCTACTTTATTTAGATATCTTATATTTAGCTCATGAAAAAATTCGACCCTTATATAAAAATTTCCTGCTTACTGTATATTGCAATACTGTTATATTTCTTAATAAATAATAGTGGTTACAATTTTTATTATAACTATTCACCAATAATTTCTGGTATCTACTCAATTTTGTTTTTGATTTTAGTAGTTTATAATCTCATTAAAAAATCTAACTTTAAAACACTTCTAATCAATATTGTATTTTTAATACTACTAGGCTTTATTTTTATTTGCCATATATTAAATATTTAAATTCCATGTACGTATACGCCACGTGTAAAAGCTGTAAAAACGAAATCCGTATTTTTACGAATGCGAATACGCGTGTTGAATTTGCTATGCTAGACGGAGAACATAAAATACTTACCTGTAAACAGTGCGGAACCAAAACAAAATTCAGCGTTGATGAACTCTATGCAAAAAAATCTAAAAGGGCTCAGATTATAGCTGGTCTAGTGTTCTTTATTGGTACGCCACTTATGTAGTTTTTTGTAAGTCCGGTCTTTTTAAAAAGTAATGCTCATTATGTTATATATGCTGTAGGCGGATTTTTACTTGTTCCTGGATATATTTTCGGTATTATAAAAAAACAGGACCGTATTAGAGTAAACGCTTTTAATAGAATGACATTAAAAGGTTAAACGAATCACCCAAAACATTATGATTATATTAGGATTTACAGGTTGGTTTTAACAGTCAACCTTGGTAATTTTATCATTTACGATTACAAATTGTATAGCTATATAAGATAATATTTTAAACTTGGTCTTAAATATAATTACAGTACTGTATAACATACAATACACCACCCTTTGAAAACAAACTAAAAAATTGATAAGCATGAAAAAACTAAGTCTTCTAATTTTAATAACAGTATTAACCTTTAGCTGTGGGAATAAAAAATCTAAATCAGAATCTGAACCTGAAAATATAACTCAGGTTAATCCTGCTGAAAACTACTCTGGAACAGCTAGTATTACCCAAGGCATCGCAACCACTATAACCGAAGATATTTATACTTGCGACAGAGGACGCAAAACAGATGTTGGTGAAATATCTTCTACCGACGGAAAAACTTGGATTGTTCCTGCTAAAACGCATTATCTAAATAACGATTTCCCCTTCGCTACAGATTTACATAACAGCTGCGAAGGACTAAATTATGACACTGCAGAAGAGGCTTTAGCAAATTTTAACGCTGCTAATACAATTACTATAGACAACGATGGTGAAACGTACACAGCCTATATTTTTGCCGATAATTACTTTGAAATGTATGTGAATGGTGAGCCTGTAGGAAAAGATAAAGTACCATTTACCCAATTTAATTCTAGTGTAGTAAAGTTTAAAGTTAAGAAACCATTTACCATCGCTATGAAATTGGTAGATTGGGAAGAACACCTTGGCGTAGGTTGCGAGGAAAACAGAGGAAAATCCTTTCATGCTGGAGATGGCGGACTGGTAGCCGTTATTAAAGATGCACAAAACAATATTGTGAGTTCAACAAACGACACTTGGAAAGCACAAACCTTTTACACCGCGCCTATTGAAGATTTAAGCTGTGTCTCTGAAGAGGGAAATTACAGATATTCTAAAAACTGTAGTACTGAAGGCGGACAAGATGGTGCGAATTTTTATGCCTTGCATTGGGAAACCCCTACAGATTGGATGGCTACAGATTTTGATGATTCTAATTGGCCTAACGCAACCACTTTTACCAATAAAACCATTGGTGTAGATAATAAACCTGCTTATACAAATTTCACATCCATTTTTGATGATCCCGAACAAGATGCCAAATTTATATGGTCTACTAATGTGATATTAGATAACGAAGTTTTGCTGCGTTATACTGTTGAATAATTTTAATACATCTATATGAAAATAAACACAATCGTTCCAATAGCAATATGTGTGTTAGTACTTTTAAATTCTTGTGCTAAACCAACAAAAGATGTGCCTTATATGTATGATGATTATGAAACCAAGCATTCAGATTTTACAGTACAGAGCGAAGCCATTGTAAACGGAAATTTGTTAGATGCTTTTAAATGTGAAAAGAAAATTGATGATGTAGAACATTCTATCCCTTTATCGTGGTCTTATGTTCCGGAAGGCACAGGCTCTTTAGCCATAGTCATGTATCATTATCCCAAAAAAGAGCATCAATCAGAAATAAATTCATATCTATTATTGTGGGGAATTGAACCTACGGTTTCAGAAATCCCATATAAAATGGCCAACAGTTCCAAATGGTTTATGGGGTCAAATAAGGACGGAACTGCAGTCTCTTACACCTCGCCCTGTTCGCACGGTCCAGGAAAACACGAGTACATTATTAAAGTATTTGCGTTATCAGAAATGCCTGAATCGCTTCCAAAATCGAATAGTCTTGCTGTAGATTTAAATACGTTTATGTCTGCCATTTCTAAAGATAATATCATAGACATAACAAGCCTAATATTTACAGATACTAAAAACTAATAGGACTATGAGAATACTAATATGTTTACTTTTCGTTCAGCTGTTTACAGTGCAAACTTTTGCGCACGAAGGTGGCCACGGCACACCAACAAAACAGTGGCATTTTATAAATGATACGAAAACAATACAAGCCGATTTTATACAAAAGGATGGTGATAAAGTCTATTTAGCAGATGAAAATCACAACATTTTAACGTATAACTATGCCGATTTTATAGCTAAAGATCAGCAGTATATTTTAGAGACATCAGATTGGATTACCTATCAAAATACGCTTCTTGAAACACAAAACTCATCATCAGTAGATTATACACAACTTTACCTAATATTAGGTCTGGGATTACTTGTATTTGCGGGCTTTAGTTATTCATCTAAAACAAAAAATAGTAGGATAGCCTTTAGTGGTTTTGGTGTTATCTTATTAATTATGGGCTGTAAAAACTCAACTTCAACTTCTAGCTCAAAGATGGCAGCCAATAGCATTCCTTTCTTAGAAACTATTTTTGGTCGTTTTGACAAAGTGAATACACGACATGATGATACTTATTTTTATATTGAATCTAATGGAATTCCAGATCACGAGATGATGACTGGTATTAGCAATTGGCAACAACAAGTTCCTATTAATCATGACTATTCTGGTAACAATGCGTGGGCTATTCCGTTACAACCAGAATTGGCAGAACATCCACTATCTACAAAAGATAATTTTATGAAAGGTGCCATTGCCATTGCAGTTAACGGGATTCCTATATTTAATCCGTTAAACAATCGTGGCGAAGATGCCAATGCCATTGGAGAATTAGATCAATGGGGCGGACATTGCGGTCGTGCAGACGATTATCATTATCACTTACCGCCTACGCACTTACAAGCTCAGGTTGGTGCAGATAAACCCATTGCTTACGCCTTGGATGGTTTTCCTGTATATGGTGAAACCACTGAAGCACTCGACGAAAATTTAGGTCGTTTTACTTCAGACAGTACATATCAATATCATTTTGTAAAAACATATCCGTATTTTATTGCAGCCATGCGCGGAACTGTAAAGATAAATCCACAAACACAAGCACCAGAAAACGAAATTATGCCACAAGCAAAAACTCGAGGCGTAAGACCCGATTTAAGACCTTTACGCGGTGCAGAAATTGTTGATTTCTCAAACCCAAGTCCTAACCAATACAGTTTAACGTATACCGTAGATTCGCTTTCTCATAAAATAAATTATGGTTGGGACGCCGCAAATACTTATACTTTCGAATTTGTAAATCCGGATGGGACAAGTGAAACTGCAACATATACACGAAAATAAACACATTAACACATTCACAATAAACACATTAAACATAATCGTTTTATTATCAATCTTGTTATTTATCAAGGCAAAAAGAACGTTATACTCAATATAAATTAAGAGGACAATGTAATCTAAAACGTTCAACGTAAGCAATAAGAGGACAATTATTCGTAACTTTGTGCACTTTAATTTAAGCATGGCCTTAAATTAATCTTGAAACTAATAATAGTGTAATGAATTACAAACACTTAGTAGAAGAAATTAAAGAAAATAGTGAGCGTTTTAAAGATAAAAAGGCCATCTATTATAAAAATAATGAGCGTAATACTTGGGAAGGTATTTCTTGGTTAGATTTTGAATCTCGAATAGAAGTACTTGCTAAGGCCATTATTAATTACGGGATATCTGTGCAACAAAACGTTGCAATCTTTTCTGAAAACATGCCGAACTGGATCATTGCAGATATTGCAATTATGCGTGCTAGAGCTGTTACAATCCCTATTTATGCAACAAATTCTAAGAAAGAAGTTGAATATGTTATAGACGATGCAGAAATCAGTTTACTTTTTGTTGGCGATCAGAATGAATACGATAAAGCTTACGAACTTTTAAACACTTCTAAGTATTTAAAATTAATTGTAGCTTTAACCAAAACCATTACGCTGCATGATACTGAGAGATCTGTACATTTAGAAGATTTTATAACTTTTGAAGCTAGTGAACACGTAGAAACAGAACTTAAAAAACGTTACTACGAGTGCGATTACGAAGATACGGCAAGTATTATTTATACCTCAGGAACTACTGGAGAACCAAAAGGTGTGATGTTAGATTATACTAATTTTGGAGCATCTTTAGTGGCGCACGACTTCGAATTAGACGTGTCTGAACAAGATGTATCTTTAAGTTTTTTACCATTAAGTCATATTTACGAACGTAGCTGGGTATTCTTTTGTTTGAAAAAAGGTATTGAGGTCTATTTTAATCAAGATCCTAAAAAAATTGTGGATGTGATTAAAGAAGTAAAACCAACTGTAATGTGTACGGTACCACGAATTTTTGAAAAAATTTTTGCTGCCATTCAAGACAAAAGAAAAGAAGCTTCGCCTACTAAAATGAAATTGGCCAGTTGGGCTTTAGGTATTGGAAACAATTACTATAACAAACATAAACGTCTAGAAAAAGAAGTTCCAGCAATTTTAAAATTAAAATATAAAATAGCCGACAAATTAGTGCTTAGTAAATTACGAGACGTTTTTGGTGGACGTATAAAATTTATGCCTTGTGGTGGAGCGCCTTTAGCTTCAGATATGGTATCCTTTTTTCATTCGTTTGGCTTAAATATTAAATGCGGATACGGCTTAACAGAAACTACAGCTACTGCTACCCTATTTGGAGATACGCACTTCGAATTTAATTCTGCTGGAAAACCTATTGAAGGCACACAGATTAAAATAGGAGATAATAATGAGATTCTTATCAACGGTCCTGGTGTAATGAAAGGGTATTACAAAAAACCGGAGGCTACAGCAGCAGTTTTTGAAAATGGTTGGTTTAAAACTGGAGATGCTGGTAAAATAGACGCTAAAGGGAATCTAATTATTACCGATAGAATTAAGGATTTAATGAAAACCTCTGGCGGGAAATATATTGCTCCACAAAAATTAGAAAACGCATTAATTACCGATTCTTTTATTGAGCAAATCGCGGTTATCGGAGATCAACAAAAATATGTTACTGCATTAGCCGTTCCTAGTTTTGAGAACTTAAAAAAGTACGCAAAAGAACATAAGATTAACTTTAAAGATGTTGAAGATTTAATTACGAACTTGCAAGTAATAGATCTTTTTGAAAAACGCTTTGAAGAATTACAAAAGGAATTTTCGAAATTTGAAAAAATTAAAAAGTTCACCTTACTACCTAAAGAGTTTAGTATTGAAGCCGGAGAAATTACGGCGACTTTAAAACTTAAACGTAAGGTTATTCAGCAAAAACACAAAGCACTTATAGATAAAATGTATTCAGAATAGATACTTCATATCTTATACTTTTATTTTTTAACCATTATAAAACGCAGCTATATTTAAGTATTTAGCTGCGTTTTTTTTAGTAATGTTACTGTACAAAAAACACCCTATAAATTAAGCAAAAACATACCAATTTTAGACTTTACCTTCAATATTAAAATCTATAAAAAATGTTCAATTTATTTAAAAAGAAAGCAAACCCCACCCCTCCAATTGTAATTTTGTGTTCAACTACACACATCAAAATTAATGGGAAAGCGGTATCCTTTCCAATACATCTCAATACACTTATAGAACTTCTTGGAGAACCTTCTAAACAAGAACACGATGTATTATGGCGTGTAGTTTGGGACGATCTCGGCATTTACACAGAGTATGCAACTTGGGACAAGGTGTTCAATATCAATTGTCTGTTTTCAAAGCATCATAAATTAAAGCATCATCCAAAACGTTATTTTAAAGGTGAAATTAAGGTAAATGACCGAGACGTTTTAGACATCGATTTTATAAAGCAGGATTTAATAAAACATAGCGTTCAGAAATTAACTTATAAAGATCAGACAGCACCCTATGCCATTTCAATTGGTAAAAATTTCAACTATAAAGCAGTGATTCCTAAAGATAAATATGAAATAAAAGACTTAGGAGACGATTATATAACTTTTAGTGATTTTGGATTTAAATTAGCCGTAATTCAAGAATTAATGTATCATAAGGAATTCCTAACTCCAAAATTTGATTTGATTGAATTCATAGATTGGTATGATAAACGAACCATTGACCTTGAAGAAGAAGGATATACGCCCATACCTGAGGTTACCGAATATTTTAAAAATTTACAAATTCCTAAAGCATTAGCTACAGAACTTACAGAAATCTATCAAGATGGCGGTAATGATATTTATCTGCAACTTCTTAGATTTGGTGAGGGTTGGGAAGAATATTGGGACATTGAAACGACTCAAGACGCTGCCCAATTTCCGAATTTAAAAACAGCCACGATATGTTACGCTAAAGGTCATGTGGTAGACGAATTACAAGCTATGGGAATTCAAGCCAAATGGATATAATTCGAACACAAATACCTTAATACATTTTATTTCAATAACATATGAAATAAAAGATTTACACGTCTGATGTACCTTATAAAATCAAACGTGTAAACCTCTTGTTTATATTTCGGTTTATAATTTAAAAGAAAATCACCTGAAATAAGTGGAAATCTATAATACAATGGGTACTATTTCACTGTTCTGGTATGCATGTATAATATCAGATAATTTACACCGATAACGACCAGTCCTAAGCACACTATTATTCCTGAATGTATAACATTTAAGATGATAAAATCTGTACTAGCACCTGATAATACAGAAATCCATAGGAACGGACAAAATACTCCTACTAGTGCAATATTTCGTCCCATTTTCATGCCTTGCTTTATGGATTTTAGTTTAGGAGTAGATTGTTGTTTAGATTTCCCTTTTAGCACATCTTTACAGTGTTTTCCCATAAGGGTATACGGACAAGCTTGAATAAGTGATTTAAAAAAATGAATTAGTGTCTGCATCGTTTTTAATTTAGAAGAAAAAGTAAAAAATATATCCACCAGCAATAGCCATTGTCATAACAGCACATACAAATGCAAGTATGGCTTTAGGTTTTAACATAGAAGAAATAATGGCTATTTCTGGTAAACTGGCTCCTGTTCCTCCAATAATTAACGCCATCGCTGCCCCCATACTCATGCCTTTTACAATAAGAGCATTTAATATGGGAATTGCCATTTCAATTCGTAAATACAAGGGTACCCCAACAGTAGCTGCAATAGGAATGGCTAGCGGACTATCATTTCCGAGATATTTTTCTACCCAAGCATCAGGCACAAAAACTGCAGATACAGCACTGATTACTGCACCAAGCAAAACATAAGGAAATATGCGTTTAAATAGTGACCACCCAAAAGTAAAAGCTTCCGCTAGTTTAGTCTGAGAGTCTCGAGATTCTCCACAAGAACTGCTAGAACCAGCAGAGTTATGAGTTGTTGACTCTTGAACTACACCGCAAGAGTTTTTACTAGATTTTGCCACTTCACCACAACTTATAATTGGCTGAGCTGTACATGCATTTGTGGCGGTTTTAGACTTTAAATCTAAACGTTTCACACAGGTTTTTAAAGATGTTTGTCCCGCAATACTTCCAAAAAGTACTGAACCAATAAACACAATTAGAAAATAAACTACTGCGACTTTCCAACCGAACACACCAAATATAAAACCTACAACTACAAAATTTGCTAGTGGTGCAGAAAGTAAAAAAGAAAACACCATAGCAAATGGCGCCCCCATTTCTATCATTCCCATAGAAACAGGAACCATAGAAGCACTACAAAACGGTGTCGGAATACCTAACAAAGCGCCCATTAAGCCGCTATACTTTCCCGTTTTAGAAAGCCTTTTTTGAAGTTTCTCTTGAGGGATAAATGCCCGTATTAACCCCGTAATTACAGATACAAGTGCAATAATAAGTACCAATACAACACCCACGTGAATAAACTCGTTTAGTGCCAAATTTAATTTTTCATTCATAATAATTAATTTAATATTTGTATTTCATATGCGTAAAAACACATATGTTTTTATAAAAAAAACCAAGACTAATTATACTCTAAGTTTTTTTAAATCATGGATTGTTTATACTTCGCGGGCAGCTAATAATGCTTTACATGTATTAATTACAGATTGCATTTGAGATTCTGGAATCACTTGTATAGCCTCTTGAATATAGCGTCTAAATTCTGTAGTTACGGGTGTTAAATAATAGTACACCCACTTGCCTTCTTTAACTTCTTCAACAAGTTTGGCCGTTTTTAGTATTTTTAAATGACGGGATACATTATACTGGTATTCATCTAACACCTCTACAATTTCAGAAACACATATTTTGTCATCGATATTGGTGAGGAGCCAAATCATTTTTAATCGTGTAATATCAGATAAGGCTTTAAATATGGTTATGTGTTCTTCCATCTTAATAATAATTTTAACATATGTGATTTTACACATTTAATAACATTGGCAAATATATAAATTTTTTGTTTATGTCAACCAAATCATCGCAACAATCTATTAAACAAGTGTTTTACAAACTGTTACATCATATTAATTAGAAATCACAAGTCCTTTTAGGGTAAGTAGAATTATAAAATAGTCTATAATATAGGTTCAATCATCAATCAAATAGATTGTTTACATCCCATTATAAACCAAGGTATTGTAAACTACGGTTAATGTTATTTATATTATATTTAAAAACCATAATACAACACTTTAAAAAAACAAATCTTAAAAGTAGATTGGAATAACAACGTAAAGCATGACTAAAGCCATTAATAGTGAACCATGTAAAACCTGCGGTACAGAAATAGAATATCAATTTTGTAGTTCATGCGGATGCCCGAAAACATTAAAACGCATTAACGGTAGTTATATATTAACTGAAATAGTAAGCATCTTAAACTTCGACAAAGGTATTTTCTTCACTATAAAAGAGTTGGTTATACGACCTGGAGACAACGTGCATAAGTTTATTCACGAAGATAGAAATAGACTAGTAAAACCCCTACTCTTTGTAATTGTATGTTCCTTAGTGTATACCATAGCACAACAACTTCTTAAATTTGAAGACGGCTATGTAACTGCTAACGGTTTTGGAGATTCTGCCATAACTACTATTTATAAATGGATTGCACTTCACTACGGTTATGCCAACATCTTAATGTCCATTTTTATAGCATTTTGGATTAAACTTTTCTTTAAAACATACGACTATAACTTTTTTGAAATCATAATCTTATTATGTTTTATAATGGGAATAGGTATGCTAATATATACGGCTTTTGGAGTTTTTGAAAGCCTATTTAACGTCAGTATTTTGCAATTCGGAGGCATTCTTGGATTTATCTACACAGCTTGGGCCATCGGACAGTTTTTTGATAAAACTAAAAAACAGAATTACTTAAAAGGTTTAGTCGCCTATATTTTAGGGATGATAAGTTTTTACGGACTTGCTGTAGTTCTTGGTTTAGTAATAGATACAGTCGCTAAGAAGTAAAAAACATTAAGATGGCATTATAAACTGCAAAAATTCTTAAGGATTGGCAAGCTACATTAAAATAAATAGCTATGCATTAACTGATTATTATAAGCAGACAATTCAAATAAGAGTTCTGTATCAATTATTTATAATATCTTACAGTATAAATAATTGATATAGTTTAGACTAATACAAAATAAACTACACCTAACAATACCCCTTGACCAATGAAAAAACTACTCGGTTTATTAGTATGTATAACACTTTTATTGTCCTGTAAAAACAATGAGTCTGAAAAATCTGATAGTACAGTAAAAACAGATTACCAAGAAATTATCAAAGACGATTACGTATTAAACAAACCACTTAAAAACATTAAGGGCGTCTTAATACTTTTTGGTGGTTATCCAGAAGATGCTAAAGCTATAAAACAAGAATTTAAAATCCTTGAACAGGCTAAAGCAGAAAATGTTGCCGTCCTGTATATGAACTATAATCGTAAACTTTGGCTAGAACAAAAAGAACATGTTCTAATATCTGAACAAATTCAAAATATATTAAAAACAGAGCATTTACCTACAGAAAATATTTATGTAGGAGGCTTTTCAAGTGGTGGTAATGTTGCTCTTCTCATCAGTAATTTTATGACTCAAGAACACGCTTCTATCATTCCAAAAGGTGTGTTTATTGGCGATTCTCCTGTAGACTTAGCGGCCTTATATCATATCGCTAAAAAATGTGAAGCACGTAATATATCTAATTCTACTACAGAAGAATGTAAATGGTTAGTTCAAACTTTAGGTCAGGCATTTGGAACTCCAGAAAGTGATCTTGCTAACTATGAAGCGTATTCTGTTTTTACTTCTACGACAAATAATATTCAAAATATAAAAAACTTAAAACACACAAAAATAAGATTATATACAGAGCCAGATTCTCTTTGGTGGAAAACACATAACATGTCTACATATGAAGACATGAATGCTTACAGTATAAAAAAACTTTCTGATGTGTTACAACAAAACAATTTTGAACATGTAGAATATATTACAACAGTAAACAAAGGCTATCGTGCCAATGGAGACCGACATCCACATAGTTGGTCTATTATTGATGGAACTTCATTAATAAATTGGATGCTTAACAAATAAAAAAGACAATTATTTTACGCTACAAAAAATATGGTCGATATTGCATTCAAAATTAATTTTAAATGCAGTTCTAATTTTACATTTTTTTTAAATGACACACTAACCTTACCCCTTTAAAATTCAAAAAACGTTTCAGAAATTAGCCTATTAATTTTTTAAATGTCCGCAAATAATAACCTTGTTTAGGATAAATTTCAAGTTCTATATTTACTATTTAACACGATGAATAATTCAAAAAAAATAATAACCTTTTTATTAATAATAAGCAACTCTCTGTTTGCATTTTCACAAATCACTGGAAAAATTGTAGACGAGGCAAATCTTCCGCTAGAATATGCTACAGTTGCACTTTACAACCAAAATAACAAAACGTTAATTAGTGGGGTTATTACAGATAGTAAAGGTGATTTTGAATTTAAAAACATAAAGAAGGGCACGTTTTATATTGAGGCTTCATTTATTGGGTATGAAGTAAAAACAATTAATAATATTACGATTTTAAACACCCGTGAAACTAAAGATTTAGGGCAATTACTTTTAACACTCGGTACTAATTTAGATGAAGTTGTCATTCAAGGCGAGCGTTCAACAGTAGTTAACAAGATTGACCGTCAGGTATTCGATGCTGAAACATTTACGAGTGCCCAAGGCGGTTCTACTATAGATGTCATTCGTAATTTACCATCGGTGAGTATAGATGGACAAGGCGAAATAAGTGTTAGAGGAAGTTCTGGCTTTACGGTCTTATTAAACGGAAAACCTGTACAAAGCAATGCAAGTACAATCATGGCACAATTACCTGCTAATGCCGTAGAACGTGTAGAAGTTATTACCGCACCATCTGCTAAATATGATCCGGAGGGAAAGGCTGGTATTTTAAATATCATTACAAAAAAAGGCGCTTTAGATGGTGCCTTTGCGCAATTAAATATTAAAGGAGGCTTTCCTTCTATTGAAACTTATGGCAATGATAAAGCCCATCAACGCTATGGTATCGATGCCACATATAATGTGCGGAATGAGATTTGGAATGTATCCTTAAGTGCCAATTATCAACGTAATGATTTAGGAGGCAGACGAGAAGGTGATGCCTACACCATAATAGATGATGTAAAAACACAATTCCCCTCAACAGGAGAACGCAGTTTTGACGAGGTAAATTATAGCGGACGTTTTAGTGTAGACTTCACTCCAGATACAACCAATGTATTTTCATTAGGCCTTTTTGCAGGTAAACGCAGTAAGGAAAGATTAGCAGATATTGTGTATTACGATAATCATGCGGTTTCTCCTGCAGATAGTGATAATAGACTTTATACGTTTCAATATTACAATCACAATTTAAGAGAACGTAAAAGTGATTTTGCCTTAGGAAGTTTGGATTATACGTATACGTTTAAAAACACCTCCAAATTGTCTACCTCTGCCCTATATGAATATACGCTTTTGGGTGGTCCAACCGTGAATCAGAATCTTGGTTATCCTGATCACTCCATTCTGTATCAAGATGAATATAATACTAATGAAAACCCATTGCATGGCATTAGACTGCAACTAGATTATACCTTCAAACCTTTTACTTGGGGTGTGTTAGATATGGGATATCAATATAGGCATTTAGACCATACAGGAGATTTTGTTTATGAAAGACGAACAGATTTTGATGATGATTTTGAATTGGTTCCTGAGTTTTCCAGCGAAGTCGATTTAGAACGTACTATCCATGCGTTTTACACTCAGTTTTCAGGTAAAAGTGGCCTATGGAATTATGCCGCAGGTGCTAGAATTGAAGTCATGGACAGAACGCTAGATTTAAAAGACAAAGCCAATACGGTAGACGACACTTACGAATATGATATTACCAAACTCTATCCGTCGGCGTCTTTACAATATGAGATTACAGATAAAACCAATATAAAAGCGGCTTACAGTAAACGTGTAGAACGAACATCTACTTTTCAAATGAATCCGTTTCCAGAACGCGAACACTCCGAGACTTTAGAACAAGGAGATCCTGAACTAAAACCTGAATTTATAGATTTAGTAGAATTAGGTGTAACTAAAAAACTTAAAAACGGACAATCTGTTTTTGCTACAGCTTATTACAGAAATGTAAAAAATGTAGTTAACCGTGTAAATACTGTGTATAACGACACCATTTTAAATAGAATTTATTCTAATGTTGGCGATGCCAAAACGATTGGACTAGAATTAGGTGCCGAAATTAAACCGACTAAAAACTGGAACAATTTTATAGGTGCAAACATTTACAATTACAAGATTGATGGTGAATTTGACGATCAGCCCATTCATTCTGAAGCCACGCAGTATTCTATAAATTTTAATTCTACTTATAGTTTTTGGGAAAATGCATCTTTACAATTTACATTCAACTACCTTTCTGAGAGGGTGACGGCTCAAGGTGAAGACTCCAGATTTTATTCGCCCAACTTAACTTTTCAAAAATCGTTCTTAAACAACAGATTAACAGCTACTCTTCAGTGGCAAAATATAGATATGGGTCTTCTAGACACTAACGAACAGCGTATTACAACATACAGACCTAACGATTTTTATACAACAACAAATTATATTTATGAGGTCGATATGGTCTTACTAAACCTATCCTATACCTTTAAAAATGGTAAAAATAAATCGAAATTTATAAATAGTGAATTCGGTAAAAACGAGTTTTAAAAGCTTGTAAAGAAGTATAAGCGTAAAGATGTTCATAGCTATGATTAGAAAAATGGATTAATTTGGTACAGTCTATTAAGATTACGTCTATCTTTAAAATGTAACACAACAAATAAATTTATAAATTCACAATAGAAACCGTATAATCTATTTACAATTTTTAGAGTTTACATATAAAAACACAGCTTTTGAGAATATTAAAAAACATACTATTATTCCAACAAAAGATATTTTTTATATCCTATATCCTTTCCATTGCGATAGGCATTGTATTTGGTGGAAAACTTGCGATAATAGGGTTAAGTTTTCTGTGTATTGCACCTTGTACACACTATTTCTATTACAATATAAGACATAAAAACCAATATTATTATTACTACAATTTAGGCATTAGCGACCTCACGTTATGGGGATCTACATGCCTAACAGGATGCATTAACCTCTTAATCTTAATGGTTATATGACTAGTTTACATATAGATAGCGTGACTAAATCTTATAACAATAACGTGATATTAAGCGATATTTTTATGTCTTGTAAAAAGGGAGAAATAAAAGGTCTTATAGGTCGTAATGGCTCTGGAAAATCTACACTGCTAAAAATTGTATTTGGCACTGTTAAAGCCGAATCTAAGTTTGTTCGTATTGGCCATGCTGTAATTAAAACAGTATCAGATGGGCGACACTTAATCAACTATTTACCTCAAGACAATTTCCTTCCAAATCACATTTCCATACAAGCCATAATACATTTATTCCTTGACAAACAACATAGAGACCTAGTCTTGGAAAATGCTTATGTAAAATCCGTATTACATCTAAAAAATCAACAATTATCTGGCGGAGAACGGAGATTAATTGAAATCTTATTAATAATTCATTCTAATGCAACGTTTATTTTACTCGACGAACCTTTTAATGGACTCAGTCCGATAATGAAGGAGTATATTATAGAGTACATCAAAAAAATGAAAGCGAACAAAGGGTATATTATCACCGACCACAATTATGAAAATGTAATCCACTTAGCCGATAAATTAATGTATTTACAAAACGGCTATTTAAAAGAGATATCAGATAAAAGTGAATTAATTGCACTGGGCTATATAACTAAATCGACTTATTACAGCGTTTATAATAAATGAAAATAATGAATAGCGGTAGAATAAACATGCTGTATTAAACTATTAATACCTACCACAAGAGTTTGCTCCATTGTTTTGGCAAGACTAAAACTTCTAATATTTAAGATGTAAAATTAAAACGATACTATTCCTACAAGACAACTTAAACTACTATCTAGAAAAATAAAACATGATGGATACTGACTTCTATTCAAGATGGATTTAGCAGCTATTATGCGTAGGTCTCTAGTGAGATATTAAAAGATACCATATCATATTTTAAGGTTGCTGAAACTCATTTAAAATAGAAGATATGACAGTATTGATCTTTATATATTGAATCAAAAAATTATTCGACAAAGTCTAGAAGTAATCCTAAACTAAAAGCGAATCATTTCCTTTTAGGGCTATGATTCGCTTTCTAAATTTAGTCTACCAAATTACCTTTTAATGTTAATTCGGTTTGTTTGTAACCAATTTGTTTAACGTAATCGTTCGTAATGTCGTCGTATACAATATATCCTAAATTTTCATTAAAATATAGGCTAAATAATGCTGTTGATGCATAACTTCCTGCCACAGAACCATTCGTTGTAAACACGTTAATTTGCCCCTCTTCATTAGGATAAATCATGTCTGTTGATTTTGTTAGTGTGGTACTAAAAATATTTCCAGCTGCAGCTTCTGGCGCACTGATATCTTTATATTCAGTAGTTCTTAAAGTCAGTCTTATTGGATAATTTCCTACATTAGTCCAGGTATCGATTTCTAAACCATTATAAGTAGTATTGACTTGTGAATCTGGAATGGTAATTTCTGAATTATGAAGTAAAATAGGTTGTTCTGTATCTACAATAATTCTATAAATTGTAGATTCTGAATCGTCTGAATTAGAGATTTTAAAATCTAAAATATTTGGATAACTAAAATCTATTTGCTCCCCTACAGTAGCGTTATATGGATTGAAAGTTTCATTGTTTATTCTGTATTCAATATTAGACCCTTCAAAAGCCATGGTAGGTGTTATATTCGCATAATCTACTACCGATGTAAATAAACACACCACTAAAGAATCTACAGGTTGAATGTTAGCTTCCAATACAGAAAATGTATGGTTATTAGTTAGCATATTAAAACTAGTTAATGCTAATGGTTCCTCGGTTACGCCTTCCTCAACACCATCAGTATCAGAACCTGAGCTACAGCCCGTTAATAATACCACAGCTAATAGTAAGTAATAAAAATGTTGAACTCTTTTTAAGTGTCTCATTAAGTTTTTTTTTTTTTGAAAGATACAATCTTTTAATATTTTGCCTAAATCTGATCTAAAACTTTTTCAATATTATCTTTATGCGCCAAATCGGAGCCTTCACTTAAAGTAGCTGCAACACCGCAGGCCACACCCCATCGCAACATATTTCTAGGTGTTTTGTTTTGGGTAATGGCATATATTAATCCTGCAACCATACTATCTCCCGCTCCAATGGTACTGTTTACCGAAATAACGGGTGCAGAAACATATTCGATACCATTTTTATGTGCCATAAATGCACCATCTTTTCCTAAAGACACTACCACATATTGTGCTATATTATCAGCAACCATTTTTAAGGCAAAGTCTTCACGCTCGCTCTTAGTCAGACTATCTTTTCCTGCCAAGCGAGCCAATTCTTTTTGATTGGGTTTTATTAAAAACAACTCATTTTTAAGCACCTCATTAAACACAGGTCCAGAAGTATCTACAACAACTTTTACCTGTTTTGCTTTTAAATTTTGTATTAATTTAGAGTAATACTGTGTTGGTAATCCTACTGGTAAACTTCCGCTAATTACAAAAATATCACCTGTAGTAACATGAGTATTAATAAGCGCTTCTATTGGTTCTAATTCGGCTTCAGAAAATGGGCTTGTAGGCATCCCGAAACGGTATTGTAACTTCGTTTCTGTATTAAACACAGCAAAATTTTCTCTGGTTAGATTAGAAATTGGTGTTCCTATAACATGAACATGCTGTTCTTTTAAAAGCTCTACTAAATGCTCTCCGGTTTTACCTCCATATGGAAATAAACAATCACTTTCTACACCAAGTCGATGTAAAACTCTAGAAATATTAACACCTCCACCACCAGGATGATATGTTATATCGTAACATTCTAATTTATCAAAAGGTGTAATATCATTCACTTTTGCACTTTTATCTAAGGCCGGATTTATGGTAAGCGTAATTATTTTCATGTGGATTAAGTTCTAAAATTATGTTTAAATATAGTGCGTAGGAAATGAAATACTATTTTACATATCTTAAGCTTTAATTCGTATTAAATTATCGTTTTATAGTGTTCTACAGTTGGAAACGGATCGTAATAATGATGTAACAAAGCTTTCCATTTTAAATAAGCTTCTGACGTTCGGAACCCTATACGATGATCGTCTGCCGTTTCCCAATTCACTAGTAAAATGTATTTATGATTATCTTCTAGACATTGTTTCAAGGTATGACTAACATAACCTTTTATACTACTAATATACTGACCTGCTAATTCGAAATCGCTCTGGAATTGTGTGTTTAGACCAGGCTTTACATTTAAAATGGCAACTTCCAAAATCATCTTATTCTTTTATATTTTGTTTTGCTTTCCAAGCACTATAACCAAATCCAATACTAATAAATGTCCAAATTAGTCGATACATCCAGATATTCATTTCGAAACCTAAAATACGAGCTGTCTCATGATGATCTACAAAGCTATAAGCAACTTTAATTACCGCTATACACGTTAATAGAATGGTAATAATTCTGTTCATTAGGGATGTGTTAAAGTGAGTAATTTACTTTTGGTTAGCAGATGCTTTTCTACGGTAATATCGAACACATCACCTTTAAGTGGTTTAATTTTTAGTTCCATAAAAGGGTTTAAGTCCTCTTCTGTTGATTTATTAATTATATCACACAATACTATATCGGTATTGTTTATTTGCAGAATTTCGTCGCCGTAATTCAAAACTTTATGCAATTCTTCATCCCATACAAAACCAACAACCAACTTATTATCTTTTAATGTTTTACTAAAGCCGTATTCTGCTACTTCTACATTTATAGGATTATGTTCTGCCTTATAATAAAAACGTTTGTTTAAAAAATCTATAGTCATAACACCATATTTCAATAATTCCGAGCCTATTCTAGAGTTGCGATCGTTTGTTGTAATGGTGATTACGTTATTAAAATCATGGTCATTCACCTCTAATGTTGGTAAATGTAATCTGTAATGTGTTTCTACTGGAACGTCGCCAAATAAGCTAATTGCTGATGCTCCCTCACTTTCACCCAAGGCATTAAAAATAGATTGATCGGAAAACTTATTGTAATTACTTTTTGAAATATCGTATAATCCGCTTGCCCCTGTATCAATCAACACTTGTTCTTTTCCGCGTTTTTCACCTTTCAATTTCACCCAAACATACGGGCTACTTTGTGTACCAAAAAGCTTTATTTTACTCGAATTCTTCTTGTCTAGATCTAACAATTTTCGATTGTTGGTTAAGCGAATTTTTTTCTGTAGAACATCAATCTGTACAATCGAATTTCTTAACATATTACTCCCTATAAAACCATCTACACCAAAGCATTCAAAAACAGGATTTTTAGTTTTATCGAATACTAAAGTCGCCGTATTTTCAAAAACTACATTCGCAAATTTTAAAGATTTTACAGATACTACATCTAGATTTTCTTTTATACCGCTTGCGTCTGTAATGGGGATTGTGTTTAATAATTTTGGAGAAATTAAATCATGAATTTCTTTAGAAATTATATTTGGCGCTCCAGTATCTAAAATAAAATTATAGGTTACCCCTTCAATCTCTACGGGAACAATTATTTTTTCGGTTTGGAATTCAAAAGCGATAGTTTCAAAATAATCATCGGCAGACACTTCCCCAATATTTAAGTCAATTTTTTGAGCATAAATTTGAGCAACTAAAAAGAATAAAAGATAAGGTAGGTTTTTCATTTTGAGGTTTTGAGCACACTAAAAATACATGTTTTTATTTTAAAGAAATTTAAAATGTAATAATATAACTTCAATTTAAAATGATAATCCTTTATAAAACATATTTAACATTTAACTAATATTGTAAACATGACGCATAAATTAAAAACACCTTGGCCCACTAAGGCTGCTATGGAACAAGTTTACGACATGAAACTTTGGGGCGATAATCAAACTGAGTTTTATTCTGGAGAAGGCTCTCACGATCCTGAACTTGTTATTCCCTATACCAATGCAATAATTTCTTTTTTAAAACACTTCCCTACGCCTATTACTGTTTGCGATTTAGGTTGTGGCGATTTTAATGTAGGCAAACATTTAGTTATACATACCGCACATTATATTGCTGCAGATATTGTGACAGATCTTATTGCTTATAACACAAAAACATTTACTACGTATACCAACTTAGAATTTCAATGTTTGGATATTGCTGTAGACACTCTACCTTCTGGAGATTGTGCTATTTTAAGACAAGTTTTACAACATCTATCTAATAAAGAGATACAACATATCTTAAAAAAACTAACGGCATTTAAGTACGTAATAATTACAGAACATATTCCTGAAGGAGATATTACACCTAATGTAGATATTATTTCTGGCCAAGGTATTAGACTAAAAAAGAAAAGTGGTGTAAATGTTCTAGCACCTCCGTTTTATTTTAAGCCAAGCAATATAACAGAATTACTAAGAGTAACTCCAAAACAGAGTCCTGGTGTGATTGTGACCACTTGCTACACGCGTTAAGACTAGGAGACTACTGCGATTTGAATTTGCGCTCTAATGCGCGCTCTACATTATAAATTGCTAAAATAACGACAGCAAGTATTAATGCAGCACTCACAAGTTGTGCAGTATTTTGGTTAGGATGATAAATTAATCCTACAAAACTTAAACACGCTAACACAGCTCCAAATTTTATGAGTTGTTTGGCTGAATAGATTTGAGCAAAATCCCAACGTGCTTTAGACTTCATAGATCGAACCGTTTTATAACCGTAAATTATATTAATTTTTTTAGGAGGAAATTTATACAATATAAGCCCAACTAATATTAAAAGAAGACCAGCTGAAATAGTATGTGTGAATAATAAATTTTCTGTAGGAATTAATTCGGTGATTTGCATACTTAACTGGGGTTTAAATGAGCATTCTTATATTTAAATATAATGATTTTTGAAATAATAGTATAAAAATGCTACAAATAAGGTTGAAATCAAGCACTTAAACCCCGTGTTTACATTATTCCGTGTATTTGTAGAATGTCATGTCTTTATCGATTAAATTTAACTTTACAATACCTCCTCTTATCCCCATAATTACATGTTCGTTATCAAAAACGGCAAGAGAATTAGGATATAAACTTGACCAAAATGTGTTCTTAAAAATTAATTTTGATTTAAAATCTTCAACCACATAAAAATTTTGATGAGTTGCAATTAAAAACACATCATCATGTACTGTAAAAGCTTCTGGAGAATCTTTGAACTCCAAACGTTTTTCATAAGTAAATTGATTGCCATCTTGTTTCAGTTCATAAATTGCGCCTCCAGTATAAGTTAAATGTGAAAGGGCTTCTATAAAATAGATTTTTCCTTTAAATTTAAATAAGAATTTAATATTCCCCTTCTTAATCTCTATCTCTTTATTGTCTTTAGTATTTGACTTAAAGATTAGTTTACCATTCCATTCACCTTTACTTTCGCCAATTAAAGTACCTTGATCTAATTGCAATTCGGTATTATTACGTGCTTTAATTTTTTCGATAGTGAGCTCGTTATTAACATTATTAACTCTGAAGTCATTTGGAGAATGATTAAGAATGGCCCAATCTTCGGAAAATGCGACTGGGATTTTTGTTTCCACAAAATCTACTGGAATGTTCACTTGCACGTGTTTACAGTGCGTTAAACTTAAAAGTATAAAGCCGAGTAATACTATTTTTTTCATGTTAGTTTTGTTTATAAATCGTATAATTATTTGAAAACGGAGAAATCTTATAAAATATATTGCATGCAAAAGCATTGATTAGCGAGCAAACAACGTACTTAATGAGTTTAAAATTATTTATTTTTTAAGTACACTTTGGGGTTATGCTTTTCTAAATAAATTTCTGGTTTAGGTAAAGATGTAAAACCAAATTTTTTATAGAGCCAATCTGCTGTATCTGTTAATAAAATCCATCGCCTTAATCCCTGAAGGTTGGGATGCGCCATAATTTCTGTAATTAACCAAGTACTCAACCCCTTTCCTCTATATGCTGGTAACACATATACATCTCCTAAATATACAATTGTAGCATAGTCTGATATAACTCTAGCAAATCCTATTTGTTTTTCTTGATAGTAGAGTCCGAAATTAAGGGAGTTTGTAATAGACGTCGTTAAAGTCTCTAAAGGAATATTATAACTCCAATCTGTATCATTAGAAAGAAATTCGTGAATACTAGAAATGTCTAGTTTATTTATATCTGTAGAAATGGTGTATTCGTTTTTGTGAGCCTCTATAACTTTCAAGTCCATATTTTATTACTGTTTAAAAGTTTTTTAAACGCATTACTAAATTACTAAATTGTCCAGTAATTTCAAATACTTACAATTACACGCTTTAAGAATTAATTTCTAAGCGAAAGTAAACAAAAACAGGGTTTGAAATAGATTACACATTAAGAAGGTTTTACAATTGTACGCCGTGTGTATTTCCGTTTTGTTTTGATAATCTTAAATCTAAAATCGTCAAAAAACAAACTCAATAATAAAATAAGAGCCGCAAAAACTAAAGTATTTAATTTAATATTTAGCTCTGAATACAAAAAGCCTCCTACAAATCCACCCGAGAAAAAGAACAAAATTATAAATATTCGAAGTTTAATATTCGACTTTAATTTCTCTCTATTATGATGTAATTTGGGGAAAAATAATTGAGAAATATCGATACCTAAATCTGTAAACAGTCCCGTTAAATGTGTTGTTCTTACTACAGCGTTAGAGATTTTAGTTACAAAAGAATTTTGAATGCCCATTGCAAAAAGAAGTAAACAAATAATTAAGTCGGGGTAGTTAAAGACGAGAAAATTACTTAACAGGCCAATAGAAATTAGAATTATAGATTCCAAAATTGTAGGCAATACAAATACATTTAGCTGTCTGTTTGCTTTAAATTTTTCGATTAAAACACTGGATACAAAAGATCCGAATAGAAAAGAAAAAATATAAAGAAAATATACGGTGCCTTTCCAAAATTCAAAATTTTCAACATCATTAATAAATAATGCAAAGTGGCCAGTAACATTGGTTGTTAATTGCTTATAAGCCAAATACCCAGAAACATTAACAACGCCTGCAACAAAAGACAATATGGTTGCAATACGTAAATTGTGTTTTAATGTCCGACTTTTACCTTGATGTCTAAACATAGCATGTGGTATATTACAAGCGATTAATAAAAAAAGTGATTTAGATTAATGCAAAAAAAAACCTCTTTTTAGAGATTTTTTTTTGAATGTTATAAGCCTTTAATTAGCAAATTTGCTGTAGCAGGATTAGTTGCTAAGGGCACATCGTGCACATCGCAAATTCGCATAAGCATAAAGATATCTGGTTCATGTGGATGTTTCTCTAAAGGATCTCTAAAGAATAAAACCATATGACATAAACCTTCAGCTACACGAGCTGCTATTTGAGCATCTCCACCTAAAGGTCCAGATAAAAATGGCGTCACTTTAAATCCAGCTTTCTCTACTTTTGTACCAGTAGTTCCTGTAGATATTAAAGAAATTTGCTTTTGATCTAAAACTTCTCGGTGCTCGTTTAAAAACTGAACCATTTCAGCTTTCTTACCATCGTGAGCTATTATTGCTATCTCCATTATTCTTCTATGTTCTCTGTATGAAATTTCGCTAAACCTTCAATTGGGCGTCTTATAAAATTACCAACAGTAAAGTCTAACTCTTTTGCTACTTGCATAATTTCGTCTTTTGCAAAATAAGCTATAGAACCTGCAAAATGTACAGGTACTGTTTTTAATTCTTCTTTATATTGTAAAATCATATTTGTAGCAAACAATCTTACCCCTTGCTTAATTAAGTTCTGTATATATTCTGAATCTTTATTCAAGAACATAAACTCTGCAAATGATGCTAAAAATGCATTTGGATTAGGTTGCTTATATATGTTGTATTTAATATAATCTGCTTCTAAATTATATTTATCTGCCATGGCTACACGAATAGTTTCTGGCATTTTATTAAAATAGTAATCTCTTATTAATTGTTTACCGAAGTAATTTCCACTAGCATCATCCATTAAACTCCAACCTAGAGATTTAACGCGTTGATGTAATTTTTCTCCATCAAAGTAGCTACAGTTAGATCCTGTTCCTAAGATACATACTACAGCAGCTTCTGTTGGCGAATTTATTGTAGAAAACACAGCAGCCATAGTATCTTCATCGACACTAATTTCTGCATTTTCAAAAAACTCTTCTAAAATACCTTTTAATAGTTCTCTTGGTTTATCTGTTCCACAACCAGCGCCATAAAAGAATACGTGAGTAACCTCTTTTTTATGCTGCTTTAAGGCTTTACTCCCTTTAATAATTTTTCTTAATTTTTTTTCAGAAAGAATTGCTGGGTTTAATCCGTTTGTTCTAATTTTTTCGAGAAGTTGGTTCCCATTTTTATCTACTGCCATCCAATCGGATTTTGTAGAACCACTATCAACTATTAAAATCATAAGTTAGTTTTGAGATAAAAAAACTCCACAGAATACTGTGCTTGATACACAATAACTCTGTGGAGTTATTATTAATATTTACAAATTATTTTACAGATGCAATATGTTGTGCTAAGTCAACTAATTTAGTTGAATAACCAAATTCATTATCATACCAAGAAACTAATTTTACAAAGCCATCATTTAATGCCATACTTGCGTTAGCATCGAATGTACTTGTTTTTGGTTCAGATACGAAATCTTGAGATACAACACCTTCTTCAGTGTATCCTAAAATACCTTTTAATTCTCCTTCAGAAGCTTCTTTTAAAGCTGCTTTAATTTCAGCCCATGGAGCTGGTCTTTCTAAACGACAAGTTAAATCTACTACAGATACATCTACAGTTGGTACTCTAAATGCCATACCAGTTAATATTCCGTTTAATTCAGGAATTACTTTTCCTACAGCTTTAGCAGCTCCGGTTGAAGCAGGTACGATATTGTTTAAAGATGCACGACCTAATCTGTAATCTTTTTTAGATACACCATCTACAGTAGATTGTGTAGCTGTTGCAGCGTGTACAGTAGTCATTAATCCTTCTGCGATACCAAATTTATCGTGAATTACTTTAGCTAAAGGCGCTAAACAGTTTGTAGTACAAGACGCGTTAGATACAATTGTATCTGCTGCAGTAACATCTTTGTGGTTTACTCCCATTACAAACATAGGTGCATCTGCAGATGGTGCAGAAATTGCAACTTTCTTAGCTCCAGCAGTAATGTGTGCTTGTGCTTTTTCTAAAGTAGTAAAGATACCAGTACAATCTAAAACAACTTCAGCTTCTACAGCATCCCATTTTAAATCTTCTGGGTTACGTTCTGCAGTAATTCTGATTTCGTTTCCATTTACTACTAATTTTCCATCTTTAGTTTCAATTGTTCCATCAAATTGTCCGTGTACAGAATCGTATTTAAGTAAGTAAGCTAAATGCTCTACATCTAATAAATCATTAATTCCTACTATTTGTATATCAGGTCTCGCTACTGCTACTCTAAAAGCAATTCTACCTATTCTACCAAATCCGTTAATTCCAATTTTTAATTTTGACATATTCTTATTCTAAATTTAATGTTTAAGTGGTCATAATATCTGACACACGTAGTAATTCTAAGTTAATTTTTGATTGACCTTTTATAGCTTGTTCTAAAGGTGTTAATGACATGACATCGTTTAATAACCCCACCATGAAATTAGATTTACCTTCTAATAAGCTTTCTACTGCTTTTACTCCCATACGACTTGCCAATACTCGGTCAAAGCACGATGGTGAACCTCCACGTTGCATGTGCCCTAAAACAGATACACGTACTTCATATTCCGACATATGCTCATCAACATAGTCCTTTAATTCAAATACGTTTTTACCAATTTTATCGCCTTCTGCAACCACAACTATACTTGATGATTTTCCTGAAGCTTTACTTCTGTGTAATGATTCTAATAATCTATCTAATCCTAAATTTTCTTCTGGGATTAGAACTTCTTCAGCCCCACCAGCGACACCAACATTTAAGGCAATGTGCCCAGCATCTCGACCCATAACTTCTACAAAGAATAAACGGTCGTGAGAACTTGCAGTATCTCTAATTTTATCGATAACTTCTACCACTGTATTTAAAGCCGTATCGTATCCTAAAGTATGTGTTGTTCCAAAAATATCGTTATCAATGGTTCCAGGTATTCCCATAACAGGCATGTCGTACTCTGCACTAAAAACCATAGCTCCAGTAAAACTACCATCTCCTCCAATAACAACTAAAGCGTCTACACCTTCTTTTTTAAGCTGATCGTAAGCTACTTTACGACCTTCTTTAGTCATAAAATCTTTAGATCTTGCTGTTTTTAAAATGGTACCACCTTTATTGATGATTCCTTTTACACTACGTGCATCCATTGGAATAAATTCGCCTCGTATCATACCTTGGTATCCCTGAACAATTCCAACACACTCTATATTATGAAAAGCACATGTTCTAACAACTGAACGAATACCTGCATTCATTCCAGGAGCATCTCCTCCTGATGTTAAAACACCTATTTTTTTAATGGTTTCTGACATCTTGCATTGATTTATTAGCTAATTTACTAAAGAAAATCAATATACAAAACCTCTTTACATACTTTTTAACACCCGCTATGAAACTATAACGTTTGAATTAGAAATAAAGTTAAAAACTTATTTATTAATTGATTAAATGGGAATATTTAGATGAATTATTCGTCTGAATTTTCGGGTTTCACAAAAATCAGCTCTGGTTCTGTTGCGTTAGAACTTGGTGCTTCTTTTTCAGAATTTTCCTCCAATTTTTTAGTGGTCTCGCCGTGAAGAATTTTTTGAATTAATTCTTTAAATGTATCAAAATCGACATTATAAGAAATTCCCACACCTTGTGTGTATCCAATCTCTTCTCCAAAGTCTTGAATACTATTTTCGCGATTAAATACATTTGCAGTTAAGGTTCCTTCTTCATTTAATAGAAAATTGACCTCTATATCTCCTGCTATTACAGTTTGACTAACACTACCAACCGGGACATCTACGTTTCCGTTAATCATAACACGATCGCTAATTTGAGTTTGAAGTGTAACCCCAAAACGATCATCGGTTTCATAATCCGGATTATTTTCTCCCAATTCGTAATTCAGTCCGATATTTAATTTATTATCACTGTCTGAAAATAAGCCGTTCACAATACCATTTAAACGCTCTGTTAAAGTACCATATGGGTTTATTCCTGTTAAGCCACTAGAAAACGATCCTGTAGTTAATAAGTACAGAGCTTGGTTATCTCTATCTTCTTTAGACTCTAACCTATAATTAAGTTCCGATTTTACTGTAGAATTTACTGTAGGGAAAGCAAAACCGAAACTAATTTGTGGTTGCTCTAACTTTTCCGTTAGTTCTATTTCTACATTTACCGGTATACTTTGATTGATAGGATTATCTAAAAGCGGCGATGGATTGGCTTGTGTGGTATAAATCGCTTTAAGGTTTATTCTGGCTCCTAACGGATCTCCATCCCAAGCTAAAGTTCCTCCGGGTTGTACATTAAACTCTTTTTGTACTAAACCGCCATACATAAAATTATACACTCCCTTAAACACAGAAAAGTCACCATAGATATTAAATTTGCCATTGGTATTAATCTCGATTAACAACCCTCCTATTCCATGACCTTTAATTGTACTTCCGGAATCGCGATCCATTACAATTTCAATTTCGGCATCATTATTTACTTCTAAATCGAAATCTAACTCTAAGCCTCTAATATCTTTTATTGCCAGTTCCTTTCCTTCTAACTTAGCTTGCTTTTCTTCTGGAGTTAAAAAATGAATAAATGTATTGTCTCCAAACGATTCTGAATCGCTCATTGGGATTTTAAAAATAGTTCCCGTTTTAGTCTCTCCAATTACAGATATGACTAATTCTTCTGTTGGCCCATAAATGGTTGCACTACCACCAATAAAACCTGTACCATAATATAAAGCATCTTCAGAATCGTCTGTATTTAATACTAAAAGACGATCTGTTTTAAGATCCAGACCAAGTTCCCATTCCGAAAAATTATTATGCCTGATAAAACCACCAAGCACACCTTTAGTATTATAAACATTGTCTGTAATTTGAATGTCATTAAAAACGAAATCCTGATTTTTTAATATCACTTGAGAATTGTCTGCAAAATTATAATTGGTATTTAATAATGGAATTAACAAGCCGGCTTCACGCAAGCGTAAATCGCCTTCTATAGCCGGTTTTTTAGAATTCCCTATAACCTTAGCGTTTCCAGACACAAATCCTCTAATATCACTTATAACATCTTTTCCTAACGGACTAAAGGGTTTTAAGTTAAAATCGTCGAATTTTAAATCGATATCCAAATACGTTTCATTATTTATAGCATCAATATAACCAATGGCTAAAAACGAATTATGAATATCGTTTTTAATTTTAGAGTTCACATAAAAACGTGTTAGGTTCTCGTTTCCTGTAATATTCCCGCTAAACGAGCCGAGTTTAAATGCATTGACACTTAAGGAATCTATAGTTACATCTGCACTTGGTAAGTATTGTCCGTTTTGCTGAAATACATCTATTTTACCATTTAGTATACCTCCCAATTCTAAACTATCCAATTCAGGAGATACTTTTGCTAAATCGACATTTTTAAAATTCAGTTTTAAATCTTTTTGTGTAGAATCTTTTAAAAACCCAGATAATGAAATTTCTTCATCGTCTAGAGACATAACCAACTTATCGATATTTATTTCTTCAAAACCTTTAGAAATTTCAATTTTATTTAATGTATCTCTAGATTCATTAACCAACCACGTACTGTTTTTAAAGGTAACATCAGACTTTTTAAAACCAAACACAGAATTGTTTTCTGTATTTATAGTGTGGTAAAAGTTTAAATTAAAAACATCGTTATCTCGCACGCCTCCTTGAAATTCTGAACGCATAAACAAGGTATCGTTTATGGTTTTATTCACTAAATTAAATCGAGATAGACTATAAAATTTAGTTTTAATACTGTCTACTTCTATAAAGGTGTTAAATAACGGGTTGTTATTATCGACATCTATAGAGATATCGCTAGCAAAATAATCGAAGAGTCTAATTTCTGGCGACCTAAACATCAGATTGAATAACTGGTCGTTACTTTGTACATGTCCTTTTACAAAGGTATTTTTTCCTAGTTTAACATTAGGATAAAAGACTTCTACAATTTTATTATAGATGGTAAAGTTGAAATCTAAAAATTGGTTTTCTGGAACGTTAACAGGATCAAAGTTTCTGTAAATACTTCCTATGGCATTTTCAAACATGATTCCAACATCTCTAAATCTAAAGTTTCCATTCATTTCTCCTTCAATAATATCTGGAGAATTTACAGAAACATACCGAATAGAGTCTCTAAAAACAGAGGTTAACGTAAAATCGTCGAACACATAATTATCGTGTTCATTTTGATAATTAGCATTTGTAATGGCAAAAAGACCTTCTACATCGTTAATCGTGGTACCAATGGCATTTATTTCTACGACACCTTTAAATAAAGATAAGGTGTCGTTTTTTACAAAGTTTAATAATCTTAAATCGGCATACTTTACATCTGCCACAAAATCAACCTTATTCGTTTGTTTAGAAAAATCGGCTATACCATTAAACTCTAATTTAAAATTAGGATCGTTACTTACTAAGTTTCCGTTGTAAACACTACTTTTAAAATTCCCTAACACATCAATATCTTTATATGAATAGTTATTGAAATCCATATAAAATATTTCACCATTTACCTTTGTATTTACATTTTCTTCTTTAAAACCACTTCCATCTACATCGATGTCTAATGACGTTTTATTGAAATTGGAATTTTCTAAATACGTTCCTAAATCAAAATCTGTGACTACAATATTTCCTTTGTAGGTGGCTTTATCAATATTATCTATGTTAGTTAAAACCAAATCAGACTCTATTAAACCTAAAGATGTATTTATACGTAAATCAGCATTTATTTTAGATGTTGTTAATTCTGTAGTTCCTGTAATATTAAAGTTTCCAAACCTATCGAAATTAGAAGGGATGGTTTGCCCCAAAAGGTTAGGTAGTAAAGTAATTAAATCTTTGTATGTAGAAGACAATCTATTAAAACGTCCTTGCATATAAAACGTATTATCGCTTCTATTAAACAAGTTTTTAAAGTTAATATCGCCTATAATTCTGGATCCCCGATTGGTTGTTAAATTTAACGCACTCAGATTTAGATCGTTTAGAGTTCCCGTTAGTAAGACTGAAAAATCTGCACGTTGATTAACACCAAATTCATCATAAAAATAATTAAGATCGCTTAAGGCTAAATCTGCTGAAGTAATATTAGCGTTAACCTGTACTTTATCTGTAAAAGAACTCAAATCTTCTCTTTCAAATTCAAACTTAACATCGCCTTTTAAAGTAGATTCTGCCGTTTTTAAATCTAAGTTAGCAAACGTAATATCATGTAAAGTATAAGCAAAATTCGTACTCATATTGTCTACATGTAGTCCGTGACTATCTGTAAACTCTAAAGTATTTATACGGGAAGACACATTAGGCCCATGAATTAGGAAGTTAGAGGCATTAATGGTAAGCTCGTTAAACCGCATAACTTCTGGAGACTCTAAATTTTCATTTACAAATCTAAATCGTCCGTCGTATATGGAGACATCGCTAGAAGACAATAAGAAATTACTAGGTGTATTGTCGTTATGATCTTCATCAAATTTAGCGACAAAAACATCTAAATTGGTCTCTGTTTCTCCTTTATAAGTTTTAATATAAAAGTCTAATCCCGTTGCTGTAATGTCTGAAAACACCAACCTACCATTGTATAAATTCCTAAAGTTTACAATGTGAGTTTCTAGTAGTTTGGCATTAATTAAGGTATCTTGCTTATAATCTTCTATATAGACATTTTTAATTTGAACATCGCCATTAAAATGAAGCCCTACTGCACCAATATTTATATTGGTATGATAGGTTTCGTTTAATCTGGATGTCGCATATTTCCCCAATCGTGTTTGTACACCAGGAATGGCCAAAATCACAATTAAAATAATAAACAGTAGCAAAATTATAGCCACCAGTTTAGATAGTATTTTTAAAAATTTTTTGATACGTATTAAAGTTATAACTTTGAACCAAAAATAACAATACTTCTAATACATTCTAATGCATTCAGAAAATATTTACATTTTAGGAATTGAATCCTCTTGCGACGATACCGCTGCTTCGGTAATACACAACGGTAAAATACTAAGCAATATTGTTGCAAATCAGAGTATACACGAAGAATTTGGTGGTGTAGTTCCAGAATTAGCATCAAGAGCACACCAACAAAATATTGTTCCTGTTGTGCATCAAGCATTAGCAAAAGCAAACATTACTAAAGAGCAATTACATGCTATTGCCTTTACCCGGGGACCAGGACTAATGGGCTCTCTGCTTGTAGGAACTTCTTTTGCCAAATCTTTAGCTTACGGTTTAGACATTCCTTTAATAGATGTTAACCATATGCAAGGTCATATTCTTGCTCATTTTATAGATGTTGAAGGCTACAACAAACCTCCGTTTCCCTTTTTAGCCATGACTATTTCTGGCGGACATACACAAATTGTAAAAGTGAAGCATTATTTTGACATGGAAGTTATAGGCGAAACCATAGACGATGCTGTTGGTGAAGCGTATGATAAAAGCGGAAAAATTTTAGGTTTAGGGTATCCTGCAGGTCCAGAAATAGACAAACGTGCGCAATTAGGAAATCCGAAAGCTTTTAAATTTACCAAACCTAAAGTAGATGGATTAAACTTTAGTTTTTCAGGCTTAAAAACGGCCATTTTATATTTTATTCAAAAAGAGACAAAGGCAAATCCTAATTTTATAGATGAGCATTTAAACGATATTTGTGCGTCTATTCAATATACCATCATTGGTATTTTGATTGACAAATTAAAATTAGCAACCAAAGAAACCGGCATTAAGCACATTGCTATTGGTGGTGGTGTTTCTGCAAATTCAGGTATTAGAAAAGCACTTAAAGATGGGGAACAAAAATTTGGATGGACCACTTATGTTCCAAAATTTGAATTTACCACAGATAATGCAGCGATGATTGCCATTGTTGGGTATTTAAAATATTTAGATCAAGATTTTTCTGAATCTAACATCACTGCTTCTGCACGCTTAAAAATCTAATAAAAGCCCTTTATTTTTAACAAAAATGTAGTATAATTGTAGTCCAAACACAAATCAATTTTAACCCCAATTATTAACCTACCCTATGTTAAGAAACCTACTTCTTACAGGAGCTGTTATGAGCTCTGTATTATGCTATGCCCAAAAATCTATAGACAAGGCTTTAGAACAGATTACCTCTGAAGAACAAGCCAAAATGTTTATTAAAGAACACAAAGAACTTAAAGGGAAATATTTTGTTTTCAATAAAGAAAAACACAATACAACTTTAACGAAAGAACTTTTTGAGATGCCAATTGGCCGCTCTAAAGTCTACGAAAGCGAATATAATAAAACAACATATAAAGTATTAAACAAGCACGAAACCACGTATTATCGTGCAAGTTATATTTTTATAAATAGTGATGATATTAGCGAAGCAGATCTAAAACGATTAAAACAGACCATTCACTCTAAATTTAATCAAGGTGTAGATTTTAGTAATTTAATTAAACGTTACTCTATGGATATTAATGCTTCTAGAGGTGGCGATACCGGATGGTTTATTGAAGGTAAAATGCCTGTTGAAGTTGAAGATGAATTGATTAGAAATAATAAAAATCATTATTTAAATAAACTTTTTACTGTCGATATCCCTGAAAAAAATTGGCACTACATTATTTTAAAAACTGAAGAGCCAAAACCTATTGAAGAAATCGAGGTTTTAAAGATTACCGAAGCCATTTAAACTATGCAATTATTTTACAACCCAGACCTTACAGCACACACTACTCAACTTGCTTTTTCTAGAGAAGAAAGCAGACATTTAGTTAAAGTGTTACGGAAAAGTAGCGGAGATACTTTGTACGTTACTAATGGAAAAGGTTGGTTATTTACTGCTCAATTAAATTTAGCAGACATAAAAAATTGCCTAGCAACCATAACAGATAAAACATTTCAGGACGCCAGAAATTATAACATACATCTAGCGGTTGCTCCAACAAAAATGAACGACCGCTACGAGTGGTTTTTAGAAAAGGCTACAGAAATAGGTATAGATAGCATTACCCCTATTATTTGCGATCACAGTGAACGCAAAGTGGTAAAATTAGATCGTTACGAAAAAATTTTACAAGCGGCCATGAAACAATCTTTACATTATTATTTGCCTGTTTTAAACGCACCCGTTTCTTTTAAAACGTTTATAGAACAGGAACTCACAGGGGATTGTTTTATCGCACATTGTGAAGAAACAGATAAAAAATCGTTAAAACAGTTAATACAACCAAAAACAAATCTGACTATTTTAATTGGACCTGAAGGCGATTTTAGTATAAAAGAAATTGAATTGGCTCTTAAAAACAATTTCATTCCTGTAACTTTGGGACACACTAGATTGCGTACAGAAACAGCTGCAATAGTAGCTTGCCATACTGCAGCCTTAATAAACGAATAAGTAACTATGAAATGGTTTTGGGTTTTATCCTTCGTAATTACAACAACATCTATATCTGCACAAGACGTTGCTGTGTTACACTATAAAGGTGGTGGCGATTGGTACGGAAACCCAACGTCTATCCCTAATTTAGTTAAATATTGCAATACCCATATAAATACTAGAATTAATACAGATGTTCAATCTGTGGAAACTTCTAGCCCAGACATCTTTCAATTCCCTTTTGTACATATGACGGGACATGGAAATGTGTTTTTTGATGACGCAGATAAAGAGAATCTAAGGAACTATTTAATTTCTGGGGGTTTTCTTCATATAGACGATAATTATGGATTAAAACCCTACATTACAAAAGCACTTAAAGCTGTTTTTCCAAAGCAAGATTTAGTAGAACTTCCTGCCTCTCACGAGATATTTCAAACACCTAATCTTTTTCCTGAAGGTTTACCAAAAATTCATGAACATGATGGAAAACGCCCACAAGCTTTTGCACTGTTTTATGAAGGTAGAATGATAGTACTCTTTACTTTTGAAAGTGATTTAGGCGATGGTTGGGAAGATCCAGAAGTACATAACGACCCTGAAGATGTGCGTGAAAAAGCACTTAAAATGGGGGCAAATATTATATATTACGTTTTCAATCACTAAAATTTAGATGGCTCAACTCAATCATTATAATACGAATTTCAGTAAGAAAACATTTCCGATTACCTTAGTTTGCGATCATGTTACAAATGCGCCAAATATTGGAAGTTTATTTAGAACTGCAGATGCATTTGGAGTAGAAAAATTAATCCTTTGCGGATCTTATATTCCGCTTGGCAGAAAAATGACCAAAACATCTCGCGCTACAGAAAAAGTTGTTCCGTTTGAGGTAAAAGCAGATACTTCTGAAGTAATTGCTGAATTAAAATCTAAAGGCTATCAAATTATAGCTTTAGAAATTACAGACTCTAGTATTTCACTTCGCGAGGCCAAATTTTCAAGTCATCAGCCCATAGCTTTACTTATTGGAGATGAAAACTTTGGCGTTTCAGAAGCGTTATTAAAAGCATCCGATCTTGTGGTGCATATAGATATGTTTGGTCAAAACAGCAGCATGAATGTTGTTCAGGCCACAAATATTATTTTATACGAAATAACCAAACAAAGTATTTAAAGGTTTGTATATATTTGTTTCATGAATTCTAAAACTCTAGCAAACGGCATTTTAAGAGCAATATTTACGTTAGTATTTATAGCACTTTTTCTATACTTTTTATATCAAATACAGTCTGTAATTGTATATATCGTGATTTCGGCTGTAATTTCATTAACGGGCTCTCCGCTTGTTCAGTTATTTAGAAATCGGTTTAAATTAAACGATTCGCTCTCTGTTGTTTTAGCCATGTTGTTAATTGTAGGATCGCTATTCGGCTTAATTTTACTATTTATTCCTTTAGTTATAGAACAGGGACATAATCTGTCTCTTTTAAATATAGAAAAGCTTCAAGGTAATTTAAATAATGTATATGTAGATGTGGCTCGCTATTTAGAAAGTAGACACATTTATTTAGAAAGCTCTTTACAAGATTACCATTTATTATCTAAAATAAATTATTCTGCAATTCCAGATTTTTTAAACTCGATATTAAGTGGATTTGGAACTTTTAGTATTGCATTTTTCTCGGTACTGTTTATCTCTTTTTTCTTCTTAAAAGACAGAAGATTACTTGAAAATAGTTTCATGATAGTGATTCCTGAAACTAAAAAACATCGCGTTAAAAAGTCTATTTACACCATTAAACATTTGCTTTCAAGATATTTCCTTGGTTTACTAATTCAGATATTAATCTTATTTGTTATTTACGCCATTGTGTTATCTGTATTCGGAATTAAAAATTCAATAGTGATTGCTTTTCTATGTGCACTTTTAAATTTAATCCCATATATAGGGCCATTAATTAGTGCGGTATTAATGATTGTACTTACGCTCTCTAGCAATATGCATAACGATTTTAACGAGACTTTACCAACAACTATTTATGTCTTAATAGGGTTCTGTTTTGCACAATTAATTGATAATTTTTTCAGTCAGCCTATTATCTTCTCCAGAAGTGTAAAATCACATCCGTTAGAAATATTTTTAGTCATTATTATTACTGGAATCCTTTTTGGAATTATTGGTATGGTTATCGCCGTTCCTGCTTACACCGCTTTAAAAGTTATTCTGAAAGAATTCCTCTCAGAAAATAAAATTGTAAAACACTTAACCAAAGACCTCTAGTTTCTTGTTAAACACACTTATACTAAATACTGAAATTCAAAAATTTATAACGGATAACCTGAATTCCAACACAACCGCTATTCTTTTAAAAGGGACTGCTTTTAAAGGTGTTGAAACCCGAGCTATAGTAGAGCAAATTGAAGCTAAAAAGAAGTGTGAAACAAAGTTAAAAACATGGTACAATACACCAAACATTTACTATCCCAACAAATTAAATATTGAACAAACCTCTTCAGAACAGACAGCACACTACAAAGCGTCTTTAATTTCTGGAGAAACTCTAATTGATATTACCGGAGGATTTGGTGTCGATTGCTATGCCTTTTCAAAACACTTTAAACAGGTTACGCATTGTGAGATTAATAGTGATTTAAGTGAAATAGTAACCCATAATTATAAGCAGTTACAAATTGATAATATTGAAACCATTAATGAAGATGGTATTTCATATTTAAAGCAAACCCCACAAGTATTCGATTGGATTTATGTAGATCCTTCACGCAGACACGATAGTAAAGGGAAAGTCTTTTTTTTAAACGATTGTCTACCAAATGTTCCTGAACATTTAGAGTTACTCTTTAAACATGCCAATAACATTTTAGTTAAAACGTCTCCTCTACTCGATATTGCAATTGGAATTGATGAGTTAAAATACGTGAGTGCCTTGCATGTTATTGCACTTAATAACGATGTAAAAGAATTGTTATGGGTTTTAAATAAAAACGCTACAGACTCCTTTACAATACACACTGCAAATATTACAAAATCTAAAATTGAAACCTTTAATTTCCCTATGGCTGCAGAAGGGGCTTTATATACAGTATACAGTGAACCCTTAACCTATGTATACGAACCAAATTCGGCCATTTTAAAAGCAGGAGCATTCAATTCTATTGCAAATCAATTAGAGCTCTTTAAGCTTCAAAAACACTCTCATTTATATACATCAGACAATTATATCGCATTTCCAGGTCGTGTTTTTAAAATTGAAAAAGTAATACCGTTTAATAAAAAAGCCATACAAAAAGAACGCATAGACAAGGCTAATATTACGACCAGAAACTTTTCTGAATCTGTTTCTCAGCTTCGTAAAAAATTAAAAATTAAAGACGGCGGAGATATTTATTTGTTTTTTACAACAGATTTAAATGCACATAAAATTGTACTCATTTGCGCTAAGCTATAATACAAACTTAAAAATTTCATGTAAACTAATAAATCTTTAAACGACTGATTTTGAAACCAAAAACCCAATATGAAATTTAATTTTTTAATTCTACTACTTTGCACCTTTGTTTTAGGAAGTTGTTCGTCTAACGATGATAGCACTGAAATTATTCAAGAAGATATTATTGAAACTGAAGATGCTGCTCCAAATGGAATTTTTATAGATTTTGCACATCCTACTTCCGGAACGGCTACAGTAAACACAGATCAAACCGTATTAAACCTGACCGATTTTAAATCTGATGACGGTCCGCTTTTAGAGTTATATTTAACAACCGGTTTAGATGTACAAGATTATGTCTCTTTAGGTGTGTTAAAAGGTTTAGATGGCGATTATGCTTATACATTGCCTACAGATATCGATTTAAACACCTATAATCACATTGTGGTATGGTGTGTAGATTTTTCTGTAAATTTTGGTTATGCAATTTTAAAATAAAGATAAAATTATAGTGCATCAATATAATACCAACATCCATTGTCTTTAATAAAGCGCGAATTTTCATGTATCATTTGTAATTCGCCTCGCTCTTGAAACATCGCTTTAAACTCTACGGTTCCCTCTGTATCGTTTGCTAAACTTTTAGTTGTATTTAAAATATTTAACCTAATCCAATCTACAGATTTAGCCCATTTTACAATCGCTTTTTTCTCTTTAGTTGGACGTGTACTTTTATGATGACTTTTCATTAAATAATCACCGTTAGCAAGAACAAATGCAGAATATCTAGATCGCATTAAAGCTTCAGCCGTTTGTACTTGCAATATATCAAGATGTGCAAGTTCACAACAGGCCTCATAAGACTTACCACTACAACAGGGACATTTCATTTACTTTAGGAATTATCTTGGTTTTCTTGAGATTTCTTGACAATAGCCTGTAATCGTTCCTTTCGTAAGATTTTCTCTGAACGGGCTTTATTCTTTTTACGATCCATTAATTTGGAATGTTTTGCTTTATTCTTTGTATTCTTTTCTCTTCCTGTCTTAGCCATACAATCAAAATTTCTATTCAAAATTACAATATTAAAAAACTGTACATTCTAATTTACTAATAATTAATTCAAATTAATTTTAATGATTTCTTATCACCTATGCTAAAATGCTTTTATATCTTAGCAAAAAAAAGATATGTTAAAGGCAGTTTTATTCGATATGGATGGTGTTATAGTAAACACAGAACCGTTACACTATAAAGCGTATTACGATATGTTTAAAGCTGTAAATATTGAAGTCCCTTTAGAGCATTATCAGCGTTATACTGGCCGATCTACCATTAGTACATGTACTGGTATCTGTGACCATTTTGGATTAGAAAACGATCCTAAAGAATTGGTACAACTTAAACGTAAAGCCTTTCAGAAACTGTTTAAAGCAGATCCAGATTTAGACCTTTTACCTGGAGTTTTAGATTTAATAAAAAACTATTACAACAATGGTATCACATTAGTTTTGGCATCTTCTGCTTCACAAATCACAATTCACGATGTATTTACGCGTTTTGATTTAGATCAATACTTTAAAGGACGTATTTCTGGTGCAGATTTGGAAGCTTCTAAACCACATCCTGAAATATTTGAGCGCGCAGCAGAAATTGCGGGATATCACCCTTCTGAATGTATGGTTATTGAAGATTCTACAAGTGGACTAAAAGCATCTCATGCAGCGGGTATTTATTGTGTTGCTTATAAAAGTCCGCATTCTAAAAATCAGAGTTATGAATTAGCAAATAAAGTGATTTCAGATTTTAGTGAGATTACTTACGAAAACATTAAATCTGAATTTGAAGGTTAGCATTTATTGTATTAAAAACGATTTTAAATCTGGATACGTCCCATTATAAACATTTAAATCGATAAAGCCTTCTACGCCTTCAATTTGTCCTTGCTCTGTAAATTGCCAGATATTCCAAGGTTTTGTAAAAGGTTCATAATAATTTCCATAATTAGCAATCCAGATGGGATATTTATCAAATTCTTGTGTATTTAAATGCTTGCGATAAAAATGATCTCCGGTATAAATTATAGGGGTTACGCCATAATGAAACTCGATATCATCCAACCATTTTTTAATACCCAATTTTAAATTCTCGACCGTCTGTATGGTCGATAAATTTTCAATATCTAAAATTGGTGGTAAATCTCCAGGCCTAAGTTTAACCCGATTTTTAAATTGTTTTGCCTGACTTAAGGAATGCTGGTTAGGTCTGTAATAATGATAAGCACCACGTATAATCCCTTTACTTTTAATGGTTTCCCAGCGCGAAATATATTCACTATCTAATCCATCAATCCCCATAGTGGCTCTAACAATAATAAATGCAATAGGAATACTATCGTTAATATAGTTCACCGTTTTCCAATCTATTTTACCTTGATAATGAGATAAGTCTATACCGTATAAAAACCTTGGATACCTTTTAAAAATAGATTCATTTTTAATGTGTGCTGTCGTAGATTCTTGATTTAATCTATGGTATAAAATACTTAAATCTATTCTAAAATAATAAATAGCCAATACCAGTATAGAGCTAGACACTATGATAATAGATAAAATTATTTTTTTATAAATCATACACAAAGCTAATATTAAAAACAACTTAAAAAAAAAGACACACAGTAAAAACCGTGTGCCTAATTTGTATTACCGCTTAGTAATACCCCCTAATTAACTAATAGCTTTTACAAATATAAACCATACCTATTTAATAGAGTTACGGTTTTCACGTACTTTTGAAAGTATTTTTATAACTTACTGATTATCAATATATTTATTTTTAAATTTTAACATAATTATTATGTATTTATTACTATAGTATTATATACAACTATAATTTCATCAATTTCTTGGAGATTTCTCCCTGATCTGTTTTCACTTTTATGATGTATATCCCGGCAGATAAACCCGTAAGGTTTATACTTGCCTCTGGTTTATTAACTTGTTTTATGGATTTACCTAAAAGGTTATAAAAATTAATATGAGTGATTTGAGCACTAGAATTATTCTGAATTTTCAATATGTTAGAACTAACCGGGTTTGGATAAAATGAAATAGACTGATCTAGAAATTCTTCAACACCTAAAGTTTCCTTAACTTCTACAGTGGTTATTTCTCCTTCTAAAACATAATTTTCAATTTCTGTATCATATAATTCGTAACTATAATCTCCGCTGTCACTGTATTGAGCATTAGAGATTATATATGTATTATTCACAGCTCCAGCAATAGATACACCATCTTTAAACCATTGATAAGTTTCTGCACGTCTTGAACTTTCTGTACCTGGCACACTTAAGGTAACATCACTACCAATTAAAATTTCTTTATATACAGGCTCTGTTCGTGTACGTTGAGGCGAATAGTAATAAGATGTATTCCAACTCCTTTCTAAGGTTAAATAATACTCAAATTGATCTGCAAAATCACTTGCTAAAAAGAAATTATTAGAAATATTTAAATATAAAAGTTTTGGTAAAGTAGAAAAGTCTGGAAGTTTTCCATAAAAACTATTTTGCGCAAAATCTAGATAAATAAGATTTTCTAGGTTACGAAAATATTCAGGAACATTACCTGTTAATTGATTACCATACAACCAAAACCCATTTAATTTTGTTAAATTTTCAAAGCTTTCAGGGATTTCTCCTGCAAAATTATTTTCTTCAAAACTGACCACTCTAAGTTCTGTAAGATTGCCGATTTCGGTTGGTAATGTTCCTTCAATTGCATTACTCCAAAAACTAAGAAACTCTAAATACTCTAAATCTCCTATTTCTGAAGGTAGCGAACCTGTTAAATTGTTAAAAGATAAGTCTACTTCAACCACCTTATTACCCGATACTTTAACTCCATACCAATTCCTTATGGGTTCTTCTGTTAACCAATTGGTATTATTTATCCAATCATCACCATTAGTAGCGTTATAAAGTGCAATTAAAGCTAATTTTTCTGTTTCGGAAACTGATCCTGTCAATTCAAAAGTTGGGCTCCAAATTTCAAAACCAGGTATACTTTCACTAGTTGCCACACAAATATAAGTATCTAAATCATCCTCTGTAATATTAGAGAGGATTAACTCAGTTGATGTTTCATTTGGAATAATTTCATTCGTATTTTCATAAGAAAATCCCTTTTTTAATATATACCATTGGTAATCTACTTGTTCACCATCAACTTCAGAAGCTTTAAAGGTATAGGTTTCACCCATAACACCTTCTATCAACTCATCTGCACCTGTAGATTTTTGGGGTGATAATTGAAGTCTAGAAATCTCAGAAAGACTTTCATAATTGGGCACTAAGTCTACAAAACTGTAATTGTTATAAGATAAATACAAATCCACTAATGAGGTAAGCGCACTCATATCTAATAAAACACCTGAAAGCATATTAGAACCGGCATAAAAGTAAGTTACTCTATCTAATTCATTGATAGATTCTGGCAAAGTCCCTACTAAGTTGTTCGAATTCAATCTAACACCAACCACGTGCTCATCTTCTACAGCTATCCCATACCATTCAGAAACTGGCGCATCACTTAACCAATTGGTATTATTAATCCAATTCGCACCACCTGTGGCGTTATATAAATCTATTAAAGCTTGTTTTTCTTCATCGGGTACTGCTGGCAATACATCTGTTTCTAAATTCACATTTGAGTCTTCCGAAAGTATTGAAAATGCTTGCGCACTAATACCAGAAATAAGTAACAATATAATACAGGTAAAATTTCTCATAACTTTTTATTTTAAAATTATGACGTTTACTTAGAGTGTGAAATACCTAAAAGTGGGTATTTTGATACCGTAATTTTACGATATAAAAAATAGTATACTTTATATCGCTTACATTTTACTAATTTTACTTTATGGAAAATTCGAGCAGAAAAATAACCTTAAAAGTCATTATTGGCTATATTATTTTAGCAGTTGTTGCAGTAACTACAACCTTTTTAGTGTTTTCGGAAATAAAAAACTTCTTGAATTTAAAACAAGACGATGTTAACGACAGGAATAAGGTTATAACTGTAGGGAATTTAATTGCCGATATTTATGAAAATGAAAGTTTTGCAAGAGCTGCAATACAAAGCGGATCTCAAGAACAATTTGATTTATATGTTGTAAAGAACGAAACTCTAAATAACGATATTGATAGTTTAAAAATAACGCTTGAACATACACATCAGGCTCAATTATTAGACAGTGTTAAACAACTTATTGCAGTTAAATTTGAAAATATTAAAGCTTTAAAACGCATTAAAGAAGATGATATTTCTGAAAAATCTATTGAAACTGCGCTAAAGAAAATTAATACTATTGAGAGTTCTGTAGGCCGTCTAACTATTGCCGATTTTGCCGAAGATCCCAATGCTTTAACTCCAGAATATAGACGCTCTATTGAAGAATACATCTCTATTTTAAATAAATACCGTCCGAAGGAACAAGATGAAAATAAAAGCGAAAAACGCCTAGATTCTATTGTTATTGCCGCTCGAGAAATGCTAAAACAGGTAAAACAAGATGCGTTAACCCAAAAAAACAATCTATCTAATAAAGAAATTTCCATTTTAAAAAGTGATTTAAATGTGTCTCAAAGTTTAAGAAAACTTCTGTTTAACTTGGAACATGAAATTATAGACTATTCTAAAAAAATAAACGAAGAACGTGATGCGGCGTTAAATAGAAGTACTCGAATTTTAAGTTTTTCTACCATAATAGGTACACTTTTAATTATTTTATTTTCGTTTATAATTCTAAACGACTTCTGGAAAAGTCAGAAATACAGAAAAGAACTAGAAAAAGCAAATGCCTTTACCTCTTCCCTACTTCAAAGTCGCGAACAGTTAATTAGTATGGTGAGTCACGATTTAAGAACACCTTTAAGTACCGTAACAGGATACAGTGATTTATTGGCGAAGATGACTCCTGATACAAAATCTAAGCACTATATCGATCGTATTTCGAAGGCTTCAAAATACATGAAAAATTTGGTAGATGATTTATTAGAATTTTCAAAATTAGAACGCGGCAAAATCACCATAGAAAACATTCCCTTTGTTTTAAATCCTATTATAGATGAAGTGGTAACTAGTGTAAAATCTGTGTATGCAGATAAAGACATCAAACTAGAGATAAAACACAATGTTAATACCGAAAAATCTATACTCGGAGATCCATTTAGAATCAGACAAATCTTGTATAATTTGGTTGGTAATGCTTACAAATTTACGGAGTCTGGAAAAATCACTATTGAAACGAAAACGTTTAAAAACCTAGAGAGAAAACCTATGCTTCAAATACGAGTAACCGATACTGGTATTGGGATTCCGATTGAAAAACAATCAATAATATTTGAAGAGTTTACGCAAATTGAAGGTGAAAACGAAAAAAAATATGATGGTTTTGGATTAGGTTTAACCATTTCTAAAAAGCTTTCTAATTTACTTGGAGGCGAATTATCCTTTATAAGTGAAGCACAACAAGGAAGCACCTTTACATTAATTCTTCCGGTGGTTTACAGTGTAAAACCCGTTGCTAAATTAAAACCTCAAAAACAAATTACAGCCACCAATATAGAGGTATTTGTAATAGACGACGACGCGTCTTTAAGACAATTATTAACAGATATACTTCAGGATCAGAATTTAAATGTTACAGCTTTTGAAACTGCTAAAAAAGCACTCAAAGCCATGAAGAATAGACATTTTGATTTAGTAATTACTGATATTCAATTACCTAAAATGAATGGATTTCATTTTATGGAAACTTTAAAAGCATCAGATTTTTATAACAATCAGCCTATTATTGCCTCTACAGGACGAAAAGATTTAAAAGGCAATGTGTATAAAGAAAGTGGATTTGCCGATATTATTTTCAAGCCTTTTGGAGCAGACGATTTAATACAAACAGTAAACAAATGGTTACCTAGTGCCAATTTAAAATCGAATGTATCTTCTAAAACATCGGACATTCCAAACTTCGAACATTTTAATTTAACACCTATTAGCTCTTTTTTAAATAACGATATCGAATCTTTAAAAGACACGTTACACTTATTTATAGAAGAAACAGAAACCAACTTGAAAACCTTAGAAACTGGGGTTCTTACTAAAGATCTAGAGATTATACATGCAACCAGTCATAAAATGCTGACCATGTTTAAACAATTAGAAATAAAAAAAGTGATTCCGCTTTTAACGTATTTTGATACCTTGAAAGATATAGAACATGAACACTTAGAGACTACTTACAACACACTAGTAACACAAACCCAATTAACCATTGTAGAAATGGAACAGTTTATAGACTAATATTGTATTCTTTAATTTTGTTATACAGTGTTTTTCGTGTAACGTTTAACAATTTAGCAGCCTGAGTTTTATTATTATTGGCTTGTTCTAAAGCACGAATAATAAGATCTTTTTCGTTGTCTTTAGTTGAAAAACTTTTAGTTGAAGTCGGACGTTCCGCAGTTACTGCGCCTTGTGTCAATTCGGCTGGCAATACATTTATTTGAATAAAATCGCCTGACGTTAAAAGTGTCGCGCGTTTTATTACATTTCCAAATTCTCTTAAGTTTCCTGGCCATGTATAATTATGAAAAACCTTTAAAACATCGTCTGAAAACCCGATAACATTCTTATTTAATTTTTCATTGGCTTTACTTAAAAAATAATCTGCAAAAATAATAAGGTCGTCTTTACGCTCATGTAAGTTTGGAATTTTAATGGTAAACTCGTTCAGTCTATGATATAGATCTTCACGGAAATCTCCATTGTCTACCGCCTTCATTAAATCTTCATTTGTAGCAGTAATTAATCTAATATCTACTTCAATTTCATCACTACTTCCTATAGGTTTTATACGACGCTCTTGAAGTGCACGAAGCAATTGAATCTGATTTTCGTAAGATAAATTTCCAACTTCATCCAGAAATAAAGTCCCGTGATTTGCCGATTCAAAATGTCCTTTTTTATCATTTATAGCCCCTGTAAACGATCCTTTTTTATGACCAAAAAATTCACTAGCAGCAATTTCTTTTGGAATAGCTCCACAATCTACTGCAACAAAAGGTTTATTTTTTCTTAAACTTAATTTATGAATAGATTTTGCTACCACTTCTTTTCCTGTCCCACTTTCTCCTGTAATTAAAACAGACATATCTGTTGGACCAACTAAATGTATATATTCGTTTAATTTTTTAGAAGATGAACTAATTCCTGTTACAAAATCGGCATTTGGATCTGTAACTTTACTTTCTACTTTTTTGGCTGGAGCCTTAACTACCGGCGCAGAATTCAAAGCATTATTTATAACATGTAATACTTCGTCTTGATTAAAGGGTTTAGAAATGTAATCTATAGCGCCCTGTTTCATGGCTTTTACAGCAGTAGAGACTTCGGCATAACCTGTCATTAAAATTACAGGCGTTTTTTCTTTATGCTTTTTTACTATTTCTAAAAGGGTTAATCCATCGCCATCTGGTAATCTTAAGTCTGTAAAGATTAAATCAAAATCTTCTTTTAAAATAATAGCTTTAGCATCTTCAAAGCCGTAGCTTATAGATACATTGTAGTTGTGTTTTTCTAAAAAACGCTTAAGCATACTAGAAAAAGCAACATCATCTTCTATTAAAAGTATAGACTTCATATTAGGGCTTGAGGGATTAAGCTATAAAATTAATCAAAAAAAGAGGGCGTTAAAATAAAACGTCCTCTTTTATGGATATGATTTTGAAATTATTTACTTATCCAAATACCTATTGCTGTAATATAAACAGTTTTAATACTTGAATTCACATTTAATTCTAACTTATAATCTTCATCATAAGTTACATAAGCTTTAGATATTGTGGCTGCTTTAAAATCTTTTTTTACAGCTTGTGTTACTGCTGTTGGTAATACAGCAACATCTATATCTTTATGCTCATCTTGAATGGCTTTTACGAAATGTTTTTCGCTACTCTCCAACTTGCTGGTCATTTTAAAAATGAACAAGCTACCCATGACTAACATTAAAGTTAGAATAGTGTTTTTAATAATTTCATGCTTGGGATTAATGGCTAATATATAGTTCAAAATAATGGTTAATTGGTTTTAACTATTTAGAAATCCATTGTCCCATAGCGTTTGCATATACTGTAGTCGATAAACCTTCTTTTACTAAGTTTAATTTATATTCTTTAGCTTCATTTACATAAGCTTTAGAAATTTGTGCTTCTGGAAAATATTTGGATACAGATTCTTTTACGGCACTTGGAAGTGTTGCCATTTCTATTTCTTTAAAATCATCTTGTAATACAAATACACCATCTTGCATAGTTACTTTAATAGGAGATGCTGCATAAAAAGATATACTACTAAATATGATCCCCATAAATACTGATGTTAATAATAAATTTCTCATGATTTTTTTAATTTAAATGTTTATTGTCTGGTTACTCTAATATGATTTGGCTGCTCTCCAATTGATAGGATACAAACCTTATTTTTTTATGTTTAAAATTATTTAACTAATATTATAAGCATTAGGTTCTACTCTCTTCTTGCTACCTTCAACTTATATTACTTGTCTTACTTATCACTTTAGCAATGCTGTTATTTTAAATAACTTAAAGAGCACAATTACTTGGTAATCCAATGTCCATTTTCATCTGTGTATACCGTTTGAAGTTCGCGATCTAATCGAAATTCAATTTTATACTCCTTTAATTCATTGTAAAACACGTTTACAATATTTTCTTCTCCATACGTTTTATCTACTGCTTCTAAAACAGCTACAGGTAAACGGTTTAATTCTAAAGGCGTAAAATCTTCCTGAAACACGATGTCCATAATACCATCATGAAAAAACATGGTTTGAAAAGATGTTGTAAAATTTGAAAGACCGCTTCCTAATGTTAATGCCGACGCTAATGCTATATTTTTCATGACCTTGTAATTAAAGTGACTTGACAATTAATAAGAAATAAACATGCCAAGACTAAAACGTATCAAACAAAATTTAACCAATGCACTAAACATCATGGTTTTAAATTAAAAACAATATATCCTGATTTTAATCGTCTATCTTATAGGTGTGTAAAATGTAACACAACCGTAAAAAAATTACACACTTTTTACACAATAATGCATTACACAGTTAAAACAGCAACATTAATCGTGTTTATTTAGGTCTATTAAATTCAAAAAAAGTGGACATAAAAAAAGCAGACCACTCAATTTGAGTGGTCTGCTTTGGTATTTATTGTACTGTGTATTTACAGTTCTATTCTAACATTATGAGATTTTACTTCTTCAATGTATTCATCAATTTTAAAATCTTCTGGACTAAAATTCTCACTACGTTTTCGTGCTTGCTTTTGTCGTTTAATACTTCTAGCAAATCGTCTAATACTGTCTTCTGTTTCTAAAATTAATCCCGGAACTTCTACACTATTATATTCTTTATCTTTTGCAACCATAGTAAAGTAAGACGAGTTACAATGTTTTATAATACCAGTATGTATATCTTCAGACTCTACGCGTAAACCAACCACCATAGAGGTTCTTCCCGTATAATTAATAGATGCTTTTAAGGTTACTAGTTCGCCTACAGCGATAGCATTTAAAAAATCTACCTTATTTACAGATGCTGTTACCGAATAATGCCCTGAATGTTTAGACGCGCAGGCAAAAGCGATTTGATCCATTAAATTTAAAATAAATCCACCATGAATGTTACCTCTAAAATTAGAATGCGACGGTAACATTAATTGCGTCATGGTTATTTGAGATTCTTCAATATGCTTAAATGTCATAATTTTTAATTATTGTATAATATTTAAATGTAATTATTTTTAATCAAACCCAAAACTTTTAGTTCTATAACTAATTAATTCCGAAGTATATTAACGTTAACACCATAGTAATTCATTATAAAAGTCTAAAAACTCAAATAAATTAATAATAAATAGTTCTTGTTTTACATTGAAAGCTTTGATTGAAACTCTAAAAGATGAAGATATTTCAAAATAATTATTTTTATTTTGAAATGAGACCAACTGTAACCCATAAACATATTATTTTAGCATTTGTTTTTATCGTTAACTTTAATTGATGGCGGTTTAAAAACGTTATAACCAATATAAAAACACATTTCAATGGCTTCAGGTTTTTTTGCATTATTAGACGATATCGCTGCACTTATGGACGACGTTGCAACTATGGGAAAATTAGCAACTAAAAAAACAGCTGGTATTTTAGGTGACGATTTAGCTGTTAACGCCGAAAAAGCATCCGGGTTTGTATCTTCTAGAGAAATCCCCGTATTGTGGGCCATTACTAAAGGCTCTCTTAAAAACAAGGCCATCATCCTGCCCTTTGCTTTTATATTGAGTGCGTTTTTACCCATATCTATTCCCATTATTTTAACTCTCGGTGGATTTTATCTGGCTTATGAAGGTGCTGAAAAAATTTATGAATATTTTTTCCCTCACGAACACCATGTAGAAGCTACTGTTGAAGTAAAAACAGAAGCAGATATTCTTGAACTTGAAAAAGAAAAAATTAAAGCCGCTATTGTTACCGATTTTATTCTTTCTGTTGAAATTGTAATCATTGCTTTAGGTACGGTTGTCGAACACCCTTTAATGACCCAAATTATTGTGGTCTCTGTCGTGGCCTTAATTGCCACTGTTGGTGTGTACGGTATAGTTGCACTTATTGTACGTATGGACGATTTTGGTTTAAAACTGATTAATTTAAACGAACAAGACGATAGCTTCTCAGATAAAATAGGAAAGGTTTTAGTGAACGCTTTACCATGGGTTATTAAAAGTCTTGGCTTTATAGGAACCATCGCTTTATTATTAGTTTCAGGAGGTATTTTTATACATAATATTCCTTATTTACACGACTTATTTCATGCATTACCAAGTATGTTAGCAGAATTAATTTCAGGAACTGTAATTGGATTTGCTGTGCTTCTTCTAATTAATGTATTTAAAAAGTTGAAACCTAAGAAAGCGTAACGTTTAAATAATTAGCCCGAAATAAAGCAATTATCTTTTTAGTGTAAAATGACCAGAATATTTTCTTCCGTCTGGTAAAGCAAAACGGTACCAATAATCGTCTGTAGCAAGTTCTACGCCTTTACGTGTACCATCCCAGCCATTGGATTCTAGAGGATTAAAAACAGCAAGTACTTTACCATATCTATCAAAAATATAAACATTGATAGGAGATGTGAATTTTGAAGGCTCTATACCCAAAACATTCCACGTATCGTTTATACCATCTCCGTTAGGTGTAAAAAACTGAGGCAGACCAAAAACATAAAAGGTTTGCTCTACAATATTACATCTAAAAATATCTCTAGCATATAAAACATGTTCTCCTGCCTCTAAATTTGTAAAAACATTACTGCTCTGAAAACCATTTAAATAATCAACTGCGAATTCAAAATCAGTACTCGGGTTATTAAGAATCACGGTTAATTTATAATCTTCTACAACCAACATATTAATATCTGGACTAGGATATTCTATAACACTTACTTGTATGGTGGTTTCACAATTTAAAACCTCATCGTAAATCGTCACAAAATAATCTCCAGCCTGATACACTTCTAATTGATCGTTTACACTTTGTTGCCCATCTACTACTGTCACCGAACTATCCCAACTATAAGTATACGTACCATTATCGTACAAAGTTCCTTTAATACCTGAATCTATGGTAATAGGAAATTCTGAAGGACAAACATTGTAAACACGATTGTCTATAATAGGAAAAGCATTTACCGTTAGGGCGACTTCTCCAACATCATAACATGCATCGCTACTTTCAGCTTTTATGAAAATTGTAGTATCAGAAGATTCATAAACCGATGCAATAGGATTTGTTCCATTTTGTGCAGATTCTCGAGTCTCGTAAAATGAAATGGCTACATCGTCTGGAAAATTTAACTTCGTTCGAATTTCACTTTTAAAATCTGATGACAAATCGAAATCAGCAATGCCTAGCGTTTGTATGGCACAGGCATTACGCGTAAAACTACCAATCGCAATCGGATCTTTAGTCGTTAGCTTTACTTGTACAATCTGGTAGCAGTCTGAGTTATTGGCATACACTTTAGCATATACAATTTGATCTTTTACCGTATTATAAAACGAGCTATTTATAGCGTTAAGATGAGTCGTATCGGCATTGGCTTCCGCTAATGTTTCATAATAATACACCTGTACTAAATCTGTAGTAAAAATAGAATTTGCACTACTTAAATTCTGAAGATTGAAAAAGGTTAAACCATCATTAGCATCGGCATCAAAAGCATCGCAAGATATCAATTCATACGCGCCATCTAAAGTTGGCGGACTCGCAATATTAATGGTTTTCTTATAGGATTGAACTTCGTTATTAATAGTTAATTCCATTACAATATCATAATCGCCAGGCACATCATAAAAATGAGTGGTACTTGTTGTAGATGTTGTTCCATCTCCAAAATCCCAAAACATGGTAAAATCTGGATCTTCTTCTGACGGATCAGGTAAAATACTAAAAGTCGTTTCGAAACCAGAGCCAGAACAGACGTAAGTATAATTAAACCTATATTTAAATATGGATTGCACAAACGGTGGTAATCCCAATTTTACCAACCCATGATCTATTTTTATTTTAGCATGCTGATAATCATTATCTGTACCCAGCACATTAGGTTTACCAATATAAGACAAGGTATTTAAACCAGACAATCCTGTATATCCCGCACGATAAATACGTCCGTCTATAGCCAATTGTAAAGCTCCAGCATAATAATTTGATTTGTTAATCAATACTTCCGACCCAGCAATATCGTCACTAAACAAATCGTATTGATATAAATAACCTTCTATAAAGACATCATCACTCCCATAATTTCCAACTGTAGCATACAGTAATTTAGAATTAGGCGAAAACTCTAAACCATAAGGGTAAAACCCGTTTTTTAGTAAGCGCTCGTTAGTGACAGTACCATTAATATTATCAAAATCGTATAAGAAAATTTTTCCGCTATTTTTTGTTCCCGTTCTAGGGCTTCCTAAAGCTGTAGAACTATGAGCAATCGCTATTTTTTTTCCGTTTGGAGAAACCTTTAAATACCCTATAGCAGATAGATTTATACCATCTGAAGTTACTCTAGGTGGTACTTCTGTGGGAACCTTAGAGGTTACTGGTGTTTCATTAACACCCATTTCATCTATTAAAAAGGTGTAAAATGTATCGCCTAATTGAGTTATAACCCATATGGAAATTTCATCGTCATGCGTAACTGCAGTGATCTTTTCTGTAGACTTGTATTCAAGCTCTGTAGCATCATTAACATCGTAAGTAATTAACGGATTGTTTTTAGACACCACATCTCCATAACCACTATTTAAAGTCATATCAACTTCGGTATAATTTACACCGTTAATAAAACCATCATCTAAATCGTCATTAGATATTCCGGGCTCGTCAATCGTAAACACATAATACCTATTAATAGTACCAGGTTTAGGGATAATTAAAGCCGACATGGTACTCGATTTATGACCAAACAACCCTGTTCCGTTTGGCATTTCTCGGTTTCTTTTATCCCAAATAGATACACCGTCTGTATAAAATAATAAATTTCCTTGAGCGTCAGAAATCGTGGCACTTCCCTCGTGTGTGAACAATACACTTCCCGATAAAGACACTGGTGTTCCACTATTAAAATCTAATGCTGCTGTTTCTCCAAAATACCAATTTGCAGATTCTTTTTGAGCTTGAATTTGTATTACCATAAAAAAGGTTGCAAAACAGAATATGTATTTAAAGAGGAAATTCAATGATTAATTTTTTAGGACTAATTAATTTTCAATAAATATAAAACTTATTTGTTACATCCTTTTTTTTTACTAACTACAATTAGACTTGAATAAACATGTTTTAATCGAATTTGTCAAAACCATAAAAATGAGTATCCATTGTAATAAATTACTATTTTAAACCTTATTTACTATTAATAATGTATTGAATTTACTCAAGAACACATACTGCTTAAAGTCTCTAAGCATTGTAATATAAAATACTCTGTAAAAGCATGCTGTTATAATGAAGAAGCTTTTAAATTTGTGAATTAAGATTAAAACAAAGACTTTTAAGAATGAAACATACAGTCATATTTTTAGTTTGTATACTAACAATTACAACTTCGCTTTTTGCGCAAGATAAATCTGCTTTTCAATTGGTTCCGCTTGGAGTTAAAGGAGGCTTAGACGAAACCAACTTATCTGCTTATTTGGTAGCCCCTACACACAGCAATGCTTTTGTATGTTTAGATGCTGGCACTATAAATGCAGGAATAACAAAAGCTATTGAAAATAATGTTTTTAAAGCATCTTCTACCGAAGTTTTACAGCAATATATAAAAGGGTATTTAATCTCCCATGCCCATTTAGATCATGTGTCTGGGCTTATTATTAATTCTCCTGCAGATGCATCAAAAACAGTATATGCAACAAATGCCTGCATGACCATGATGCAAAATCATTATTTTAATGGAGAAACTTGGGCTAATTTTGGAGATGAAGGGCCAGGATATCAAATTAAACGTTATCATTTTCAGACTTTAAAGTTGAAGCAAGAAATCCCTTTATCCAACACAGATATGATGGTGACGGCGTTTCCTTTGAGTCATGTAAATCCTTTTGAAAGTACTGCCTTTTTAATCCGTCACGATGAAGATTACATTCTTTATTTAGGAGATACAGGTCCAGATACTATTGAAAACAGTGACGATTTAAAACAATTATGGACTGCTATTGCGCCTTTAATTAAATCTAAAAAATTACGAGCCATGCTAATTGAAGTTTCTTTCCCTAATGAACAAGCAGATACCGCTTTGTTTGGACACCTAACTACAGATTGGTTTTATAAAGAGATGAAAGTTTTACAAGAGCTGACAGGTGAAAAAGCATTAACAGGATTTAAAACCATAATTACACACCAAAAGCCACCTATTGAAAATATGATAAAAATTAAGACGCAACTAGAAGCACAAAACAGTTTAGGTTTAGACTTAATTTTCCCGGAACAAGGCGTGAAATTAGAATTATAAATTACGAACTTATAGACACAAAAAAAGCCTTTCGAAAATCGAAAGGCTTTTACTTTTTGGGTGGAAGACCGGATTCGAACCGGCGACCCTTGGTACCACAAACCAATGCTCTAACCAACTGAGCTACAACCACCATGTAACTGCATTTTTGTAATGCGTGTGCAAATTTAAACGAAATTACAGATATACCAAATTATTTTTCAAAAAAATATCATTTTAAATCAAATAAATTTTCGACAGCAATATAACGTTCTGATGTAAAGCCTTCTGCAAATTCTACTCCTATTATGCGTCCTAAATCTTTTGCGCGATAATTTACACTATCTGTGAAATTCTTACTCGAAATAGGTGTTTCTGGCTCTTTACTATTCGGATCGAAAAACTGAGTTTTATAGGCTAAAACAGCTTTTTCTTTAATATTTATATACCCTGTAACATCTACAACAAAATCTGGTTCAATATTTTTCCATTGAATGTAATGGTACACATGCTTTGGTCTCCATTGTATTTGTTGCTCTCCTCCTATTTCTGTTTCTATTTTTTTTAAGCCGCTTAAAAAACAGGCATCACTTACCAATTTGCTTCCCTTACCATGATCAATATGCCTATCGTCTATCGCATTACAAAGCACAACATCTGGTTGGTACTTTCTAATCATTTCTATAACGGCTAACTGGTGCGATTTATCGTTTACAAAAAACGCATCTGCAAACCCTAAATTTTCTCGGACAGTAACGCCCAAAATTTTAGCAGCCTCTTTAGCTTCTGCATCTCGGGTTTCTGCCGTGCCTCGTGTTCCTAATTCCCCACGTGTTAAATCTATAATACCAACTGTTTTCCCGTTAGCTATTTCTTTTGCAATTGTAGCCCCACACCCTAATTCTACATCGTCTGGATGTGCACCTATTGCAAGTATATCTAATTTCATGTGTTTTACTTTAATACTTTTAAAAAGCTTAATCTTCTTTATTAAGCTTCAGTTTTTATTAATTTTTTAGTTGTCTTTAGCGCCTGTTTTATATCCCGGATTAAATCGGCTTTAGATTCTATTCCTAAAGAAAAACGAATTAATCCATTTGTAATCCCAATACGGTCGCGTTCCTCTTGCGATAACGATCCGTGAGAAGTCATGTAAGGTGATAACATCGTACTTTCTACACCGGCTAAACTCATTGTTGCTTTTATAAGTTTTAATTCCTTTTGAAAGATTAAAGCATCTAAGTCGTTATTTAATTCAAAAGATAACATTCCTCCCAAGCCTCGCATCTGAGATTTTGCTAATTTATATTCCGGATGACTTTTTAAGCCTGGATAATATACCTTTTTAACATCTGGATGAGCCTCTAAAAACTTTGCTAAAGCCTTTGCATTTTTATTCTGTGCTTTTACACGTAACACTAACGTTTTCATACTACGTTCTAGCATCCAAACTGTGAAATCGCTTAAATTTCCTCCTAAATTGGCTGCTTTTTTCCAAATGGCATGCATATGTTCATCAGAACAGGCTACAGCTCCAGCCATAATATCACTATGTCCGCCTAAATATTTTGTTGCAGAATGTACTACAATATCAATTCCAAAATCTATTGGATTCTGATTTATTGGACTCGCAAATGTATTGTCTATTATAGATAGTAATCCTTTACTTTTTACCAAAGCAGAAACGGCTTTTATATCGGTAATTGTGAGTAAGGGATTAGATGGTGTTTCTATGTACACCACCTTAGTGTTTTCTTGTATTGCAGCTTCAAAATCTTTGACGTCGTACCCATTAGTAAATGTAAATTCTATACCGTATTTAGGAAACTCTTCACGAATAAAATTACTTGTACCACCATATAACGTGTTTTGCACCACCATATGATCTCCCGATTTTAAAAACGCTAATAAGGTTGTGCTAATTGCTGCCATTCCAGAACTAAAAATCATTCCTGCTTCGGCATGCTCTAATGCTGCAATTTTTTTAGATAGACTCTCTTGGTTAGGCGTATTATAATTACGCGGATATCGCCTTACTTCGACATCAGTAAATTGGTAAGACGTAGACATAAATATGGGAGACACTGCGCCCTTAAATTGTTCGTCTTTTACCTCTCCAACATGTACACATACAGTATCTAATCCTAATTTTTTCGCCATGATTTTATTGTTTTATCCAAGTAATTATTGAGTCGTCTGTTGGTACTGTTTTTGGAGACACCACGCGAACGACAAACCCTTCTTCATCTATTAAATACTTTTGAAAGTTCCACTCCACTTCAGAGTCTTGTAATCCATTTCTACTTTTTTTGGTTAAAAATGCATACACATCATCCATATCTTTTCCTTTTACCGAAATCTTGCTCATCATAGGAAATGTTACACCATAATTTTCTGTGCAAAATGCAGCAATTTCTGTATTCGTTCCTGGCTCTTGTGCTAAAAAGTTATTTGCAGGAAAACCAACAATTACAAACCCTTCATCTTTATAAGTTTCATATAACTCTTGTAATTGTTCGTATTGTGGTGTTAATCCGCATTTACTAGCTGTGTTCACAACCATTATTTTTTTTCCTTTTAATGTTGAAAAATCAAATGGGTTTCCGCTTAAATCCTCAACCTTAAATTGATAAATTGTTTCTTTAGCCATGGATTGCTGCGCTTTAAGTTCTGGTTTTACATTGTTATTTGCTATAACTGCTGAATCTTTTGTGTTTTGTTTGCAACTTAAAAATACGATAGCAAACACGAGAAGTAATGTTGTTTTCATAAACTAAAGGTATGGATTATACATAAACTAAAAATTAATGTATTCTTAAAAATTATACAATTGATTAGAATTTGACTTTCAAACATTAAAAATCACTGAAATCTGGTATTTCACCATTATTAATTAATCCTTAATTTTGAAAACAGAATTAAACTATACTATGTAATCTTTAATACCTTGTTTTTTAAAGATAACATATATAAGAGTGCTATTAATTTATTTTCTAAAAGGCTATTATAATACATTGTGATTATAGTAGTCTTTTTTATTACTTCGCTTTGGTTTTTAACAATGCATTTTGTTCTTCTAACAAATTTGTAATCCCCGATAATAATTGAATGTCTTTAGGCGTTACAACTGTTTTATCTTTTGGATCTTGAGATCTATTCCTTAGTCTATTCATAAACTTTACCACAAGAAATACGGTAAACCCAATAATAATAAAATCTAAAAGCGCTTCTATTAAAGCACCATAACCTACAGCTATTTGAGGCTGTAATACTGTTCCAGAAGCATCATTTACAGCCTCCCGTAATATCCAAACTTTATCCTGAAAATGAATGCCTTCAGATAATAATGATAATGGCGGCATAAACACTTGTTTAACCATAACATCGATAACCTTATTAAACGATGCGCCAATTATAATACCAACAGCCATATCTATCATGTTTCCTTTTACAGCAAACTCCTTAAATTCTTGTATTAATTTCATAATGCACTTTTTTAACAAATATATTTTTAATCTTTAGCTTCTCAAAGCGATTTTTAAACATCTTATTATAATCTTTTAAGCTTATAAAATAAAATATTAGCTAATTAGATTATAATTTTAAATATTAGTTTTTAAACTAATAATTTTGATGTTTTAAGAATTTCAGATATATTTGATATAAAGCAAAATACAAATGACAAGTATTCTTACGGGAGATATTATTAATTCTAGAGCACATGATGCAAAAGATTGGCTTACACATTTAAAAGCCGAACTTAATTTGTATGGACAAAGTCCGAAGCAATGGGAAATTTATAGAGGCGATAGTTTTCAAGTAGAAATAAACCCTAAACACGCCTTAAAAGCGGCCATTTTAATAAAAGCAAGCTTAAAGCAATTTAAGAGTATAGATGTAAGAATAGCCATTGGCTTAGGAGAAAAAACGTATGATGCAAACACCATTACCGAGTCTAACGGAAGTGCTTTTATAAATTCAGGCGAGTGTTTTGAACAATTGAAAAAAACAAATTTGGCCATAAAATCAGATGATACAACTTTTGATACCTCAATAAATATCATGCTAGAATTGGCTTTACTCACTATGAATACATGGACACCAACCACAGCTGCTCTAGTAAAATTAGCACTAACCCACCCTGAAGCAAATCAAAAGGATTTAGCTGCAGAAACACAAAGCACTCAAGGCAATATTAGTCAAGGCTTAAAACGCGCTGGTTACGACGAGATTCTTAAAATGATACAATTCTATTCTAAACACGTAAACGTATGATTGCGCTATATATAAAATTACTCCTCGCTCATTTGATTGGCGATTTTCTGTTACAACCTACAAAGTGGGTTAAAAACAAAGAAAAATATAAATTAAAATCGAAATTTTTATATGCACATGTAGCCATACATCTCCTTGCTTTACTACTTGTGCTACAATTTAATTTGGATTACATCTGGGGAATACTACTTATTGTTGCCTCTCATTTTGGTATAGATGTGATTAAACTTTATTTAAATACAAAAGTGAATTCCCGTTGGTTGTTTGCACTAGATCAAATTGCACATCTCTTAATACTGCTACTTGTAGTAAGCATGTACGTCCCTTTTACTTTGTCTATAGATTTTCTTTACGACACCCGCCTATTATTAGCGCTTTGCTGCATCCTTTTTGTAACAGTAGTTTCATCTATAATCATGAAGGTTTTAATCTCTAAATGGCAGTTAAAAGACACAAACAAGGCTTCGCTTAAAGATGCTGGAGCTTATATTGGAATGTTAGAACGTTTATTTGTATTTGCGTTTATTACCATGAATTATTGGGAAGGTATAGGCTTTTTAATTACGGCTAAATCTGTGTTTCGCTTTGGAGATTTATCGAAAGCAAAAGACCGAAAATTAACAGAATACATTTTAATTGGTACCCTATTAAGTTTCGGTCTTGCTATAAGTTGCGGATTGATATTTAAATTAATATTCCCGCTTATTTAAAATTATTTATTTACTCTTCTTATAAAATTTAGCATATTTAACATAAGCAAGAACAGCTATAACCGCTACAATTCCTAAAGTTATAAAAATGAATTTTACACTTACAATTTGATCTCCACTCGCGTAAGAGTGTAATCCTGCTAAGTAAAAATTCACTCCAAAATACGTCATCATAATACTAGAAAAAGCTAAAATAGAAGCTAAATTGAATCCGAATCGGCCACGTAAACCTGGCACTAAACGCATATGGATTACAAATGCATATACCATAATACTAATTAAGGCCCAAGTTTCTTTTGGATCCCATCCCCAGTAACGTCCCCAACTTTCGTTAGCCCACATTCCTCCAAGAAAGTTTCCAATGGTTAACATCACTAAACCAACAGTTAATGCCATCTCATTAATAATGGTTAACTCTTTAATATTAATTAGCATTTTAGCTTTGTTCTCTTTATTAGTGAAAATCATAAGGAATAACACCGTTAACCCTAAAATCATTCCTAAAGTAAACGGTCCATAACTTCCCACAATAACAGCAACATGAATCATTAACCAATAACTATCTAAAACAGGTTGTAAGTTTGCAATTGCAGGGTCCATCCAATTCCAATGGGCTACCATTAAAATCATAGAAGTTACAAAAGCAGTTGCAGCTATAGTCAAATCACTTTTTCTTCCAAAAAGTAATCCAAATAACATCGTTGCCCAAGCCACATAAATCATAGATTCGTAGGCATCACTCCAAGGTGCATGTCCAGAGATATACCAACGTGCTATTAAGCCTAAAGTATGCAGTGCAAACAATCCTATAACAATCCATTTAAATACAGAAGCACTAATGTTGATTGCTTTATTATTACTCTTAAATATTTGAACTATTAACACAATAAACATTAAAGTTCCCGCATACATATACCAACTAAATAAGCTTTTAAAGATGTCGTAGTGGTTGTATAAAATTTCGGTTTTTATTTTTTCATCAGAAAGCATAACATCGCTTCCATATTGCAATTGTGTTTTATGAAAAGCTTCTAACAACTTATTTGCATCTGTAAAATCGCCTGTTTGCTTGGCCTGATTTAAAGTCATTAAATAAGCTGAAAACCCACTATTTATAAAGTTTTCATACAGAGAATCTTCAACTTTAATGTTTCCAGTTTTATATTCTATAGAAGAAATCCATTTATTGTTATCATCTTCTGGAATAGGAAAAATTCGTAACGAACGTCCTTCAATTGTATTGTATAATAAATTTACGTGCTGATCTGTTTCTTTAAATTCCTTCTGAAATCCGTTAGGAATTGGAGCTTTATACGCTTCCTCTAAATAAGGTCCTAACTTATATGCACCACGATCTGTAAAGAAATCGGCTAAGGTTGCAAATTTCTGATCTTTTGGAATTCCTATTATGGAACGAATGGAATCGGCTTTCTTATATTTTAAAAATACAACCGGCACATTGTACCACAACAGCGGACTCTCGTGCATGGATAAAAATACCTGATCGGCATCTAAACCTGCATACGTATCGGTTTTAGATAATTTACGTAATAATTCTGATGCATACGTGTTAACAGGCATCATACGTCCTCCAATATCTTGAATAACCATATGCCCAAACTTATCTGCATGTTCTAAAGGAACTTTATTCGCAACTAAAATAGAATCTATTTGTGCTTTTGTAGGTTTATTACCATGTGCATGTCCGTCGTGTTCTGTATGCTCTTGGGCAAAACCATTAAAGGCGAAACACAATAATACTACAGATAGTATTTTGGCTTTTTTAGCTTTAAGCTGATTTAATTTTTTACGTAAATCTCCAAAACGCGTGCCTTTAGCAACTAAAGTCCATAGGAGACCGAAATACAATAAAAAGTACCCGATATAGGTTAATAACGTTCCATAATAATCATGGTTTACAGAAAGGATAGTACCTTGCTCGTCAGGATCGAAACCCGATTGAAAAAAGCGGTATCCACGATGATCTAAAATATGATTCATAAATATTTTATAATCAAAATCACCTTCTTCTTCGTCTAACACTGTCACTTGACTAGAGTATGCTGAATATCTATTCTCAGTTCCAGGGTAACGTTCTGCTTCAAAATCATTTAATTTTACACTAAACGGAAGCTCCATAACTTTAGAACCATATTTAAATGCAAAATCTAATCCGCCAATTTTAACTTGTTTAAAATCGCCATTTGTACCTTTTCCACCAAGTATTCCAACGCGTTTTGTTTCTCCATTTGTAGTTACTTTTAAAACCACTCCATCTTCATCGTTTTTCAGAAACTCTGCTTTTTTCACGATATCGAATTTTCCTTTAACTACAGGTTTTGGAAATACAAATTGCATGTTAGAAATAACATATCCTGAACGTAATATTAAAGGCTGTAAACTATCTTTTACGAGTTTACCTTTAGCCATAGTTGCCATAGTTGTATACTCTCCTTCAAACGGTGAATTGATAAAAATACCATCATCATTAGATGTAATATTAATTGCTCCAGGTGTTTCTTTATTTAAAGCAATTAATACATTATGAATACTTTGAACTTCACCTGCCTTTAAAAAGTGATTATGAGGTCTTCCTTCGCTTGCTTCAACAATTTTTAAATATTCTTCGCCTGTTTCATCTGGAATAATATCTTCTTCTGCTCCACCAATAAACGATTCTAACTCAATACTTATTGGTTGCTGATCGTATTTTGTTTCAATACTAAATTCGTTTTCCAAACGTGTAGAGAAATCAACTTCTTCTTCTAAAGGTAAGCGTTGTGGCACGCCATCAATCATATAATCCCCATCAATAAAAGCTGTAATGTATGTTTTCTGAGATAAGAACGTATTTTCTGTAGCCCCTTCTCGGATGGCCATCATCCCTTCAAAACCAATATATCGAGTTATAAATGCTCCAATTAAAATAAATATAAAAGATAAGTGCAATACTAAAGAGGCCCATTTTTCTTTTTTGTAAAGTTGGTAGCGTTTAATATTTCCAACAAAATTTATAACAAACACAACCATTATGGCTTCAAACCACCACGTACTGTAAATTAAAGTTCTAGAATATGGAGTTGGAGATGTATCTTGACCTGCATCCATAAACGTACCTATAGCCATAGCGGCCGCAAAAGCAATGAATAAAACAGATGTTAAACGCGTAGAAAAAAGAATTTTGGCAAGTTTATTTTGCATGATGGTTTCTCTAAATTTTAAGTGCGCAAATTTAGCTTATTTTGTTCAGTTGAAGGTTACGCTTAAATCTAAAGTCTGTTAAAATTAACCTAATTTTAAGAAAAGAACAGGCCTACGCTTTGTTTTGTCTTGCTTGAAAAATATTTATGTATAAAAAAGTCCCCATTTTTCTAGCGCGTTGTTTGGCATTATTTGCAATATCGCCTTCAAAAAGCTCGTCTACGGTTTGTACCCAAAAATTTAACCATGCTCCAAAATGTTTATCAGTAATACTATTATTGTGTTCTTCGTCTACCTTAATATGCACCTCTAACGGATTACCATAATATTTAGTTTTTAAAAACAAACTCGATTCCCAAAAGGAAGTTAAGCGTTCTATATGCGCTGGCCAATCGGTAATTAATCGATTAAAAAATGGGCCTAATGCATCATCTTTTCTAATTTTATCGTAGAACGTAGACACGAGTAAAAACACATCGTCTCTATTTTTTAAATCTGATTTTATAGGGTTCATTTTAAACTATGTATGTATTCATTTTATAACCATACAAATATAGTGTTCTGTATTTTAAAGCAGGTAAAAACAGTATTTAACTACAAAAAAGCATAAGCTAGTAAACATATATTCTTAAAAACTGTATTTTAGCAAGATGATTTCAGTAGTATTAATTGGCGCAGGAAATGTGGCCACACATTTTTATAAAGTGTTCCAGAATGCAGATAACATTTTGGTTACACAATGGTATAACAGACAACTAAATAATATTTCGACGTATAAAAATAACGTTGACATTACAGATGATTTAAACGCTTTAAAACCTGCAGATGTTTACATTATTGCTGTAAGCGATGATGCCATTTCTGAAGTCTCCAAAGCTTTACCATTTCAAGACCGCTTTGTCGTGCATACATCTGGTGCGGCAAGTCTTTACGATATAGATAAAAAACACAGACGTGGTGTATTTTATCCCTTACAAACATTTACCAAAGATGCCGACGTCGATTTTAGCAAGGTTCCGCTTTGTATTGAAGCTTTAGTTAAGGAAGACCTAAAACTATTAGTAACTTTGGCCGAAACCATAAACAGTACTTGGTATAAAATATCGACAGAACAGCGAAAAACGTTGCATATTGCAGCTGTATTCGCTAATAATTTTACCAATCAGTTATATCGTATTTCTCATGAGATTACGGAATCTGATCAAATTGAATTTGATGTTTTAAAACCATTAATTTTAGAAACCGCAAAAAAAATCCAGAACATGTCACCATACATGGCACAAACTGGACCAGCCGTTCGTGGCGATAAAAAAACCGTAAGAAAGCATTTAAAACGTATTAAAAACCCACAGCATAAAGCACTATACAAGCTATTAACCGATTCAATTACAGATACTCATGGAAGAAAAAAGCTATAAAGAATATTTAGAACACATTACTACGTTTATTTTTGATGTAGACGGTGTATTAACAGACGGCACAGTTACTGTAACGACATCTGGTGAAATGTTAAGGGTAATGAATGTGAAAGATGGTTATGCTATTAAAACAGCGATAGATGCCGGGTATAAAATTTGTATTATTTCTGGAGGCTCTAATGAAGGAGTTCGTAAACGTTTAGAAGGCTTAGGCATTACAGATATTTTTCTGGGAGCACACAATAAAATTGATCAATTAGACGCGTATGTGCAAAAACAAAATATAAAAACAGAAAACATATTATATATGGGAGATGATATTCCAGACTTTCCCGTTATGTTAATCGTAGGTTTACCAACTTGCCCGCAAGATGCTGTTCCAGAAATAAAAAACATTTCTAAATACGTGTCTCATAAAAACGGAGGAAAAGGTGCTGTGAGAGATGTTATAGAACAAGTTCTAAAAGTACAAGGTAAATGGAGTGGAAATTTTGATGCACAATATGATTAGTATGAAGGTGTTAAACCTATTGCGTTGGAAAAATTTATTACTTATTATTCTTGTTCAAACTTTAATTAAATACGCACTATTTCCTGTTTTTCAGGTCGATACAGCTTTACAAGATTGGCAATTTGTATTACTTGTTTTGGCAACAATTTGTTTAGCATCTGCAGGAAACATTATAAACGATATTTACGATGTCGAGACCGATAGTATTAACAAACCCGATCGGGTAATTATTGGTAAATACATCTCTGAAAAGACAGGATACAGCATCTTTATTACACTAAATGTCATTGGAGTTGCTATTGGATTTTATTTATCGCATGCCGTAAATAAAAGCGGTTTTTTTGCCCTTTTTGTAATCATTTCTGTGTTACTCTATTTGTATGCTAGTTATTTAAAACGCACCTTTTTAATAGGAAATATAACCATTTCGGTATTAGTCTCACTTAGTCTTATTATTGTGGGTTTATACGATTTAATTCCAGTAATAACCTTTGAAAATCAAGACAATCAGCGTTTGGTATTTAAGCTGCTTTTAGAATATGCAGGTATGGCTTTTGTATTAAATTTTATTAGAGAAATTATAAAAGACATTGAAGATATTGATGGCGATCATGCTTCTGGCATGCAGACTTTACCTGTAATAATTGGGAGGTCTCGTGCTTCTAAAATTGCATTTATATTATCCTTTTTGCCCTTAGGTATTTTGGTGTATTATGTTATTATGGTTTTATACAACAAACCCTTAGAAGTAGGCTATTTCACCTTTCTAATTATTGGGCCGTTAGTGTATGTAATTATAGAATTGTTTAGTGCTAAGACAAAGAAAGAGCATCGTAAAATTAGTAATGCTTTAAAATTAGTCATGCTTACCGGTGTTTTATCGTTACTCTTATATCCTATAATGCTATAACTATGCTACATAAAAACATCTCGAACTATAACATTATTTTGGCTTCTGGCTCTCCAAGACGTCAACAATTTTTTAAAGATCTGGGATTAGATTTTTCAATTGAATTAAAACCTGTTGATGAAGTTTACCCTCCTCGATTACATCATTTTGAAATCAGTGATTATCTGGCTCAACTTAAAGCGCTTCCGTTTAAGGATAAATTAAAACCAAAAGACATTTTAATTACTAGCGACACTATTGTCTGGCACAACCAAATTGCTTTAGGAAAACCAAAAACACCTGAAGAAGCGTTTCAAATGCTAAAATCATTAAGCAACACCACACACGAGGTCATTACTTCTGTATGTTTTACGACGGTTGACTTCGAAAAAACTGTAAATTCGGTAACAAAAGTGACCTTTAAAGCCCTTACAGACAACGAAATTAACTACTATATTACAACATATAAACCTTTCGATAAGGCTGGCGGATACGGTATTCAGGAATGGATTGGTTATATTGGAGTCACTAAATTAGAAGGTTCTTATTTTAATGTTATGGGTTTACCAACAGATGTTGTGTATCGCGTTTTAAATGATATTGTATCTTAAAAATCTGCTGATAACTTATATTAAAGTTAACGAAATTATAGATTCCTTCTTTTATATTTGTGATACTAATTTATGTTAATTTTATGTTTTTAGAATCACATTTTAAAGTTATAGTATCCTGTATCATATTACTAGTTGTACTGCTTATTATACGTGCTATTACATTAGTATTGATAAAAAAAATAGGTAGAAAAAGTGGTATTAATGAAGCTCGAATTCAGCTTATACAACGCTACTCTACCGTAACTTTATTTTTAATTGGTTTATTATTTCTATCGGTAATTTTAGGCGCCCAACCTGAAGATTTAGCTTTAGTATTTTCATCTGTTTTTGCAGTGATTGGAATTGCTTTATTTGCGATTTGGTCTATTTTAAGCAATATTACTTCTGGTGTTATTATGTTTTTCTCATTCCCTTACAAGGTTGGAGATAAGATTAGTATTCATGATAAAGATTTCCCTATTGAAGCCATTATTGAAGATATTCGTGCCTTTCAATTGCATTTAAGATTAGATAATGGCAACTTAGTCACCTATCCAAATAACTTAATCTTACAAAAAGCTGTAACTTTAGTACAAAAAGATGCCATTGATGATGGTCACGATAGCATTTAATATAAGCGATTTAAAACATGCCTAAAAAACCAAGAACAAAACGAAATAAACAAAAAACAGGGTTATCTCCGGGAACTATTGTTTATACTGGGCAAAAACAAACGCAACAGTTATTTATTGAGGTTTTTAATTATAGTCCTACGCATGTGCATGAAAAAGAGCTTCCTAAAATTGAAGACTCTTATGTTTATAAATCTGATTCTAAAGACGAAGTAACTTGGATTAATATTAATGGTTTAAATCACACCAATGCGATAGAAAACATTGGAGCTCTATTTAATATCCATCCGCTTATATTAGAAGATATTGCCAATATTTCTCAGCGTCCAAAAATTGATGAATTTGATGATTATTTGTCTCTAAGTATGAAAATGCTGTATTACGATACAGATCAAGGATTAATATCTGAACAAATCACTTTAGTATTGGGGCACAATTATGTACTCACATTTCAAGAATCTGAAGGCGATGTTTTTGATGAGTTACGAGAACGCATCAGGCACGGCAAAGGACGTTTAAGAACTCTAGGCTCCGATTACTTATTTTATGCTTTAATAGATAATATTGTCGATCATTATTTTGTGGTTGTAGAACGTTTGGGTGATAAAATTGAAGATTTAGAAGACGATCTTTTTAATGGTATTACTCAAGGGAATTTATCGAATCAGATTCAAGATTTAAAACGGGAAATTTTAAGAATTAGACGTGCCATTTATCCTGTTCGAGATATTATTAATCGCATAGAAAAAAGCGAACATAAATTAATAGATAACAAAACCCTACCCTTTTTTCAAGATGTATACGACCATACCATACAAGTAAACGAAAACACAGAAGTCTATCGCGAAATGGTTTGGGGTCTCATGGATATGTATATGACAGGGATTAGCAATAAAATGAACGAAGTCATGAAGGTGCTAACTATTATATCTACTATATTTATTCCGCTAACTTTTATTGCGGGAATTTACGGTATGAATTTCGATAACATGCCAGAACTACACCATCCATACAGCTATCCCGTACTTTTACTAATTATGGTAATTATGGTCGGAATAATGATCTATTATTTTAAGCGAAAAAAATGGCTGTAAAAATTTAACATTCCTCTTCTGAAATTATTTTAATGTTTGTGCGTCTATTTTTAAAGTTAAAGAAACCTTAAAACACTTTAAAAGCCATAGGTACTTTCTATATTTGAGATTAAAGCCTAAACACACTTACATTTTAATGAAAAAACTTATACTCTTCCTTTGTATTATAGCTTTGGCAATGCCTAATAGCTATGCCCAACAACCTAAAAAACCCAATGCTGCAGAAATTCATGAATCTATAAAAAAATTAAGCTTTTTAGGTTCTGTATTGTACTTAGCAGCACACCCAGACGATGAAAATACAAAGCTAATTTCTTATATGGCCAATAATGTTAAAGCCAGAACAGCGTATTTATCTTTAACTCGTGGTGATGGCGGACAAAATTTAATTGGTCCAGAAATTAGAGAACTTTTAGGTGTAATTCGTACAGAAGAGTTATTAGCAGCAAGACGAACAGATGGCGGAGAGCAATTTTTTACACGCGCCAACGATTTCGGATATTCTAAACATCCAGACGAAACCTTAACCATCTGGGATAAAGATGAAGTTCTAAGCGATGTGGTTTTAGCAATTAGAAACTTTCAGCCCGATGTTATTATCAATCGGTTCGACCACAGAACTCCGGGAACAACTCATGGTCATCACACCAGTTCTGCAATGTTAAGTGTAGAAGCTTTTAACTTAACAAACGATGCTTCTAAATATCCAGATCAACTTAAAAACACTTCAACCTGGCAACCAAAACGTATGTTTTTAAACACATCTTGGCGATTTTATGGTTCTGAAGAAAATTTTGAAGCAGCAGACAAAAGCAAGTTAATGGAGATTGATACCGGTGTCTTTTTTCCGTCAAGCGGATTATCAAATACAGAGATATCAGCCTTAAGTCGCAGTCAGCATAAATCTCAAGGCTTCGGAAATACAGGAACACGTGGATCTAGTTTAGAATATGTTGAATTGATTAAAGGTGATATGCCTAAAGATCCTACTAATATTTTTGATGGAATTGATACCAGTTGGAATCGTGTTAAAGGCGGAAAAGCGATTGGAAACATATTAGCTCAAATTGAAGCAGAATACGATTTTAAAAATCCGTCTGCAAGTATTCCTAAATTAGTTAAGGCCTACACACTTATTCAAAAATTAGAAGATACGCATTGGAAAACCCTAAAAACAGAAGATATTAAAAATGTAATTGCTGCATGTGCTGGTTTATATATGGAAGCTGCTGCTACACATAATTGGGGTACGGCAAACGAAGCCATTCAATTACAAATTGAGGTTATTAATAGAAGTAACGCACTTATTACTTTAGAGAGTATAACCAATCCAAATCATGTTACTATTTCTAAAAACATCAATTTAAACAATAACATTAAGTTTAATTTCAAGGAAACATATACCATTAATACAGATACCAAAATTACAACGCCGTATTGGTTAACAGAACCAAATAGTTTAGGAATGTATACGGTAAAAGAAAAATCTTTAATAGGTAAACCAGAAACACCAAGAAGTCAAAATATAACCTTCAATTTGGTTATGCAAAACATATCGATTCCGTTTACAAAACCTATTATTTATAAAAGTAACGATCCTGTTAAAGGCGAATTGTATAAGCCTTTCGAAATTGTTCCTGTTGTCGCCTCTCAACTTGTAGAACCTGTACTAATTTTTGAAAACGATACACCAAAACAAGTGGCTGTAAAAGTCACTGCTGGTCAAGATCAAATTGAAGGCACAGTAAGTTTAAATACACCTAAAGGTTGGACTATCTCTCCTAAAACATTACCCGTTTCTGTAGCACATCGCGGAGAAACCAAAACGGTTTATTTTACTGTAACGCCTCCAAAAAATCAAAGCGAAGTTCAAATAACATCAACAGTAACTGTAAACGGAACGGCTTACAACAAAGCCTTAATAGAAATTGATTACGATCACATTCCTTTTCAAACAATTGTACTACCTAAGGTGAGTAAATTTGTGCGTTTAGATATTATTAAAAAAGGAGAAAACATTGGGTATATTCAAGGTGCCGGAGATGTTGTTCCTGAAAGTTTAAGACAAATCGGATATCATGTTGCGGTTATCAATCCTGACGATATTACGGCTACAAACTTAAAACGTTTTGATGCGATTGTAATCGGAATTAGAGCCTATAATACTGTTGAAGATTTAGCATATAAACAAAACACATTATTTGACTATGTTAAACAAGGCGGAAATTTAATTGTACAATACAATACCAATCGTGGTTTAAAAGTTGACACTTTAGCGCCTTACACCTTAGAATTATCTAGAGATCGTGTTACAGACGAACATGCAGAAGTTACCTTTTTAAATCCAAAACATGAGCTGTTAAACACTCCAAATACAATAACGCCTGAAGATTTTAAAGGATGGACTCAAGAACGCGGGTTATATTTTCCAAATAAATGGGGTAAAGAGTTTACGCCAATCTTAGGCATGCACGATAAAAATGAAACTGAAAAAAGCGGAAGCTTATTAGTTGCTAAATATGGTAAAGGTTATTATATGTACACAGGTTTAAGTTTCTTTAGAGAATTCCCTGCTGGTGTTTCTGGTGCTTACAGATTATTTGCCAACATGCTTTCTATAGGAAAAGAAAATATTTCAACTCAACCTGAATTACACGATTAATATGGCAGAAAACAATACTATAAAACAGACTTGGAAACGCTCATACACTTGGGTTTTAATAGCTAATGCCATTTACATTATTTTGTTTTACATCATAATGAAAGCCTTTTAATATGGAAACTTTAGACTGGATTATATTAATAGGTACGCTACTCACCATTGTTGGATACGGTACATGGAAAACTCGAGGTAGCCAAAATGTACAAGATTATATTCGTGGTGGTAATCAGGCACAATGGTGGACAATTGGTCTCTCGGTAATGGCCACACAAGCAAGCGCCATCACCTTTTTATCTACGCCCGGACAAGCCTTTAATGATGGTATGGGCTTTGTGCAATTTTACTTCGGATTACCTATTGCAATGATTATTATTTGCATGGTATTTATTCCTCTGTATCATCGCTTAAAAGTATACACCGCTTACGAATTTTTAGAAAACAGATTCGATTTAAAAACCCGTAGTCTAACCGCTGGATTATTTTTAGTACAACGCGGATTAGCAGCAGGAATTACCATTTATGCACCGGCCATTATACTTTCCGCCGTATTGGGTTGGTCTTTAAATCAGTTAAACATCATTATAGGTGTACTCGTTATAATTTACACCGTTTCTGGTGGTACTAAAGCAGTGAGCGTAACGCAAAAGCATCAAATGACTGTTATTTTTACAGGAATGTTTATTGCTTTCTTTTTAATTTTAAGTTATTTACCTGAAAATATAAACTTCTCTAATGCCTTAGAAATTGCAGCAGTAAACAATAAAATGAATATTCTAGATTTCTCTTTCGATTTTGAAAATAGATATACATTTTGGAGTGGAATTATTGGAGGTACATTTTTAATGCTCTCCTACTTTGGTACAGACCAAAGTCAAGTGCAACGGTATCTTTCAGGAAAATCGTTACGAGAAATGCAATTGGGTTTAATTTTTAACGGACTCCTTAAAGTGCCTATGCAGTTTTTTATTCTGCTTGTGGGTGTTATGGTTTTTGTCTTTTATCAATATAACGAATCACCAATACATTTTAATCCGCATGCGCAGGACGTTGTTGCAGCATCATCATATTCTGATGAATTTAAAGCTCTTGAAGCGGAACAACATGAGCTTTTCGAGAATAAAAAAATGCTATTAAACGCATATGTTTCAGCACCAAATGATGGATTAAAAAAGCAAATCTCTAAAGTAAATACAGCAGAAAAATCAAATCGCGATCAGGCCAAATTAGTGCTTGAAAAAGCAGCCAATGAACATCAAACAAAAATTGAAACAAACGATAAAGATTACGTTTTTATCCACTTTATTTTAAATAATTTACCACGCGGATTAATCGGACTTTTACTTGCTGTTATACTTAGTGCAGCCATGTCTAGTACCGCTAGTGAATTAAATGCTTTGGCGTCTACTACAAGTATAGATATTTACAAACGAAGCATAGCTGCAAATAAAGACGATATGCATTATGTAAAAGCCACCAAATGGTTTACGCTAGGATGGGGGATTTTGGCCATATGCATTGCCTGTTTTGCGTCGTTATTTGATAATTTAATTCAATTAGTAAATATCATCGGATCTGTGTTTTATGGTAATGTATTAGGAATATTTTTGCTCGCTTTTTTCTTTAAACATGTAAAAGCAAATGCCGTTTTTATAGCTGCAATTATAACTCAAGCGATAGTTATTTATGGCTGGTATTTTGATTGGATGCCCTATTTGTGGCTTAATCTTTTTGGTTGTACCTTAGTCATAATAATCGCATTATGTATTCAACTTTTTATACCTAAATCAGATGTCATTACAACCTCATAAAACCATAAAATGGGGAATTATTGGGCTTGGTAATATTGCTCATAAATTCGCCAAAGATTTATTAACTATAGAAGATGCACAGTTACAAGCTGTAGCTTCTAGATCTTTAGATAAAGCAGAAGAATTTGCAAAAACATTTCAATCTGTAAAAGCATACAATAGTTATGAAGCTTTAGCAAAAGATCCAGATGTAGATGCTGTTTATATTGCAACACCTCATAGTTTTCATAAAGCACATGCCATGCTCTGTTTAGAACACGGTAAAGCTGTGTTGTGTGAAAAACCTTTTGCTATGAATTTAGAAGAGGTTGAAGAGATGATTGCGTTGGCAAAGGAAAAAAAAGTCCTCTTAATGGAAGCATTATGGACTTATTTTTTACCACATTATCAGTTTGCTTTACAAGCTTTAAAAGATGAAACCTACGGAAAATTATTAAAGGTTGAAGCCGATTTTGGATTTACAAGACCTTTTGATGAAGCTTCAAGGTTATTTGATAAAGCTGTTGGAGGAGGCAGTTTATTAGATATTGGCATCTACCCTATTTTCGCAACACTCTCTACTTTAGGAGAACCTGACCATATACAAGCAGACTGTACACATTTTGATAATGGTGCAGATTCTTCTTGCGATATGCGATTTATCTATAAAAATAATACCGAAGCCGTTTTAAAAAGTTCTTTAATAGAACAAACACCTACTGCCTGCACTTTTATTTGCGAAAACGGCACTATAACTTTAAATACTCAGTTTCATACCCCAACAACGGTTACTATTTTACAAAACGGAGCCGAAAAAATATTAGATTATACGGGAAATACGATTGGTTATAATTTTGAAACACTTCATTTTAATCAGTTAATTAGAGACGGTAAAACGGAAAGTGATATTATGACCTTCGATTTTAGTCTAAAACTCATTAAAACTCTAGATAAAGTTCGGTCTATCATTAAACTAGAATATTAAAAAAAAGCCACTAACATATTATTTTGCTAGTGGCTTTTACATAGTATCATATCCTATTTATAATGCTCCCCATTCTTCTAATGAAGCTGTATTCATCTTAATATAATCCGTATTTCCAGCAATTTTAGCTGCTTCTAGAGATTTTTTAGCTGCGGCTATAGCACCTTCTTTGTCTCCTGCTTTAGCATAAATTAAAGACTGTTTACGTAATTGATAAAAGGCTGGGTTTTCTGTCATGCTTATACACGTATCAATCCAAGTTTTAGCTTGATCAATATCTTTTCCAGATTCAAAATAATATACTGCAGCAGCATAATAATCGTTGGCTGTTGTACCACTCATAGCACGCTCAATATCTTTCATGACAATGTCGTCTGTAGGAACTTCAATTTTAAAAGAAGCAAATCGCAATCCCCAAGATAAACGCATTACAGCAGAATCGTTCGTTAAATCTGCAAAAGAAATAGTAAACGTTTCTAAAGATACTGGATTTGGATAAACTTCAGATTTTGTTTCTAGAGCGACTTGGCTAGCGTCCCAAGTTTTAGGCAATCCCCAATTATCTGATGCTTTGTAAAAGATAATATCCCAAGCTATTTTGTCAGGTTTTGTGTAAAGTGCATAAGTACCAGCTTTCAAGGGTTTACCACCAATAACAACATCATCAGAAAAAGTCACTTTTGTATTCGCATTAGCGCCAGTTCTCCATAATTCTCCATAAGGTAAAAGGTAACCATAAAGATGTCTACCGCGTAAACTAGGTCTTGAATATTCTACTGCGATCTGGGTTAATCCAACCGTTTGTTCAATTTTACTTGTTGGACTGGGTTGTGGTGTTTTTACTTGTGCTTGAAGGCTAAAAGTAGCTATTAATACCACCAAACCTAACATTACGTGTTTCATAATTTTTGTTTAATTATTGTTGAAAAGTAAAATTACATATTCAGACTTCTTTACAATGTTAACAAAACCTTAATTCGCCCCATTCGCATGTTACTTCATTAATAATTTTATATCAATTCTTAAAAAACTTAAAATTTGTTTCATTTTTTAACTATATTTACAACTGATAATCAATAGATTACACTAGGATCTCCCTACATAGACCTAATTGATAGATTTTAACTCAAAATCTAAATAGGTTGTTATTCGTGAAATTATCTGATTTACATAGACGTATTAAATGTATTCTTTGCCTTGGAATACTAGGCTCATGCTATGTTTTATTGCATGTATTAGAATTATTTTTTCCTGAAATTAACGCCACTTTTCAACCTTTCATTTTAAAAAGTCTTAAAATAAATGAGTTACATATCATTTATTTTTCTTTAGCTACAATCAATGTTACGCTCCTTACTATTTTTTTTACTCGACCTAAGAAATCAAAAACGTTTTTTATAAATCACAAAAACGCGTCAGATGTATAATCATTAAAATACAGTATTATGAAATTAAAACATATTGCACTCATTGTTGCATTAGTCTTTTCAGGAACACAAATGCATGGTCAATTTTTAAAAAAATTAAAAAACAAATTACAAGAAGTCACTGAAGATATTGTAATAGATAAAACGTCTCAAAAAGTAGAACAGAGCTTAGGAAAACGATTAGATAGTTTATTTGGAATAGATGGCGATTACAAGTTTGGAGGCATAAACATGGGAGGGTTTTCTTTGTTAAATGATTCCATTCTACCAGAGACCTATTATTTTGAATGGAAATACATACTACGTATTGAAAGTCCTGAAGATGATCCTATAGATATTGCATATTACCTAAAAGCAGAAGAAAAATATTTTGGCATGCAACCGACTTTAGATGATCTCAAAAAGAACGATGATGTATTTATTGTCATGGACACAGAGCATAACACCAATGCTATATTTATGACTAATAACAATAAAAAAACAGGCATGGTTATGAAAATGAATCTTGATCTTGAAAATATAGAATCTGATCCGTATTTAGAAAATGATTTTACTTTTGAAGAGCTTGATGATAAAGTTATTAATGGTAAGAACTGTAAAGGATTCAAAATGGAAAATGATGATGCCATTATGATTATGTATAACGCAATGGATGCGCCTGTAAGTTTTTCAAGCATATTTGGAATTAACACAAAAAATGTGCCTAAGGGATTTAATCCAAAATGGTTAAATCAAGCTGAAAACAGTTTAATCATGGAAGCAACATATACAGATAAATCTAATAATAAATCGACTACCATGCAGTGCATAGATTTAGCTGCACACGATTTACAAATTCATAAACAGGATTACGATTTTACATCTCTAGGGAATTATTCAAATTAAATCACAAACACATTACAGCTATTAATCAACGTATTACACACTTAAAATGCCACTTCATTTTTTTATAAATTGCCTGATTTTAAAAGCATTTTTGAAATACATTTCAAAAATGCTTTTTTTCAGGATATCAAAAATTTAAAATCATGTAAAACCCACTCTTTTTTATCTTAACTTGTAAAAAGATAAAAACTACATTCTATGATTTTTACGGGCATAGCCTTTTTCATTCTTATAGCTTTCGCAGCCTTTGCATTAAGTAAATTAAAAACAAAAAAAGCAAATAATTTTCCAAAAAACTGGCATAATCTTATGCTCAAGCATGTATTGTTTTACAAGGAATTACCTAAAGCAAAACAACTCCAATTTCAGAAACGCATGATGGTATTTCTAAGCGAAGTCCATATTGAAGGCGTACAATTAGAACTAGTAGATTTAGATAAAATATTAATTGCAGCTAGTGCTGTAATTCCTGTATTTGGGTTTTCAGAATGGCATTATACCAACTTAAGTGGTATATTATTATACCCAGATAATTTTAATACAGATTACGAATTTAGTCATAATAACGAAAATAGAATTATTGCTGGTATGGTGGGTACTGGACGTTTAGAAAAACAAATGATTCTTTCTAAAAAAGCTCTTTATCATGGTTTTGCAAACAGTAATGACAAGAGTAATACAGCCATTCACGAGTTTGTACATTTAATAGATAAAATGGACGGCGATACAGATGGAGTTCCCGAATATATTATGAAAAATGCCTACACAATTCCGTGGTTAAAATTAATTCATAAAGAAATGCAAGCCATACATAATAACAAATCAGACATTAGGGATTACGGTGGCACCAATCAAGCAGAATTCTTTGCCGTGGCTTCAGAATATTTTTTTGAAAACCCTAAGCTCATGCAAAAGAAGCATCCCGACTTGTACCATATACTTGAACAATCCTTTCAAATTTCACCTAATTAATTTTTATCCTGTAACAAATGAAATTAAAATGTATAATTCTCTCTTTAAGTTTCATTATGCTGGGTGTATATTTTACCCAAGCACAAGGTTTTAGAATGCGATTAAAAGTCCCAAGTCAAGCCCTTAAAAACAATTTAATTAACGATCCATCTACTCGTGATATTACAGTGTATTTACCACCATCCTATCAAACAAAACTCGATAAAAACTACCCGGTGTTATATCTTTTACATGGTTTTGATGACACCGATAGTAAATGGTTTGGTTGGGAACACCATTGGATAAATATGAACAACATTCTGAACACTTGCATGAGTAATGGAAGTTGTAAAGAAATGATTGTAGTTATGCCCAATGCATATACCACATACAAAGGCAGTTTTTATGGGAATTCTGAAACTATGGGTGATTGGGAAACCTTTATTACAGAAGAACTCGTGTCGTTTATAGATTTAAAATTTAGAACTTTAGATCAAGCAACTAGTCGTGGATTGGCAGGACATTCTATGGGTGGTTATGGCACCTTAAGACTAGCCATGAAACACCCAGACATCTATTCTTCAATATATGTATTAAGTAGCTCTAGCTTAGAGATCGGACGTTTGCCTAACGTAGAAAACATAAAAAATATGGAGGCGGTACACTCTAAATCTGATGTTGCAAATTTATCTTTTATAGAGAGTCTACATATGGCATTTTCGGCAGCTTGGGCTTCTAACCCTAAAAAGTTTCCGCTATATATAGATTTAGCCTATAAAGATGGAAAGCCTATCCCGGAAATACTTCAAAAGTTTAAAGACAATCAGATTTTAAATATGATTGATCAATACATTCCAAATTTAAAGACATTAACAGCTATTGCTATTGATGCAGGAACAGATGATATCGATATTTACAAAGCCTCTATGAAGCTGGACCAAACGCTATCAAATTATGGAGTGTCACATACTTTTGAAGCTTATAAAGGCGATCATATCAATAAAATCCCTGAACGTATGGCTGAAAAAACATTGCCATTTTTTTCTAAATATTTAAAATTTGAGTCGGAATAATACTTTGAATACTCTTATTATTTTCCGATATTTATAGTAGTTAAAAGCGTAGATTTTAATTGTAATAACACCTCTTAGTTATGAATTTTATTGATTATTATAAAATTTTAGGAATTGACAAAAATGCATCTGAAAGCGATATAAAAAAAGCGTACCGCAAGTTAGCTAGAAAGTATCATCCCGATTTAAATCCAAATGATAAAGAGGCCGAAAAGAACTTCAAAAATATAAATGAAGCAAACGAAGTTTTATCTAATCCAGAGCATCGTAAAAAATATGATAAACACGGAAAAGATTGGCAACATGCAGACGATATAGAACGTGCTCAGAAACAACACAATTCGAGTCGCCAACAAGGCTATCAAAGTTATTCTGGCCAGTCACATACAGAAGATGATTTTTCAGATTTCTTCGAATCCATGTTTGGTGGTCAACGCACTTCTGGTTCTAGACAAAGTCATAACCAAGTACAATTTAAAGGACAAGATTTTAATGCCGAACTACAACTAAATCTTACCGATGTTTACACTAACGAATCTCAAATTCTAACCGTAAACGGTAAAAAAATCAGGTTGACAATTCCTGCAGGGATAGAAAATGAACAAGTTATAAAAATATCAGGTAAAGGTGGTCCTGGTGTTAATGGCGGTCCGAATGGTGATTTGTATATCACATTTAATATTGTAAATAATACAAAATTTAAACGGTATGGTAATAACTTACATGCAAATGTAGATTTAGATTTATACACCTCGCTTTTAGGTGGAGATATTATGGTAGATACATTTTCAGGAAAAGTTAAACTAAAAGTTGCTCCAGAAACACAGAATGAAACCAAAGTTAAATTAAAAGGCAAAGGATTTCCTATATATAAAAAAGAGGGCGAATTTGGAGACTTTATAATTACCTACCACATACAAACACCAAAAAATCTTACAGATAAAGAAAAAGAATTGTTTACCACATTACAAAAACTAAGATAACATGGCTGAGAATCATTATATATTAGTAAAAACGATTTGTGTACAATACAATGTAGAACCTGTGTTTTTAGATGACTTACACAGCATGGGGTTATTGGAACTTATTACCGTAGAAAACAATAAATGTTTACATCAAGATACATTAAGCGATCTTGAAAAAATGATACGGTTGCACAACGAATTACATGTCAATTTAGAAGGCATAGATGTCGTTTTTAATTTGCTTAAAAAAGTAGATTATTTACAAAATCAGTTAGTCAAAACAAAAAACAAATTAGAATTTTACGAGAAGTAATACCTATATTTGAAGTTGAGAACACTATTATATCATCTTCACTGTTCTAAATATGACACATTGTAAATCGACTTTATGAAATTCTCCTTTATTCGCATGCCTTTATTTTTTATTATATTATTTTCATCAATAACACATGCGCAAGACACTAGCAAAGCCATTACTAAAGACTTTGTACTTGGTAAATTCGATTTCAAAACAGATGCTTGTTTTGTTAAAGTAGCACCAGAATTATCTAACAAGACTATTTATCTTCAGCAGGAAGTATATAATTCATTTTTAAACATGATTGCTGCTGCTAAGCAAAGTGGCATACAATTTACAGTCGTATCAGGGACACGAAATTTCAATTATCAAAAATCTATTTGGGATCGAAAATGGAAAGCAAATGGCAACCTCTCTCCTATTGAAAATGCTAAAAAAATATTACGCTATAGTTCCATGCCAAGCACATCAAGACATCATTGGGGAACCGACCTCGATTTAAATAATTTATCTAATTCTTATTTTGAAAGTGGTAAAGGTTTAAAAGAATATACTTGGTTACTTGAGCATGCACATGAATATGGTTTTTACCAAGTGTACACCTCTAAAGAAAACGGACGTACAGGATATAATGAAGAAAAATGGCACTGGTCTTACATGCCATTATCTAGTAAATACTTAACATTTTATAACGCGCATATTACAGATGCTGACATTACTGGATTTGAAGGCTCTGAGCTCGCTTCAGAATTACACATGATCTCAAATTACGTGAATGGAATTTCCAAGGCTACAAAAGCCATGTAAAAATAAAATTCCAAGTAACAAATTAGTCGCTGCTACTTGGAAATTTTAAATTCAACATGTTTATAACGTGATTTTTGCTCCCAAGAGGTCTAAAAATGCTTTTATAAAAGCAGGATGTCCTGGCCATGCTGGCGATGTTACCAAATTGCCATCTACATACGCTTTATCTGCAGCAATATCACGAAACTCGCCACCAGCAAGTCTGACTTCAGGTCCTACAGCTGGATATGCTGTTAAGGTTCTACCTTTTACTACATTGGCAGCCGTAAGTATTTGTATACCATGACAGATCGCAGCCACTGGTAAATTTTCTTTAAAGAAATACTGAACCATCCCCAAAAGCGTGGCGTTTAATCTTAAATATTCTGGAGCACGACCTCCGGCAATAACTAAACCGTCGTAATCTGTTACATTTACGTCGTCAAAAGTATAGTTTAGCACAAAATTATGCCCTGGTTTTTCTGTATACGTTTGGTCGCCTTCAAAATCGTGTATTGCCGTTTTAATTATATCGCCTTTCTTTTTGTCTGGACAAACCGTATGCACTTCGTAGCCCACCATTTCTAACATTTGAAAAGGCACCATAGTTTCATAATCTTCAGTAAAATCGCCGGTAAGGAAAAGTATTTTTTTCATTGTTTTAAAATTTAAAGTCAAAAATTCGTTTTGTGTTTGTCTCTTAAATTTACAATGAAATATTATCACACTAGAAATCATGATGTTAAAAAAATGATAATCTTATAGAGTAAGTCAGTATCAAAATAAGAGACTACAATACATCAGACCTTACTAGCGTTATAATTACACTATATTTACGTTTTAAATTAAAACTTATGAAAAACTTGAACGCACATATAAAATCTATATTCTATCTTTTAATCGTACTTGTAACTGTGTCTTGCGACAATTTAGATGATTTTACAAAATTTGATATTACTTACGACGAATCTGTTACCATTCCTGCAACCGTGCCAATAGATATCCCTTTTACAATAAGTACGCCTGAAATTGAAACCAATTCGGAGTCTACTTTTAGTATTAACGATACATCTGAAGATTTAATTGAAGACATAACACTTTCAGAATTTAGACTGACCTTAACAAGTCCGAGTGATGAAGATTTTAGCTTCTTAGAAACAATAGAAATTTACATTGCTGCCGATGGTTTGGAAGACACGAAACTTGCATGGAACACAACGCCTATAGAAAATGGTACTCACGTGATGTATTTAGAGACGTCTGACGAGGATTTAAAAAATTATATTTTTCAGGATTCATTTTATTTGAAAATTGAAACGGGTATAGATGAAGTGTTAACCGAAGATTACGACATCGATATTAAAACCGTTTTTGCGGTAGATGCTAAAATTCTTGGAATTTAATTCTATAAAAAATGCCTTGCAACACTACGTTACAAGGCATTTTTTTAATATAACTTATACGACATCTATTTTTCAATATCTCGCATGCTTTCCATTTTCTTAAGCTTTAAGAATCCATTAATATCTTCAAAATGTTCTTTAACGCGTTTATTTCCAAATTCAAATACTTTGGTCGCTAAACCGTCTAAGAAATCTCTATCGTGAGACACCAAAATTAAAGTCCCATCAAAATCTTTTAAAGCATCTTTAATAATGTCTTTTGTTTTCATATCTAAATGATTAGTAGGCTCATCCAGAATTAGCACATTTACAGGTTCCAGCAATAGCTTTATCATGGCTAAACGTGTTTTTTCTCCTCCAGATAACACCTTTACTTTTTTAGTAGAAATATCGCCACCAAACATAAATGCACCTAACAAATCTTTAATTTTATTTCTAATATCACCAACTGCAATGCGGTCGATCGTTTCAAAAATGGTTAAATCTCCATCCAGTAACGAAGCCTGATTTTGGGCAAAATATCCAATTTGAGCATTATGTCCTAATTCCATGCTTCCCTCAAATTCAATTTCGTTCATGATAGCCTTTACCATAGTCGATTTTCCTTCACCGTTCTTCCCTACAAAAGCAACTTTTTGGCCACGTTCAATCACTAAATTTGCATTATTAAATACAACATGATCATCATAAGATTTAGATAATTCATTAACAACAACTGGATATTGCCCAGATCTTGGTGATGGTGGAAATTTTAATTTTAAAGCCGCTGTATCTACTTCATCTACTTCAATTGGTGTTAATTTCTCAAGCATTTTAACACGTGATTGTACTTGAAGTGTCTTAGAATACGTGCCTTTAAAACGATCTATAAATTCCTGATTATCGGCGATCATTTTTTGTTGCTCATCGTATGCTTTTTGCTGATGTGCACGACGATCTTTTCGCAACTCTAAATAATGAGAATATTTAGCTTTGTAATCGTAAATACGTCCCATAGTGACTTCTATAGTTCGCGTAGTAATATTATCTACAAATGCCCTATCGTGAGAAATCACTACAACAGCTTTAGCTTGTGTAATCAAGAAATCTTCTAACCACTGTATACTTTCAATATCCATATGGTTTGTAGGCTCATCTAATAGAATTAAATCTGGTTTTTGAAGTAGAATTTTCGCCAATTCTATTCGCATACGCCATCCACCGCTAAACTCTGAAGTCGGTCTACTAAAATCTGAACGCACGAAACCAAGTCCAATTAATATCTTTTCGACTTCAGATTCGTAGTTAATTTCTTCTATAGAATAGAATTTTTCGCTTAATTCTGAAACCTTTTCAATCAGTTTCATATAGCCATCACTTTCATAATCTGTACGTACCGTTAATTCTTCATTAATGGCATCAATTTCAGATTTCATTTTAAAAACAGAAGCAAACGCTTTAGAAGCTTCTTCCATCACCGTACAGTCATCCTCTGTGAGTAAATGTTGTGGTAAATACGAAATCACATAATCTTTAGGCGAAGACACATTACCGCGTGTTGGCTTGCTTTTTCCTGCTATAATTTTTAATAATGTAGATTTTCCTGCTCCATTTTTACCCATTAAGGCAATCTTGTCATTTTCATTAATGGAAAAAGATACATCGCTAAACAATGTGGTTCCTCCAAATTCTACTGCAATCCCGTCTATTGAAATCATTTAAATGTATTTTATAAGTCGGCAAATATAAGTGTTATGACTAAATGCCAACTTATGAATTTCAACAAATTTAAAACTTAACAATTGAACGATAGCACAATCAAACTTACATGTAAAGATGACTTAAAAAAAACCAAAAAAACAGGGTATATTCTGCTCAATAAAAAAATAAATGAACATCTTAAGATAACTTTAAAAGTACTCTGGTATAGATTTTGTATTTTTAAATTATTCATCAATCAAAATAAAACACACTTATGGAAACATCCTTAAGCGATATTCATATACAAGAATTAACAACCGCTGTAGAATTATTAGAAAACCCTAGTATTGCAGCCAAAATAACCAATGTTATAGGTATGCCTATTGAAAAAGCTATCGATTTTCTTCCTGAAAATTGGCAAGCTAATATTGGTAAAATCACCCAAAAATCTTTAATAAAAGCTACAGAAGCTGCCATTTGGTCGTTAGATGACATTGAAGTAGAACACCCTTCTAACGCCTGGCACAAATTTGGCGCAGCACTTTCTGGTGGTGTTGGCGGATTTTTTGGACTTGCAGGATTGGCCTTAGAACTTCCTGTATCGACCACCATTATGTTGCGTTCTATAGCAGATATTGCACGCTCGCAAGGAGAATCATTAAGTGACTATGAAACCAAATTGGCTTGTATGGAGGTCTTTGCTTTAGGTGGTGAAAGCACAGCTGATGACGATGCTGAAAGCGGATATTTTATAGTGCGTGCGGCATTAGCAAATTCAATCACTGAAGCCTCTAGATATGTAGCTACCAAAAAAATATCTGAAGAAAGTGCGCCAGCACTTGTTAAATTTATAGTTAATGTAGCAACCCGATTTAATGTTATTGTAACAGAAAAAGCGGCTGCGCAAGCCATTCCAGCCATTGGTGCCATTGGTGGAGGAATAATAAATACCTTATTTATAGATCACTTTCAAGATGTTGCTAAAGGTCATTTTATTGTTAGACGCTTAGAACGTATTTATGGCCCAGAAGTTATTCAGGCTTGGTACACAGCTGTTATGGATCTTAAAACACAGGAAGCATAAAAAAAACCGGTACTTATGGTACCGGTTTTTTTTACTAAAATATTAATACTCTTAGGTTATGGATGCTTTATAGATGCTATCTATAGCACCTGCTAATGCCGTAGAAAATTCGGTTTCACTCTGCTGAAATTTTAGATCGTTTAAAAGCGCTCTAGAAAAACTAGCGATGACCCCTTTATTTTTAGTTAGTAAAGTATTTGCAGTATCTATATCATACCCTCCAGAAAGCGCAAAAACCCGAACCACTTTAGCATGATTAACTAAGTCTTTATAAAAATCTGGGACTGTTGGTAATGTCAATTTTAAAATGACAGATTGATCTGCTTTTAACTTATCTAATTCTAAAAGAATGTGTTTTTTAAGAATGGCTTCTATTTCAGGTTTATCTTCAGCATGAATATCTACTTCGGGTTCTAAAATAGGCACAAGACCAGAAGCAATAATTTCTGCTCCGACAGCAAACTGTTGTTTTACAATGTCTGAAATACCTTTTATGTTATCTTCATAAATCACAGAACGCATTTTTGTACCAAATATACCTAGTCCTTTAGCTTCAGATAATCGAGACTCTAAATTGGGGATGGGTTTCATTAACTTTACACCATCTTTTAGATCTTCTAATCCTTTATCAATCTTTAAAAAAGGGACAATATGCTTTTCTAATAAGTACGATGGTACCGCTTCGTTAGCAATTAATCCTTTCATGGTTTTTTCAAAAAGGATGACTCCTAAGATTTTATCTTGTGAAAAATTTTTATCTGAAATAACACGAGTACGCATGTTATGAATTAACTGAAACATCTCTGTTTCATCTTTATATTGATTATCTGTAACACCGTATCCTAATAATGCTTTTGGAGTACTTCCGCCACTCTGATCTAAAGCCGCAATAAAGCCTTTTCCGTCTTTAATACGTTCTAATTGTTCTTGAAATGTATACATGAGATTGTGATTTTAATATTAAAAAAAAGTCTTAAAACTCACATAAAGGTGCAAAAAGTTAAACCGTTCAACAATTAAATACACATAAAAATGCGTTAAAGTTTATTTTAAATTTTCAGACTCTCTTTTCGCAAATTTTGATGCTATTATACTAATAATGAATATTTGAGACGCATGAAAAATCATGAGTGGTAATAAAATTAAACTTGAAGCTGCTGAATTATTAAACAGTATTTTATAAAAAATAGTCCCGTGTACTAAAGATTTTTTTGTACCACAAAACTGAGCCGTAATTTTGTCTTCTGTACTAAACTTTAATTTTGTAGCAATAAAGCCAACACAATAAAAAACCGTAAAAAATATGGCGATTACAATTAGAAACAATATGAAAAAGTCTAATAGTTTTACACTACTAAAAATGTCATTATAAAACGACTCGGCAAAGCTTTTATAAATAACCAATAGAATTACAGATTTATCGAAAAGGGTAAGTTGTTTACTATATTTTAAGGCTAAGGCATGACCATATCTTTGAAGCGAAAGTCCTAAAATAACAGGTAAGATGATTCCAATAATCAGATTAATATATATTGACGTATAATCGAATTCTGTACCCGATTTTTCTAGAAACAATCCCACCCAAAGCGGTGTGATTACAATTCCTATAATTCCAGAAATACTGGCATTAAATATAGCCGCAGGCACATTTCCTCTTGCTACAGAAACCATTACGACTGAAGATGAAACGGTAGATGGTAATGCTGCCATAAATAAAAGGGCTAACCAAAAACTATGTTGTTCTTGCGTTTGTACAAACGGATAACACATTAAAATTAGCAACGGAAAAAATAGAAATGTGGATAACTGAACCAAAACATGCAATTTCCAATTGTATAAGCCTGACTTAATTTGTTGCGGACTCAATTTTAAGCCGTAGAAGAAAAATATTAAAAAGAAACCAATAGAACTGATTGTTGATATTGGAAAACCACTGTCTTCAATCCCGTATTGTGGTACATTATACGCAAAAATGATAACTGCAATAATTGCAAGGATGAAGCGGTCTATTTTAAATTTCATAGATTAAGATTTAACTGCAAATTTAATTGAACTTATTTTCTAAAATGCACTCAAATCATTTTTAAAACAAAAAACTTCATCGTAAATTATCGATGAAGTTTTTGGCACTGTTTTATATATGCTTAACGTTTGTAATTTCTACTTTTAAATTACAAACCAATTTTTTGTTTTTTCAATGATATCTGCATCTTTGGTTGCATCTTCAAACTCATTATTAGATTTATTATAAACATAGTCTGCGCTCCATGCTTCATGGTTTTCGGCCACTTGTTTTATGGCATCACAAATAAATTCCATTTCTGCATTTGTAGTTACAGGATGAAGCGATACACGAACCCAACCTGGTTTATTGGTTAAGTTTTTAGCGTTTAAATTATCAACCATTTCTAATGATCTGTTTTCATCATAATCAAATAAATAATGGCCATAGGTGCTGGCACAAGACCATCCTCCACGTACTTGTATCCCAAAGCGATCGTTTAGTAATCGTACTATTAAATTATAATGTACATCTGTAATTCCAAAAGACACGCAACCTATTCGCTTAACAGCTGTATTACCTAAAATAAAAACATTTGGAATTTGCTTTAATCTATCAAAACAATACGATAACAATTCTTCTTCGCGTTTCGCGATTAAAGCTGTATTCATCTTGTCTTTTAAACGCATTGCTAATGCTGTACGCATTACTTGTAAAAATCCAGGAGTTCCGCCATCTTCACGAACTTCAATATCGTTAAAATAGGCATAATCTCCCCAAGGATTTGTCCATTGCACATTTCCTCCGCCTGGCACATCCGGACAATTAGCTTTATATAAACTTTTATTAAAAACTAACACTCCACAAGTTCCTGGTCCGCCTAAAAATTTATGAGGTGAAAAGAAAATAGCATCTAAGCGCGCATCTTCATCTTCAGGATGCATATCAATATCGACATAAGGTGCAGATGCTGCGAAATCTACAAAACAATATCCGCCATATTTATGCATCATTTTTGCCAAATCTGTATATGGCGAAATAATTCCTGTTACGTTAGAACACGCTGTAAACGATCCGATTTTGGTCGTTCTATCTTTATACTCTATTAAGGCGGCTTCTAATTGTTTAGGACAAATTAATTTCTCGTCGTTACATTTTACAATGACCACATCTGCAATGGTTTCTAGCCATGGCACATGATTAGAATGATGTTCCATATGAGAAATAAAAACTACTGGTCTGTCCTGTTCTGCCAATTGATTTTTCTTCAATTTAGCATCTGGAAAACGCAAGCCCATTACACGTTGTAATACAGACAAAACGCCTGTCATTCCTGTATTAGCTGTAACTAACACATCATTGTCATTTGCATTTACATGTTGTTTAATAATGGTACGCGCATGTTTATAAGCATACGTAGAGGCTTTTCCGGTTTCACTAGAAAACGAATGCGTATTAGCAACCATTGGACCAATTTGCTCTTGCATAATTTTTTCTATAGGCGCATATAAACGTCCGCTAGCAATCCAATCTGCATACAGCACTTGCTGTTCTCCGAATATACTTTTGAACGTATATTTATCTCCAATAACACCATCTTTAAACGTTTGAAAGTAAGTTTCTAAATTTAAATCTGTTAAAGTGCTATCGACATCTAAAGGTGTACTCATATTAAACTATTTTCTATTATGTGTTAGGGGATTAGAATGTAGACCATTCTTGCAACTGAGCGCTAATTTACTATTATATGACACAATCTGAAAAGAATTTTAGATTTGATATAATTATTTATCCACACCACAACAATTCTACTAAAAAAAGACCACCTTTCTGGGTGGTCTTACATAATCAAACAGAATTAAATTACAATATTCATCGCAATTAATTACATCTTTATATTAATCGATAACTAGTAAGGGCACTTTAGACATTTCTGATAAGACTTTAGTTAAAGCCCCTTTAGAAGAGGTCTCTCCTACTTCATGATTTCTTGGTAAAATACTAATTAAGTCTATGTTTTTATCTTCAGCATATTTAAAAATACTTTTAGGAATATCTGGACCGTCTATAAAAACGTGTCCGGAATAGAAGTTTTCTAAATAATATGAAATAACATTCTCATTCTTTTCATCGGCAGTTGTATAACCATATTCTGCTTCTCCTCTTTTAACCGTAAGGACTTCAACTTTAGCAGAAAATCGTCTCGCCACAATTAAAAGCGTTTCTAACAACTTACTGTTATGAATTAAATCTTCTCCTATTACCAAGGCTATTTTTTTAATTTGAAATTCTTCATACCCTTTAGGAATTACAATAACAGGACAATCGGCAGAAAGTACAAATGTAGACGTATTTGTAATTAATTTGTCTTTATTAATTAATCCTGTACCTATAAAAACTAAATCTGAGGCCTCTGCTTTAACAACCTCTAGTAAAGCCGATTGAAACTCGCCTTTAACCACTAAGGTCCTTACTTTACTAATGGCATGCGACTCAAAATCTGCTTTAACAGCTTCTAATTTATTAACGGCATCAGTGTCTTCACTCTCATCTACATAGACAAATACTATTTCAGTATCTTCATCGTAACCTACAAATTTTTTAACGTAACTTAGTGCGTTTTCTGCAGTTTCTGTAAAATCAAATGGAACTAAAATTTTCAGCATTGTTTTCATATGTACAATATAATTTACACGATTTGTAATATATAAAGTTACGAATAAATATACGATTAAACATGACATAAGTCATTGTACACACTGCATTGAATACCGAATTTTGCACTCTTAAAAACTAACCTTAGAAATCATTATTTAAAATCCGATTTCGATAGAAATAATATGGTAATGCTAACAAAACAATTACATAGTTTTATACGTTGGAGTCCTCTATTTTTGCTTACTTTATTATTGTGCCCTTCAAAAACCTACAGTCAGATTAAAGACACTGTTATATCTAAAGTCGATAAATCTAAGTTTGAATACACTTTATTTAAAAATCCCGATTTAAAATTAAAATTAGGAGGTTATATACAAGCCAGAGCACAATATACCGAGTGGAACCCTGGAAGTACAGATAAAGATGGAAATTATAAAAATGATGATTTTGGAGTTGCTGTAAGACGTTTAAGATTAGGAGGAAACTTAACGTACAAGGATAAATTTAAATTTCGTTTTGCTGTAGGTGAAAATAATTTTAATAAAAAAGGAAAAGATTTTCCATATCTAAAAATTTTAGATTTATACGGAACTTATAATATTTATAAACCATTTGCTGTATCGTTTGGGAAATCTACTTACGACGGATTATCGCGTTTTGCTGCGCCTTCTACATCGACCATGATGCAAACCGATTTAAACGTTATTACACAACCAACCTTAAATTACACCGATGATATTACTCGAGAACTGAGTTTAGTGTTTTTAGGAGATATCGGACAATTAAATTACCGTATGGTTTTTATTAAACCTTTTAGTTTTGATTATACGGGTGCAAATCCTGCCACGCCAAATGAAGGAGTTGCACAGTTTACAGATAAGTACAGCAATATACAATACACGTCTTATATAAAATACGATTTTCTGGAAAAGGAAAACAACCGTGGTCCTAATTTTATTGGCACTTATTTAGGGAAAAAAAATTATTTATCTATTGGTATAGGTGCTAAATACCAACATGATGCTTTATACTCAGAAACCAATAGCTTAATTTCTTATCATGATATGAAACTTTGGTCTGCAGATATTTTTTGGGATCAAGCAGTTAGTAGTATATGGATTTCTGCTGTGAATGCCTATGTGGGATATTTTGATTATGATTTGGGTCCGAACTACATCAGAAACGTAGGTATAAACAGTCCCGCTTTTGGATTTGATAATACCGATAATTTAGTTAATACAGGAGGAAATTCGTATCCATTTTTGGGTAGCGGACAAACGTTTTACGGACACTTCGGATTACTCTTTAATCAAATGGGTAAGCAAACAGATTGGGGACAATTAGAACCTTATGTGGTGCTACAATCTAGTGATTTTGATGCTTTAGAAGAAGATATGATAGTAGGTAGCGTCGGACTAAATTGGTATTTAAATGGACACTATTCTAAATTAAGTTTAGACATACAAAACAGACCGTTGTTTTCTGAAATAGATTTAAAAGAAACTGACAGAAAATACATGTGTGTTTTACAGTATTGTTACATTATACATTAAAACAAGGTGAGGTAGTTTTTTTCAGTTTTCCATCTCATTCTTGTCAGAAGCGGCTTTGTATATACGAAGCCGCTTTTTTCATGAAAAATTGTAAGCACATAATCACTAAAGTAAAATTGGAGTTAGCCTAAATTCTAAATGTTAAGAATCGTATTTAATAAGAGTTTAAATTAAAATTCTAAATCTGTAACATCTTTATTATTAGCCTTTCTCTTTCTGCCGCATTTAACAAACAGATGCAATCACTATTTTACAATTGTAAGAAGGAATTACAGTCCGACTATAAGAACTAGTTTTTTGATTGAGTGTATTATTGAAATAAATGAATACCCTTAAAAGACTGCCTGTATCCAATTTTAAAAGTCTTAATAGTAAGACTTCTATATGAATTATATATTAAAACATTATACCACAGTAATTAAAGTCAGTCCGATTATTAAATACATTAGGGGATAAAATTCAGCGCATTTATAGTCTAAGTTTGTAGCTATAACATCTAAAATTATATAATTATATTTCTATGTGAGAATTAGATAGAAAAACGATCTCGCTTATAAACATAAAAAAAGAGCTTACAACATTACATTGCAAGCTCTTTATAAATTGAAATTTTAGTAGAATTACTTAGAATAAATTAATACATCAATTTCATTTTTAAATTCTGTTCTGTTTTAACTTCTCCAGAATTTTCTAAAGTGTTGTTAACAGATTCTTGTCCTTTTTCTCCCCAAAGTACAATAACAAAAGGTGTTGGGTTATCTTTAAATGTGTTTCCGCTAAAGTCTAGATTTACAATACCTCTAGTTTGTAATAAAATTTTACTGTCTTCTTTAGATCCACTTTCTTTAACTGTATTGTTTTTAAAGACTAATGTTCCTCCAACTGTAGATTCATCGTAACCTCCTCTATAGTAGTTTAACACATTTTTATCTACATTTTCGAATATACTATTTTCTATAGTAACATATTCTGCGTTATAATCTCCTTTATCATCGTCTTCTCCAGCCAATTGAATTCCGTTAGCACAGTCTGAAATTTCAGTGTTTTTAAATACAATATCATCTGCAAACGAGCCTTTATAACTCATTAACACATTGTTGAAGTTAGAAATTTCACTGTTTGTTACTTTTAAGTTGTAAGCGATAGACATGTTTTTCTCTAATGTTGAAAAAGCGTCTTGTGTGTCATTTCCTTTTAAAGCAACATTATCTAAAACTAAGTTTCCTTTTGGTAACATTAAGAATAACGCTGTTCCTTTAGCTCCTGTATATTCAATTTTAACTTGACGTTTACTAGATGACTTAATAGTAATGGTTTTGTCTATGTTTAAAGATTCTGAAATTTTATAAGATCCAGATTTTACTTCTAACACATCTCCAGAATTAGCTGTACCTAAAGCAGTCATTAAAGCTGCAGCAGATGTTACTTTAATTGTTTTAGATTTTTTAGCCACTTCGGCTTTGTACCAAGATGGTCCGTATTCAGATTTGTTTATATTAACAATTCCTCCAGTTTCATATGGAAATGTTACTGCTCCAATTGCATTGTTTTTAGTTCTGTCTGATCCTAAAATATCTTTGTCTATCGTTTCAAATTCAAAGCCATTGTACACATCGCTAAATGCTTTTGTAGGCGCATAGAACCAATCAGAAACTTTTTTCATTTCAATAGATTGTTGTGTTAATCCACCGTTTGTATCAACATCACCTTCAACCTTATTGTTTGTAATGTTGTTTTTAAATGTCACACCATCAACTTCATTATATCCTAAAACTTGAGTTGTTTCACTCGCATCTTCATTATAAATTAAGTTGTTTGCGACTACAGTACGAATTGGTCTAGCAGAACGAATTTCGCTTGCTGGTAACACATCACTTTTATCTACGTTAGTCCCAACACTAAATTGTAATGGCGTTATGTTATCTATAAATGTATTGTAAGCAATTACAACATCTGTAACTTGGTTGTAACGGTTTAATGGTGATTTTGGAATACCATTCATAACTGCAATAGCACTTCTAAATTCGTTTCCTCTAATTTTATAGAAATAGTTATTTGTAATCCAGTGTCCTGTATTTACAACACGCACACCTCCAATTGCTGTAGAATTATCGTTACCAATAAATACATTTCCATCTACTTTCGCATAGTTACCGTGACGTAACACTAAAGATCCTTCACATTCGAAAAAGATGTTATTTTTAAATTCATTGAAGTTAGATTTACTTGAAATAATTTCAATTTCACCATTACATTTTTCGAATAAGTTATTTTCTACTTCTGTATAAGATGGCGTCATAGACGTATAACTGTCTCCAATTTGTAACGTTTCTCCGTGAGGTCCTCCTAATCTTGGACGTTCTCCAAAGTAGTTATTTACAATTCTGTGGTGGTTGTAAATACTTTCGTTACCTCCTAAGAATACACGAATTGTTGGTCCTGGGTTAGATTTACCAGTGATGAAACAGTTACTTAATTCGTTATGTCTTCCGTAAAGTTGAACCCAGTGATCTTTAAAATCACGATCTGGTTGTGTAAATCCATCAATCACACAATTAGTCACTTTACTATAATTAGCAACATTATCTTCATCTGTTCTAAAATCGATAACTGTATTTTTTGGTGTATATCCGTTTCTAAAATATAATCCTGAAACTTCTAAATAATCACCACCTAATCTTAATGTAGATTGTCCTTCTATAAATACTTGTCCAGGAGTTTCTGCTTCAAGAACAATAGGTTGTTCTTTGGTTCCTTCACCTTTAAATTTTATAACAACATCGGTCCAAACACCATTTGCCATTACAATATGGCTACCTGGTTTTGCACTCTTAATAGCAAGATCTAATTCTTGCGCGTTTTTAACAACTGTCTTTAAAGCCTGAGCACTCACTTGGGCTGTAAAGAGAATTGAAAGAAATAGGATTGAAATTGTACTTTTAGTTATGTTCATTTGCTTATGTTTTTTAAACTGGTTAACCAATTTGGTAAACCAAAAATACGAATTATTGCACTTTAAATCAAAAGAATTAATAAAATAATTTTTGAAGCCTTTTTTTGAGGTTACAACAATATAAGATTGTTTTAAAAGTAGATTTTTATCAATACTGAAATAAACTTCAATATTCGCACTTTAAAATTTTATGAATCTAAGCTCACACCTTTATACATCTAGCATTATTAGACCAAGAAACTAAAAATAGAATCTAAAAAACCATGTGCTTTTTATCATTTATTAGTAGTTTAGGACATAAATTACAACTCTTTACCTATTACTATGAAAAATACGCCCTTAACGTATGCCCTATTTTTAATGGCTTCTTTAGTCCTGCAAAGCTGCGACACGACCCAAAAAGAACCTACAAAACCTCAAAAACGTCCAAATGTATTATTTATTTCTGTAGACGATTTAAGACCTACTTTAGGTGCTTATGGAGACTCTACAGCAATAACTCCTAATATTGATAAATTGGCTGAAGATGGAATGACCTTTAGACAGACTTTTTCTCAAGTAGCCGTTTGTGCGCCATCTCGTGCAAGTTTAATGACAGGGATAAGACCCGATTCTACGCGAGTATGGCATCTTGGAGATGAGTTTAGAAAAATCAATCCCAATACTGTTACCATGCCGCAGTACTTTTCTAAGAACGGATATCACACTGTAAATCTTGGTAAAATTTTTCATAATTACATGCCGGATTCTATTTCTTGGGATGAGCCAGATATACGTCCAGAAAAATATTTACGTAAAGATTGGTTAAACCGCGATGGTGAGACCTATTATATTAGTGAAGCCGTTAATGCATCGCAAGCCATTAAAAGAGATTCGCTTTTAAAACTAAGACCTGTACGTTACGCCGATGGTTGGAATACAGGACCTGCTTGGGAAGCTGCCGATGTGAATGACACCATGTATTATGATGGCGCACAAACAGAATTAGCCATAAAAACATTATCGCGTTTGTCTGAAAGTGACACACCCTTTTATATTGGCTTAGGATTCTTTAGACCACACTTGCCTTTTGCTGCTCCTAAAAAATATTGGGATTTATACGATCCAGAAACGATACCCTTAGCGAACAACCCAAATGTGTCTAAAAATGCTCCGAATTACACCATGAATTCCATGTACGAATTAAGACATTACGATGGATTTAATCACATCGGACATCCGCAATCAGATTATCGAATGAGTGAAGACACTACACGCATTTTAAAACATGGCTATTATGCAAGTGTAAGTTATGTAGATGCCCTCGTTGGGAAACTAATTGCACATATGAAAGCGATCGGAATTTACGACAATACCATCATTATCCTATGGGGTGATCATGGTTGGAAATTAGGCGATCATAACAGTTGGGGAAAAATGACGAATTATAATATAGATTTACAAGTCCCTATGATTGTTCGTTATCCAAATCAAGAAAACAGAGGAAAGCAAACTTTTGAAATTACAGAACTTGTAGATATGTTCCCGTCGCTTTGTGAAATTGCAGGTATAGATGTCCCAGATTATATGCAAGGCACAAGTTTTGTTCCTTTAATTAAAGACCCTAATCGCGAATGGAAAACAGCTGCATTTAGTCAGTTTCATCGCAGACCAAGACATACAGCAGATGGAAGCCGCAATATGGGCTATTCTATAAATACCAAATCGTATCATTATATAGAATGGTATGATTGGGATAATACTACAGGAACTCGTGGAGCTTTTAAAAATGCAGAATTATATGATCGCATAAACGATCCATACGAAACAGTAAATATAGCAGACGAAGCTACGCAAAGCGCATTAGTAAAACAATTATCTGCTCAACTTGCAGAAGGTTGGAAAAAAGCAAAACCTAAAAATATCTAATAGCCTATTATGAATATAAAATTTGCTTTAGCCATCAGTTTTTTGGTCTCGACTATTTCTGTTTGCGGACAAACATATATTACCAATGTCACGGTTTTAGATGTTGAAAAACAAAAATTGATAACACATCAAACTATCGAAATTACCGATGATGTAATTTCAAACATAAAAAAAAGTAGCGCCCTAAACATACCAAAAGATGCCGTAATTATTGATGGCACTAATAAATATGTCGTTCCTGGTTTGGTTGACTCACATATCCACTTTTTTCAGAATGGCGGATTATACACACGTCCAGATGCCATCGATTTACAAAAATATTGGAGCTATACAGATGAAATTGCTTTAGCAAAATTAGAGATGGAAACCACATTAAAGCGCTATCTTAAGCATGGCATTACAACTTTAATAGATGTTGGTGCAACGTATAACTTCTTAGAACAGCGCAAAAGTTATAGTGATAAAGCTTATGCGCCAGAGATTCTTATGACGGGGCCACTTTTAACCACTTACGAACCCGAAGTGTATTCCAATTTAGGTAAAGACGAACCCTTTATCTTAACTCAGACTATAGAAGATGGTATTAATGGTGTAAAGGCACAATTACCGTATAGTCCAGATTTTATTAAAATATGGTATATCGCCGGAAGAGATGGTTTAAGCATAGAAGCAAGTGCTCAGAAAAATTTACCCATTATTAAAGCGATTATAGACGAAGCTCATAAACATCATCTAAAAGTTGCAGTACATGCGGTACAACAAGTTACAGCAAAATTAGCTGTAGAACATGGTGCAGATTTTTTAGTGCATAGTATTAAAGATGAACTTTTATCGCCAGAATTTGTCACATTATTAAAGACAAATAAAACCGTTTTATCGCCAACACTTCAGGTTCATGGAGCTTATAGAAACACATTCGGACAACGCCTTGAAATGAGTAATTATGAATTGGCAGAATCAGATCCATATCAATTAGGAAGCTTATTAGATTTAAAACATTTATCAGATACCATTTTAATTGAAAACTATAAAACACGGACTAACACAGCTAAAAGTATAGCCGATTTAAAAAAAGCGGATGCTATTAGTATGGCAAATCTTAAAATACTTTCAGATGCTGGTGTATTAATAGCAACCGGAACAGATGCTGGAAATATTGGAACGTTACACGCTTCTTCATATTTAAAAGAACTCCAACTGATGCAAGACAGCGGAATGAATAATTGGCAAATTTTACAAGCATCGACTATAAATGGGGCTAAAATATTCGATAAAGAGAACGAATTTGGTACTGTAAGTATCGGTAAAAAAGCAAATCTCTTACTGTTAGATGCCAATCCTATTGATGCCATAGAAAACCTAACTGCAATACATAGCGTTATAAATAAAGGCACTGTCTTTACGCCTAATGAATTATTACCAGACACTCCAGCAGATTTAGCACAACGCCAATTAAACGCTTATAATTTCAGAAATATTGAAGCCTTTTTAGAACCTTATGCAGATGATGTTGAAGTGTATACATTTCCTAACACTTTAAAATACAAAGGCAAGGCTACCATGAGAGAAATTTATGGTAACATGTTTAAAAACATCCCTAATTTACATTGCGAATTAGAAGGGCGAATTATTAAAGGGAATACAGTCATAGATAAAGAACGTGTTCAGGTTGGCGATAAAATAAAAGAAGCAATTGCCATATATCACATAGAAAACAATAAAATACAGAAGGTTTATTTTGTAAAATAACCAACTATAATTCATCCAAACTTCAAAATTAGCAATCTGTTATTCCTTTAGAAATAAAGAGAAATAGATTGCTAGTTTTTTTATTAATACAATCTATTTAACGTCACCTTTTATTTTTTTATAACTTTGTAAAAAAAAGAATAAAGCATTAATTACAAGTAAAACGTGTTGAAACATTTAGCCAGTGTGTATCTTATTTATCTAACTCGATATGAAACATTTTCTTTATAATGTGTTATAATCAGTTGCAATAAAAAAGATTAAAAATGCCGTCTTACCCTTACAATATCATCATTTAAATTATACTTTAATACTGTTATAATTAGTCAATATTACTTGATTTATAGTAATATACTCTATCGTAGTATTTCCTTGGATATCGTTTAAATTTTGACATTGAAACGTAATGATATGCTTAAAAGCATAAGATGATCAAACCATCAACACGATTAAAAACTACAAAGAAAACACACAAAGCGCTCCAAGTATTCTCCAAATTTGCAATCATGTGCGTATTGACTATTTTTTCAATCATGATTGTTTTAGAAAAATTTGAAACACATGCGCTTGAATCTGGAGTCATTATATTTATAATAACTATTATTATGTGGTTAGGTTATAAATATCTGGACGTTCACCTTGACCATTATACTTACGAAGAATTTCTTGTGGTTGTTTGGGTGCCTATAGGTGCCATCTTGTGCTATATGTTAAATATCTATGGTGGATTAGGCGGTGTATTATCAACTGCGATCACAGGAACTATAGCTTCCTTCCTACCCGTTTTAAATAAAAAATCTGAATATCTAAAAAAATTACCACCGGCTATTTATTGCGGTTCTTTTATTGGCATGTCTAGTATAGAAATTGCGCCTTCTATAAATTTTGTTATCATTGCTGGAATTTTAGCTGGACTCTTTTTACTCATGTCTAAAAGCATCTTTTTAGGAGTTGGCGGAAAGCTTGGAATGGTAGCCTTTGGAGGTGTGCTTATGGTCTCTTTTGTGTATTGGTGTTATGTCTGGTTAGGGTTATGAATACAATAATTATAATCATAACAGGAATATTAGGCGCAACTTCTACTTACTACGTCAATGAACACTTAAAACAAGGTGCAGTTCGCGCATCTGCAGTATTATCATTAATAGTCAGTTTGGCTTTTTATTGTTTTCCGGACGTTTTAGATCCATATTTAACTCAAAATATTCCGGCCGCATTTATAGGAGCTTCATTTGTTGGCATGGTATCCTCTAAAGCTATTCATCATTACAGGTGGCTAATTATTGCAGGTATAATATTTAGTGTTATTTACCTTAATAAAAGCACTTTTTTTAGAGGTTATGGAGGTGCGTTAGGAACTTCAGCTTTTATAGCCATTTTAGCTACGATGGCCATTCCTGTCGTTTTTTCAAAAAAGAAAAACATAACTAATGGAATTTTAATATTCCGAAAATGGCTTTTTAGAGATAAAGACGAATAAACTCGCGATGTATTGTTTCATATTAAATTATGGTATGATTTATGTTTAAATAGATCACATGAAGCACATTACAATCATTCTTTTTACACTTTTAGCTATAACATCTTGTAAACAAACACAGCAAATTGCAGATGCAATTGCTACTCCCACGGCTAAAACTGTTTTTGAACGCACTTTTGAAAACGATAGTTTGTTTCAGCTTTATGAACAACAATATATAGAAGCCAAACATAATAAACTATACATAGAAACCCCTTCTTTAATACATTCTAAAACAAATGTTTCGAAATTAAATATACTAGCCTATACAGTAAATTTAGAACAAGGTGAACGTTTAAAAATAACATCCGATATCCATACAGATAGTTTACAATTAGTTATGGATGTGTATGCTTATAAAAGCGACTCTTTAATATCTACTAAACCGGAAGCCTCCAATGTAATTGCATCTAACACTCTTGAGTATAATGTACCAACAAATGGGTTATACAAAATCGTGATTTTACCCTACGCTGCACGTAGTAGCAATTTTAGTATAACACTGAATACAGCACCTACGTTAGCGTTTCCTGTAAGTGGTAAAGACAATACAGCCATTCAAAGCTTTTGGGGCGCAACACGCAGTGGTGGAAAACGTTCGCATGAAGGTATAGATATTTTTGCTAAACGTGGGACTCCCGTTATTGTTGCTACAGCGGGTTATATAACAAATACAGGAAATCGTGGTTTAGGAGGTAAACAGGTTTGGTTACGAGATGGAATATTTGGCGCATCATTATATTATGCCCACTTAGACAGTATTGCTGTATCTAGAGGACACAAAGTACACGTTGGAGATACTTTAGGGTTTGTTGGTAATACAGGTAATGCTAAGACCACAAGTCCACATTTACACTTCGGAATATACACGAGTAACGGTGCTATAAATCCATTACCCTTTGTTAAATTAACTGAAGATGTTGAATATACGGAAACTGACTTTTCAGAATTTAATGAAGCAGAAACACGTTTACAAAAAAATGAACTTAGAATTAGTCCGAATGTCAAGGCTGAAAAAATAACTGATTTAAACATAAAAACTCCTGTTGAACTTTTAGGAAAATCACAACGCTGGTATCATATTCGTGTAAACGATTCTCTAGAAGGTTTTATGCATGAAAGTTTAATTCAAAACTAAAATTAAAAACCTGATTTTATGTGTTAATGAGGCGCTTAACAACTATTTTTTAAGTTTTAAGAATGGCAATTTACTATAATATTTAGGTTTTTCGTTTTTATCCCAAATTCCCCAATAAGCACCAACATCGCCTTCTGTACCTACTTTCCAAGATTCATCAAACGAGGAAAAGTAAAACAAATCTATATTGTCTGATTTTGACCACTCTTGGGCATTAATAAAGTATTTAATCGCATGTTCTCGAGACGGTTTTGCACCATGTAATCCTAAGCCTTCACTTGGCCAACCCGTTTCTGTAATCACCACTTTCTTGCCGTTAGCAGCTTTAAGTGCACGATTATACATGTCTTTCATATAAATTAAAGCATATTCTTGAGAGCAACCTTCCCAATACGGATAACAATTGGCTAAAATGATATCGCAAACTTCTGTGATTTTCGGACGATCGGTAAATTCATAATATGCATCAACATAACCTACTGGTATTTCAGGAATTAATCGTTTCACGCTTTTAATATATGTGATTAATGCTGTTTCAGATAAATCTCCGCGATACATCACTTCATTTCCTACGGCAGCAATATCTACGCATCCTTTTTCGGCAAGTCTAACAAGTCCTTCAATTTCTTTTTCATTTATAGAGCGATCTTCACCTAGCCATGCTCCTACAAGTGTTTTCATACCTAGTTCTTTAGCCATTTCAGGAATTAATTCATTACCATCTGTGCAAGAAAATGTACGCACCCATTTTGTATAAGGTTTTAAAATTTTTAACCGTCTTCTTATTTGTGCAGCACTAAGTTTATCCCCTGCTTTTTGTCCCTCTTCATAAGCACTAAAACAAATACCATGTATACCACTTTTTAAAACCCGACGAAACGTATTTTCTAGTCCTAATATGGTTTTGTCCTCTTGAATTCCGCCAGTTAGCGATAAAATATTTTCCTTTCTAAAAGACATAACAATTAACTTTTAATATTAGTATTTGAATTACGTTGTTCTAATTTAGCTCGGATTTCATTCGCTTTTTCTTCTGTAAGATCGTAGCTTCTCATTACCAATATGGCTATAAATGTTCCTAAAATAGGTAAGCCCGAAAAGAATAAACGCAAACCAAAAATTGCACCATCTGTTTGTGTTGCCGCATCTGCATCAAACCCAATCATGGATAGTATGAGTCCGCTTAATAATCCCGCAATAGCAAATCCGAATTTTACCATCCACCAATAAATGGCACCAAACACACCTTCTCTTCGTAGTCCTGTGTTTAATTCATCTAAATCAATAACATCTGCAGTCATAGACATCATAAGTGTAAATAAACTCCCTATTCCAAAAGAAAAGAATGGCAAGGCAATAATAAACATATACGGTTTTCCTGGTATAAAAAGAAACCATAATAAGATGTATCCTAAGATTGAAATACTCTGAGATGCTAAAAACGCATTTTTCTTACCCAATACTTTAGATAATTTAGCGACAATAGGAATTACCAAAAAGGTGGTTGCCACCGCTCCTAAACTCCCAAAAAGCGTAGGCCATATTCCTGCTGCACCAGCATCTCCGTTAAATAAATAATACACCACAATAAAAAACGTAAAGGCCGCTACGGTATTAAAAGCATTAAATACTAAAAACGTCGCTATACATAATTTTCTGAATGGTTTACTTTTAAAGGCCTCTTTAAATCCATCGATAATACCATTAAAACTATTCCCTATATTTTTCATATTTAAGGGCGCATAATTTTCATTAAGTGTCGATTTACTTTTAATAAAAATGGCTGGAACCATAGCAAAAATCATACAAATTACGCCTACCCAGACTGCAATGGTTCTGGTCGCAACATCGGCAGATTCAAACCAACCTTGATCGTACATAATGACCCAAAACCATGGTGCAATAACCCATGCCCATTGTCCGATCCATTGTGCTACAGCCATAATATTGGTACGTTCATGAAAATCGTCGCTCATTTCATAGCCCATAGCTACATAAGGCACGCTAAATATGGTTAAGCCTAAATAAAAAATAAAAGACCAAATCATAAAATAGATAAAGTTATAATCAATACCATCTTCTCGATGTAATTGCCATAGAACGGAGAATGAAATCCCCATTATTATCGCTCCAATAAAAACATACTGTCTCCGTCTTCCCCATTTAGATTTTGTATTATCGGAAATGAATCCCATAATAGGATCTGTAATAGAATCAAAAATTCGAGGAAGAAAAAAGATAACACCCCACATCCAACCGGGGAAACCCAAATCTTGTACTAAGACCACCATGAAAATACCCATTGCGGCTGGAAACATTTGATTTGCAAGCATTCCAATTCCGAATGCTACTTTTTGAGCAAAAGGGACTTTTGTTAGATTTGACATCGTAGAAGTTTGTTTTTAGTTAATTTTAAAAAATACAGAACTGTAAATGGTTTATTCTGTAATCATTACGGTTTGAATGGCTTGTGCGTCTATTGAAAATGTTACGGTCTTTTCGTGTAATGTTATGCTGATACTTTTTGGTGTTTCAGTTTCATTAAACAGCACTACAGCTATAGATCCATCAGGATTTTTAACGGATGACACCATAAGTGATTCATCAGAATTATCTACTCCAATCACCTCTGCTCCTGGACGCATATATTTACTAAAATGTGCCATGGTATAATAAAGTGGTGTAAAGTAAACCTCATCTGCATCGGGATCTACAATTACCGGAGCCACACACCAGTTTTCGAACCAGTTTGGTCCACCTTGGCGGTCTAATACCATATTCCAATCTACCCAACCGTCTACCCAATTGTTTAGGCAACCAATTATATCTCTAGCATATCTATTTACAGGTGCATATTTTGGGTGTAAATGTTTATCTTCTGGTGGTGCCCAATCATAACCCCAATCTGTAGCTTCTTTTTTCCAATACCAAGCATCGTCTTGCCATACAGGAACTTGAGAATCGATACATCCTTCTGTTTCAATTAAAAGTTTATTTGGTGCTTTATTATGTGCATATTGTAACGCTTCTGGGAAAAAATCATACGTACTTTCGTACCAATGAATTGCTGTCCCATCAAAGTATTTAGACGATGATTCGCTTCTATACATTTCGTCTACCCATTCATCTAAACCTGCTCTATTCTGGTCGTAACCTAAAATAATTTTATCGCCATAACCGTCTTTCTCTAATTTCGGACCTAAGTGAAATTCTACAAAATCGGTCATTTCTTTAGGAGAATAATGCATACTTTCCCAGTTGTTACCATTTCCATGAGGTTCGTTTTCTACTGTGAATCCCCAAATATCAATCCCTTCTGCTTTATAAGCATCTAAGTATTTTGAAAAGAATAAAGACCAGGTATCATAATATTCTGGCAGTAATTTACCACCCACCCATTTCTTATTATCTTTCATCCACGGTGCGGCTGTCCAAGGCGAAGCGAATATTTTAAACCCATCTTCAGACACCTCTATCGCATCTTTTATCATCGGAATTAAATCATCCATATCTTCTTCAATGGTGAAATGCTCTAAGTTTGTATCCCCTTCTACTGGAGAATAAGAGTAGTTAGTCAGTGAAAAATCGCACGAATTCATATGTGTTCGCGTTAATGAATAATTTGCACCGTCTTTAGCGAAATAAGCTTGTAAAATGGTATCGCGATTGGCCGGACTTAATTTGTTTAATAAATAGGCCGAAGACTCAGTAAAAGCTCCTCCAAATCCTGTTATGGTTTGGAATTTTTCGTCTGGTGATAGTTTAATACGAACCGTATCTTTATTCGACTTAAAGTCCTCTAATTTAGTCAGACTATTGCCTTTGGCAGAGGTTTCATAAACTTCAAATGTCATGTCGTTTTTGACTGTTTGTTCTTTCTGTTCGGTTTTACAACTGGATAATGCAATCATCATTAAACAGATGGTTACTACATTTAGTTTGTTCATATCTTAATTATTTTATCTGATTGTATTTGGCTTTAATAACCGCGAATGTTTCTTTCTTGTTTCTATTGATATCTACTATGCCCCAATATTCTTCATTCGGAGATCCATCGTAAGGCACACCGCTGCTTTTTGGTGCCCAGCCTCCAATATCTTGTTGTCCTGGGTTACCTGCTTTCCACCAACCATCGGTAAATGAAAACATGGTCACACCTGCACATAACTCTTGATTTTCGATTATTTTATCTAAAATTCGAGCATTGGCTTGGGCTTGTGCATCCTGATTTTCACCTTGTTTAAAGCCGTCACTTTCAATAGTCATATAACTGTCGCCTCCAGCTTCAGAGATATACATGGGTTTATCACTTTTCGCCGCCCATTGTTGAAAAATCTCTTCTGGGTTATCCCAACGGTAAACATTCATTCCCCAAACATCTATATTCGGAGATAGAGAAAGTGCTACATCATCTGGTAATTCTCCATGTGCAGTTGACACCGGATGATTGGTATCGTTGTCATGAATTAAAGCCGCAGCCGCATTCATGTCTTTATACCAATTATTCACATCGCCATCAAACCATTCTGGATGATAGTTGTACTCGTTACCCAATTCCCACATGAGAATAGCTGGATGATTTTTATAAGTATTTACATAGTCTATAAAGCTTCCTGAATACACATCGAAAAACCCTTTTTGATCGTAACCAAACCCGATAATGACTTTAATACCTGCTTCAGCGATTTCATCTAAAACCGCTTTATCATCTATTGGCGCATAAGTTCTAATGGTATTTATCCCCGCCTCTTGCATTAAAGCCAAATCTTGACTTAAGGTTTTAAAATCTCTATGTTCCGCCCCTTCTGGTACAGGATGATAGCAAATGCCTTTTATAAAATACGCCTCATCATTCACCAATACATGTCGGCTAGATACAGAAACATTTGTAGTTTCTGTTTGCTGTTTACACGAACTAAACGTGCTTAAAATGAAGAGTAAAATACATATATGTTTCATAAGCTTTAGTCTTTAATTGGTGGTACTGGAACGGTTTGCATTAAAGCCTCCTTATCGCCTCCAAATGTTTTTGTAATGGGTTTACCATTTCGGGTTAAACCGTCGAACACACCTTGATCTACTAAATTCCACAAGGCATATTTTGCTTCACCTTTTAAGTTTATTAGTCCAAAATAATTTTCAGAACCTAAAGGATTATCGGCGTCTTTCCATTGCTCGTCGAATGCTTCAAAATAAAAACACGACATGCCTGCTTTATTCGTCCACTCCCGCATATTTTTATAATACAAGGCTTCTTTATACTCGTCTGTTGCCTTAGAACCTGATGTGCCATATAATGCATTAGACATGCTCGCCCAACCTGTTTCTCCAATATGAATTGGTTTTTTCACACCTAAACTCGTCATGTAATTATATACACTATCGTATTGCGAAATTGCATAGGATTTAGCACGAGCCATAGCCGCATCAATTTTTTCGATATCCGACAACGCTGCTTCTTCGCCCTCAACACCCCAAAATACAGGATGGTAATGGGTATCGTGCATCGGGTAGGTATGCATAGAAATATAGTCGACAGCTTTTATTAATTCATTTAAATCTTCTGTATGATATTCTGCTTCACCTCCACCCCAAGACGCAAAATTATCTGAGCTTGTGATCCATAAATCTGGGGGCAAGTCTCCAGACTGTTTTAAGTCTTGTAAATGATTTACCCATTTTAAAATCACAGCAGGTTGTACATAATAACTCGTTGCCCATTTTACCATAGCTTCATTTCCCACCGCTATAATTTTTACGATGTCGGGATATGTTTGTGTTAAACGGATAGCCGTTTCAATCTCTACAGCATTGCGTTCGCTTTCTGCATTATGATCAGGTTGTTTATTAAAATCGAATGCATCTTTACAATCTATCCATGCACCCAGCATTACGTACATTTCAAAACTTTCATCTTCAGTTTTTAATTCTCTAATCGCTTTTAAAAGATTAGAAGCTTGAGCTAAATGCACATTATACGTTCTTAGTATTTTTATCCCCATTGCAGAAAGTATTTTCATATCTTCCTTTAATTCAAGAATAGTAGGTTGTACATCTCTCGTGTTTTCACGATAGCCACCATAAGAAATCGCTAAATACTTTGGATTTCCTAAAATATCTGCTGCCGATTTTTCTTGTACAGCCTGAGGTTTGTCGTTACATCCTAACATCATGAATGCGATAAAAAGTGTTATATAGATTTTTAAATGACTCATAATTTAAGTCCTATTTATTTACAGAAACTATTAAGGTATTGACATGTCCTTGACGTTCAAAAATAGATTTTGAAACGGCTTCATCTAAAGTATAACCTTCAAATACAAGCTTTGTATTATCGTTAAATTCAACCTCTATTTGAGCTACTGAAGCACGTTTATAAATCACAGGAACTTGACAATACGTAAATCCTAGTTCACCGGCTTCAAGAGCAAGGGTTTGAGTTTCTTTCTGGATATTATTTATAGTGAACACTGCTGGTGCGTTTAAAAACTCTGTGGTTTGTAATAATCGCGGGTTAAATACAATTTTACCTGATTCTACAGACACCCCTAATTCTCCAGCTCTACTTAATACATCTTCCTTAACTTGTCCAGTCATTCCTGGTTGTTGAGCCCCTTTGGTTGCTGGTGTATGCGAATATGGATCTGTTGGAAATGCACCATATAACTCTGGTGATTTATGTACCCCAATTCCCGCATTGATTTCATAATAATGCTCTAAAAGACGACCGATAACTTCATCCGACTCTTGGTGTTTAATGGCCAATAAGCAATTCTCCTGAACCGCTAATAATAATTTAGATACCATATGCCAGTAAATAGACCCTAAACCTTCGTAACCAAAGAAAGTTCCAGAGCGTCCTGTAAAAGATTTATGATCGAAAATTGATTCAAATAGTTGCAATACTTCCGCCTGATCGGCTTCAACCAACTCGTTATATTTATCGTCTAAGTTTGCTAATGCTACTTTTAAACTATTGGCATTATTAAAACTGCCGTTAAAATGATAATTTCCTAAGAAATCTTGTTCAACAACATGTCTGTTACCGTCTTTAACTAAGGTTTTTAATAAGTTAGATTGTTCTACCTGATCTGAAGGAATATTGTTTTTTTGATCGAATCTTGGTAACTCTTTATTCGGATATAAAATGTAACTGTATTGATCTTCTCTAAACAATGCACTATGCTTTAAGCCATCAAGTAAGCTTAAGGCTTGCGTAGCCGAAAGATACTTAGAACTTAACACGGCAACTTGACCTTCTAACATTTCCGACAGGTAAGAAATAGAGACCTCATCGTCGTTTTTAATGGTCATTAAATTGTAAGCATGATACATATTATCTTCGCGTTTATTCGCATCGATACTATGCTCTAAATATGTGGTTGTAATGGTAATAAAGTCTAATAATTCCGATTTAGATACTGATGCTTTCTGACTTGAAAAACTAGCGTTATAAATGGTTTCTCTATACGTACTTCCTGCTTTACCTAAACCGTCTAAAACTGTTTTTCTTTTTTTATCTGTTACACCATCGGTAAGCATATTTTTGTTTGCCTCTAAAGTGGATACTACAGCTTTAAAGCACGCTACTAATTCTTCAGAAATTTGAGTCTGTTCTACGTCAGATTGTTCTACTAAGTCTTTAAAAAATCCTAAGAAACGTCTCAAGTAATATAACGTAACCATAGATACACCGTTTCCAACTAAAGCATTATTGGCATCGTTCCATTCTGGACGTTGTGTATTTAACCAAATTCCTCCTTCTGGAATAAAGTTAGAGACTTTTGCTAGTACGGTAGCGAGTAATTTTTCTATTAAATTCACTCGATAAATATTCGCGTTCTGGTCTGTTAATAAAGCGCCATCTGCACCTAATTCGGCACGTTTTTCATCTATAGTTGCATTTAATTTATAATCGAAATCTATGGTGTCTTTCGGGTTCTCTAAAATATCTGAATACGACTTGATTTTATAAGGCACGTTAGCATACACAAACACATCTTGATTGAAGCGTTTTGCTAAAGTTCCTGGGTAATAATCTTCAATAAATTCTAAGAATTTTAGCAAGTAAATAATTTGGTGATCTCCCCAATATCCGATGTAAGACCATGGATCGTCTTCTTCAATCACTTCCCAATCAAAACCACCTTTAGTCACTCGATACGGATTATACCCTTCGAAAGTTGTGGCATTTAAGAATTTATGAATCATGCCTTCAATAAACTCTGGGTACGCATGCGCTAAGGCTTCCCAATTCTGGAAGATGTCTCGCCAGTTTCCTTCGTAATCTAATATTTTAGAGCCGTCTACTTCACTTTGTGTGTTAATTGAAAATTTATTCCAAGGTCTGCTTGGATCTCCATGTCTTCGACTAAATTTAAGTGGTAAATATTCTAAGCACAGGCGTTTAAAATCGTAATCAGTACTAGATTCTGCTATATGTTTTATGTCGTCCAGAAGAAATACTTCTGGTAAATCTTTGATAATGCTTTCGTTTTGTATGAAAACATTTTTATTTGCTTTAGATAGATAGGTAATAAAATCTGCTTTCTCTATCTGGTAATTATCATCGAAAATTCCACCACGCATAATATTAAAAAGCGTGTTAGAAAAATGTCTCATATTAATAAGCGGATCCGCAGTGACTTGAAGTCCGTCTGCGGCTCCAGACAATGCAATTAAACGTTGCGTTCCCGCATCGATATCCTCTTGAATAATACTTGCAATGTTTGGTTCATGTTTTAAAAGTTCAGAAACTTTAACAACATCTGAGATGGTTTGATTTACATTGGCTACAAACATCCAGTTTTCTGTTGTATTGGATTCTAAAACTAAATCAGATGAAATGAAGTATGCGCCTTTTTCGGCTTTTACATCTATTTCTTCTGTAATAGGTTGGTGTGTTCTAAAGGCATTTAATTGCCTTGAAGACAACAAGTGCGTTGCATTGCTAATCCCTGAAGACCATACAATATTCGCTTTTAAAGCTTCACTTGGTTCTGCTTTATCTACAATGACTGCGCTTAAGGCGAAAATTCCTAAACCTACTTCGGTTTGCAATTCGCTTTTCTTGTAGGCATCAACTAAGTTACTACTACTGTTTTGTAATGCTGAAGTCACTCCCGATGGCAATAGGTTTTGAAGTCCATCTAAAACGGTGACTTTAATTTTATTTTTTGAATGATTTTCTAGTGTCGATTTTTTTACAAATCCGTACACATGACTAGAATTCCACTCGTACTTAAATGTTAATTTTAAATCGTGATTAATTTCTTCAAACACGACTTTATTTCCGTAGCTGTTTTTATAAACATTTCTAGTGGTTTTGTATAATCCGCTTTGTCTTTCAGAGAACGGTTCCCAAATAATAGATTGTCCTTTAATATGGATTTGAAAAATAGTTTTGCTTCCTGTAATGTCTGCAAGTTCTGTAATTTTATCATCTGTATAATACGGAAACAATGATGATTCTGCATTTTTACGTCCTGCTGTCAATCCGCCATTACTTGAAATAAACATCCAATGGTTGGAATCGCTTACAATACTCATAAAAAATGGACGCATATTATCGCTGTTCGAAATTTTATAAAATGTTTCGCCATTAAGAGTTACTAATTTTGTGTCGGAATTAGTAGTGTTAGAACTATTGTTTGTTTTAGATTCTTTATGCATTGTATTTTTCATTACTCTTTTTATTTATAGGTGCTACTTAGAAATATTCAAAATTGTATATTGATGATGATGTGACTTATTTATAATCACATATTATCATGTCTTTCGTGAATGTTTTGGGGTTAAGTTTTAGTTTTTAAAGGGGCAGGCTCTGTGCAAAACACTGCCCCTAATTAAAAAACTACAAACAATATTATTGGTAAACTCTTACGTAATCAATTTCCATAGAGTCTTGCGTAAAGTCGGGATCTACATCGCCTCCTAAACTACCACCCATGGCTACGTTTAGTATCATAAAAAAGTTTTTATCATAGAATGGTAAATCGTCACTATTAGTTAACGTTACTACTTCTACATTATCTACAAGAATGATTAAATGTTCTTCAGACCATTCTAGAGTATATAAATGAAATTCTGAAGTCATGTCGCTTACTGCTAAAGTTTCTCCATAACTCGCATTTGTACTTGAACTCACATCTAGCCAATGAAATGTACCAAGAGAAGTTTCTTTATCTGCTCCAGTTTGCTCCATAATATCTATTTCTCCACAAGACGGCCATCCTACCGTATCGAAGTTAGAACCTAACATCCAAATTGCTGGCCATGTCCCTTGAGACGCTGGTAATTTTGCATACGCTTCTACGCGTCCGTATTTAAAAGATTGTAAGCCTTGAGACTTTAATCTTGTAGACGTATAGGTATCACCATCTTTAATTGCTGTAATTTTTAGTACACCATCTTCTACAATTACATTGCTAGCATCGTCTGTATAGGTTTGTAACTCTTGGTTTCCCCATCCACCTGCACCTGTATCGTAGGTCCAGTTTGTAGCATCTGGTGCGCCATCTGTATCAAATTCGTCTGACCATACTAAGTCGTTAAATTCTGACTCAAAATCTACTTCACCTTCAACTGGTTTACTTGATGTAAATACTTGGTACCAAGCCCCAAATCCAGGTTGAATGATTCTTACTCGTAACGTATTTTCTGTAACCGAAATAATATCGTAAGAACTTGCGCCAACATACCATCCCATAAATCCGCCATCAGAAATTTCAAAAGCTGTACCTCTATACGCTTCATCATTATATGAACCTTCTAAAGCTGCTTTAGATGTAGATGGTAAAAAGGATACGGTTTTAACACCATACATTGTTGTTGCTACGGTTTCATCGTAACAGGTATCTCCTGTCACTCCAATTTCATCTCCGTAAGCTCCAGGAATAAAAGCAAGACCTGCAGTTTGCTCGAATGTTAATCCTTCTTCGGTACGTGTAAATACAAACTCATCGCTGTACATACAATACTTTTCTTCATCCCAAGCTAAAATAGAACCCCACCAAGCTTCATATGCAAATTCTCCATTTCCGTAATCATCTTCAATAGGACCTAATCCTACATGTAAAGGAATATCTGCTGCCCAATACCATGTTTTAGAATCTCCTACTAATTCTCCAGACAGAAAATCTTCTGCTTCTACATCAGAAAAAGAACTATACACTTCAACTTCCATTGCTGTGCTAGATTTTACACCTCCTGTACCTACAGCATTAACCACTACGGTATAGGTATTAATACCTGTAGTTGTAAATCTGTGTTCTATTTCTCCAGATGGAGCAACATCTGTTTTACCATCACCAAAATTGAATTGGTAGGTGATTTCATTATCGGCAGTAGATGTGAAATTTACTACTCCACTTCCATCACCGTAAGGATTATCGGCATCTACACCCACAATTTCGGCTGATATAGTCACGTTTGTAGGTGTTACTATATCTCCAATACTTGTGTCGTCTTCTTGACAGCTAGTAAACAATACTGCAACTGCAAGAACAAGTCCTATATAATATTTTATGTTATTCATCATGTTTTAGTTTTTTTAGATTCTTTCCAGTTTAAATTGCCAGAATGTTCCTGAACCTGTTCCGGTTTCAATAGACACGCTAATGGTGTTATTATCTATAAAAGATAAGATATAGCTCACAGAGTCTGCTGCATCTGCTGCATCTGAAATCTCTGCAGCATTGGTTGCTTTAGCTAGTCCGATAAATGCACCTTGACCATTTAAGGTTAATACCCCATCACTGTAAGTATATGTTGCAGCATTAGATCCGTCGAATGGTGCTACTGGTGTTCCACAACCATTAAATCCGCTTTGCCATTCTTCTAACCAAGTTGATCCTCCGAATTCATTTTTAAATGTTCCATCTGCACTAAATACATAGGCATCGTCGTAATAACATGCGCGTTCTGTAACACAAGCATCGTCGCAATTCCACCAAGAGATATCGCCTATACTAGGGCCTACTCCTAAAGCTCCTGCCTCTTGAGACATTTGCCAAGTCCCCGTTAATGGAGAACTTACAACACCTTCTCTGACTAAAGTAAATTGCCAGAATGTTCCAGAACCTGTTCCCGTTTCAATAACCACCGCTAAAGTGTTTGGATCTGAGAATGTTGCAGAATAAATAATTGAATCTGGTGCATCTGCAGGATTTGTTAACTCTCCTGTATTTGTCCCTTTGGATAGTCCGATAAAAGCCCCTTGCCCATTAAGTGTAATGGTATTGGTATCGTCATCATATACATATGTTGCTGCGTTAGAACCATCGTGTGGGGCAACTGGAGTACCACAACCGTTAGATCCGCCTTGCCATTCTTCTACCCATGTTTCTCCTCCAAATTCATTTTGAAACGTTCCATCTTCATTAAACACATACGTATCGTCATAGAAACAAGCACGTTCTGTAACACAAGCATCGTCGCAATTCCACCAAGACACATCGCCTACAGCTGGCCCCACACCTAATGCACCTGCTACTGAAGCTAATTTCCAAGTCCCAACAATTCCTGTTTCAACTCCTGAAGGCACTTTGTAAAAGAATAGGTTATCTATAAATATGGTACCTGCTCCAGATTCTACACCTTCAAACTTAAATTGAATCATATTTGAGAAATCTAAAGCTCCATTTTGTTCTATAAACATAGATACAGGAATATCGAACGATGTCCACTCATCTTGAGTTAATTCTAACTCGACTGCAGTTTCGTTAGGTCCTGCACTAATTGGTGACATTTTCGCATTAAAATCGGCATTTGCTGTCCACACATCTACGTGAATAAATTCCATTGCAGACGCATCTACACTTGTTCCGCTAAAATCAATTCCTTGATATGTAATGTCTCCATATTGTATCATGTTATTTCCATTAACATTTATTTGCGTATAGGTAGTTGTTTGTCCCCAGTTTGGATTATAATCTATCCCTTCAGGGTTTGTATACGTATCGCTATAGATAGAAATAACATCTGCCTGATCTCTAATTGGCACTGGTGCCGCTTCTAAAGGCTGAAGAATTGCAGTAACTTCAAAATCTTCTGAATATTCTGTAGTTGCAATTGCAGCACTCATAGCAACCACTTTAATGGTATATGTTCCTGCTTCTTGATATTGATAAGAAATAGTCTCTTCTACATTAAGTGGCATTGGCTCTGCGTCATCATCTTCTCCAAAATATACTTCAAAACCAATTGCATAATCTGCTGTAGCCGATACATTAACTTGTTTAGAAATGGCTGCATCATTTTCTATAGTTACAACCAAGTTTTCTGGTTGTTTAAACGATACAATCACACTCTGATCTGCTGAAGTTGTTAAACCGTTTAAAGACACTGCTGTAATTGTAGCGGTATAAGTTCCTTCTTCGTATGTATGTGTTGCGCCATCACCAGGTGTAATGCTTAATTCTGGATCTGATCCATCTCCAAAACTCACATCGTAACTTACTGCGCCATCTGCTAGAGGTGTAATGGTAACTAAACCTGTATTATCTTGAGTCACACTCACTGATGCAGACACATTTTCTGGTGCAGTTATGTCGTTTACATAATCTGTATTATCGTCTTCAGCACAACTTATTGCGATAAGCACAACAAGACCTAAACTGAATGCGTATTTTATAAATTTCATCATAGTTTCTTAGTTTTAATAGTTTGCATTTTGCTCCCAGTTTCCATTAGAAAATTGAATTTCTTCAATTGGAATTGGGAATACCTCGTTTTTACCAGCGGTAAATCCGTCTATTTCTGCACCTCTTCCTGTTCTTACTAAATCAAAGAAGCGGTGTCCTTCTCCAACTAATTCTACACGTCTTTCATGCGCAATAGCAGCTGTAAGTGTAGTCCCTGTAGATGTTACATCGTTAGCTTCGCCAAAGGCTCTTTCACGTACACGGTTTAAATATACTTGTGCTTGGCTATCGCTAATTCCGCCTCGGTTATAAGCTTCTGCAGCCATAAGTAATACATCTGCAAAACGAATGGCTCTGTAGTTGTTAGGGTTTGTAAGGTTTTGATCTCCTGTGTTTAAATCGCCTTCTCTTGGTAAATATTTTCTGTTATAATATCCTGTATGATTATACCCTTCTGTATAAGTTGCATCATAAGTTGCAGCCCAAGCCACAATATCTAATATAGCCACATCTTTACGTAAATCGCCATCTTCAAACTCATCTACAACCTCTTGAGTTGGTACGTTAAAACTAAATCCTGATTCGAAAACTGGACCAGAATAATTTCTAATTCCGTTAAATCCTACAGCTACATTACCTTCACTACATTCTAAACATTCGAATCCTGCACCTTCTGCATCTGAATATTGTACTTCGAATACAGATTCTATATTGTTTTCAGTATCATTTTCAAAAATGGCATCGTAATCTTCTACCAATTGGTAAGGTCCGTTAGCGATTAAATCGTCAAACACTTCTGCCGCTTCTGTAAATTTTTCTTGATATAAATATGCTTTTCCTAAAAGCGCTTGTGCAGACCCTTTAGTCGCTCTACCAGTTTGTGGCGCTGTATAACTTAAGTTTTCGATAGCATAAGTTAAATCTGCTTCAATTAAAGCATACACATCTGTAACTGGAGAACGTGGAATTACGGTTTCGTCTCCTAATTCAAATCGTGTTTCTTTTAACGGAATAGGTCCAAACCATTTTACCAATTCGAAATAGTAATATGCTCTTAAAAAGTGTGTTTCACCAAGGATAACTTCTTTTCCGTCGAAATCTGTTTTATCTTGAAATTCTAAAATAAAATTAGCTCTGTTTACACCTGCATACATCCAATCCCATAAGTTTTTTAATTCACTATTTACGGGCGTATGAATCATCTCATCAATTTGTTGCCAAGACGTTACATCTGTAGCACTCTCTCCTCCTGCCAAGGTATTATCTGAAGCGATTTCGCCTAATATGACATTTAAGTAAGTTGATTGTAATAAATCGTAAGCACCAACTAAGGCATTATAATAATCGTCTTCTGAGTTAAAGTAACTTTCTGAATCTATGCTGTATCTATCTACTTCTTCTAAATACTCATCGCTACACGAATGAATGGCAAATAGAAATAGACATGCAAAAGCACTTATTGTTATTTTGTTTATATATTTTTTCATATTGCTAGTTTTTAAATAGATAGGTTTAATCCTAAAATAAATTGTCTTGAAATTGGGTAAAAACCATAGTCAATTCCACCTCCGATAGCATCTCCACTTGTAGCAGATGGATCGTAACCATTATATTCAGTAAATGTGAATGCATTATTTACAGACACATATAAACGGAATCTGCTGATTCCTAATTTCTGAATTACTTCATCTGATAAAGAGTATCCTAATTGTATATTTTGGATTCTTAAAAATGAAGAGTCTTCAACATAAAAGTCTGAGAATAATTTATTTGAAGTTCCACCTGTAGTTGTTCTAGGCACACTATTGCTAGTCCCTTCTCCTGTCCATCTGTCTAAATACAGACTTAAACGGTTTACATTATTTTGATCACGCTCGTAGTTACGCACGGTTTCTTTTCCTAATTCTGCATACATATAGGTACTGAAATCGAAGTTTTTATAATCGAAACTTAAATTTAATCCCATAATATAGTCCGCTTGAGGTTTACCTAAATACGTTCTATCATCTAAAGTAATTTCGCCATCGCCATTAACATCTACAAATCTGATATCTCCAGGCTGAGCTGTTGCTCCTAAATCTGATTGTGATGGATGCGCATCTACTTCTGCTTGATTTTGAAACAATCCATCTGTTTTAAGTCCGTAGAAATATCCTATTGGTTGTCCAACTTCCATTCTTGCAATGGCTGGTTGCCCCACACTAAACGAACCACCTTCTGAAACTGCTCCACTACTAACCGCAATAACTTCACTACTAATATTAGTTACATTATAACTAACACCAAAAGAAAAATTGTCTGATACCAATTGCTTATAATTTAAGAACAGTTCAATCCCTTTATTACGTGTTGTACCAGCATTTACAGTTGGTAAACCTGCACCAGGAGCACCTGCACCTAAAATACCAGATACTGGGAAGTCTTCTATTAATAAATCATTTCTGTCTTCAATAAAATAATCGGCTACTACTTCTAATTTATTATTGAATAAATTAACATCTAAACCAATATCTAATTTTTCTGCAGTTTCCCATGTCGCATCTGGATTAGGAATTCTTCCATTTGCAACACCAGTTACTAATGCATCGTCTAACACATAAGTTGCTTCCCCGCTTAATTCAGATCTATATAAATCGTCTCCAACATTATTTCCAAGAATACCATAACTGGCTCTAAGTTTTAATAAGTCGATAATACTAGAGTCTTTTAAGAAGTCTTCGTCTGAAATTTTCCAACCTGCCGTTGCCGAAGAGAAGTAATCGAATCTATTATCTGATGCGAAATCTGAAGACCCATCACGACGAATCATCCCTGAAATTAAATACTTGCTTTTATAATCGTATTGCACACGACCAAAGAAAGATGTTAATCTAGAATCGTAAATATAAGAACTCGTAGATTTAGCTTCAGAAATTCCGTTGGCTAAAGAAATGTCTGCAAATTCCCAAGAATTGTTAGGAACATCGTAACCAGTTGCACTTAAATTGTCTCCCCAAGCACGTTGTGCACTTGTTCCCAATGTAAATGAAGTGTTATGGTCTTCTGCAAATACTTTGCTATAGGTTGCAAAAGTATCCCATGTGTATGAGTTGTTGGTGTTTTTAGTTTGAGTGACACTACTTCTATCTGTATTAAACACTTTACCAGAACCGTAATCTACTATAGGAGAAAATGTTTTTCCATTATCTGAATACGATTTCACACCTATACGAGATGTAATTGTTAAACCATCTATAGGCTTATATTCTAATTGAAATGTACCTTCTATAGAGTTCCCTGAATATTTATTGTAGGTATTATTTATTTGCGAAATCGGATTTACCACTTCATTTCCTAAAAATCCAGAAGTATCTTCTTGATCTAAACTATATGTAGGTGCGTAGTTTAAGGCATTAAATAAAGGTGTTCCTAACGCATTCTCTCCAATACTTTTTCTGTTATTGTTGAAATAGTTTGCAGAGGTTGTAAACTTTAATTTATCGAAAATATCGAAGGTTAATTTTATTTTAGCGTTTGCTCTTTGGTAATTAGATTTATCGCTAGCTACAATACCATCTTGCTCCAAAATAGAAGCTCCAAAATAGTAAGTGTTCGTTTCTCCCCCACCTGAAGCAGAAATGTTGTGGTTGGTTATTGGAGCTGTATTAAAAAGCTCTTCTTGCCAATCTACACCTGTACCTAAACCACTAACATTTGGAAATGGTAAATCTTCCCCGTTAGCAGCATAACTTTCGTTTAAAAGTAAAGCGTATTCTGTTGCGTTTAAATATGGGAGTTTACGAGTTGTTTCTTGAAAACCAGTATATCCATCGTAACTAATTTTTACTTTAGTATTGTTTTTCCCTGATTTGGTTGTTACTAAGACTACACCGTTTGCACCTTCTATACCATAAATTGCAGCTTGTGCATCTTTAAGTATAGAAAACGTTTCGATATCGCTTGGGTTAATGGTATTTAAGTCTCCTTTATATCCATCTATAATAACTAAAGGACCGTTATCACCATTTGAGCTTACACCACGAATTAAAATATTATACCCTCCTCCTGGCGAACCTGAAGGTGCAGTAACAGAAACTCCGGCTGTAGTTCCTTGTAAGGCTTGAGTAGCATCAATTGGTTTTAATGCTTCAATAGTTTCAGAACTGACTACAGCAACAGCACCAGTTACATCATTCTTTTTCTGAGTACCGTATCCTACTACGATTACCTCATCTAATTCTGCTAGATCTTCTTGTAATTGAATGGTTAGTTCGTTATCACCAGAAATCACTACTTCTTTAGTTACATATCCTATATAACTAATTGAAATTGTCGAACCCATTTCAACCCCAGTTAAGGTAAAATTACCATCAAAATCTGTGGTAGTACCAGTAGATGTATTCTTAATAATGACGTTTGCTCCAGGAATAGAGAAACCAGTTTCATCTTGAACATTACCAGTAACATCTATATTTTGTGCACTAGCAAACGTTATAAAGAATAGGGTTAAAATTTTGAATAGCGTGTGTCTCATAAATATTAGTTTTTGTTTAAAGTAAAACTAACACTTAAGATTAATAAATTAATAAATCACACCGCTACAAAAAACATACATGATAATTAAAAAGCATAAATATTACGAAAACCTCAATAATAACAAGGTGTTACGCCTTAACTTTTATTTAACTTAAATCTTAAATAACCTTAACTTTTACCCTATGTTGTGGTGTTGTATAGGTGTTTTTTTTAGTTGTAGTGGTATTACAATTCTAAAATATAGTCTGTTAGGTTTGCTTCGTGAGGGAGATTCATTTTTTTACGTAAACGATATCGTTTCACCTCTACGCTTCGTGGTGAGATATTTAAGAGTGGTGCGATTTCTTTAGAACTTAGATTTAATCGTAAATAAGCACACAATCTCAAATCGTTTGATGTAAGCTCCGGATGAACCGATTTTATTTTCTTAAGGAAGTCTTTATCGGCATTATTAAAAGCTTCTTCAAACACCTGCCAATCGTCTGTATTGTTTATATTAGTGTCTATAATATGTATAACCGACTTAATATTTTTAACATCTTTTACTTTTAGTAACTCTTTTTTAAGACTGTTTAACAATTCATTCTTTTTAATAAGCGTCATGGTAGACATGCCCAATTCTCTGTTTTTACTCTCAATATCCTGACGTAATTTATCGTTATTAAATCGCATGAGTTGCTGTTTATTTTCTAGTTCTTTTAAAACCAGTTCACGATGATTATCCACCAACAGTTTTTCTCGCTGTTTTTTATAGTGACGTTTATAAGTATTGTGCATAATAAAAGAAAAAAGCAATAGTAATAAAACATATACCACTATCATGCCATTTGAAAAATACCAAGGTCTTTCAATTTGAAAACTATAAGTTTCTATATTGTCTGATAAAGTATTTCCTATGCGTGCTTTTACATGAAAGGTATATGTGCCATAAGATAAGTTTTCGAAGAGTACAGACGATTTTTTTAACCACGGACTCCATTCATTATACATACCATCCAATTTATATTGAAACTCGGGCACCAAGTATTTTTTATACTCGGGTATGTTATAATTAAACTCTACATTATTTTCTCGATTTTTGAAGGTTGCAAAACTATGTTTGTCATGCAACTTAATGGTATCGTTATTTTTAGAAGCCGTACTAGAAATGGCATTTAAATTAATTTTGAAAGCTTTATTTTCTAGTTTATCTAAATCTAATATAATATAACCGTTAGAGGTACCGTAGAGGTATTTATTGTTAAACAAATAGGTTATATTTTCGTAACCTGGAATATAACTCCTCACAAAACTAGGAAGCGGAATTTGATGAATTAAAGGCGTATTGCTTAACTTCCCTGGTGCTAAATAAGCGATACCTGATTTAGAAAACGACCATAAACGATTATTATGCTTATCGTGTATTAATTTTCCAGAAGAATATTCGTTTTCATTATACAATTCGCTAAACAAAGAATCTTTAACAAACTCCTGTGTTTTGGTTTTATAAACAGAAACTCCAGATTTATTCGCGTAAAAAATTTTATGTTGATATTTACTGAGGCTAGAATTTAAACCTTTTTCCATTCCTGGGACTTCTGCAACTTTAATGGCCTTGGTTAAATTTTTATCTAGAGTAAGCTTAAAGACACCTTTATATTCGTGATTGACTAAAACCTCATTGCTGTTTAAAAATTCAAAAGAGCGGCTAGACACATTAAATCCTTCAATTTTATTTCTCAATTGCCATGTACCTTCACGTTTTTCAAGCACATACAATCCTGAATAATTTCCTTGAAGCATAAGGTTTTCATGCACAGGTTTTATATCCCACGTTCCTAACACATCTACAATAAGATTTGCTTTATTTTTTGTAATAATAAATGTCCCTGAATTATGACCACAAAACAAAGTATCGTTAATCTTAGTTAAAGACCAAACAGCACCATGTGTACCTTCTATAAAACGAAACCCTTCATCTGTACCAAATGCTTTATAAAATAAACCCTGATTTGTTCCTAAATACAAATAGCCATTATATAAGATAGAAGAATTTACAGAACCCAACATGCCTGCAACATCATTATACACTGTAAATGGCGAATCTATATTTACACAATTAATTCCGTTTTCTAAACCTAACCAAATATTACGTTCTGTATCTTCAAATACAGAAAGAATGGTATTATTACTTAATCCATTTTTTTGATTTAAATGCTTAATTAATTCCCCTCTTCCATCAATATGAAAAATTCCATTAGAGATACTTCCTAAAATATAGCTATCATCTTTAAGTTGAAGACTTCTGTAAATCCTACTTTGAGATAAAATGCTATCTGAAGAGATATTCCATTTTTTTAAGGCATTATCCTCGAAACGATAAAATCCATGATCTTCAGTATGAAATAAAATAAGTCCATTCTGATTATAAATGTTAACTAATAAATTATTTTTTAGGATAGGATCGTTAGAGATTAATTTGGATGTGCCATTTACAATTTCATAAACGCCATCATTCACTTTCTGAAAGTAAACACTCGCATTTACTTTTACCATTTTATAAATGGTTGTGTCCGAATTTATAATGGATACAGAAGCTTTTGTTTTATTGTAAATATATATGCGGTTTAACGATTGAAACAATACCCAATCATCTATGGTTATAATATTCCAAATGTCTTCATCTTCTAAAAAAGAAACATCTAACTTGGTTGATAAAGACACATAATCCAATCGCCCTAAAGTATTACGTTCCCAATATCCAAACTCTTTATAACTCCCCGTATATATACGATTATCTTCTACCGTAACAGACCTAATTATGGTTTGGTTTGGAGATAAATACAGCTCCCATTTTGCGCCGTTAAATTCCAAAAGTCCTTTGTTATTGGCTATATAAATGTATTTATTTTTATCCTGAGAAATATCCCAGTTCTGATTATCGGCACCATAATCTGATGGAAAATACTTTTGAATAGGAGGATATTCCTGAGCATAATAGTTAGTAACTACACTAAAGAAAATGAAGAAAACTATAAATTTAATTAGTTTCAATGGTAAAGAGTTAGTTGTTTAGAACTAATATAGTGAAAACAGACACAATCAACAATAAGTTTTAGCCCTGTAAACACAGAAAAGACCTTAGATTCTAGGTGTAAGCAAATTAGCTTTATCATTCAATTTAACACTAAAAATGCTATCGTTTTTAAAGGTCTCTATTCAAATCTTAACCAAATTAATGGCACACACTATATATTATTACTAAATTTAAGGTTTTTAATATTTTTTAAACGTTGAAGTTTTAGTGGTTTCTTATGTTATTTAACTCTATTTCTGACAATTAAATTTTAATTTAAAATTATAGTCAATGAAAAGGATTGAATGGATAGATACAACCAAAGCTATTGGTATGTTCTTAGTTTTTTATGGTCATTATATTGAAGATTTAATCGAACTAGATTACAGTCAAGATATAGCTCAATTACAATTTAACTTTATTTACGCTTTTCACATGCCCATGTTTTTTGCATTATCTGGCTTTTTTGCTAAAAAAGTGACAGACAAGAAAGCGTATACTAAAAAGTTATTTTTACAACGTATCGTACCCGTTTTTTCGTTTGCTATTCTATTCTTTCCATTATGGATGGTCTATAATGCCTTAGATACAGGACAAGTATTATGGGCTAATATTTTAGAAAAAGCAGCAATGTATGCCGTTGGTAATCCGCAATTAGATTTTATTACATGGTTTCTTATCTGTTTATTTACTACAGAACTTATTGCAGCATTTTTAAACCTCGTGTCTGAAAAAAAATGGGTAAACTTGTTGTCTGGAGTGTTTTTTATAATTTTCGGATATTATAGTATTCAATACACCGATGGATTTACAGTCTTCCCTGGTTTACATTTAAACTTTTGGTATATTCAAGAAAGTATAATTGCTTTAGGATTTTACCTTATTGGAAATTGGATATTCTACAGCATAAAAAAAATAAAACATTGGGTGTTCTATATCTCTACACCTCTAGCATTAGCACTATTAATACTTTCTTTTACCTATATAGATCATACCAATAAGGTGGTAATGGCTACTTCAGATCATGGACAAATCATACCATTTTTACTCAATGCCTTCTTAGGTATCGTATTTATGATCAGTTTAGGCCATATTATTCCTCCAAACAGAGTTTTTAAATTTATTGGTGCTAACACTTTAATTCTATTAGGATTAAATGGTGTGTTTTATCATTTTATTAATGCAAAACTAGCCGCATTTATACCTAGTCATGATTCATTCTTATTTATAACATTGCAATGCATAATTGTTTCTGTTTTTTCTATTTTAATCTGTTACCCTGGTATTACGCTTTTAAATAAATATGTTCCTCAGCTTTTTGGTAAACCTTTTGCAGATGGTCCGCTATTAAAACCTATACATATTTCAATATTTAATAAACACACATAGGATATTATATTTGTCTTTTATAGTGATTCATTTGAGTTAAAAAATATTTCAAAAAAACACACTAATTATTTGCTTTTCTTACAAACAGTGTGAGAAAAGAATTACAAGGTTTTCAATCCTTAAATTCGTGTTAAAAATTTCGGTTTTCTGTTAAAAGACAGAGTCTTAAATGATAGATTTTTTAACTTCAACAAAAAAACCACAAGCTATGAAAAGTAAATATCCAGTAACAAGACGAGATTTTTTGCGGTTAACGACTACAGCGGCAGCCGGAGCCGTAATTCTACCTTTAGGAATGAGTTTTTCTGACAAAGCTCCTGCTCCAATGTTAAGACCTTTCGGGCGCATGAAAAATAAAGTGACAACATTAGGACTTGGCGGACAAGCATCCATTCAATGGACGCCAGATGATGTAGATCCAGTTTCAATTATCACAAAAGCTTTTGATCTAGGTATAAATTATTTCGACACGTCTAATGTATATGATTTAAGTCAATTACATTATCACTCGGCGTTTGAAAAAATGAACTTAATTCCAGGGAAACCGAATTACGATAAAGAACTGAGAGAATCTATTACCATTACAAGTAAAACACTAATGCGATGGGGAAAACCAGGATGGGAAGAAGTTGAAAATGTAAGAAACAAATCTAATGGTGAAGATGTGCAAACCGCTGCAGATGATATAAGAAGAACCATGACTCAACTTTTTGGTGACGGCAAAGGGAACTATCCAGAAGGTTCATACGTAGATATTGTTCTAATTCATGCGTTAGAATCTATTGAAGAAAACGATATATTATATAAAGGTATTGAAACACCAATTAAACCAGATGAAAACTTTGGAGCTTTAATTGTTTTAAAAGATTTTAGAGATGGTACTAATTTTACAGGAACTAATCCTAAAAATGAAAAATTATTAAAACATATTGGTTTTTCAGGTCATAAAAATCCTGAAGCCATGATTGATTTTATGCAACGTGATGAGTATGATTTACTTGATGCTTTATTAGTATCCATAAACTCTAACGATCATTTATATTTCAATATGCAACATAACGTTATTCCGCTTGCTAAAGCTAAAGGCATGGGTGTTGTTGGTATGAAAGTTTTTGGCGCAGGAACCATGTATAAAGAAGTCCCAGGTTTTTCTAGAAGACCAGATCAAATTTACCGTAAAGTCGGTTCAACAGCTTTACCAAGTAATGAACTTATTGAGTATGTATTAACCACTCCTGGTGTAGACACCCTTATTATAGGAATTGGTCAAGTAGATGAAGATCCGTTAAAATGTCAATTAACACAAAATTATTACGGTGCCCAAGTAAAACCAGATTCTATGTCTCAAGAAAAACGACGTAGTATTGAAGCCAAAACGGCAAAAGCAGCTGGAGAACGCACAAATTTCTTTCAGCTTGATAAAATAGATATGACGGCGCCTAGAGATGTAAAGAAAGACATGGCAAACGGATCAACTAAAATAACATGGCAAACAGCTTATGCCGCTGCAAATCCTATTTCGCATTACGAAATTATGTTAGACGATAAACTTATTGGTAAAGTAGACCATAAGCCTCAAGTACTAAAGTCGAAACCTTTTGTTTTTGAGACTAATGAATCTGGTCATTTTAGGGTATATACCGTCGATAAAGCTGGACACAGAGCCTAATTTTTAATCCTTTTGATGCCATCTGGCTTCAGAATAAAACACAAACTTATGTCTAAATTACCATTACTTATAAACTGGTTTAAAGAGCATAAAGGAACGGTTACTGCATTTTCTGGTGGTGTAGACTCTTCACTAGTCTTGTATGTATCAAAATTAGCACTTGGTGAGCAAGCGATTGGTTTAATTTCTAATTCGGAAAGTTTAAAATCTAAGGATTTTGAAATTGCAGTAAAATTTTGCCAGAAACACGATATTACTTTAAAAGTCATTAAAACAGACGAATTAAACGACCCCAATTACACCGCTAATCCTGCAAATCGTTGCTTTTTCTGCAAAACACATTTGTATGAAGCCATGATAGATATTATTAAAGCTGAATATCCGGAATACACCATATTAAATGGTACTAATTTAGACGATTTAGGCGATTATCGTCCAGGTTTAGAAGCTGCAAAAAATCATGACATACGTTCACCTTTAGCAGAATTAGGTATAAATAAAAAAGATGTCATTGCCATGGCTAGTGAATTGCATTTAGAAACGGCAGCGAAACCACCAAGCCCATGCTTAAGTTCTAGAATACCTTATGGTACGGCAGTAAACAGCATACGATTAAACCAAATTGAACAAGCTGAATATATTCTTAACCAATTTGGGTTTAACAACGTGCGTGTAAGACATCTTGGAGAAGAAGCTTCTATAGAAGTTCCTGTTTCCGACATTCAATCATTAAAAAATCAATTCGACCTTATTTCTAAAGACATTCAAGACTTGGGCTTTTCTAAAGTCCTTATAGACCAAGAAGGTTTTGTTTCAGGAAAATTAAATCGTGTATTACATGGATAAAACCTTTATTATAGATGAAGACAGAAAGCAACGTTTAGGCTTTGAAGAAGTAATTTACGGCGCTTCAAAAAGTGTAACCTTGCTCTCAGAATTAGTAAAAGACTATTCTGAAAAAAATAAAAATGTATTAATTACTAAACTACAACAAGATAAAGCTACAGTACTTCTGAATGTGTATAAAACAGCATTCTACGATGAAGAATCGGGTATATTTATGCTGTATCCTATCAATAAAGTTGAAGCACACGAAACCAAAATTGGTATTGTTTCTGCAGGAAGCTCGGATATTGGAGTAGCCAACGAAGCCTATTACACTCTAGAATATTTAGGTGTTAATTCTCGTGTAATTCACGATGTAGGTGTGGCAGGTTTACACCGTTTATTAAATAAACTAGAAGACTTAAAAACCTTCGATATTTTAATTGTAGTGGCTGGTTTTGAAGGGGCTTTACCAACGGTAATGGGCGGATTATTACCCCAACCCATTATCGCTGTACCAACTTCTGTAGGTTATGGTAGTGCAAAACACGGAGAAACAGCCTTACATGCTATGCTTACAAGTTGTGCAAACGGAATTACTGTGGTGAATATAGATAATGGTTACGGCGCAGCATTAGGTGCTTTTAGAATGTTGAAACTAATAGAAAAATAATGAATACAATATATATAGAAGCTTTTTCAGGAGCATCGGGAAATATGTTTCTTAGTGCATTTAGCGAATTACTTGGCGATTACGAACTGTTAAAAGATTTACCTCAAAAACTACATTTACCCGATGGTAAAATAGAAGTTAAACAAGTCGATAAAAATGGTATTAATTGTAAATATGTTGAAGTTATAGATCTCAATCTTGGAAAAGAAGCAGATCAAGACCATGAGCATCACGACCACGAACATTCACATAGTCACGATCATAGTCACACACATTCGCATACTCACAGTCATGATGATACTCATGAACATACTCACGACCATCATCATGGGGCACATCGTCATTTAAGCGACATCCAAAAGATTATAGACCATGCGCATATAAGTGATAATGCTAAAAAAATTGCACATGAGATTTTTTTAATGATTGGAGAAGCAGAATCTAAGATCCATGATATGCCGTTGGAAACGATCCATTTTCATGAAATAAGTGGTGTAGATTCTATTATAGACATTGTAGGAAATGCAGTTCTAATTGACAAATTAAACATTTCTAAAGTCTATTGTACACCTATTTGTACCGGCTTTGGAATTGTAAAAACACAACATGGCATGTTACCCGTTCCGGCTCCAGCAACTGCCGAATTGTTACAAGGTATGCCTATATATCCTGGAACTGAAGAAGGTGAAAAAATTACACCTACGGGTGCTGCAATTTTAAGATATTTAAATCCAGATTTTAAAAGCACCGCATACACCACTAAAAAAACAGCCTATGGTCCTGGAAAAAAGGAGTTCCATAATGCTAATGTGGTCCGTGTTTCTTTATTAGAAGTTCATGCTAAAACAGATAAAGATCTTTACATACAATTGGAAGCTTCTATAGACGATATGTCTCCTGAATATTTAGGCAATCATTTTCAAGACGGCTTGTTAGCTTCTGGCGCTTTAGATTTTAGCATCACCCAACAACTCATGAAAAAAGGTCGGTTTGCTTTTTTACTAAGTGTTACACTCACCAAAACCAATTTAACGTCGGTTTCTAATTATATTTTTAATAACACAAGTACCATTGGTGTCCGCTTTTATAACATAGAGCGCATAGAATTACCAAGAGTGCAACACACAAAACAGACTTCTTTAGGAGATGTTTTGGTTAAAGAAAGTACCACACCATCGCAACATATTAAAATTAAACCTGAATTTGATGATGTGCTGAGATTGGCAAAAGAAACCAATCTGTCACCATATCAGGTTTTAAATAAAATCAATTCTAATTCTTAAAAACTCGAACACTATGAAAAAATTAAGCTCAATTTTATTTATCGTATTAAGCTCACAAATAGCATTAGCTCATCCAGGAGGACATCATACTCATGACACTTTAATTGGAGCTTGGGGCTGGTTAATTGTTCCTTGTATTGCCATTGTTGCTATAATTTGGAAATTTTCTAAGGCCAAATCTAACAAGGCTCAACAGTAATGTAATAAAGAAACCTCAATGACTAATCTGTAAATTTCAGATTCGTCATTGAGGTTTTATTTTAAGTCTCTCTGTTTATAAATTGAAGCGGCTTATTAGTCTAACAATTGTGGCTGACTTAAGATTAATTCAATTTTCTTGATTATAACAGTGATTTGGCTCATTTGTAGCTCAATATTTCTAAAGTATAAGCTAATATCTCTATTCACCCAACTTTCAGAAATTACACGTGCTCCTAAACTAATTCTCAAAATGGCACTCGGAATATTATTTGCATATTTTACATTTACAGCTTGACCAATATGACATTTTTGAGCGGCAAGTCCAATCGTTTCTAACGGAGAATCTTTAAACTGTTCAGATAAATCTGAATTTAATAAAGTATATAATTTTTTAACCTTATCAATAGGTAAAGCTTCGTTGTCTTTTAAAACGAAAAATGGAAAGATTGTGCGAATATTTCTAATTCCAAACTCTTCATTATCGTAGCTTTTAGATTTAGATTCGTTACCATAAATAGGTTGTAAAAAGCTTGCTTCTTTTATAGAGTCTTCAACAAAATTACAGAACATTTCAATTCCCATATTTCTATAAAGTACAGGCGTTTTAAAATATCTATCCATTTCTACCATGGCAGCATTCCAACGCATATACGACCCATAATTGAAGCCGCTTGGTAAATCTTCTGCACAATACCAAGATGTTGGCCAGTCTGAATGATTATAATATTGAGTTAGTCCTACTGGCAGTTTTGTTTTTACTGCATGTATAGCATCGCTCACATCTTTAGGAAAAATTAATGCTCCAGAATATGGAGGTCCTGTAAAGTATTTACTTCCTGTAATGGTTACTATATAGCCTTTATTTAAGTAGTTTTTAACGTCTTTAGGATCTAGTCTTAATTGCGAACCATCTACAATAATTTGCATAGACAAATCTTCAAGCGTGTTTAGTCTCTGAATCAAATCGTCACTTGGTGACTGATATCCTAATTTAGACTGATCCATAGTGTGTAATACTACGTGTCTGCCTAATTTATGTGTTTCTGAAACCGCTTTATACACTTCTTCATCTAAAACTTCAGTAGACTTTAATGCGCCATTTTCATCTCTAAATGTAATTTTAATCACATCTACATCTCTAAATCCTTCAATAGAATCTCCCTTTTTAATAGGATGATTTAAAGCCGTAGTATTTTCAAAATGACACCCTTTTAAAGCGCCTGGCACACCACTTCCTGTTTCGTCTGATGCCACTAAGACATGTGTAATTTCTTTATCAGTCGTAATTTGTGTAATTCCGGCTAATTGAAGTGAAGAATCTGTTCCCGATGGCGAGAAAATAATTTCGCAACCATCATATAATTTAAATATTTTTCTAAGATTCGTTTTTAGCAATTCTGAAAAATCAATGGTAGTTTTTTCAAAACCATATTTTAAGCTATTCCCAATAAGAATGTTTCTAACTTTATCTGTTTTATCGAAAGCAAAATTAGAGACGCTTGTTGCTGTAGACGACGCAAATGTAAAGGCTTCAGGTCTTGGAAATGGACGACAACCATATTTATTTAATAACCCAACTTCATCAATATTCAATCTTAAATCTCCACCAGACATTAATAAATATTCTGTTGGCATAGCAAGATTTTCTACAATAGGCTTCCAAGATTCTTTAAATTCTGAATTTGTATTATCGATACCATGTATTGCTTGTAGTTCTTTATATTTTGTAATAGCATCGATATCAACCCCAGCTTCACTTTTAATAAAATCTAGTAGCGTAAAGTTTAAAGGTTCTAACTTCTCTTTATCATCTTTTGGTAATAATTTATAAAATATTTGTGTAACTTTTAGTGCAGCAACATCGCATAATAAAGTATCGTCTTTATTTTCTCCTAAAGCTTTGTACCATAATTGCCACTCTATTCCATATCTTAAATACACCAACGCTAAAACAGGTTTATTTAAAAATGACGTTCCAATTATAATGGCCTTATTAGGTATAATTTTAAATACATCTGGCTCCTTAGTCGAAGTGATTATATTTATATTATTAATTTTTGGTACGGTATTAAATCGTTTTAAAACACGAACTAAATAGTTCACATTTTCTTTTTCAAATAAGCTTGTTCTTTTATATTGATTCTCAAGAAGTATGTTATTAGTCATAGGGTTTAATTTAAAACGTTCGTGAGAACGTTATGCACTTACAAAATTATTTTACTGACATATGCGCAGTAAAAATTAAATGGTTTTGTTATGGTTTATGTTTTGAATATTTAAAACAGTATAAAAAAGCAACAAAAATAGAAAACGTGCCACAATATGAAGTATAATTTTCATATAAGTCACCGTTTTATTTTACAATTTATGTTGTTTTGTATTAAAATCTTCGATTATAGACTTTTTTAGTTTATTAATTCTGTTTTAAACTGAGATTTAAGTTTGTTTTCTATATAACTAGGAATGGCTTTTGGTAATCGAGTATGGCTATCTACAAAAACAACTGTAGACTTTGCCTTACATAACATAGTATTATCAGCATTACTAATTTCAAATTCAAAAGCAAATCTTACTTTTGGTAATTCTCTTATTATAGTTTTTATGGAAATGAGTTCATCAAAATGAGCTGGTTTTTTATAATTAATTTCAAATGAAATAACAGGCAATATTATTTTATTTTGTTCTAATATAATTTCATCTACACCTAATTTTCTCAGCAATTCATTTCTTGCTTGATGACAATATGAAACATAATTTGCATGATACACATATCCCATTTGATCTACTTCTCCGTATCGCGGTCTTAACTCGAATGCATCAGTGATCATGACTACACATGTTTACAGATTGATCTTCTCTAAGCAAATGGCCCATATCGTGTTCCTTAGTTTCTAAATACTGTTTATTAAATATATTAGACGGTATAATTACTGGTACGCGATCTTCAACTTGTATACCGTAATGTTCTAACCCTAATATTTTATCGGGATTATTTGTCATTAATTTTAAGGAGTTCACACCTAATGCTTTTAAAATTTCCACAGCAATTCCATAATCTCTTTCATCTGCAGCAAAACCTAATTTAATATTCGCTTCAATGGTATCTAATCCCTCTTCTTGTAGTTTATAGGCTTCCATTTTATTCATGAGACCTATACCTCTACCCTCTTGTTGTAAATACACTATTACGCCACAGCCTTCTGCTTCTATAGTTTTCATGGCTTGAGCAAGCTGTGCTCCACAATCGCATCTTAGAGATCCAAATATATCGCCAGTAGCACAAGAAGAATGAATACGAACCAAAGGTGCACTTACCGAAGTTAGATCGCCTTTAATAAGTACAATATGCTCTACACCATTTATTTTTTCTTGAAACGGAATAAGCTCAAAATGACCGTATTTTGTGGGGAGCTTAACGCGTTCGCCTTGTATCATTTTAGTATGGGTAATACTCATATATTTATATTTTTATTCAACACCACTTAACTTTACATAATTTGTAAACACCTAAATGTATGCCGTTGTATTAATTATGACAGGAATGATTTGAATGTGACTTGTGAGGTTTAACACAGTTTGAACCTCTATCTGAAATTTGGTTTTCTACATATTTTAAAATCACATCTGATGAATCTCCGGAACACCCACGAATAACTTGTATGCCTGCTTCATTAAATTTATGATATGCCTTATCTCCAATATTCTCAGACAATAAACAACTCACGCCTTTACTAGCCAATTCGTTAAAAATATCTGATTTACAAGCCCGTTTATGCTGCGTCTCTAACAACTGAATATCTAAAATTTCATTGTTACTAGAAAATAAATAAATTTCGTAAAACTTACTACGTCCAAAATGACTTTCAATTTGGTTGTCTCGCGTAATAGGGATAGCTATTTTTCTCATTTTTTAAATTTTAATCGTTCTACTTTATCACCTTTCATTTTTTTTCTTCTCCCATTACAATACGGTCTTTGGGATTCTGATACTTCCGTATTTGCAGACGTCTTTCTACATTTACCAAACATCATTCCCGTTCTTGGCCCGAGTCCTTCAGGACCTGTATGATCAAAATTCGGCATAACTACTGATTTAAGTTTATTAATTCTTCTTCATCAGACGGCGGACAATCTCCACATTCAAACGTGTTTTCTTCACCATCAATTAATTTAAAACAGCGCTTGCATTTAAACCAATCTTTATCAAACTCAAACTCGCCTCCATCAATAATTATAGATTTTCCCTCTACAAAAGCTTGACCTATTTTTTTTAATGCACTATTGTAAATTCGAGTTAATGTGGGTCTGGATACTTCCATATTATCGGCTGCAACATCTTGAGAAAGATCATCGTAGATCACTAATTTAATAGTTTCATACTCTTCATATTTCATGATGATATGTTCCGAATCACAAAATGAAATCCCAAAAGGTTTAAATCCTTGCATCTGTGGCGGATGGTTCACTTTTCTTTTTTTTCTAGGGCGTGGCATCTTATATTAATTTGATACAAAGATAATGAACTTACGTTCATAACTCAATATTTTTTTCATTATTTAATGTATGAGGTTAAAATATAATGAGATTTATAGGCTTTAATTCGCTGATACTTTTATTTTTGAATACTGATAATTGATTTAAAAAATTAAACCTATAATTCTCATGAAAATCGCTTTCTTTTCAGACATACATGCAAATTTACCAGCACTTGAATCTTTTTTTAAGGACACCGAAGCAGAACAAGTTGATGCTATATATTGTTTAGGAGATTTAGTAGGTTATAATGTTTGGCCTAATGAAGTGGTAAATGAAATTAGAAAAAGGTGTATTCCTACCATTATGGGGAATCATGATGAAGCCTTATTAAAACCGTTTGTAAAAGAAGAAACACCGTCTAACAAAGGTTTAACCAGAACGCTAATAACAGCAGAAAATAGAGCGTATTTAATTAATTTACCCAGACATTTAAAATTGTCTTTTAATACACAAAATAAACCTTTTTCACTTTTAATGACACACGGAAGTGTAAAAGCTATTAATGATTATATGGTGATAGATTATCCGGAACACGAGGTGTTAGACATGTTACATAACCAAGAGGCCGATGTGCTTTTATGTGGCCATACACACAAACCGTTTCACAGAGTAATTACAGACGGAGACACTTATAAACATGTAATAAATATAGGTTCTGTAGGAAAACCTAAAGATGGTGATCCTAGAATTTGTTATGCCATTGTAGAACTAAACCAAGAGACATCGCCAAACTCAGAACATCTTAAAGTCACTTTTAAACGTGCTGAATACGATATAGAAAAAGCTGCTAAAGCTGTTGAAAACAGTGCTTTTGATAGTGCTTTTGGAGAAGCATTACGTATTGCTAAATAAGTATAAAATAAACATTGCATTAAAATGAGGACGTAAAAAAGAGTCTGCTTTGCTATTTATAAATCTATAAACTTAGCATCTATTTCTTTTTGTGTTTTTGGACTCACGTTAAATTTTAAAGCATATCTATTTAGAATTTTACGTTCTTTTTCAGATATTTTACCATCCTCGACCATGTCTTTTAATTCTTCAATATATTGCTTTTCGTTTTCAGAATAATTGGAGACTAACACTTTATCTTCTATCGCTAAGGCATCTGCTTTAGTAAGGCCTAGTTTTTTAATCTTTCTATTTAAAATTTTACGTTCCGACACATCTATTTTACCATCATCTTCAATCATGAACAAAACCTCTTCTTCGTACTTTTCAAGATTTAATTGATACACGTCTGATTGTGAATCTGAATGAGATAAGCCACTCTGAGCTTCACTATTTGGAGGTTCTGGTAGTTTACTTGAATCTTCAAAATCGACTTTAAACATCCATTCCAACACCTTAAAATCTGCTTTAGAAAACGTATGTTTTTTACTAACTTTTACGCCTGCTTTTGGTAATAAGTGTTTTAATTCGGCATTAAGATCTGTAATATTCTGAGACGACAGTTGAGCTGTTTGTAGGCTAGAAATAATCTCGGAATATGTAACAACACTTTTATTTATACGTTCATCGACCAACTGTTGCCAATTAACTTCTGAATGGTACCACACCAAACTATTGGGTATATATGGCGCTTGTGTAGGATTAAAGTCTTGTTCTTTTTCTATTTTTAAATCGACTTCATTATTAGGACCTTTAGATGCTTTTAAATGTGTTGCCCCTAAACCTTGAAGCAAATACACAAATTCTTCTACGCGTTCTAAAAATAAAATTTCGGTATAACTTCTTAATGGTAAATAGAAATCTTGTTTATGTGGATGCCCAATATAAACTTCATTACATAACGGATGGCCTTCTAAAAATTTAATATGACTAGGTAAACTATTTTTCTTTAAAACCACAAGATTGTTTAACCGTGTAGCATAGATATCTTCGGTAACAAAAACCAATTGTCTTTCGGTATAAGGTACTTTTAAAAATTTCTTTTTAAGCTTAGCATATACTTCTTCTTTCTTGGCTTTTACCCCTTTTTTATAACCCTGATTTTCATAATTTTCTTCACTGATAGCGAAGCAATTTATAGCCGGAACATACTTTTTTTGTTTAAATAAAAGTTCTCCTTTTAACTCGTAAGTATACGATTCTATTTCTCCGCGCTCTTCGTATAATTTAATATATTCATCAATAGTAACTAAGGCCTCATCCAAGCGTCCCATACTGCGCAAGCCGAAGGTTTTATTGAAAAAATAAAAAGAGGAATCGTCTAAATCTAAATCATTTATATTATAAAATTTACGAAACTCATCTAAGGCTTCTACTCCTGCTTCATAGTCTTCTTCATTAAATAATTTTTCGATTTTTGATTGTAGTTCTGCATGCTGATTAATGGTAGTGTTTTTATATTCAATAATTTCCATTAACATGGTTAATATCTTTTGTGAAGCGCTTAAACTATCTGTACCAAATCTGTTAATATTTATATCGTGGTGACCTGAATGGTTTTTTACGTGAAATCTAAAAAAATGAAACACGTCTTCACTAGTGTTTTCCATTAATTCTACAGCGTCTATAGTATCCCATGAAAACGACAATATTAAATCTACAGCTTTACTAACCGCTGAGTTTTCTTCATGACACAAAGCCATTAAACCCGAATCTAAAATAATTGTAGACCGGTAATAATTACTTTCTGTTTTTACTGAATTTACGTCCTTAATTTTAGACAATTCATGTTTAAAAACCACCAATAAATCATCGTTTGGCGTCACTGAGCCCCCAGAGGTTTTAAGGGCATTATTAAAGTAATCTAATAACCTAATGTACTCACTTTTATCTATATCTAAACCATTTTCACCTTGGAAATAAACCGATCCTTTAAATTCCTGATCTGAAAATCCATCTGGTCCTAGATTTTTATTTATGATTTGTAATATTTTACGCATGACATTCTATAATTTTTCAGTTCAGAATCCTTTTTTTATGTTATTGTATTCTAAACTAAATACTCCATTAATTCCTCCTTTTTCTAAATCTTAAGAACCTAAACTCGATATTAATTTTAAGTTCTGAAATAAATTTTAATTATTATTAACACGATCTAGAGTATCAAAAAACACCTCAACCTCTGCTTTAAAAACTGCTAAAGGAATACGGTGTGCTAAATGGTTACGCAAATGTATGTAATAATTAGGATGAAATGGTATGGTACTGGCTAGAAACTGTAGTGTATCTTTAGCAAATACAACAGTATCTTCGCTACCTAAAACAAATTGTTTTATAGGACTTGTTTTGTATTCTATGTCTGTAATATGTTGTACAACCGGACGTTTTGCTAAGGCAGGATTAAAAAGTAACGCTGGGCATTGAAAGTGATTAGAAACATAATACCCTGCGCCCCCCCCCATACTACTGCCCATAACGATATTAACAGTTTTATCTTGATATACATTAATGATATCTGATATGCTATGGGATGCATTTTCGTAATCTATAGAGGGTGCAAAAACGTGTCCGTATGCTTCTAAAACTAATCTTTTTTCTGGACTCAAACTTCCGTTTAATCCGTGTATATATAAAATATTCATGATGTAAATTATTACACTTCAATATTGTAAATACATTACTGTATGGTTTTTAGCAGACACCATACATTTACAAGATATGAGGTTTCATAAAAATAATGAAAGTTTTAATATGTTTTGTATTTCTATAAAAGACTTTCTTAACATCTTTAATAGACGTTATTGAAAAAGGAGCTAATTCAAAAGGAAATATAAAAATAAAGGCCTCCAGTGTCCTGGAAGCCCTTATCTTACTAAAGCAAAATTGATATGAAACACTAACCAAATCCGTTTTACTCATTAACACAAATAATTTTTAAATAGGTTAGACTAATTCAAATTTTATTTGGCTTTTTCTGGTTCTAAATTACCTAACCAATACAATAAATATGGAATGTTGTTTGCGTGTGTCCACCCAAAAACTCTTAAGCCTTGGTTTAAATCCCAAATAGCAATGCGGTCTTTTTCGTCTTTTGGTAATTTAGATATTTTTAATAGGGCTTCACTGTAAGCTTTTTGAGTTGTGTTTTTATCAATTTTGATGGGAAGCTTAGATACTTTTAGTATCTCTGCCCTAGATTTTGCTTCTGTTAAAAAGGACGGATTTCCGCTTAAATCGTAACCGATAAGTAAAGGGTAAATTGTAGCTAAATACGATTCCATTTGATGGTTTAAAGGTGGTATATTTTTAACCCATCTCGCATGATCTATTAATGCTTTTTTAATATCCTCACGACCTGTTAACTGATAGTATTTATACAGTCCTTGTGCCACATAGGTTTGTGAATATCCGTAGCGGTCTAGCAATAAATTTCCTCCCTGTGCTTTTTGTAGCTCGAGCATAAGTTTTATACGCTCGTCTATTTCTGTTTTATATTTTTCAAGCTTAGTCGCATCATATAATTCAACCAAATTAAGAATAGATAAATACAAACGTCTACCTCTTAAATCATGATCTCCCCAAATTCTATTTAAATACGTATCTCCTGTCATTTTTGCGACCTCAAGAGCTCTCTGATCTCCTGTAATATAATAGGCTGCAATCCAACCCTGAATCCAAACATGCGCACTTAATAACGCAGACCAATGTTCGTCTCCATGGCGGCGACCTATACCCAAATACGGGGTAGATTCTGGTTCATTTTCATAATTCCAAAAATCTATTGCATCGTTAATTTCACCAACATAAGTGCGTTTTTTTGGCCAATGAATATTATCTACATCCATAGTATGCTTACTCATAGCCTCCGCCATATGGTAATATTTCGGATTACCAGTTCTCATAAAGTTTGTCCACAAACTAAAATCTACCGTAGGTTCGTTATTAGTCCACATGTGCCAATCGTCTTTAAAGTAATAGGTTTTAATATCTCCATAATCGAAAATACTATACCAAGATTCCCATTCTTGATTAAATGCTATCCAATCGTATTTGTATTGTAATGCATTTTCAAACTCTGAATGTTTAGTGCTAAACGGCGCCATTTTACCATACACCAAAGAAGATGTATACCATTCCGGAGCGGCATGAGCAACCGGAGGATCTAAGGCATAATCCATAGTTAACTCTATGGTCTCAATCGTTTCTGACGTATGGAAATAATATATAAACTCTGTGGTTTTTGTTATTCCTTGTGCAAAATTATCTAACATGCCACCGTCTAAATCTGTATTCTTTCTTTCAAAGCTCATGGCCTCAATACTAGATGGCCATACATAAGCATTTAGTGTCCCTGTTTTTGGATCTATCTCTAGCTCTTTAGGGTATTCTTGAAGCATATTTTTAATACCCACACTAATTCCTTTTGTTTTATCTGAAACGTCTACCCAGCCTTTAGCACGCTGTGCTTTTACTACATTTTCTTTTCCTATAAAAACCTCAGTGTTAAACCCAACTTCTCTTTGTGTGGCTGTTGAACTTTTATTTTGCTTGTTTTGCTTAGGCCCCGTTTGTAGAATTCCAGTTTTTTTATTTGATAATGGTGACGTATAAACATCATATGCCACTTCTGTGTCTAGGCGCATGTCTTGATTGGTAGACGTAGCAAACTGCACCTCTTTATCTAAATGATATTTAAATGTGAGTCCGCAACCAGAAATCTGATCGTTAGGTTGTGTCCAGCCTTTATCATCTGCAGTGTCTTCAGAAACAATAAATTCACTTTGTGTTGCAATATTACTATGTTCACCCTTTTGAATCTTGTGCTTATCTGGCACACCCGTATACGTAAGGGTGTGTAATACTTTTATATATTTTTTCCCTGCGTATGCATGAATTCGCATTGAAAAAGGAGAATCATTATTATCGTCTTTATTGTACTTATAAGTTCCTTCTACTCTAAATACAGCATGTAATGGTCCTGAACCAATTTCTCTAAACACTTCGTTTACGGTTGCTTTAGATAAATCTACTCCAGAATCGTCTAAAATATCTAGAAATGTTCCTCTAGAATCTTCGGGAGCAGAAGCTATTAATTCGTCGCTAGAAAATGACTTATCATTATTTTTATCAATAAAAACCTCGTCTAAAAAACCATGTCCTTTTTTATTAATATTAAACTGTAATGCCCCCGTATTGACTGTAATACCTCCTTGAGGTCTCATATTATTTACAGATACAATTTTACTTTCTGGTTCCATTGGATAAATATCATCGCCATATTCTAAGGTGTAATCTGTATGTTCGTCAGAGAAAAAGAAGACCCAAATCCACTTGATACTCTCATCGGCTGGTGCCCATGTGGTGACTTCTGTGGTCTGACATACAATTTCTTTCCCTTTACTATTAAGCAGTCTGACGTGATCTATTGAAAAGAGCTCGCCTTTAGGAAACGGAATCCCTAGAGTTATAGGTGCTCCCGTTTTATTATTTTCAATCTTAATAGGTATTTGTTTATTTATTTCAGCCGAACAACTCACTGCAATAAACATTACTAATAAAAAGAGTATTTTATTTCTCATGATTTATGTCTGTTTTTATTTGTTTTGAAGACACAAAGAAGCGGCACCTAGTAGCGCAGATCCCTTTGTTTTTGAAACGTCTATAATTAAATTTTCTATTTGCTTTTGATAAGCGAAACTTTTTAATCCCTCTAACATACTTTCTTTAAATAACGGATAAGCCTGACTTATAGATCCGCCTAACATAATCTTGTCTGGTGCGAACATATACAAGATGCTTTTTATGGCTTCAGCCAAGTGTATACCATAATCGTAAAAGGCTTTAAGTGCTTTTTCGTCACCTTTTTCTGCAAGCGCAGCAAGATCTTTAGCTGAAACATTATAATATTTTGTAAAGAAAAAACTACCTGTATAATGCTCTACAATGCTATCTTTATAAGCCAGCATTCCAATTTCTCCTGCACCACATAACACGCCATTATACAGCATATTATCTATAACAATACCCATCCCTAATCCGGTACCTAAAGAGAGGCCTACAAACTGTTTGGATTGATTATTTTCACCATACATAAATTCGCCAAGTGCAAAACAGTTGGCATCATTATTTATATAAACAGGAAGACTAAATTCTAATTCTAGAAGCATTTTTAAGGCTACTTCATCCCAATCATTTATATTTTGAACATCATAAACAATTCCACTAACTGGATCGACCACCGCTGGAACTCCAACGCCTATACCCACTACTCTATTTGTTAAATTCTCTCGTATAAGTTGATACAAGCTTTGTAGTGTTTCGCCTTTAGTGGCGTCTTTACGGACTAACACAGCATCTGTTTTCGTAACTCTATTATTCTGAATTACACCTAGGTTTATTGTGGTCCCTCCAATGTCTATTCCTATATATTCATCTTCTACCATATTAGCTGTCTTTTTTTAATCGAATTGTTTTGTTGGTCACTAACGGATTAGCCCAGAATCCTATAGAAAGAATAAATAGTAACGGAATCATCAAGAAAAACATTCCTGTTTTAAGATTAACAAGTTCGCCTATCCATCCCACGATAAATGGCACAATTGCACCTCCAGCAATACCTGTACATAAAATTCCAGATAACGACCCATGATGACTTTTAACTGAATTAAGTGCTAAAGAGAATATAATAGACCACATAACCGAGATAAAGAATCCAATTAATGGAAATGCAATTAATGCAATTTCGGCAGATCCTGTTACCGCTAAAATGACAGCACCTATTGTTATTAATGTAGCATAGATTAACAATTTACGACTGTCCATTACCTTAAGTAAAAGCAACCCTAAAAGACAACCTACAGTTAGCATAGCCCAAAAATAGGCTACGGTATCTGCACCTAATACTTGCGGATCTATATCATGGTATTCATATAAAAATTGCGAAATCCAATTTCCGATACCTTGTTCTGTACCAACGTAGCAGAAAATTCCTAAAAAGTATAACAGTGTCCACTTGTCTTTTAAAAGACTGAAGTACGAATTTTTATCTCCCGCTTTCTCGTCTTCGTTTTTTTGAACTTTTGGGTATTTTACAAAAAAGACAATAATTAGCATGATTGATGCTATTAGAGAAAACACAAAATACAATGACACCCATGGTAAGTGTTCTGGAACAAGTGCTCTTAAAGTACTTGCCATATCTGAAGTTTCACTACCATTAGTATTCACTAAATATTTATATAAGTAAGGACTTGCAAAAGATGCTAAACCAAAAACAAGTTGAGCTAAAACAGAATTAAATGCAAAATGTTCTTCGCCACCTGCGACTCTTAGCATGGGATTTATTACAACTTGTAACACAGCCATACAACACCCTAAACTAAATAACGTAATTGTAAAGGTGATGTAACTAGGATTGAGTGCAAACCCACAAGATGCCAACATCATGACAAAAAACGAAGCGACCAACAAGGTTTTATCTCCATATTTTTCTGCTAAAAAACCAGCAGGAATAGACATAACTCCATAAGCAATAAAAAATGAAAATGGCAATAACCCCGTTAAAGTTAGGCTTAAATCGAAACTCTGTTTTACGTCTACAATTATAGAGTTTAGAATATTTGTTATAAATGAAATGACAAAGAATACTAGCATTACCAATATAATTATATGATAATATTTCTTTGTAATGGTATTTTGGTTGTTCATATCTGTGCTGTAATTAGGTTAACGATTAACTAGGAACATCTTCTTAGTTTAACATCGGGAAATAGTATTTAATTTCTTCGTCTGTTGGCTGTTTGCCATATTCACAGATCTCAAAAAACTCGACATATTTCACTTTTGAAGCATCGGTTTCTGGATACCATTTTTTTAATGTTGCTTTACCCGTTTCATCTAATTTGGTTTCTTTTAAATAGGTGGTATTTACCCAACTTAAACGCTCCTTTTCTCCTGTTGGAATATCGCTTTCTGTCATTCCCATTAACCAAGGCATCCACTCAAAAACTTGAGATTCGTGAGATGCAAAAGCTTTCTCTTTTTTATCCATAACACCGTCTATAACCACAGCAATATCTTTTGAAAACGGATATGGTTTTTGGAATCCATCTTGCATGTATAAGAAAATAGGATTCTTCTTTAAAGCTGGAGTATCTGGCGTTACATTAGGCACAATCACTAAATATGCTGCATCTTGAACTACAATACCTGCATTTCTATGATCTGGATGATAATCGTTAGGGCGTAAACCTAAAACGATATCTGCATCCCATTCTCTAATTTTTCTAATAACTTGATGCCTTACATTTAAATTAGGAATAAGCTCTGCATCGTGATTATCTAATACATCGTATTCTATACCTAAAGCCTCGCCAGCCTTTTTAGCTTCTGCTCTACGTCTTTTTCCTAACACACCGCCACCCATACTTTGGTGTCCTGCATCGCCATTAGTTAGGGCTAAAAATTTTACTTTATGTCCCAATTGTGCATAAAGCGCTGCAGTACCTCCAAATTTCATATCACAATCGTCTGGATGTGCACCAATAGCAATAATTCTTAGCGGTTTTTCAGGTGTATCTTGTGCAAAAGCATTAAAACTAGCCACTGCCATACATATTATAAATGTTAGTTTTTTCATATCTATTCTATATATTATTTGTTTAACATGGGAAAAAGTTGTTTTATTTCTTCATCTGTAGGCTGTTTACCGTATTCACAGATTTCAAAAGCTTCTGCATATTTTGCTGCATTGGCTTTAGTTGGTCCATACCATTTTGTTAACGATTTTCTGACATCTGGAGAAATTGATCGTCCCCATATTTTAGTCAGAAATGCTCGTTTTTCCTTTTCTCCTTCAGGAACCATATCTAGCTTACCTTCTGTCCAAGGAAGCCATTCGTAGAACTGAGATTGATGAGCATCTAAACCATCCATTTTAGTTTCAAAAACACTTGTAATATCTACAGCGATATCTGCTTTAAATACATTGGGTTTCTGAAAATGATCTTGTAAATACAAGAACACCGGATTTTTCTTTAATGCAGGCGTATCTGGTGTTACATTCGGAACAATTACCAAATACGCAGCATCTTGTACTAACACACCAGTATATCTATGATCTGGGTGATAGTCTACAGGTCTATGTGTTAATACAACATCTGCATCCCAATTTCTTATTTCTCTTATTATTTGGTGCCTAACATTTAAAGTTGGAAAAAGTTCACCATCATGATTGTCTAAAACAGTGTATTGTATACCTAAACGTTTCCCAGCTTCTTGAGCTTCACTGCGTCTTATTTTAGCAAGATGACCTCCACCTTTTTCATAATGTCCAGCATCGCCATTTGTAACTGAAACAAACTTTACATGATGTCCCATTTTCGCGAACAATGCAGCTGTTCCTCCCATTTTATTATCACAATCGTCTGGATGAGCGCCAAATACAATAATATTTAGTGGTGTATTTGCTTCTTGTGCTGCACTTTGTAAGCTAAAAATTAGGCACAAGACAGCTATACTTTGAATAAACGTGTTTTTCAAAATCTTATATTTTTAAATTTGTAAATTGTAATTTAATTTAGCCACCATACTTTAGATGGTGGCTAAATAAGGAGCTATTTAATTGGAATTTTGCACAAAATTTGTGTTGATATCCATTTCTCTTTGCGGGATAAAAAACAAGTCTCTTACACTTGATGCGGCAATTATTGGTTCTGCCTCACTTACTTTTTCTGCAGCGACACCAAAGCGTTTTAAATCTGGCCATCTGTGATTTTCAAAAGCCAGTTCTAATTGTCTTTCTTCTAATAATTTTTCGCTAAAAGTTCCCGGAGTTGTAGCACTTATCGGACTTAAACCAGCGCGATCTCTAACTTGGTTAATAAGACTGTAAGATTCATCTGTTTCTCCTAAAGCTTCAGCAAGCATTAACAATACATCTGCATATCTAAAAACTATAAAGTTTATATCTGAATCGTATTCTGTTGGTGGATCACTTTCATATTTTCTAACATAATTTGCATCAATAGTTTCACCTGTTGCATTTATATAGGTTGCTCCCATTGAAGATGAAAAACGCGCATCTCCATCTACATAAGACGTTTCCATTTCTGATGTTGGTCTGTTTCTACCATAACCTGAACCTGTTTGCAGAAAAGCACTCGGAGAGAAATCGTTTGTAAAAGCACTTCCTTGTCCTATTCCTCCGCCTAAATATTCAACTTCAAAAATAGATTCTTCATTATGTTCATTAGACGCTCCCCATAAATCGGCATAATCATCTACTAAACTATAACCATAGCTCGCTTGTATTCTTCGCAATACTGTAACTGCTTCAGAATTCTGATTTGTAGTTAATAATACTTTTGCTAATAAAGTTGCTGCTGCACCTTTAGTTGCTCGTCCTAAATCGCTAGCTCCATAAGAAGAGCTTAAGTTTGCTTCGGCTGTTGTTAAATCTATAATTAATTGGGTATATACTGTTGAAGCATCGACTTGAGTTAACTCTTCCCCTGTTGTAAAAGGTTCTAATTGTAACGGAATATTACCATAAGCAACTGCTAAATGATAGTACATTAAAGATCTTAGAAATAAAGCTTCCCCTATAATTCTTGTTTTAACAGCCTCAGTCATTTCTATACCTTCAATTCTAGATAAAATAACATTACAGTTTGCTATTACAGAGTAAGATCCTGTCCATGCCGCAGTAACTTGTTCGTTTAAAGCATCTTCTGTAAATGCATTAATTTCGGTAAATTGTCTTGCTAAACCGGTACCATCTGCACCTTGATCTGTATTATCGCCACGCATTTCGAACATGGTCCAATAAGCACGACCGTAAACACCATCGTCTTGCAAACCAGCATAACTGGCATTTATTGCTGAAACAAAATCATTTTCTGTAGTATAAAAATCGGCTTCATTTCTATTAGAAATTGGAGCTAGATCTGTAAAATCGTCACTACAAGAATTCAGAGCTATTAGGGCTATAAGACATATATATATATTTTTCATATTGTATTATTTTTAAATTAAAAAGAAAGATTTAATCCCACTGTAAAAGACTTTGTTAACGGATAAGCTCCGTAATCTTCTCCAGGTGTTAAACTACTGGTTGGGCTATTACTAACTTCTGGATTGTAACCTAAATAATCTGTTATGGTAAACAAATTAGTACCTGTTACGAAGAATCGCAGTCTATCTATAGACTCTCCAAACACTTCTTTACTTGGTAAAGTATAGCCTAAAGTCATGTTTCTTAATCTTATAAAAGAACCATCTTCAACTTGAAAGGATGATATTCTGTTATTGTTACCATGATTTCCTGATAATCTATCTGCTCTAGGGATATTTCCATCTCCTGGATCCTGCTCAGATTTCCATCTGTTATTAAAAACAGCGTAAGAGTTAAAGTTAGCCTCTCCGTTTTTTAGGTGTCTAGATGTTAAGTTTAAAACTTCGTTCCCTTCTACCCCTTGAATTAAGAATGTAAAATCTACACCTTTATAGGTGAATTTATTAGATATACCCCAAGTAAAATCTGGAAAATAGCTTCCTGTAACTGTTCTATCGTCTGGTGTGATTTCTCCATCTCCATTAACATCTTTAAATCTAAAATCTCCAGGTCCTGCATTTGGTGCTTGCGTATCTACAGGTGCATTTTGTATATCTGCTTCATTTTGATAAATACCATCTACCACGTAACCGTAATAGCTTCCTATTGCTTCGCCAACCTGTGTAATATGTCTAATTCCGGCACTCCCTTCAGAATAAATAGGTTCTCCATCTCCATTAAGAGACAAGACTTCATTTTTATTTGTCGAGAAATTTAGACCTGTTTCCCAAGTAAATGCTCCAACTAAATTTCTACTCTTTAAAGCAATTTCAAAACCTTCATTTTTAACTTCACCAATGTTTTGTAAAGTGGTTTCAAAACCAGAAACCGAAGTAATACCGACATTTAACAGTAAGTCTGAAGTAATGGTTCTATAATAATCTGCCAATAAAAATATTCTGTTATTTATGACACCCAATTCAAGCCCCACGTTAGTTTGCGCAGATTTTTCCCAAGTTAATTCTGGGTTTGGAATGGTAGATTGCATTAAACCGTTGGCTTCATTTCCACTATAATTATAGTTGTTAGGAGATAATAATCCGATAGCTCCGTAGTTAGGAATTTCGAAATTCCCAGTTTCTCCCCAACTGAATCTTACTTTTAATTCTGAAACAAAATCTAGAGAACTCATAAAGTCTTCTTCGCTAACACGCCATCCAAGAGAGAATGATGGAAAATATCCTGTCTGATTGTCTTTCCCGAATCTAGATGATGTATCTGAACGAAATGTCCCTGTAAACAAATACTTATCGTCGTAACTATAATTCATTCTAAATAATGCTGAAGCCAAAGACCATTCTTCTCTAGCAGAACTTCCTGCAAAAACTTGTCCTCCACTAATAGTATGCACTAAATCGTCTGGAAAATTATCTGCTTGTACTTGTTTGATTGTAATGATATCTTTTTGAGCAGAATACCCTGCAACTGCATTAAAGTAATGCACACCATATTCTTTTTCCCAATTTAGAGTGTTTTCCCACAACCAATTTAATTCTGTAGAAGATGACGCTTGCGCATACGATTCGCCTTCTGTTGCTTCTCTGTACAATAATGTGTTTGCTCTATAAAAATCTCTGTTGTATAGGTTTACGTAAGACCCTCCAAATGTTTTTAATGTTAAGCCAGGTTGAATTTCGTAAGATAAACCTAAAGATGCTCTGGTTTGAAATTGAAATAATTTATCGTCTATAGCATCTATTATGGCAAGCGGATTACTCGCTGTTGTAGTACCACCACCCAAATGAGATTGGTTATTAGTTTGATTAGGAGATCCGTCTGAATTATAAGGACTCACTGTTGGAGATTGCACCAAAGCAGAATATACAATTCCAGGAGGTCTAGCAAAATAAGGTGCTGAAGCGGGTTGTCTTTGATTTTCTGTAATGGTTGGTGTAATTCTAAGATCTAAAGTAAATTTATCATTTAACTTAGAATTTAAATTTAGCATTAAATTATAACGTTCGAAACTAGAATTTGGAATTATTCCTTCTTGCTTAAAGTATCCTCCAGAAGCGTGATAACTTGTTTTATTAGAAAGCGGTGTATCGTAAGACAAGTTGTAACTCTGAATAGATCCTGTTTTAAAAATTAAATCTTGCCAATCGGTATCTGTTCCATCCCAGTTTAAAAAAGATTCAGGCATTTCATAATTTTCATTATCTCTATCTCCAGGTCCCATTGGATCATCTGCAGACGCATCTGGATTATCAGATAAATACGCATTGTTTCTTGAGTCTCTTGTATAGTCTATTAATTCTTCAGAGTTCATTAAATCGACCTTATTTGCAACACTTTGTACGGTATAAAACGTATCGAAAGACAATCTGCCTTTGTCTGAAGCTGTTCCGCTTTTGGTAGAAATTAATACCACACCATTACCACCTCTAGAACCATAAATGGCTGCTGCAGAAGCATCTTTTAAAATTTCTATAGACGCAATATCATTAGGATTAATTGTAGCTAATGGATTTACAGGTGGCGCTTGAAAAGAACCGCCTCGTCTCTCTAAATCTCCTTGAATTCCTAAAGTGGTTAAGTTTTTAGATATTGGAATACCGTCTACCACAAATAACGGATCGTTACCTGCAGAAATAGATCCTGAACCACGCACACGTATATTAGGACTAGATCCTGGTTCTCCAGAAACTTCTTGAACTTGCACCCCAGCAACCTGTCCTACAATAGCATTTTCTACGCTAACTACTGGAATATCTGCAATAGCACTTGGAGATACAGAGGCAACTGCACCTGTTACTCTTTTTTTAGATAAAGAACCATAACCCACCACAATCACTTCGTCTAAAGCAGCGGCGTCTGGAAGTAATGTTATTGTTATAGAAGATTTATCTGTTACATTTACTTGCTGTGTTTGGTACCCAACAAAAGACACAATAATAATAACTTCACCAGTAGGTAATTCTAATTCAAAATTTCCGTCAATATCAGAAATTACACCTGTACCTGTACCTTTAATATGGGCCGTAGCTCCTGCAAGAGGAAATCCTGTGTCGTCTACAATGGTACCTTTTAAAATATTTGGAACTGCTTCAACAGCTTTCTTTTCTGAAGTATCTACCTCATTTAAATCGTGAAGTTTTTTGGTAACCACTATTTGATTGGACGTGATACTATAATTTAAATTAGAATTCTCTGATAATTCGCGCAATAATTCTGACAAACGCACTTTATCGGATTCTAAGTTTATTTTTTTATGAACATCTATTTCTGAAGTTTCGTAAAAGAAACGATACCCTGAAGATTTAGTTATGGTTTCGAATACTTTATCGAGGGGCTTGTTTTTTAAATTAACAGACACCATCTCGTTTTGACATTTTAAAACTGTTGCATTTACATGAGTGACAAAAAGCAGAAGTATTAAAAAGGATGCTTTTGTAACCAGCGTAATATTTGGTCTTTTTATTTTGTGTAGTTTTCTTTTCATAAAGCTATTAATAATTTTTAGGTTGGAAATTCGTTTTTTTCTTGAAAGAAGAAATCTGTATCCGTTTTAAGGCGGTTATAAATTCAAATGCATTTGAATTTCTTAAAAACGTTACATCTCATGTTTATAAAGTCATATCATTAAGGTTAAGGATTAGTAATTGTTATTGTCTTCCCTTTTCTTACATAAGAAAAGTTTGTGTGCATTTTAATTGTATTTAAGATCTGTTCGATACTATCATTTTGGAAGCTTCCATTAAATCGCAATGTATTTATGTCGTCAAAATGATTATTTATCGATAAATTATAATGGCGTTCTAAGGTTTTTGTAATATCATCAAAGCGTTCGTTTTCAAAGACTAGTATGCCTTTAGTCCACCCTATATAGTTTTCAACATTTACATTTGTAATTTCGATAGCATCAGAATTTGGTCTAAGCGAAGCCTTTTGCGAAGGTGTTATTAGTTGATAATTATCTGCATCATGCAACGCCTTATTTTGTTTAACTCCTACAGACCCTTCAACCAATACTATTTCTGTATGACATTCGCCTGAATAAGAAGAGACGTTAAATTGCGTTCCATACACTTTAACTACACTGCGTTTTGAAGCCACTAAAAATGATTGTGATTTATCTTTAGCCACATCAAAATAAGCTTCTCCTTCTAAGTACACACTTCTAGCTTCATCTTTATTAAAGGCATTTGGATATTTTAAAGTAGATCCAGAATTTAAGTGTACTTGAGACCCGTCTGATAAAATAACTTTGAAGGTTTTTCCGTAAGGCACCGTTAATACATTTTGGTAATAATTAGCTGTGACTGTAGTTTGAGTATATTTTAAAATACCTTCCTGCATAACGGCTACGTGTTCTCCGTTTGAAGTAATAACCTTATCTTCTATCAAGTTTATAGATTCGTTCTTGTCATTAAGAATTTGTAATGTCACTTGATTGGGATCAAGTTGAATATCATTTAAGCGATCTTGTTTTAAAAAGTAAAATGATGCAAAACAAACACCTATTAATATAGCGGCATATTTAAGGTAAGGAATGAAGGTTTTTAATTGACGCTCTTTTTTATCCTTATGTATTTTAGTTAAGAAATCGTTGAATGCAGAATCTGAGTCTACACTTTTATATTCTAAATCTAGAAGTTGTTGTGCTTTAACAAACTCTTTAAAAATTTTTTGATTCTTTTTTGTTTCAACCCATTTGTATAGCTGTGCTTTTTCTAAAGCTGTAGCTTCAGAATCTAAATACTTTACTATGGTTTTTTTAGCGTTAAATTCTTTCATTTTTAACAAAAATATTATACATATATAGCTTAGACGTATTATTTCTTAAACACCCCCACTCTATATTGATAATATTTTTAAATAAAATGCAATTAGTTTTTTAAAAAGAAATCTTTCTTTAAATAAGTAATGAGTAAAAACAGAGATTCTGAGCTGTCTTTTAAATTTTCTCTAAGTCTTTTTAAAGCCTTAGTCATATGTCGCTCTACAGTTTTAATAGAGATATTGAGCTCTTCAGATATTTCTCTATATTTTAAACCGTCTTTTTTACCCAGTAAAAACACCTTTTTACATTGTTCTGGTAATTTATCGACTTCGGTGATTAGAAGTTGTAGCATTTTATCGAAATCAACTACAGGAGATTCAACCATCTCATTAACTACTTCGTATTTTAACTGCTCTATAAGAAGATTTTTTTGTGTGTGTTCTCGCGTTAAATCTATAAATAGATTATAGGCAATCCTAAACATGTACTTTTTTAAGGAATAGTCTATACTTAAGGATTCTCTTTTATTCCAAACTTTAATGTAAGCTTGTTGTACGATATCTTTAGACACATCCATGCTTCCAGAAATAGTACTTATATAATGACACAATTCTGAATAATACAACTTGTATAGATGTTTATAGGCGACTTCATCGCCTACTTTTAACCTATGTATAAGTATATCTTCATTATCGTAATTATGTATTATCATTCAAGTCATTGACAAATTGACTCTAAAACTACCTATTCTTTTCTTAAAATATAAGCAATCATCGATTTAATTAATAAATCAGAATTAAAAATTCATTATTATAAATAATTGGGTTGTAAATAATTTAATTATGTGATTAATACCAAACAATTCTGACAAAATGTAAGAAAAAACGCGTTACTTAATTAACCTATTTAAAATCTTTAGAAACATTTGCAATAAAAATCACTCTCAAACACCCTAACAGAACAGTCTTAATTATATGCATAATGTTTAGTGTATTTTAGTTTTAAAATTTAAATACACTATTCCTTATAATAATTTGTAGGAGAATATATCATAACATTTTGTATTGCAGATTTCGCACACAATTAAAAGTTAAATACATGAATTTCAGTACTTATATAAATATTTATCTGTAAATTTAGGTAGAATAAAATTTTACTTATGACAAACATTACTCATGATTAGAGAATTCAAATCACACTAACACAATTAATACATTAAACTATTATACATGTTTAGCGAATTTCAATAATCATATTTAACCTTTTATCTCTTTGCATTATGATAGCCATTGACAACTTATTTCGCGACATTTCCTCTGGACCTCCTAAAAAGGCAGCTTTAAAAAAAGCGACAGAGGTTAATAGATTATACGACAGATTAAAAAAAGGAACTATAAAATTATTAATTCCTGAACATTTTGAAACACCAACTACATCGGAAAAAATAATGCAGTCTATTCCGTGCAGAAAACATCTTAGAATGTCTTTTGAACATCAAGAACAAGTTAGTGATGATGAAAAAATTTCTACTTTCACTCCTGATATTCTTACAGTACATACTATGAAGATTCCGAAAGGATACGTGCCTATAAAAGCAGTTCTACATTATAAAGTATACACTAATTCTGAAGAAAATTTACGTATAAATTTTAAAATTGGTCGTAAATGCATCACTATAAAACCGGTTTCTGAGGCCCAAAAAACAGTACTAAATAATACAGCCATTGAACATGAAAATTATTCACTTTTTGATGGTGACTTAGAAATTAATTTAAAAGATATACCTGTAGATCTGGTAAACAAAACTAATGAAATGCCATTTTCTATATTTTTAAAAGCAACGAAACATTATACTTTTAACTTATTAATTGGTTGTAATCAAGAAAAAACCACAACCTCATATAATTGGCCCAAAACGTCGTATAACAGAATAAAAGACTCTTATAACAAACAACAAGAAGCTTACGAGATGAAACTTCGTGAACAACAACAATATAACGAACATTCATTATTTGACATGATCTAAAAGTGTAATAATCGCTTTTACAGCATTAATTAAATTGTTTAATTAATTTACATACATTACTTAAACTAAAACAGAACTATTGAATATGCGCTTTAAAAAGACAGATCAATAGTTCTGTTTACATATAAGCAATATTGATTTTAATAGTTAATCGGAGATATTAATTGGCTATATTTTTTATTAAAATTCAAAATAATTTTTGGCGTTATTGTAGCTAATATCAGACACCATTTTACCAATCCATTCCATGTCGTTTGGTAATTCTCCGCGTTTAATTTCATCTCCTAAAAGATTACAAAGAATTCGTCTAAAATATTCATGTCTAGGAAATGATAAGAAACTTCTAGAATCTGTTAGCATTCCTATAAAACAACTAATTAAGCCCATATTAGAAAGCGTGTTCAATTGCTTAGTCATTCCATCTTTTTGATCTAAAAACCACCAACCAGAACCCCATTGTACTTTTCCTCTCACACTACCATCGTTAAAATTTCCAATCATAGTCGCCATAACTTCATTATCAGCTGGATTCAAATTATAAATAATGGTTTTGGTTAATTTATCTTTACTATCTAAAGCATTTAAAAAAGCAGATAATTTTTCTGCTTGCGAATAATCACCAATAGAATCCCAACCTGTATCAGGACCTAAAAGTGTATGCATTCGCTTATTATTATTACGAAGTGCTCCTAAATGAAATTGTTGCACCCAACCATATTCATGATAGGTTTCGCATAAAAATACTAGTACTGCAGTTTGAAACTTTGCTGCTTCTAAACTTGTAATCGCTTTACCTTCTAATTGCTGCTTTAAAATGGAGTCTACTTCATTTTCTGTATAGTTTTCAAAATACATTTTATCTAAACCGTGGTCACATAATCGACAACCACTGTCATGAAAAAAATGAATTCTTTTAATTAAAGCATCACATAAACTGGAAAATGAATTTATATGAACTCCCGCTGATCCACCTAAAGCAATTAAATACTCATTATAACCTTCGTGAGAAATAAATATAGCTTTATCAGGTCTAAAAGCTGTACTAACTTTCACTCCAAAATTCTCTTGTGATAATTGATGATGGTATTCTAAAGAGTCAATAGGATCTTCAGTGGTGCAAACCAATTCTGCATTTACCTTTTTCAATAATCCCCTACAGCTATACGCTCCAGAATTTAATTTCATCTTGGTTTCATCCCATATCTTTTCAGCCGATTTTTCATTCAATAATTCTGTAATATCGAAGTATCTTGCTAATTCTAAATGCGTCCAATGATATAGCGGATTACGCATAGTATAGGGTACCGTTTTTGCCCAGTTTAGAAACTTATCTTTATCTGAACTGTTCCCTGTTATAAATTCTTCTTTTATCCCTAAAGTACGCATGGCTCGCCACTTGTAATGATCCCCTTTAATCCAAACATTAGTGATATTCTCAAAGGTAACATCGTCTGCAATTTGTTGAGGCGACAAGTGGTTATGATAATCTATAATAGGCTGATTTTTTGAATAATTATGATATAATTCTTCAGCGTATTTATTTTCTAATAAAAAGTTGTCGTGAATAAAACTTGTACTCATAGCTTAAAAATTTTAATCCTTAAAGAGATTTTTTTATTCCTAACTCTAACCCTCTTAACTCAGCCAAACCTCTTAATCTACCTATTCCTGAATATCCTGGATTCGTTTTTTTATGTAAATCATCCAACATTTGATGACCATGATCTGGACGCATCGGAATAATTGCATCTTCCATTCCTGCGGCTGTTCTACGACGCTCTTCAATAACAACTTCTTTAACTAAACCAAACATATCTACATCGCCTTCTAAATGGTTCGCTTCATGAAAATTTCCTTTAGCATCGCGCTGTGTACTTCTAAAATGTAGAAAATGTACCCGATTTGCAAAACGTTTAAAAATGCTTAGTAAATCGTTATCTGCTCTTACACCTAAAGATCCCGTACAAAATGTAATTCCGTTAGCTCTATCTGGAACTTGTTCGAATAAATAAGCATAATCTGCTTCTGTACTCACCACTCTTGGTAGTCCTAAAATTTGATATGGTGGATCGTCTGGGTGAATGCACATTAAGACACCATTTTCTGATGCTATTGGAATAATTTCCTTTAAAAAAGCAACTAAATTTGCTTTTAATTGCTGTGCATTTATATTAGCGTAGGTGTCTAAAATAGCTTGAAACTGCTCTAGCGTATAACCTTCTTCTGCTCCAGGTAAACCTGCAATAATATTATTTATTAGCTTCTGTTTTTCGTCTTCAGACAATGTTTCAACATAAGCTTTAGCTTCTGCTTGTAATGTCTCTGAATAGTCTTCTGTGGCACCTGGACGCTGTAATAAATACAATTCAAAAGCGGCAAATGCCACCACATCAAAACGCAAAGCTTTAGAACCGTCTTCTACTTCAAAAGCTAAATCTGTACGGGTCCAGTCTAAAACTGGCATAAAATTGTAACATACAATCTTAACACCACATGCTGCTAAATTCTTAATACTTTGCTTATAATTTTCAATGTATTCTTTAAAATTACCAGAACGTGTTTTTATATTTTCATGAACCGGAATACTTTCTACCACGCTCCATGTTAATCCCATTTTTTCAATGGCTTCTTTTCGTTTTGTAATCTCATCTACACTCCAAACGGTTCCATTAGGAATATGATGTAATGCATTAACAATTCCTGTTGCACCTGCTTGTTTTATATCTGATAAGGATACGGGATCGTTCGGACCGTACCAACGCCATGTTTGTTCCATGTTATTCTATTTTATTATTAAACACCACTATATGCACTAAATCCACCATCTATAGGAATTACAACTCCCGTAACAAATGCAGATTTTTCATCGCATAAATATAAGGTTGTACTTACTAAATCTTCTGGTACACCGTAGCGCCCCATAGGCGTCTGATCAATAATTTGCTGACCACGTTGTGTTAAACTTCCGTCTTCGTTAGTTAATAAGGTTCTGTTTTGATCTGTAAGAAAAAATCCTGGGGCTAAAGCATTGACACGAATACCAACCTTAGAAAAGTGTACGGCTAACCATTGTGTAAAATTAGAGACCGCTGCTTTTGCTCCACTATAAGCTGGAATTTTAGTTAATGGTGTAAAAGCATTCATAGATGAAATATTTAAAATACTACATCCTGGTTTTCCCACCATATCTTTAGCAAAAATTTGAGTTGGTAATAACGTCCCTATAAAGTTTAAGTTGAATACAAATTCAATTCCTTTAGGATCTAAATCAAAAAAAGTCTTAAAACCTTCTGTTGTATTTTCCAAATCAGCTTCTAATAAGTGAGGATTAGAAGTTGTGCCTAGCGGATGATTCCCTCCTGCTCCATTGACAAGAATATCACAAGAGCCTAATTTTTCATTAACCTCTAATTTAGCAGCTTCTAAAGAATCCTTTTCTAAGACATTTGCAACAACACCAATAGCAATTCCGCCATCGGCTTTAATCTCTTCTGCCACAGCATCAGCTGCTTCTTTCTTTAAATCTAAAACTGCTATTTTATGACCTTGTTTAGACAAAGCCTTTGCTAAAGTGCTGCATAATACACCACCTGCTCCAGTTACTACTACTACTTTACTCATATATTTAGATATTACTATTTTTACTGTAAATTATTGCGAAACACACATTTCGTGTGCGCACACAAAAAAATAATAAAAATTCGTGTGCGCACACAAAAATGTTATATATATTTATCAAATATTTTAAACGTCACAAATCTTATGAAATAGAGATGTGATTTAAAACCTATTTTTTATCCCTTTATATGAAAACCATAAAAGAAATCGCTCAAGAAGCTCATGTATCCGAAGGCACCGTAGATCGGGTTTTACATAATCGTGGTGGCGTTTCTAAAAAAACAGAAGAAAAAGTTAAAGCTATTATAAAAGCTTATAATTTTAGTGTTAATCCTGTAGCGAGTGCACTGGCATTAAAAAATAAATTTACTATTGCGGCTTTAATTCCCGTAAATAATAAGTCCGATTTGTTTTGGAAATCACCTCATTTAGGTATTACAAAAGCTGCTGAAGATGTTAAAACCTTCGGCACTCAAGTACACACTCAAACATACAACCAACAGAAACCAGAGTCTTATTTAGAAACCTTTCACAAGCTTTTAAAAGAACAGCCTTCAGCCTTTATAATCGCACCAAGCTTTTATAATGAAACCAAAGAAATTGTCACTATTTTAGAAGCACAAAACATTCCTTACATATTCTTAAATATTGAAATTGAAGGCTTTAACAATTTATCATTTGTGGGACAAGATTCCTTTACAGCTGGTTATATTGCTGCCAAATTGATACAACCTAAAACACTTGAAACTTCTCAGTTTTTAATCATTCAATCCCGAAAAAATATTACCTCTAATAATGCTGTATTTAAACGTATTGAAGGTTTTAAAAACTATTTTTTAAAAAATAAAATGTCTCATAATATTTTAACGCTTGAAATTGAGAGTCAGGATTCCAAAGCGACAAGGCAAACAAAAATAAATTCGTTTTTAAACGAACATCCAAATATAAAGGGTGTGTTTGTGCCTTCTAGTCGGATACACATGATTGTTGATTGTATTTCAGATCAATATCTAAATGCATTAGAATTGATTGGTTTTGATAATACACCTCAAAACATTGAGTGTTTAATGCATGATTCTGTTTCATTTTTAATCTCTCAAAAACCATTTGATCAGGGCTATAATGCGATTAAATTAATGAACGATTATTTGGTTAAGAACGTTATACCAAATCATAAAATATATCTACCAATAGATATTCTTATTAAAGAAAATGTGATTTATAACGAGAATAGTTATTAAGTTATTTATAATCTTAAAAACAGAAAGCGGTTTCAAAACCTAAATTTTGAAACCGCTTTCAATTAGTTTTGTTCTTATTTATTATATGTAACTTCTAATGGTGCATTTATTTTTTGTGAAAATTCACTTAAATAAGCTTCCCATGAGGCTTTTGTTGGATATTGTTGTGACTCTTTCCAAGCTAAACCAGCGTAATATACGACTTTATTATCATTCACTTTAAGTTGTGCATACAGATTACTACGATCTGTCAGATCTGTAACATAGTAATCTGAGGCTGTCATAACCCCTTTTGGTGCAACTACTGCTGTTCCTAACTCAGAATCAAAGTATTCAGATTCCCGTTACAGTTCCGTTTCCGCCTACATTGATAATACCCAATTCTCTACGCTCTAAAAAATATTCCGCTTTTAAAGGATCTATGGTTTCTAATGTTAAGGCTACTGAGGTGGGTACTGCAGAACCTGCAATGTAACGATCATAATGCGTATAGGTTAAATTAATTGTTCCGTCCTGCATTAAATTATCTATTAAAAATTCGGCTCTTAAAGCTTCAGTATCGTAAGTCTTTACAGTACTCGGGCTTGAGGCGTAACGCGTTTCATAATTCGTATTCATTCTAATGGGTTTTAAATATTTTCAATAATTAATCATCTGAAAAATCACCTCCAAAACACTTCGTATAATTTTATAAGCAGAGCGACTAAACTAATTGGCAAATGATAAGATGAAATTAGACATAACCAAATGTACATTAGTCTTAAAAATTACATATATACACATGTTCCTAATACCTCGTACACATGTGCCTTTCTAGAAATTATGTATCAGATTGTAACATATGTGCCAATGATTTTAAATAGATATAGACTTACTATCTTTTTATAGCATTAAACATCTTTATGTTTTTGCGAACAAAATGAATACCTTAAAATTTAAAATACTTTTAACTTTAAATACTATACAAACAACAGGTAAAAAAAAAGACTCCATGAATAACTAAATATTCACAGAGTCCAAATGAAAAAAAATCAAACAAATAATAATGTTTTTAATTTCTGTATCCTTTCATATTTAAATAATCTAAAAGTTGTTGTGGAAAATCGGTTTGAATTATGTTAATGTATTTTTTATCAAAACATTTTTCGAAACCTGTATATTTTTCTAAACGTTCTAGATCGTCATAATCTCCTAATGCGTTTACCCATACACGCATCCCTTTATCGAATGCTTTTTTCAACAACTCATCTGTATAAAACCGATCATCAACTTGAATAACCGTGACATAATCAAATTTTAAAATGTTTTCTACATCTGCTGCAGAATATGCTCTTGGCATAATTTTCACATCTGGATTCAATGCATAAACCATCGGAACTTTTTTATAATCGTACAAATAGAAAATCACTTCCTTTTGCATTCCTTTTTTCTTGATCAGCTTATAAGTGTTTTTAATAGCACGCTCGCTCTTTGCTTTAAAATCTAGGTCTAACAAAATATTACCTTTAGCTAGCTTAAAAACATCTTCTAAGGTTGGTATGTTTTCATTAGTTATACTATCTCCTATTTTAAGCTTTAAGTCTTTTAAATCTTTCCACTTTAGATCTTTAACAATTCCGGTCCCATTAGTGGTTCGATCTAAAGTACCATCGTGCATTATAATAAGTTTACCATCTTTAGTTTCTCTTAAATCTAATTCAGCAATATCAACTCCTATTCTTATAGCTTCTCTAATAGCCTCTAATGAATTTTCAGGATATGTATCATGCACAGCTCTATGCGCTACAGACAACACATAATGTTGATTATGGTAATTAGCAATTAAACTATCTAACTTTGTATTTTGAGCAAAACTTGTTAAGCTTATAACTGTTACAGCTAACAAAAAAAGTATATTTTTTTTCATTTTAGTATCCTGGGTTTTGTGGAAATTCTACATCACTTAAATCTATTTGAGACTGCGGAATGGGTCTCAGTGTATGATAGCTTTGAATGTTATTGGCTCCATTAGGATTATATGCTTTTACACGCTCTTCTAATTTACCGGTTCTTACTAAATCCATCCAACGCATTTCTTCTCCTCCTAACTCTCTTGCACGTTCGTCTAGAATAAAATCTAGAGTGACATCGCTAGCAGAAATAGTTTCTAACTCTGTATTAGATTTAGCCGCTCTTGCTCTTACAATATTAATGTAGTTTGCTGCCTCTTCTTGTTTGCCTTGATACAGTAATGCTTCTGACAGCAGTAAATACGTTTCTGACAAACGACTTACAAAAAAGTCTCTAAACCCGGCTTGATCTTGAAAACTTGCTCGTGTTGGGTCGTCATGTTTTTTCATCCCCCAATGCATCAAATCTGTATTTGGAGCTATTTTAGAATATGTGCCATCTTCGGCTTCCCAAATAACAGTATCGCCTATGGCCGCTCCTTCAGGTAAAGACTCTTCGTTATTGTAAGTCCAAGTATATCTAAACGTTTCATCGAATCGGGAATCGTTTTCTTCGAAAAGATTTCTATAAAATTCGGTTGGTCTAAATCGTGTAAATGGTCGTCCGCCTTGGGTTACATCTCTTGTTAATCCTGCATACAAATCGTAAGCCGGTGTAAAATATAAGTGACCTTGATTACCACTTCCATTACTTAACACATCTGTACCATATTGAACAGCAAAAATGATTTCACTGTTTACCTGATTATCATATTCAAAAACATCTGCATATGTATTTTGCAATTGGTAAGGGCCATTTTCTATAAGTTCAATGCCATGACTTTCCGCAGATGCATAATCATTCATTAATAAGTTTATTTTTATTAATTGATGTAATGCCGCTCCTTTAGTTATACGGCCAGTTTCTGATGCTGTCCATTCCAAATTTTCAACAGCAAATTCGGTATCAGTTTTCATAAATTCCCAAATAGTCTCTTTAGATGTTCTTACGCCATCGGTTTCTACTCCTGTAGTTTCATTTTCTTTTAAAACCACATCCCCAAATTGTAAGGTTAACCAATAGTAATAATGCGCTCTTAAAAATCTGACCTCAGCTTTAAACGTTGTTTTTTGTGCCTCAGAAATCTCTTCAACAAGATCTATCCTATCTAAAACCGTATTTGCAGCGTTTATACCTAAATAACAATTGGTCCATATATTATTAATATAGGTCATGGATGAATTTAATTCTGAAGTATACAGATCCATCGCTTTATAGCTTCCATCTTTTCCATGCCTAAATAAATCTGTTCCAAAGGTTGTAAGTGTAAACCCGGATTGAATTCCGTATAAATCTCTTAATAGAGAATATGTACCATCTACTCCACTTTCTATTCCACTAGCTGTTTTATAAATAACATCTGGTGTCGCTTCAGAAACAGGTTCTTCTTCGAGACTACATGACGTTATAAACAGACAAAAACTTAAGGTTAGGAATGCTAAAATTTTATATTCTTTTTTCATTTTTAAGCAAGTTAAAAGGTTAAATTTAATCCCATTGAAAGGGTTTGAACAGAAGGATATAAGGCTCTATCTCCATCAGATTCAAATTCTGGATCTAGTCCCTCGTAAGACGTAAATGTGAACGGATTATCTGCTGTAATATTAAAAGACAGATCTTTTATTTTCAATCTATCTAATACAGGATTAGGTATAGAATAACTAAACACTATGTTACGCACACGAACAAAACTGACATCTTTATATGTTAAGGTAGAACCTAAGTATACACTTTCTTGGCTAACGTTTGGTCTTGGATTTGCGTTTGTTGGATTTTCTGGTGTCCAATAATCTACATCTATATTATTATATCTACCTGCCAATCTGTTATTGTTTTCATACCATCTAGAATAAGTTTTAGCATTTTGTCTGGTGTATATTACAAAAGAGAAACCAAAACCTTTATAATTAATTCTATTGGTTAAACCACCAATCCAATCTGGTGTTTCGGATCCTAAAATGGTACGATCGTCTGCATTAATTATTCCGTTATTATCTATATCTTCTACTTTAATTTGGCCAGGCTCAAAACCATAACTTTCTGCAAGTTCGGCTTCATCTAACTGCCATATCCCTGTTTTTTTATAGTCATAAAATACATTTATAGGATTTCCTAAAAACCATTCATTACCAATATCATCTAAACCATCTCCATATAATTCTGTAATTTTATTGGTGTTTTTAGAGAAGTTTAAATCTACATTCCAATTAAAGTTATCTGTATTTATAATATTTTTTATAGACAAGTTAACTTCAATTCCTTTATTTTCTGTAGATCCAATGTTTTCAAACACGGTAGAAAACCCTGAACTAGAAGGTAAACTACGTGGTAACAACAGGTCTTCTGTTTGAGCGACATAATAGTTTATAGAACCACTTAACTTTTGTTTCCAAATCTCGAAGTCTAACCCCACATTAAATTGTTTAGTAGTTTCCCAAGTTAAATTTGGATTAGAGACCGTGTTAGGTATAAACCCAATAACACCACTATCTCCAAACATATATTCTACTTTTTCTAAAACACTAAAGGTTTGGTAAGGTTCTATTCCCGTATTCCCTGTTTCCCCATAACTCACTCTTAATTTTAAGTCTGAAACAGCTTCTTGAGATACATTAAAAAAAGACTCTTCAGACAGTCTCCAAGCTAATGCAGCAGAAGGAAAGAATCCCCATTTATTACCTTCCGAAAATCTAGAAGATCCATCTGCTCTTGCTGTAAAAGTTAACAAATATCTATCGTCGAACTGATAATTTAATCGGCCAGTAAAAGACAATAAATCCCAATGTTTATAATTACTTCCTACTCCAGATACTTCTCCCGCTGTTGATAGATTGTTATAAGACTGAGAGTCGTATGGCAAGTTTGAAACATTGGTATAACTACTTTTAGTTGTTTGAGTTTGAAAACTGTGTACAGCCGTTGCTGAAAACTCATGCTTATCGTTAAATGTATTAGCATAATTTAATATGTTTTCGATAGTAAATGAAAACACATCAGAATCACTTACACCTGCAGTAGATAAACCACCCTGATTGTTTGTTGTCTCACTACCATAAAAATACCCGCGATTTCCTATTTCTAAATCTGGTCCAATATTTAATCTGTAACTTAAATGATCGTTAAAATTATATGTTCCATAGATACTTGCAAACACATGAGTTACATAACGCTCGTCTACAGAATTTTGTAAATCTGACAACGGGTTTACTCGCTGACTTTCATCGTTAGTCGGTCTAAATCTTGCAGTACCATCATCATTATAAGGAATACCTAGCGGATTTAATCTTAACACATTATCTTACAAATCGTTCTGAACAACATTTTGTTTAGATCGGCTTAAAAAAGAAGACACTCCTATTTTAAATTGATTGACTTTATGATCTAAGTTGATTCTTATAGATCCCCGTTGGTAATTTGCATGATCTACAATTCCTTTTTCTTGATAAAAATTTAAAGACGTCGCAAATTGTGTCTGCTCTTTTCCTCCGTTAATGGACAACTGATAATTTTCTTTACTTCCAGGATGATAAGTAAAATCTTGCCAATCTGTATCTGTACCATTTGCAAGAGATGCTAAAGCAATATTATCAAAAATATCTTCATCGTCTGGGTAAATCTCGTTGTCTGATACCGTTCGGTTTGCTTCACGTCTTAATTGAGCAAACTCTTCTCCATTCATTAAATCTAATTTATTAATTGGTGTTGTTAACCCGTAAAATGAAGTAAAAGCAATACGAGTTTTTCCAGATTTACCACGTTTAGTCGTGATAAGAATAACGCCGTTTGATGCTCGAGACCCATAAATTGCTGTTGCAGAAGCATCTTTAAGAATTTCCATAGATGCTATATCATTTGGATTAATCTCATCAAAACCTGTATTTATAGGAATACCATCTAAAACAATTAACGGACTATTATCTGCTCCTATAGAGTTATTTCCACGAATACTAATATTAACAGAACTACCTGGCTCATTACTTGAATTGAATACATCTACACCAGCGACTTTTCCTTTCATTGCACTTAATGGATTTGACACTGGAATCTCCTCAAAATCTTTCTGATTTATTGAAGATACTGCTCCTGTAACATCCCTTTTCTTTTGCTGACCGTATCCAATAACCAGAACCTCATCTAGCCCAGTAATATTCTCTACCAATATAACTTTGTTATACGACGTCGCTTTAATCTCTTGTTGATCGTACCCGATATGATTAAAAAGTAACACATCTGTATTAGGTGTAGCTAAAATTTCAAAATTTCCATCAAAATCGGTGATTGTGCCTACATTAGTGCCTTTAACTAAAACATCTACACCTGGGAGCGGAAAATTATTAACATCAACCACCATACCTTTACATAAGATTTGCTGTTGTACCTCTAGCTTATTTTCAATTTTTACAGAGACTATATTATTAGAAATACTATATCCAATTTGCATTTGGTCTGCCAATTGGTTTAACACTGTAGAGACACGCTCTGTAGTATTAGAAAATGAAATGGTTTTTTTAATTTTTCTAACCTCATCGGAAAAGATAAAATCTAAAGAAGTTTGGTTTTCTATAGATTCGAAAACCTGAATTATAGTTGCATTTTTAAGATTTAACACCACTACGGTGTCGTCTTTAATATTTGGCATTAAAGTTGTTGCATGAATAACCTGAACACAACAAATACAGAAGTATACAATTGCCAATTGTAATGGTTTTATACTTTTTTTTGAAACAAAATACATATTTTGAATATATTTGATATTTAAATTAATTTTTACGGATTAGTTTAACTCCGCTCGATATTGGTTGCACCCTTTATCGAGCTTTTTTTGGTCTAATTTTCACATAGGCTTTAGTTTTTACTAGGTTTTGCGGTAATTTCTATAGTTTTATTATTAATATGTTTATACTTGATATCGTAGATAAAATGTAGACTCTCTAAAATATCTGCTAATGATTTATTCTTATATGTACCACTAATTGTACAATCTAAATAGACGTCTGATGTAATTATAATATCCTTATCGAATCTCTGATTTAAAATATTTACAACCTCGATTAAATTTGATGTATTAAATACAATAGACCCATCTACCCAAGCAGTATATCTTGTGGCTTGCACATGAGTTTTAAGAAACTTATTTGTCTCTTCAGACCACTGTACGCGTTCATTTTTAACTAACAGAACCGATTGTTCAGGATCTTTTATATTAGTTACTTGTACTTTACCAGAGCTAACCGTAACAGAAGGCGTAATACTATTATAATTTGAGACGACAAACTGAGTTCCTAACACTTGAGTTTTAAACGCAGCCGATGTTACAATGAAAGGTTTCTTTGGATTAGATTTAACTATAAAAAAACCTTCCCCTTCTAACATCACTTCTCGTGAATCTGACTTGAATGTTTTAGGATATTTTAATGAGCTTCCTGAATTTAAATACACTACAGAAGAATCACTTAAAAGAACTTTAGACTGTTCTCCTTTATGTGCAATAACTTCTATGTAATCTGAATTCTTATTGAAATAATATATAATAGATGAAGACACCAATAATAAAACCATAGCTGCGGCTACCGTTCTAAAATTGAATACACGAACTTTTTCTTTCTTTTTAGAAATTTTAGAATAGATATTATTCTTTATGGCAAGATTATACGTAACATCTGCTTCTTGTAGGCCTTCATTTTGAAACTTTTCTAAATAACGTTCTATCACCAAAGACTCTTTTTCTGAAGTCGTCCCTTTTTGATATTTGTTAAGTAAAGCTTTAAATTCGTTATCAGTCATAAATACTCTGTTTTCTACTAAGTATCTATATTTAAAAATACACCTACGTATTTTTTAAGGCTTAACGATTGCTTAAAGTTTTTAACGCTGAATTAACGTTAACACATGGCTGAGTAATGATGAATTAAAATAAGCATACTTATTTTAAGATTAAGATCGGAGTGTGATCTTAAAATACGAAGCGCTTTGTACAATTGATTTTCTACTGTACTTATAGACAAATTTAAACGACTTGCAATATCTCTAGGACTAACATCATCATAATACCTAAGTTTAAAAATTTCCTTACATTTTGAAGGTAAAGCCTCCTCTATAATACGTTCTAGTGCACTTAAAATTTTAGTATCGTAAGTCAATTCAGTCGGGAGCTCCTCTTGTAAAAATAACGCTTCAATATACTGTAAATCTACTGAAGTAAACTTTGATTTTTTTAATTCACTTATACATTGGTATTTTACCGCCTGATATAAATAAGCTTTTACATGAGTAATATTAGTAGTACACGATCTGCGCCAATAATCCAGAAAAACCTCCTGTACAATATCTTCAGAAACCGTTTGATTTTTTGTAATGTTGAAAGCATAAACATACAGCCCGCTCCAATGCGTGTTGAAGAGATTATCGAAATCAAGCTCTGTTTGCTGACTCATGTAAGTGGTTGGGTTAACTTTTTTCAAAGTTAACAACTTCAAGAACCTATAAGATTAAGCTTATGTAAAGTATTTGTTTAGGGATAATTATAAGAAGCATCTAAATTGTATCGCTCACAGAGACTTCTGTATACACTATAAAACCTATGCTATTATAAAAAAAGAGGTACACCCGTTCTTAAGACATGTATATATGGTAAAAAATTAAATAATAATTAATTCCATACCCATATCTATTAATTTATTTTTAGTGCGTTCATCGATCCCAGAATCTGTAATAATTTGATCGACATCTTCAAGACCACAAATTCTGCCAAATCCTTTTTTATTGAATTTTGATGAATCTGCCAATACTATAATTTTTTGAGAAGCTTTTATCATTTCTTTATTTAAAGATGCTTCCATTAAATTGGTAGTAGTAAGTCCGTAATCAAGATCAATACCATCTACGCCTAAAAATAATTTGGTAAATGTAAATTCCGCCAACATGCGCTCCCCAATTGGTCCAATTACAGAGGCTGAACTCGATCTTACCATACCTCCTAATTGCATTACATTAATCTCTTTATAATTTACTAATATCACAGCGGTATTTAGTGAGGCTGTTAATACGGTTAATCCTTCTAGAGGTTTAATATGTCTAGCAAATTCAGTAACAGTAGTCCCCGAAGCAATGATGACACTATCGTTTGCTTCTAACAACTCTGCTGCAGCCATGCCTATTTTCCTTTTTTCTTTCGCATGAATCTTCTCCTTAATATTTACAGAGTGCTCTGTAATATATGGATTAACCAGAATGGCTTTCCCGTGCGATCTAAATAGCAATTTCTTTTCTTCAAGAAGTTTTAAATCCTTCCTAATTGTTACTAATGACACTTTAAACTCTTCACTAAGTGCATTTACACTTACAAATCCGTCTGCTTCAAGTTTTTCTAATATCAGTTTATGGCGATCTATAATATTTAGTGACATTTGGTTTCGTTTTATACAAAAATAAAGATTACTACTATTATAATACCTACTAAAATCACATTTTTTGATAATTATCAAAAACCGAAACGAAACTATTATTAAATATTTCTCAAAATAGAAGCGCAAAATCATAAATACCTCACAAAAACAGAGCAATTATTATTAAAATAATCATAAAAAACACTTTGATTCAAAAAATAACAATTAAAAAGTTTTGTTTTGTTTCGTTTTGTTGTAAATTTATTCAAAATTAAAAAGACACTAAGCAATTAAACCAAGAAATCATGGATAGAAAATTAATGATAGATAAGTTAAAAGAAGATTCTAAAACTTACGATTTCGTCATAATAGGAGGTGGAGCAACAGGTATTGGTATTGCTCTTGAAGCTTCAGCAAGAGGTTATAGTGTTGCTTTACTTGAAAAATCAGATTTCACAAAATCGACCTCAAGTAAATCAACAAAACTAATGCATGGTGGTGTTAGATATTTAGCTCAAGGAGATATTGGATTAGTTCGCGAAGCTGTTGTAGAGCGTGGATTGATGTTGAAAAACGCACCACACATCACTAAAAGTCAATCATTTATCATACCAACCCATGGATTGTTTGATGAAATACTTTATACCGTTGGATTAACCTTTTACGATTTACTAGCTGGTAAATTAAGTCTTGGAAGATCGAAACGTATTTCGAAAGCCAAAACCTTAAAACGTATTTCACTAATTAATCCTGATAAAATCTCTGCTGGTGTCGTGTATTACGATGGTCAGTTTGATGACTCGCGTATGGCCATTAACGTATTGCAATCTGCTGTAGAAATGGGCGCACAGGTTGTCAATTATTGTGCTGTAGATAATTTAACAAAAGATGCCAATGGAAAGATTACAGGTGTTAAAGCTCATGATGAAACAGACGGTACTCAATTCGAAATAAAAGGAAAGCAAATTGTAAATGCAACTGGAGTTTTTGCCGACGATATTTTACAAATGGATAAGCCTGGAACAGAAAAAACAATAGCACCTAGCCAAGGTGTACACTTAATGTTAGACAAGTCGTTCTTACCAGGAGACGATGCTATTACTATTCCAAAAACAGATGATGGACGCGTGTTGTTTTTAGTACCATGGCACAACCGAGTTATTGTAGGAACCACAGATACTCCATTAAAAAAAGAGTCCTTGGAACCTGTAGCTCTTGAAGAAGAAATAGGTTTTATTTTGAGCACAGCTGGCAGATATTTAACAAAAGCTCCACAAAGAAGCGATGTTTTAAGTGTATTTGCAGGCTTACGTCCTTTGGCAGCTCCTAAAAGTGAAGGCAGCAAAACAAAAGAAATTTCGCGTAGCCATAAAATCTACACATCAGATTCTGGATTATTAACCATAGTTGGAGGAAAATGGACCACATTCAGAAGAATGGGGCAAGATCTTGTAGACGAAGCAGAGCAAAATCACGGATGGAAACATATCCCTTCAAAAACGAAACATTTAAAAATACACGGTTATAAAATAAATCCAGATTATAACGACCCCTTATATTTCTACGGTAGCGATAAAGCACCACTCTTAGAACTATCTCAACAGAATGGATGGAATACATCGCTTAGTGAATCTATGGGCGTGATAGAAGCTCAGGTTATTTGGGCTGTAAGACACGAAATGGCTTTAAGTATAGAAGATTTTCTAGCCAGAAGAGTACGTTGTCAATTATTGAATGCAAAAGAGAGTATTAAAATGGCTCCTAAAGTTGCTAAAATAATGGCAAACGAATTAGATAAAGATGATGCTTGGCAAACCAAACAAGTAGCAGACTACATAGAGGTTACCTCTAATTACATTTTATAAGTTAAATAAATCAAACAACTAAATTGACATGAAAAGTAAATTAATTTTAGCATTTGACCAGGGGACAACATCGTCTCGAGCTATATTGTTTAACCATGATGGAGAAATTGTAAGAGTGTCTCAAAAACCATTCGAACAAATTTTTCCAAAACCAGGTTGGGTAGAACATAACCCTAACGATATCTGGTCTTCACAAATATCGGTTGCTGCAGAAGTTGTTGCACAACACGGTATAGACGGAACAGACATTGCTGCGATTGGAATTACCAATCAAAGAGAAACTGTTGTGGTATGGGATCGTGAAACTAGCGAACCTATTTACAATGCCATCGTTTGGCAAGATAGAAGAACGTCAAGATATTGTGACGAACTAAAAGATGCCGGTCACGAAGATCTTATTAAAAAGAAAACAGGTTTAGTTATCGATGCCTATTTTTCTGCAACTAAATTAAAATGGATCCTAGACAACGTTGAAGGTGCTAGAGAAAAAGCAGAAGCCGGAAAACTTTGCTTTGGAACTGTAGACTGCTGGTTAATATGGAAACTAACCAGAGGAAAAATGTTTTTAACAGATGTTTCTAACGCAAGTAGAACCATGTTGTTTAACATCCATACTATGTCTTGGGACAAGGAATTAATGGATTTATTTAACATTCCAGAATCTATGCTCCCGGAAGTTAAACAAAGTAGTGAAGTTTACGGCACAACCGCGACTACATTATTTTCAACAAAAATTCCGATAGCAGGTATTGCAGGTGATCAACAAGCAGCATTATTTGGGCAAATGTGTACAAAACCAGGAATGGTTAAAAACACTTATGGTACAGGCTGTTTCTTATTAATGAACACCGGAAACAAAGCGGTATATTCTGAAAACAATCTACTAACTACTGTAGCTTGGAAAATAAATGGAGAAACAACATACGCTTTAGAAGGAAGTGTTTTTGTTGGAGGAGCTGCAATTCAATGGTTACGTGACGGACTTAGAACAATAAGAACTGCGCCAGGAATAAATTATTTAGCAGAAATTGCTGAAGATAATGGTGGGGTGTATTTTGTTCCAGCATTAACAGGTTTAGGTGCTCCATATTGGGACCAATATGCAAGAGGTGCTATTCTTGGAATTACTAGAGGAACTACAGATGCACATATTGCACGAGCAACATTAGAAGGTATTGCTTTCCAAGTATACGACATTGTAAAAGCGATGGAAGCCGATGCTGGAGAAAAAAGTATTGAACTTCGCGTTGATGGTGGTGCAACTGCTAGCAACTTATTAATGCAAATACAATCGGATTTATTCGGATTTAAAATTATAAGACCTAAAACACTCGAAACTACTGCAATGGGTGCTGCGTATTTAGCAGGACTTGCCGTTGGTTATTGGGACAGTATAGACGACATACAATCACAGTGGATTGTTGATAAGGAATTCTTTCCAGAAGCTTCTAAAGAGAAAGTTGACAATATGTTACACTACTGGCATAAAGCCGTTAAATGTACACAAAATTGGATCGAAGAATAAATGCTAATCAATAACCAAAAATTTTGAAACTATGTCAATTTTAATAGCTGAAATATTAGGCACCATGTTAATGATTCTGCTGGGTAACGGTGTTGTTGCTAATGTTGTTTTAAAAAACACAAAAGCAGCTGGAGCAGGATGGATTGAAATCACTACCGCATGGGCCTTAGCCGTATTTGTAGGTGTAATTGTTGCAGGCCCGTATAGTGGTGCCCATTTAAATCCCGCCGTAACGCTAGGCCTAGCAGTTGCTGGTAAAATTTCTTGGGCTGTTGTCCCTGAATATGTTGCTGGAGAGTTAATCGGAGCCATGTTAGGAGCACTTCTTGTATGGGTTTTCTATAAAGACCATTACAAAATAACCGATGATGAAGAAGGCATGTTAGCTTCTTTCTGTACCGGTCCTGCCATTAGAAATCCACTTAGCAATTTAATGAGTGAAATCATAGGAACTTTTGTTCTCATATTCGTGATATTTTATATCGCTGGTCCAAGTCTTGATATGGGTGTAGAAGGAGCGCCTCAAGCAGTGATTGGATTGGGTTCTATAGGTGCATTGCCTGTCGCATTTCTTGTGTGGGTTATTGGTTTGGCTCTAGGAGGTACAACAGGGTATGCTATTAATCCTGCAAGGGATTTAGGGCCTAGAATTATGCACTCTATTTTGCCTATAAAAGGTAAAAGTGATTGGGGATACGCCTGGATTCCTATTGTTGGCCCAGTAATAGGATGCGTTATAGCAGCCTACTTATATATGGCTATAATGTAATTATTTTCTTAAGCTAAACATCATGAAAAAAATACTCATAATATTCATAGCACTCTTAGCAGTGCAAATCAGTAGTGCGCAAGACTCAGAACTTAAAGACAGTCCGATAGATTTTAATGTAGATGTAAAAACAAACCATTTGTGGAGAGGTTTAGTCATTACAGATAAACCTATGGTTGCTGTATTTTCTAAAGTAAATTTAGAAAATACAGGAAGCTTTACAGCTGGATTTTGGGGCGGTATGGCAGTCTCTAATGAAAGTGACGGCACGTCTTATAAAGAAATAAATTACTATGCTCAATACGCCAATAACGGTTTTTCTATAGGAATTTGGGACTTATTCAATACCCGAAGTGTAGAGAATCCAGACATTTGGAACTATGATAAAGAAACCACTACTCACCTATTAGATTTAAGAACCTCTTATACTTTTAATGAAAGTTTTCCTTTACGGTTAGAAGCAGATATATTGTTATATGGTAGTGGAGATTCTCAATTAGATGATGATGGCGATTTCGAACAACGCTACTCGACTTATATAGAAGTATCATACCCTATAATTAGAGATTCTAAAGTGAATTTGAACGGTTTTGTTGGTGCAGGTTTTTCATTAAATGGAGACACACACTTGTATGGTGATGGCGAACAAAATTTCGATTTAGTGAACGTTGGACTCACAGCTTCAAAAACGCTTCGATTTACAGATTTGAGTTTCCCTGTTTCCGCAACCACAATGTGGAATCCCTCTTTAAAAATTGCTAGAGTACAATTAGCCGTTAATTTATTTTAACTTTTAGCAGATAGTTTACATATAAAAGCCCTTTTCTTCTTAAAGACCAAGAAGTAAGGGGCTTTTATTATATTACAGATTTTCAATCATTGATACACCTAAACCAAATAAACATTTCTAAAAAGTAACAGCGTTTATGGTCTTGATTATTTTGAAAATTTAATTAAAAAATTAGTACGCATATTTTATATTCTATCTTCCTGAATAATTCTAATAAGCTCGCCTAACATGTCGCTGTTATTTGTAACTCCAATGTCTAAATAATCCTTTTGAAGTTTAATTAAGTTTTCCAAATCCCAATCTATATCTTTATGGTCTTTATACCATTGGCTTATATCTTCAATATCTAGTTCACAAGACTTCAATGTAAACAACTCACTTGCTTTCACTTTCGGAAATTGCAATGGTTTATTATTCAAAAATCCATCAACACTAGCTCTTATTTCTTTTAAATAAGCTTTACTATACGTGTTGTTTAAAATTATCACCAAATCTCGGGTCTCTATGCTCCTACTTATGTACGCTAGATTTCCTGCCCAGCTTCCTGTATGAAATACAGTTTTACCGTGTATACTATCGTCTTTAATATGCCATCCGTACCCATAATCTGAAGCCTCTTTAGACGGTGGATGTGGTGTAAAAGCCAAGGCTTTGGAAGCTGAATTAAATATAGAATCGCTATGTAAAAACTGATCCCATTTTATTAAATCATTTACACTAGACGATAATCTTCCAGACCCCAAGCGTCCGCTTAAAAAACGATAATAGCCTTTATTTGGTAGTGTTTCTGGAATGACATGCTCACAAGTCTCTATATTAAACATATAACCTGGCGCATAATTGTCTTTATCCCAAATGCTATCTCTTTCAATAAAAAAAGTATCATCCATGTGCATTGGAGTAAATATTTTCTCAGATAAATAGTCTGCTAAAGTTTTTCCACTTGCTGCATTCACTATTTCAGCTAAAAAAATATAACCCGTATTTGAATATTTATATTTTTCACCTGGAATACTTAAAAGCGCTGGTTTATTTATTTTATAATACTGAAGAATATCTTTATTATATGCAATTTTTGATGAGTCCCAATGTGTTTTAAAATAAGCCGAATAGTCTGCTAATCCTGAAGTGTGAGATAACAATTGCGAAATTGTAATCTCTTTATAAGGAAACTCTTGACCTAAATAGGTATAAGCAAAATCCGTAACCTTTAATTTATCATCTTGTTGTAATAACAGGATTGCTGTAGCCGTAAATTGCTTAGAAACCGAAGCTATTTCCATAGATGTATTCGGTAAAAAAGGCGTTTGCGCTTTTAAGTTCGCAATACCATATGCTTTTTTAAAGATTAACTTCCCTTTTCGTTTAACCGCCACTGCACCGTTAA